>NZ_JBEFNI010000001.1:0-803734 GCF_051970275.1 Psychrobacter sp. ASPA161_9 | reverse complement strand
CTAAAAACCTTTTTTGTGCCTGACTGTTTAAAAAATCTGCTCAGTCCTTTAGATGCTGTAACTCACTACTTTTAGGGTAATCATCTAATCATCGATCATGACACTTGTCATAATGGAGCGTACTTGACAAGGTGTCATCTTCTGGATGATATCATCTAAATCAGGTTTTTCGGTTAAGCCTAACCAATAGGAAAATCCTACTTGCGTTAAGTCTACACCGCTGTGAGTCGTATAACCAATGCCACCTGATGGGCGGCTGTTAATCTCAAGGACGCGCTGCTGGCCAGTATCATCTGCCTTAGTCTGTACACTGACGATACCATCGCAGCCGAAAACTTTAATCAATGGAATGACGACATTCATAACTGAACGCTCATAGCCGATGTGCTGGATTTTACCGGTTTTATGGCGAGTGATTGCTGCTAAGACTTCACCATATTCGCACACGACATCGATAGAATACTCTTGCCCGGATAAGTAAGGCATCAACAGCATTGGGATAGGGCGTTCGTGTATCATTTGGCTATTAGTATAGGCATTCAAAAACTGGTCGGTACTAATCTTCTTCTCTTCGGTAAAGTACAGATGCTCAAAGCTATCGTAGGTCCCATCCTCTTCTTTACCTGAATCAAGTCGCCAAAATCCTTGTGCAAATATACCGGTAACAGGCTTAACGCATAAGGGTTGATGACCATGTTCGGCAAGTAAAGCGTCAAGTTCAGCAGTATTATCAAAACGCCACGCATCTGCAACTGGAATATTATGCAAGTGGCAATGCTGCATAAAGGCAAACTTGTCATCGATTGATTCTAATGCTGCTACGCTAGTTGCCCCTGTCAATAGACGAATACCAGCCGCACTAAATGCTTCGCGCTGCGCCTCGTAGTCGATACCATTGCGACCCGTAAGTAGCACTTTCACGTTATGCTGCTTGGCTTGTTCCAGTACAAATTGCCAGCGTGGAATAATAGCTTCGGGTATCGGTTGCTCATTATCATCTAAGGGATTTAAAGATGGCTCAAGGTAAAAACTATCAGCAAATTCAAAAATCTCAGGTCTATTTTGGCGATGGGACGCAATGATATTAAATGGCGTATCAGATCTGGTTTTTAGGGATTGCAAGCTTGCTAACATATCACGCTGGCTGGATTGACCTTCAGCTAACCAAGCGGCTACTGTTGTATTATGATTGGTGTTTTCAGGGTTATCCATAGTTCTCTCAGCGTTATAATAAATTTTATAGGTAGTTAGATAAATCGAGATAATTATCAAAGAGTGGTTGCTTAGCGTATGCTCCATTATATACAACTGCCAGCAGTTATAAATGCTCCTGATGAAATAGTATCAAGGATTTGTAAGGCGGTTTGTTGACTATTTACTTAGCGAGTTTGCTTATTAAAACTCTAGTAATATCCGTGCTACTATATGAAGATAGTTAATACAATAAACAAAACGAGATAATAAGTAATTCAAAGGACATATTATGAGTCAAGCCCAACCTCAAAAACTGGTTGCAGGTGCTAATGCACCACTACCAACTGATAATATTAGTATCAGAATTTTAAGCCAAAATGCTATCGATTGTGCCGCTTATCGCCTAACAAGTGAAGGTAAAGTACGCGGCGATGGTGACATGATATTTTATGGACAGACGCGTAGTGATGATGGTAGCGTGAGTTTCCGAGGTCATGATAGCGATGGGTTTTTTGATATCAACTTGCCTGTGCAGCCCGCGAGTATTGATAAGATTGCCCTTGCGTTTTCTAGCGCGCAGACACTGGCTCAAGTCGGCGATGTAGATATTCAAGTGCTGCAAGGTAGCCAAATATTGATGACTTGCCAGCTCAGTAGCACTGGACGTAATGAAAAAGCCATTATCTTAGCTGAATGTTATCGTCGGCAAGGTAGCTGGAAGTTTCGTTTCATCGCTCAAGGTTTTGAAGGTGGTCTTAAACCGTTGTCTGAGCATTTCGGTGTTGAGATTGCTGATGAAGCGCCGACTCAGTCCCAAGCTCAAAGTCAGGCGCAAAGTCAAGCTCAAAACCAGTCACAGGGTCAGTCACAACCTATCAATACCCAAAGACCTATTAACACGCAAAAAGCGGGCAGTTCTGCAAATAAAGCAAGTACACCACCACCGATTCCTACAAGCTCCACTAGCCCTTCAATCAATTTAAGCAAAATCACCTTAACCAAAAACCAATCTAGTATTAATCTTAAAAAACGCGATGATTTTGGCAAAATATCTGTCAACCTAAACTGGAACCAACGCCCAAATATTGACAAGCAAGCGCCTAAAAAAGGCTTGCTAGGCGATTTATTTAAGCAGCATGGTAAAGGCGGTATTGATCTCGACGTTGGTGCAATGATTCATCTGAAAAATGGCGAAAAAACACTGATTCAAGCCTTGGGAAATCGCTTCGGTAATCTACAATCAGCGCCTTATGTGTTGTTACGTGCTGATGATAGAACCGGACAAGTCAGCGGCGGTGAGTGGCTTGATATTAATGGTCAACAGTGGTCACAGATTGAGGAAGTATTCATCTTTGCTTTTATCTACGAAGGTGCACCGAACTGGGCGCAAACGGATGGGGTAGTGACCATTCATGTGCCAGATCAGCCACCCATCGAAACACGATTAACGGAAGGGACAGGCAATTTGCCGATGTGCGGTATTGCACGTTTGGTCAACCAGCAAGGTAGTATCAATGTTGAGCGTATTAACCAATATTTTAAAGGCCATCAAGAAATGGACAAAGCCTTTAACTGGGGATTTAGTTGGAAGCGTGGGCGCAAGTAGGCGCTTCAGCTTTACTTGACATACCAGTTATGATTGCGGTCTAGTGAAAAATCTGATGGTAATTATTAGGTTGATTCTTATGTGCTAAAAGGTTTATATCCACTATAGAAATGAGAGAGTTCGATGTGGGAAATACTGACACAAATGCTATCAAGAATGACCCTTATTATCACTATTGCTTTTTTGATAACTAGACTATCTATCTTTAGAAAAATGATTTACCACCGAGTTGGAATAGTTGACTTATTTTTCTTAACCATGATATTCGGTATGTTTGGAGTAATTGGTAATTATACGGCCCTTGTTGTAGAACCAGGGAACCATACCATTATATCTGATTTATGGAACCCTACTCTTCAATCAAACAATGCAGTAGTGGACACACGAAATATTGGCATCATTATCGGTGGATTTTTTGCAGGTCCGATAGTTGGTGTAGGAGCCTCTCTAATTGCAGGAGCTCATCGCTTACTAATGGGTGGCTTTATCAGCAGCGCTACTTTTTGGGTATCTATTTTAGGCGGTTGCCTTGCAGGATGGTTTGGATATAAGTGGCGCGGAGTAGGTTTAATCAAGCCCAAATATATGTTTTTTATTAGTATTGTTATTTTAACCATTCAAATTTTAGTCATTCCAGTCTTAACTGCCGATCATACTGCTGCTCTTACATTAATTAGTTTTACAGGTCCCCCAATTATCATTATAAATAGTATTGGTATATGGATTTGTGCGATGATTTTTTATAATGCCATACAAGAAGAAGAGCGAACGAGAGCAAATCAAACGGTCAAAACATTCTCAATTGCTGATCAAACCTTTTCCTTATTTCGATCGGGTTTGAATGAAAACTCGGCTAAAAAAAGTACAGAAATTATTAAAAAATTAACTGCTGTAGAGCATGTAGCGATTACTAGAGGGTTACGTGAACTGGCTTATACTGGAGAAGTAACCAATCAAAAGAGAAATGATAAAGAAGATTTGATTTCGCGTAAGTTAGTTTTAGCAACGGGCAAATCCGTATTAAATGAATCAAAGTCAAAATGGCTGTTTTCGAATAAACCTAATAGTAGAGCTTCTGTGGTAGTCCCATTTTGCGTAAAAAATAAGGTAATTGGTACCCTGAGCTTCTACTATAGAAGCTCAGCACACATTACTTCCGTCGAAAAAGAGTTGATCGAAGGATTAGGGAAGCTGTTCTCAAATCAGTTAGAGCTTGGTGAGATTGAGCGTCATAACCAACTACTACAAAGTGCAAAAATCGAATCACTACAATCCCAACTGCAACCGCATTTTTTATTTAATGCTCTTAATACTATCGTCGCTTTATGTAGAATTGATCCAATGCTGGCGCGAAATCTATTAGTACATTTATCAACTTATTTACGAAATAATTTGACAGGTATTGGCGATTTTTTGGTCCCTATCCATAAAGAAATGGATAATGTACAGGCCTATTTAGCTATTGAGCAAGCTCGCTTTCCAGACAAGTTTGCGATGCGTATAGAGATAGATTCTGATTTAATGGATTATCTTATTCCTCCATTTATCATTCAACCCTTAGTTGAAAACGCGATAAAGCATGGTGGATTTAAAAGGTTACAAGTAAAAGGTGCGGTTTGTATTGAAATTAAAAAAGTATCAGAGATCTTAATTTCAATCAAAGTATCTGACAATGGCGTTGGTATTGAATCAAACCGAATAGTGGATTTAGGTGAGCGTGTTGTAACCTCGTCTAAAGATGGAAGTGGTACTGCACTTTTTAATATAAAAGAACGACTGACAGCATTGTATAATCAAGAGGTCCGCTTTAGTGTAGATAGTGATATTGGTATAGGAACTTGTGTTTCAATTATATTGCCAGCTAAAGATTAGGGAAGAATGCGGATGAATGTGTATGTTATTGAGGATGAGATATTAGCTAGGCAAGAGCTGATTTATCTTCTACATGATACAGGGAAGATAAAAGTGATCGGTGAGGCAGAAGACACGCATCAGGCGTTATGGGATATTAATGAGAAGCAACCCGACGCTGTGTTTTTGGATATAGAACTTGAAAATGGTAACGGCCTTGATCTTGCAAAGCAATTTAACAATATGAAAAAACGTCCTATGGTTGTATTCGTAACTGCTTATGGTGAGTACGCATTAGACGCCTTTGAGCTTGATGCTATAGATTATATCGTTAAGCCCATTGATAAAGTCAGGCTACTAAAAGCGGTGGACAAGTTAGCAAACTTGAATAGTACGTCTCATTTAGAGAATAATGTTGAACTCGTACCCTCAATAAATAAAGAGAAAAAACATAGCATTACAGTAAAAGAAAATGATCGAATCATTGTCATCGATACTAAAGATATTCTATATATTGGTACTGAAAATCGTCAAGCTTATATTCAAACTCTAGAAAAAAAATACCTGACAGATACCTTACTTTATAAAATGAAGGAAAAACTTGGTAGTAATTTTATCCAAGTGCATAGAGGTTATATCGTTAATATCAAACAGATAGCAATTTTAGAGCCTTGGTTCAATAGAACTTATTTAATTGTACTAAAAAATGGCTCTAAAATCTCGGTAAGTCGCTCGTACGTTAAAGCAATCAAAAAAGCGCTTGGATTATAATATGAATAAGAGGGATAGATGTAGGAAACCTCTATCCCTCTTATTTGTGAATGAGATTATCTCATTGTCAGTTATGACCAACCAATAATCTGAGCGATAATTAGCGCGCCAATGGCAATCATGGCCCAAACTGCAAAAATAGGTAAGAAAAAGCGTAACCACTTTTGATAAGGAACACCAGCGATAACTAATGCTGCCATAAAATATCCACTAGTTGGGAAAAGAACATGAGTAAAGCCATCACCAAGTTGATAGGCTAGAACTGCAGTCTGTCTAGTTACACCTACAAGGTCAGCAAGTGGCGCCATAATAGGCATAGTAACAAGGGCTTGTCCACTACCAGAAGAGATCACAAAATTAATTGCTGTTTGAACAAAGTACATGCCAACAGCTGCAAGCTCAGGAGGTAGATCTCCAACTAATACGCCTAAAGAATGTACAATTGTGTCCATAACATTGCCATCTTCTAAGACTACAGCAACTGCACGAGCTAAGCCAACAATGAATGCTCCCATTAATACATCTTTAAAGCCTTGGTTAAACCCATCACATATTTCAGTAAGCTTAAGACCAGCAATCATTCCAACTACGATGCCCATGATGACAAATAGTCCGGACATCTCTACCATGAACCAACCCTGCTTAAGTACTCCGTATACTAGTACTACGGATAGAATAAGCATTGCGTATGCAGCTAGCTTTTGACGAAATGACATGGTAAGAGCAGTACCGCCGACAATTTGATTAAACTCTATTCTCTTTTCACTGTCCTCTTCATAGACGTAACTTTTAGATGGATTGTTTTTAACTTTCTTTGCATATCTTATAATAAAGAAAATAACTGTAGTGACTGCTAAAACGAATACGATTGAACGTAATCCCATTCCTGAGAATACTGGTAGTCCAGATAACTTTTGTCCAAGCCCCGTATTGATTGGGTTGAGCACACCGGCGCTAAAACCAGCACCAGTTCCACATAGTGCAATTGCAGCAGCCGTTACCGAGTCGTATCCTAAGGCAATAATTAAGGGCATAATGACTGGAATATATACTAATGATAATTCCGGTGTACCAATTAATGTGGCAATAAAAGCAAATGTTGTTGTTAGTACTGCTATTAATAGCAAGCCGTTATTTGCAAATTTTCGAGCTAGCTTATCAACAGCAACTTCGATAATTCCTGTTCTTCTAAGTACCATAAACATACCACCGATAATAAATGTGAAGAACACGACTTCACCTGCATCGATAAGACCTCTAGGCACCGCAGTTAGAAATTCGGTGACACCAACTGGAGTTTGCTCTATAAGATGGTAGGACGTGGCATCAATGGTTGTTCTACCTTCTGGCCCAAGAACTCGGTCGTATTTGCCAGAGGGTACAAAGTGCGTAAGAATAGCTGCAATAGCACTAAATACAAATAATATGACGTAAATATGCGGCATCTCAAATTTTTTCTTTTGCGTACTCACTAAATCTGTATTATCAATTTTGTTCTTTGACATGCCGTTTACTCCAAATAATCCGTTTTAGAGAATGTGATGTATCTTTCAATAGAAACTAAACTGTAATATAGAAACGGCTTATAGTGTCGTGAGACGTACGAGATGAGCATATAGGTGACCAGTTGTACATTATGAGTAACGAGTTGCACACTTCTATACTATTTAGAAGTTATCAGGAGAGTGATAAAACCTCCTATTGAAGTTTTAGCTGATAAGTGTGGTAGAAAGAGGAAGTAGAGAGAAATAATCAAAGAGCTTTAATTTAATATTAATAATTTGCAAATTAAAAAGCCCAGCTATTATAAATAACTGGGCTTTTTTGACATTCTATACGCTACTATAATAGCGATCTATTTATGCATGCGGTGTAATAGCAGGCATCAAATCATGGAACGTGCGACCAGAAGCGGTTTCGCCAATAGCATGCATCTTCCATTCATCGTTGTGGCGGTATACTTTTGCCATAACCATTGCCGTATGACTACCTTGTGCAGATAGGTTGTAGCGTGCTACTTCTGAGTTATTATCAGCATTGACGATACGGCAAAATGCATTCTCTACTGTTTCAAACGTCTGTCCAGTAAAGCTATTAACGGTAAAGACCAATGACACCACATCAGCAGGTACTTTTGACAGATCAACGTTGATTACTTCATCATCACCGTCACCATCGCCAGTGCGGTTATCACCTGTATGAACGATACTGCCATCTTTTGATTTAAGCTGACTGAACCAAATAGCATCGACGGGCTGTTTATTGCTATCAAACATAATGCATGAAGCATCTAAGTCGATAGAGTCGCCGCCAGTGCCGCCGCCAAACAACTTACCTAAGAAGCCGCCTTTTTTGTCTTGAGGTCCTTGTGCGACATCCCAACCAAGACCTAGCTTCACTTGGGTAAGGTTGCCACCAGCTTCTTTGCTTAGGGATATTTTTTGACCCTTTTGTAAACTAACTGCCATGATAAGATCCTTATACCAACTCCAAAAAATATGATTAGCTGTGTCAAACTTGCTTAGTCTACAAGACGTAGTACTTGCACTCGTTTTCCTCGCTACTCTAGTTTTTGTGAATGGTATTATAATAATTGTGAGTGGAATAGTTTAAAAATTTAGTTATAAGATATTGTCTAGAAAGCCACCACTACCGCCGCGACCCCCTGAGCTAGTACCCAAGATGCTTTGTAGCCAACCTTGATAGCTGTCCCGATTGCGTGAGCAGATGATAACCTTACCTGTACCTGAGAAGTTCAAAACCATACCTTCACCACTGGTGACCGAATTGATAATGTTACTCATGATACCTTTTTTCTTACTGGTAGAGACCGACAGCTTATAATCTAGGTTTGAATCCCAGCAGACGACATGACCGTTATCGATGATAACGTCTTTATCTGGAGTTACGTCAATCTCAAATAGCGAGCCGAAACCCGATACCACGACCTGACCTTGCCCTTGGGTTTGCATAACCATAAAGCCACCAGTGTCACCGAATACAGCTCCGCCAAGGTTGCGCTGGATGTTCGCTCTGATATCCACGCCAGTTTGGGCGGCAACAAAAGCACCGTCACTCAACGTGTATTGCTGCTTGCCAACATCAATAATTTGCATATCACCGTCTAGGGTAGGCGCAAGCAAACAATCGCCCTCACCATTGACCGCTTCAATCTGCTGCTGAAAAAGTGATTCATCATTAGCGAAACGGCGCATTAATGACTGCACCAAGCCGCCTTGCAACTTACCTTTAAGCTCAAGATTGGATTCCATCATCACCATTGCATTAGCTTCGCAATAAATCGAATCGCCTTTTTTAAGGTTGCAATGCAAAAATGGCTCAATGGTACCGATTAGGCTAAACGTGGCAGTCATGGGTAGCAAATCCTTATTCTAGTTCTTGGTTTATCTTAAGATTTATTTTCAAACACTAGTCTTTAAATAAAATTTTTCAAGGTCCATTTACTTTTAAAGCTATCAAGTGCTTTTAACACACTTGATAGCTTATATAGAGTGCAATCAGCTATCCGACTGAACTCTTGTACTTATAAACGATTAGAGTCAAAAACTAAACATTTACGCCATAAGAGGCTGCTAATGGTCCAAGACCACCACTGAAGCCTTGACCAACAGCACGGAATTTCCAATCGCCACTGTGACGATACAATTCACCGAAGATCATCGCAGTTTCAGTACTACCATCTTCTGATAGGTCGTAGCGTGCGATTTCAGAATCGCCATTGTCGTTTACAACACGAATATAAGCTTCAGCCACTTGACCGAAGTTTTGATTACGGTTTTGACCTTCATAAATGATAGCGCAGATAGCTACTTTGCTGACATCAGAAGGAATGCTAGCAAGGTTGATTTTGATTTTTTCATCATCGCCATCGCCTTCACCGGTACGGTTATCACCAGTATGCTCAACTGCGCCATTGTCTGACTTTAAGTTGTTAAAGAAGATAAAATCTTGGTCGTTACGGACTTTGCCTGCTTCATTAACCAAAAAGCCGATAGCGTCTAAGTCAAATTCTTGACCGTCAGTAGCGCGTGGATCCCAGCCAAGACCAACAGTAATATTGGTTAAACCTGGTGCTTCTTTTGATAAGTTTACGTTGCCGCCTTTCGTTAAGCTAATAGCCATATAAATATCCTTTAGATTAATAATTGAGTGGATTGGGTTTTGAACAAATGAGCTAAAAATAATGCAGTAATTTATCCGTAAGAGCAAACAGTAAGTATATTTACCTGCACGCCACGTCCTGCATATCATTACGTTTTACTATACTAAGCGTTTGCCCACTAAGCAAGGCGAATTTTGTGAGCTTACCATATGCTTACTAAGGGACATAATAATCATGCATCTCTGATACTTTTTAACAATCCCAGCAATAGTCGTTAAGACATTGTTATCAAAAAGTAAATTCATCAATAGTCGCAAATTGCGTAGAAAACATCATAATAAAATGACAAATAATTTTATAAGAGTATTAATGTAAGAAATATTAAAAGTTTACCCAAAAACGAAAACAGGCTATACCAAACGTATTGGTATAGCCTGTTGTTAGTTCGATATCAATTTAAATTAAGTGGAGTTATATTTAATGTCCAACTAACCTCAAGTGATAGATTTCGCTTCTTCCTTACGGTACTTAAGTGAGGCAAGCAATGCCCAGCCAATAAAGGCAATACCAATAAGACCAGTAATAATCTCTGGCACATGGAATTTCACCGATAGTAGCATGATAATTGCTAATGCACCGATAGCATAATGTGCACCATGCTCAAGGTAGATAAACTCATCAAGCGTGCCTTTGTCTACTAAGAAGATGGTCATAGAACGCACGAACATTGCACCAATAGCAAGGCCTAGCATAATGACAATAACGTCATTGGTAATAGCAAATGCACCAATAACACCATCGAAACTGAACGAGGCATCAAGGACTTCTAAGTATAAGAAACCGATAATACCACCTTTCATAATAGCGCTAGTCGCCGCTGCGCCTGAGCCACTTTCTTCGTTTTCTAAATCTTCTTCAAGATCACCCTCAAGCATACCAGATATAACCTGTACGCCAAGGTAAACTAGGATACCCCAAACACCAGCGATTAATACCGCAGAAGCTTGCTCTGCACTGGCCCATGTTACGGCAATCATTAAGACTATAAGGGCGACGAATACGCTCATAGCATCGACTTTGCCGAGTTTAGCCAAGCGACTCTCAAGCCACTCAAACCAGTGCACGTCTTTATCATCGAATACGAAGTTTAAGAAGACCAACAATAAGAAAATACCACCAAATGCTGAGATTTCAGCATGATGTGCCATTAATCTTGCTGAGTATTCTTCAGGATTATACAAGGCTAAGTTGATCACTTCCATCATGCCAAGATCAGCGGTAACCGCGACGATGACAATAGGGAAGACCAAGCGCATACCAAATACCGCGATTAAAATACCAACGGTTAAGAAAATCTTTTTCCAAAATTCGTCCCAGCCTTTAAGGACTGAGGCGTTGACCACCGCATTATCAAATGATAATGAAATCTCCATGACGGCCAAAATAGCAGTAATAGATAGGGTGGCAATCAAGCCGCCCATACCGCCATGTGAATATCCCCACCACGCCGCTACCGCTAAGGCAATGGCCGTGAAGATAAAGTCTAAATAAAAATGTCTCATGACACATCCTGTCTGGTTGCGTAAAGCTAAGGTCGGCCTATTATAGACACTAACCACAAAAAAGCGGCTATTGCTAACCACTTTTTATGCATAATTTTAAACGAAACATAAAGCATTACTAGTCGTTTGGCTAACAATAATTGTGACTGTTTCGCAACTATATTAAATATTGATAGCTGATAAGTAGCTACTTCATATTTTGGATGTGATAACTATTCTAATATCAGTTTAAGTACTAACTTAGATATCAACACCATATTGCTGGCACATCGCTTGTAAGCCACCTGAGTAGCCTTGACCAACGGCACGGAATTTCCACTCACCGTTATGACGATAAACTTCGCCAAATACCATGGCAGTCTCAACAGAATAGTCTTCTGCTAAATCAAAACGTACGACTTCAGTACCCGTCTCTTCGTTAACCACACGGATAAAAGCATTCGCTACTTGGCCAAAGTTTTGACTACGAGCAGCAGCATCATGAATAGTAACGGTTACGACGATTTTATCAACGTCAGCAGGTACTTGGGTCAGGTTTACTTTGACGAGTTCATCATCACCATCGCCTTCGCCAGTACGGTTATCACCAGTATGCTCAACCGCGCCATTGTCAGACTTAAGCTGGTTATAAAAGATAAAGTCATGATCACCGCGTACTTTGCCAGCCGTGCTTAGCAAAAAGACACTGGCATCAAGATCGAACTCAGCGCCAGAAGTTGCGCGCTCATCCCAGCCAAGACCGATAAGCAGCTTAGTTAAATTTGGGTCAGTTTTGGTTAGCGATAAGTTACCGCCTTTATTAAGTGATAAAGCCATGGGATTGTCCTTGTTATTAGGGGAAGTTAAACGTTTTGTTGAGAGATTTGAGATTAAGATTGTGCAAGAAAAAGCGATGTTGAGCCAAAACTGGCGCAAGACCAACGCTTAATAACGCTCTATCATAACAACAAAAAATGACCCAATCAAAGCAGATTAGGTCATTGTTGCGTTTAATATAAAATTGACTATAAAACCTAAAATTTAGCGGCTTAAACTGCTTTGATTACTATTTTCAATTGTCTATTGCCTTATAAACTCTGACGGTGACGAATCTCAAAACTTTGATGAATCGGTTTTTTAACATTAAAATCAAAGCCAATCGTTTTTTGGGTAATATCGATAATATCGTAACGTTCGGTCAACTGCTCATCCAGCTCAAAGCGGGTAAAGTTGTTAGAAAAATACAATACGCCATCAGAGGTTAAGCGATTCATTGCACGATTGATGAGAGCAGCATGGTCGCGCTGCACATCAAAAGTACCTTGGAACTTTTTAGAGTTCGAAAAGGTCGGTGGATCAATAAAGATAATGTCAAATTGCTCGGTATTGTCTTTAATCCACTCAAAGATATCAGCAGCTACAAATTGATATTTGCTACGACTAACGTCCAGACCATTAAGCACAAAGTTTTGCTTGCCCCAATCTAGATAATTCTGTGATAAATCAACACTGGTGACTTTTTTAGCACCAGCTAATGCCGCGTGCACACTAGCCGTACAAGTATAGGCAAACAAGTTCAGTACGGCTTTGCCACGACTGTTGTCTTTGATACGCGCACGCATATTGCGATGGTCAATGAAAAGACCTGTATCGAGATAATCAGTGAAGTTGACATAAAAGTACGCGCCGTCTTCACGAGCCACATAAAATTTGCCACGCTTTTCGACATTGCCTTGTTTGCTATATTGGTCATTACCAGACTGGCGCGCACGAGTTTTGATAAAGATTTGTTCGCGGTTAATGTCGAACACTTCACGAATACCCATCAACGCCAAATTAAAGCGCTTTTTGGCTGTTTCAGGTGGAATGGTTTTAGGCGGTGCATATTCTTGCACGTGTGCATAATCGCCATATAAGTCGATAGCGACTTTGAAGTCAGGCAAGTCAGCATCGTAGACACGCACATTACTCACGTTGTCTTTTTTGGCGAGCTTTTTAAGTTTGGCAAGATTTTTTTGCAAGCGATTAATAAAGTCCTGTCCATCTTCCACTTCAATCTCACGCTTCTCAAAGCGACTAACGAGATTGCCCGTTTGCCCAGCGATCAGGATGCCATAGCGGAAATAAACAGTGATAGCACCATTATGACAACGTAACGTTTTTGGTTCTTTAATCGGTAAGATATCAACCTGTTCGACATTTGAGGCCAATATGCCAAGCATCGGATCGACACCGCTACCTGCAAAGCTATCTTGTAAGATAAGCCCTAATGCTTGATATAACGGCTTAATCATTTCTTCATCACCCAAACGCTCACCATAAGGTGGGTTAGTAATGATTAAAGGATTGCTTAATCTACCATCGTCGGCCAGCGGCTTTAGAACAGTACTTAGTTGATCGAGGGCGCGAGTCTCAAGGTCAAGTAGCGGCAGCAAATCTTGCAAACCTGCAGCAATCAGGTTCTTTTCTGTCGCGAGAATTGCGCCACTATCCGCATCAAAACCCAAAATTAGCGGTAGGGTATCTGGCTGCTCGTTAGCGATTGCTAAGGCTTCTCGGAAGCGTGTTTGGGCATCACCAATCATCTGTTGCCATAATGCATCATCATGATGTTGCCACTGGTAAAAGCCAAACTGATTGGCGGCTTTATCGATACCAACCGCATAATCGCAATGCATGAGCAGCGCTTCAATGATAAATGTTCCAGAGCCACACATCGGATCGACCAAAGCATTATAGAAAGGCGCATTGCCAGCGTCGTTTTTCTTATGCCAGCCTGCGCTGTAGAGCAAAGCCGCTGCCAAGTTTTCTTTTAATGGCGCTTCTGTCATTGCCACGCGATAACCACGGCGATGCAAACTGGTACCTGATAAATCTAGATACAGCTCAGCTTGTTTATCATTGACAGTTGCAAACACAGAAAAGTCTGGGTTTTTACTATCAACGTTAGGACGACTGTCATAAACTTCATTAAAAGTATCCGCAATCGCATCTTTGATACGCAGCATAGCAAACTGCTGACTGACGGCAACGCGCTTATCGACAGATAGACGAATAGCAAACGTTTGCTCTAAGCTAAATTGCTCAGTCCAGTTGACCGATTTTGCCAGACCGTAAAGCTGCTCAGCCACATCATATTCAGTATTGATGTTTTTGCGTTTAATTAACATCAATACTCGCGAGGCCACCCGTGACCAGAGGCAAATCGTATAGAGATCACGTAACGTACCTGTAACGGTCAGACGACCTGTACTTTTAATGTCACTTGCAATCCCAAAGCTTGTCAGCTCAGTTTGTAGCGGTGCCTCAAGCCCATCGGCGCAGGTAATGATAAGGTCAAGCGACAACTCTGGCGAAGAAGCTGTTGAAGATGCGGGCGAGGTTGTTTCGGTCATACGGATACCTGTGGCTAAATTAATAAGTAATGCACATCATACAATAAGATGTTTAACCGGTAATTTTACCATATTTCAAGATAGGATGGTTTAAAGTGGTTATGTTTAAAAGCTCTTAACCCAAAAATACTTGGTTTAAAAGGCTGTGTTTGAGATGTAAAAAATTCATACACTCTAATACCGTTACTTATCATTCTTTGTCATTGAAACTTCTTCTGATACGATCTGAGTCGTGGTCGCAAAGGGTTTAGTAGCGATAGGATAATCGACGTCTTTTGGCATGAGTAAACGCATATGAGGGTAGGGGGTTGAGATATTCGCGGCATCAAAAGCGCGCTTGATATCTTCTTGTAGGCCTTCTTTAATTTTGGGCATACGAGCCACGGCGGCTGGCTTAACCCAAAAACGCACGATAAAAAACACTCCGTATTCGCCAATCTCCGCTACTGTTGCTGAAGTTTCAGGACGACTGAGTACTACATCGGTGTCAGTAAGTACTTGCAAGATCTCCTTGCGTGCAGTGTCAATATCATCCTCAAAAGCAATACGCATACGAATATCAAATCGTATAAAGTTTTTGGAGGTTAGGTTGGTAACCTCGGACGAGGCTACATTAGAATTTGGGATAATAACGGTGATGTTATCTCGAGTTAAGATATGGGTTGTACGCAGCGAAATGAGGACAACGCGTCCTTCTTGGTCGTTGATATTAATCCAGTCGCCAACTTGAAATGATTGTTCAAGCAAAATAGTAATACCAGCGATAAAGTTGGCGAGCGTTGACTGGGCAGCAAAGCCAACCGCCAAGCCAACGATGCCCAAACCAGCTACCAGCGACACAATATCGAAGCCAAATTGTGCCATGACGCTGGCCAGTCCCAGTACCCAAATCAGTACAGATAAAATATTCTTAAGTAGCTGTTCAATAGAAGCATTAAGGCCATAATGTTGCAATACTCTATGAATAATTTGTCCCGATGATGCCCATAATATATAGTAGATACCCGCCCAAGTACTGGCTTTTGCTGTAGCTTTGACAGTACTTGGCTCAAAGTTAATCTGACTCATAATTGCGATTAAGCTGGCAACCACCCATATGTAACGCAGCACTGAACGTGCAATATTGTTACGGCGTTCATTAAAGCGAAAGCGTGCTTTATTGTGTTTAATAATATAAATGGTCAGCCAATAAAAAAATCCTAATATCGCAAGCAGTATTAGGATTTTGATGCCAGTGCTAACCAACTCTACCGCTTGAGAGGACCAATCGAAAGAGTCTTCCTCTACTGAGCCACCAAGAGCAAGATATAAGCTAGTATGCAGGTCACGGATAATCTCTTCAAAAAAATCAGTAATACCAGCAATTGCCATCGTCTTGTCCATGCAAAGTTAAGTTTCAAATTCTGTCAGCTTAATACCGATCAACCATGACCTGAGTCATGGCTGGCACTACGCCTATCTCTTATTTGAAAGTGTAACCGAGCAGGTGATTAAAAGCTATCTTCCTGTGCATCTTGAGATTGATAAGGTATTTTCATTTTATGCTGTACATCGCGTAGAGCAGTGCGTAGACCTTCCAAAATAGTAGGGTGGTAAAAAGGGGTATCAAGTAATGCTTTGACGCTTAAATCATTGGTAATCGCGGTGGCTAATATATGTCCGATATACTCGGCATCAGGACCAACCATACTAGCGCCTAGAACTTTATCAGTCTTTTTACAACCATAGATGTGCAATAGGCCACAATTGACTCCCATCACACGGCTACGTCCTTGATTATCAAAACTGACGCTACCAACCACATATTCAAGATCTGGATTTTGCTGGATTTCTGGTAGAGACAGGCCAACGTTGACAATTTGTGGTGAGCAAAAAACGATTGAAAAAGGAATAGCAGGTGGACGTATATAAGCATCCGCTTCGTTTTTACAAACCATACTGCCCGCACTATACCCTTCATCACTGGCCACGTGTAATAGAGGGATATTCGCATTAGCGTCACCAACGATATAAACATCAAGATTACCGATTTGTCCGGTCTTTTTATCTAGTTGTTTTGGGCGGTTTTTATCATCAAGCTCAACACCTAGGTTTTCAATGCCCAATTGCTCGATATTGTTACGGCGACCAGTTGCGACCAGTACATACTCACCTTGCCATTGCTGTGACTGACCAGCACTATCTTCATAATCAATGAAAGCAATCGACCCTTTAGCATTATCTGCTACTTGGGTACCCACATCATTGATTTTACTGCCTAGATGCATCGTTAATTCGCGACTTAAGCAATCGATGGCTTTATTACTAATATCAGGATCTTTAAGCCCAGCCACCCGTTTGACTCGATTAAATACTGTTACATCTACGCCCAATCGTTGAAATGCTTGAGCAAGCTCTAACCCAATAGCACCTGAACCGACCACTGCCATGGATCTTGGTAAGTCGGTAAGTTCAAAGGCAGTGTCAGAGGTTATCATGGTATCGCCAAGTCTATCAGCCCAGCCATCTGGAATGAATGTTGAACTACCAGTAGCGACGATGATTTTCTCAGCTTCTATCAGCTCATCATTTACCTCAATCAGTCCTTGCTTATTGATATGAGCACGGCCATCTATTTTTTTATCTTCAGGCCAGCCTTCGACCTGTTTTTTGATATAGCTGGCAAAATGGCTACGCTCATCACGGACCCGCTCCATCACTCGTTTGCCATCTATCTGAGCAGTAGCATGAATACCGAAATCTGCAGAATGGTTGGCCTCGTATGCACGATCAGCCGCTGCAATTAATAGCTTACTCGGCATGCAGCCAACTTGGATACAAGTCGTTGTCCAAAATCCATCATTAATAATGACAACGTTATCATTGGTTTTTCTGGCTTGGCGAAAGGCGTTTTGGCCCGCAGTGCCAGCGCCAATTACAGCTACATCTACCTTACGAGTGACGTTGCCATTGGTTTCATTAGATGATTTGCTCATATTGTCCTCAATTAATTAGGTATTCAGATTAATACTTCAGTAGTCGATTATTTTTAATAATAGCTTTCAATATTAAAGGTTATCTTAACGTCATACATCTATCTATACGTAGCAAGCTGTTGCAAAAATGTGTAGTCATTTTTTCAAGACTATGTTGACTAGTTCATTAGATTCGAATAGGAACTACGCTAAACGAAAGTAGTTTTGCAGTCACTTCCACATGACTTTTTACCTCAAAATAAAACCATCTATCGTAAAAAAACACCGTCTATCATAAATAAGCAAGCTAATTTGTTAATAAATATTACTAACAAGTCATATTAATGAAAGAAGCTAGATGGGTTTTGGTATGCAAATTGCACAATTCTTAATCAAGTGCTTTATCTTTTTTTACTGACATAAATATAAATGTCGTTTTTATTATAGCAAACCAAATTAACGTTAAAAGACAGTCTGGAAAAAAATCAGATATTCGAAAGAATACCTGATTTTTTTATTCAATATAATGCCTTGTGCTCTAACTTATTGAAATAAAAGACCATAAGTTGCGTTTTTTAAACATGGTAGAGATGGCATCAAGATTTCTGTGTATCAGTGAGAATATAGATTAAGAAACATATCAAACCCTATTATTTAAGGCAATTGCATGGAAAACGTGGGCAAGAGAGCATCTTTATCTACGATTAATGAATGGACTCCTACTAACGCATTAAAAGAAACTCATCTCAAACATTCCAGTGATAGTAAGAGATTTTATCCGGTTAAGATGCAACACCCTGTCATAGCCTCTATGCCATTATTCCTCATCGGTTGTGGAGGAGGTGGCTCATCAAGCGGCTCTAGTACGGCAGGCTCTAGTACGGCAGGCTCTAGTACGGCAGGCTCTAGTACGGCAGGCTCTAGTACGGCAGGCTCTAGTACGGCAGGCTCTAGTACGGCAGGCTCTAGTACGGCAGGCTCTAGTACGACAGGATCTAGTACGGCAGGCTCTAGTACGGCAGGATCTAGTACGGCAGGCTCTAGCACGACAGGATCTAGTACGACAGGATCTAGTACGACAGGCTCTAGTACGACAGGATCTAGTACGACAGGATCTAGTACGACAGGATCTAGTACGACAGGCTCTAGTACGACAGGATCTAGTACGACAGGATCTAGTACGACAGGTCCTAGTACGACAGGTCCTAGTACGACAGGTCCTAGCACGACAAGCCCTGATGCATCCAGCTCTAATCCAACCAGCCCAGCTGAAGATAATATTATGGGGATAGAACCACTGAATGATATTAACGCTGCTAGGTTTTTGCAGCAAGCGCAGTTTTCTTCAACCAAAGCAGAGATTGAAGATCTTAAAAGCATTGGTATAAGTCGATGGTTAAATGAACAATTTTCTATGCCAATCGAGATTACGGGATATAACTGGTTATTGAAAGAAGGGCATAATACTAAAAAAAATCAATATTCTGATAGACCTGGAGACTGGATGGCATGGCAACAATTGCTGTCTTCTAAAGATACTTTACGTAAGCGTATGGCATTAGCACTATCTGAGACTATGGTATTGTCCACTATTGGCTTGAGCCTTCCTCATCCATCATTTGCAGCTGCTGCATATTGGGATCTACTTAATAAGCATGCGTTTGGTAGTTTTAGAGATTTATTGAAGTCAATTACTCTAAATATAGGTATGGGTGCCTATCTAGATTTAAGACACAGTAGAAGAGCCAATGATTCAGGGCGCAGACCAGATGAGAATTACGCTCGAGAAGTCATGCAGCTATTTACCATTGGATTAGTTGAGTTGAATCTTGATGGTACACCTAAATTACGCAATGGCAAACCGATAGAAACTTATAACCAAGAAACCGTCACCAATATTGCTCGAGCTTTAACTGGTTGGACGGTAGATAATAGGTCTAACGTTGATAAATCAGATACTTACGTTGAATTCACGCGTAATCCTATGATTAATATACGGAGCAGGCATGATACTCGTAGCGCAAGCTTTTTTGGGGTGACTGTACCTGAAGGCACAAGTGGCGAGCAAGCACTAGATATCGTGATCGACACTTTATTCAATCATCCCAATGTTGGACCGTTCATAAGCAAGCAGATTATCCAGCGTTTAGTTACCAGTAATCCAAGCCCTAATTATGTAAGGCGAGTCGCTACTATCTTTAATAGCGATAATAAAGGCGAGCGCGGTAACTTAAAGTCAGTTTTAGAAGCTATTTTAACTGATAAAGAGGCTCGCATTCTTCCTGATATATATGAACCAACTATTGGTAAGGTTCGAGAGCCTATGGTTAGGCTGATTCAATGGGTTCATACCTTTAGTAATCGTCAGAGCGAATCAGGTGAGTGGATGGTGAGTACTACCAGTAGTAGAAAATGGTTCCTGAATCAAAGTCCTCTTAGGGCACCCTCAGTATTTAACTTTTTTGATATGGATTATACGCCTAATACAGATGCGTTTATCGATAATGGGATGGTCGCGCCAGAGCTTCAGCTACATAATGTGACCTCTACAGTAGGTTATATTAATCATATAAAACGTGTGATCGAAAAAGGCATTTTTTATGGGTTTATTGAAACTGTCATTGAGATAGCACCAGATTATAGAACAGAGATGAAGTTATATGATCAACCTGAAGAGTTAGTAGATCACTTGAACCTTATCTTATGTGGCGGTCAGATGTCATCTAAAACGATAGGTTTAATAAGATTCGCTTTAAAAGAGTTGACTGATAATTCTCCCGACTGGAAAGAGGATCGCATTCATTTAGCTATATTTATGACTATGGTTAGCCCAGATTATCTCGTACAGAAATAAAAAGACTATTAGAAGCGAATTATTATTATGAGTGAATTATCAAGAAGAGCATTTTTAAAGCGTTTAGGATATCTAACCGCAGCAGGCGTTGCCAATCCTTTCACTATAAATCTTATGGGTATGGCTGAAGCAGCAGCAGCAACGGCAACAGATTATAAAGCCTTGGTTTGTGTGTTTTTAGATGGAGGTAATGATCAGGCTAATACCCTTATTCCTTTCGATTCGAATAACTACAAGACTTATAAAGACGTACGCCAAAGTATTGCTATAGACCAATCAAAGATTCTGCCTTTGATACCATCATCAAGCTTAGCAGACGGACTAAAATGGGGTTTTCATCCCAACCTTCAACGTTTAAATAGCTTATTTCATCTAAAAAAACTGGCGGTCTTACAAAATGTAGGTACTTTAATTCAACCAACCTCGCTTGATGAATACAAAAGAAAAACAGTACCCCTGCCAAATATACTGTTTTCACACTCTACACAGAAAAAAATATGGCAAAGCACTTCTTCTGAAGCGTTTAAGGAAGGCTGGGGTGGAAAGATCGGTGATCTTATTTTGAATCAAAACTCGCAAGCCATGTTTTCTTGTATTAGTACAGCTAACGACTCTCTATTTCTGACGGGAGATAAAACAATCCCACTTAATATTGAATCAAATGGCATTATTCCCATTTCACCAGCACAAGAAAATGCCAGACTTTATGGTTCACGAAAGTGCGCATCGGCTTTTAGAGAGCTTATTACCTCGAATCGTGACAATATTATGGAAAACCATATTAATGAAGTTACATTGCGTTCAATAGACGCTGAATACACTATGTCATCGGCTTTAGAAAGTGCAGGCGAACTGAATACGCAGTTTTCAGCCAATAACTCTTTAGCTGAGCAGCTAGAGGTTGTTGCAAAGCTAATCAAAGCACGCGGCAATTTTGGTGTGAAAAGACAGGTATTCTTTGTGAGTCTTAAAGGTTTTGATACTCACTCTAGCTTATTAAGTAGGCATGGCAAGCAAATGTCATTAGTTGATGATGCATTAGCAAGCTTCTATGAAGCGACTGAAGAATTAAATATGACTCAGAGTGTGACAACCTTTACTGCATCAGACTTTGGCCGTACGTTTAGTAGTAACGGTAACGGCTCTGATCATGGTTGGGGTAGTCATCATATGATTATGGGTGGTGCGGTAAATGGCAAAGACTTTTATGGTCAAAGTCCTGAAATCGGCCTTGATACGGCAGAAGATGTAGGACAAGGGAGAATGTTACCTACCACTTCTATTGACCAGTATTCCGCAACTTTGGCTAAATGGTTTGGCGTACCGAATAGTGATTTAAGACTGATAGCCCCCAATCTTCACAATTTCAATAATCAAGATTTAGGGTTTATGAGAGTCTAGTAAGAGAACGATAGCAGATATAAGAAGCCTTACTAGTACTGATACATATTAATCAGTGTTGGTAAGGCTTTTTATATTCTTATCTATTCTTTCGACCTTAAACTTACTTATTAAGAGGTTAATGTGTCGAGCAAACGCTCAGTATATCCTTTTGCACGTAAATTGCGCTGTGCATGGGTGAGCTCGCCGTCCTTATTAAACACAAATGCTGAGCGCACAAGGCCGATAGTCGTCTTACCATACATGTTTTTTTCTTTAATGACATCGAAGTACTGACATAGCTTTTCATCGCTATCGCTAATCAATGGAATCTGTAAATCATATTTGGTGATAAATTTTTCATGAGACTCAACGCTGTCTCGCGATACACCAATGATGTCATAGCCAAGCGTATCAAAGGCATTAAGATGCTCAGTAAACTCTGTGGCTTGAGTGGTACAACCAGGCGTACTGTCCTTGGGATAAAAATAAAGAATGAGCCCTTTATCGGTATGCTGAACCAACTCTTTTAAACTAATATCATCGTGGATAAAGTTATTATCGAGATTACGTACTATAGTTACTGGAAAATCTGGTAGAACAATGCTTTCTGTTGTTGGCTTAGCCATGTTAAATTCCTTATTATGTCAAACTCAAAAAATATGATTAAAATCATTTAGCCTAATATATGTAGGGTTTATACTTATTTTCAGTATTATTTTAATCTTTGAAAATAGGGTCAATTTTGATTATTGGTTAGCTTATTATAATTAGATTAACAGAAATAAATGATGAATTTAATATTCTACTCATTTATTAGCAAAAAAGACTGACACTTGCCAGTCTTTTTTATTATACGTTTTTAACTGATAGTTTAAGCAGGTTTTTGTGGTTGCTTTAAGTCTAGTCCTTTCGTGCACTGTTGTAGATCTTTTTGCATTTTTTTCACGTAAGGTAGGCCTGAAGGATCCTTTTTGTCTTGCGCATAGCTTTCAATTTCCCACATCTGACCAATAGTCATCTCACTACGTACACCAATAGTGCAATCACAGAGCTTAGTAGCAGTATTTTTATCAGCAACTTTATATTTGACTGCACCAGTGACACATTGATTAACGTTGTTTTGCTTAATATCGATAGCATTTGCTTGCGGCATAGCGATCAGACCAATTAATGCTAGGGGTAGTATTTGTAATAGCTTCATAAATATTCTCTTATAAATAGATACAGCGTCAATAGAATAAAAAACGAACAGACGCTAAATGGGTAATGCTAGGGCGTATCACCATTTAGATGACTATCAATTGAATTGAGGACATGCCCTAGTATTAACTAAAAATTTCTTTGCGCCACTTGTGTAGATGTTATTTAATAAAAACATAGGTCGTAAAAACATAAGGACTCATACCATAACAATTATAGTTGTCAAAAAACACCACGCGCTTGCTGTGTTGATGCAATCAAATGTTACGCTTATGTTTGTAAACTTCGTAAATTACGCTGCACTTATCAGATAAAATTTAGACACAAAGTATGATTTAGTTTTAGCTTTGGTACTGTGCTTGATAGTGCGTAGGATCAGCGACCCCAGCTTGGATAAAGCCTTGACGGCGTAATGCACAGCTGTCACAGACACCGCAAGCAAGGCCGTTTACGTCTGCTTGATAGCAAGAAATTGTCTGTCCATAATCGACACCAAGCGATAGTCCAAGCTCAATCGTTTGTGCTTTAGACAGCTGCTGTAGTGGTGTTTGAATACTCAAATGATGACCAGTGACACCCGCTTTGGTTGCAAGGTTTGCCATGTGTTCAAAGGCGGCGATATATTCAGGACGGCAGTCAGGATATCCAGAATAGTCTACTGAGCTGACCCCAATGACGATGTGATTGGCATCAGCCACTTCAGCGACGGCTAGCGCATAAGATAAGAATATAGTATTGCGCGCAGGCACGTAAGTATTTGGAATTGCGTCGTTATCAATCTCATCATGTTTTTTGTTAGGGAATTTATCCGCATCGCCATCAGGAACGATCATGCTGTGGTCAGTTAACGATGAACCCCCAAGCTGGGCGATATCGATATCAATGATTCGGTGATTAACCTCTGCAGTTTTAGCGATCGCTTTTGCCGCGACAAGTTCACTATTATGGCGCTGACCATAATTAAAGCTTACGGCAGTGACAGAGGCATAACGTGCTTTGGCCCAATACAGACAAGTTACCGAGTCGAGACCACCTGACAATAGCACAACAGCATTTTGGCTTTTATGAAGATCATTCAAGGTAGCCTCGGATGCGTGATTAGGAAGGTTGGTTTGCGGATTAACGTTAGTCATAAGGATGTCTATTATTGATTTGCGAAAAAAGGCTATTTTAACAAAAATACCGCTACTATTACACAACCATAAAGACGATAAGATGTCAGAACATCGCATAAGATTTTTAAGACTGTATTTGTAGCGTTGGCAAATAGATGTAGCATTTAAACCTTATAATTTAATCTCAGCTTTTCAATCTGTTAGCAATTTTTGTTATAATCGCTCCTGTTTTGGAAGTATCAGTAGTAATACCTATTCATAGTCCGTTTTATTGCAAACTGCTTTCTTATAAAATAATCCTTGTAGAGATATTGAGTAATTTATGACCGCAGCGACCTTGTTTACGCCCAAAAATACGTCTCAGGTTGACAATATGTCTCCTGAAGTTGATTTGGATAGCCACACTTCAGAGACTGATTTCTATAGTATGGAAGATGATGAAGCTGATATGAATGTCGCTATTGAGCTTGCTTCTGGACAGTCAGATGACGAACAAGCATCTACAGAGCATGTATATAAAGAGTCTGCATCGTTTCTCAAATTACAAAAGAAACTGCGTAGACAAGTATCGTGGGCGATTCGCGATTTTAATATGATCGAAGATGGCGACGTGGTAATGGTTTGCGTCTCAGGCGGTAAAGATAGCTATACACTGCTAGATATTTTGCTGTTATTGAAGCGTATTGCACCGATTAGCTTTGATATCGTCGCAGTTAATCTTGATCAAAAGCAGCCTGGTTATCCAGAAGATATCTTGCCCGCTTATTTAAATGAGCAAGGAATTGCACACTATATTTTAGAAAAAGATACTTATAGTATCGTCAAAAGCGTAGTGCCAGAAGGAAAAACCTATTGCTCGGCGTGTTCGCGTCTGCGTCGTGGTTCGTTATACGGTTTTGCCAAACAAATTGGCGCGACCAAAATCGCCCTTGGACATCATCGCGATGATATGTTGGCGACTTTCTTTTTGAATCTATTTCATGGTGGTGCGCTAAAATCGATGCCGCCCAAATTACTCAGCGACGATAAACAAAACATACTTATTCGTCCATTAGCGTATGTTGAAGAAAAAGACATTATCGAATATGCACGCTTAAAGGAATTTCCAATTATTCCCTGTAACTTATGCGGTAGCCAAACCAATCTACAACGCGCAATTATCAATGACATGCTGCGCGAATGGGATGATGCTCATCCGCAGCGTTTGGCTTCTATCTTCAAAGCCATGCAAAATGTTGCGCCTTCACAATTAGCAGATCGTGAGCTATTTGATTTTGAACAGTTAAGTTTAGAGCGCGATGATAACGAACGCTTATTTGAAGGTGATAATATCCAAGCAGGGCAGACTGCTAGTCTCGCTGAGATTGGTCTTCCTATAGCGCCAAAAACTCAGACTTTTAATCCAAAATTCGCTAGTACTCATAATTATAATGATAATCAGCAATCAGTAAGCACTAATAAAACGATAAGCACGGATAAAACGACAGAAAGTAGCGGTACTACACTAAAAATTCCCACAATTAATCCCGTTATTTAGCTGTCTATTTCACTAAGTAAAATTGGTTAGTAGGCGACACAAGCCAAATAACACTCACAAAAAAACCAGCTGATTAATAGCTGGTTTTTTGTATTTTAAAACTAATTTTTCAAGACTCGCTTTAACTTTTAGCAAAGACAGGCAATGGATCAAAGCTAACTTCTGGACGTGGCAACTTTGCGACATCCTGCATACGCCAGTCATCTTTACCATCATTGCTGACTTGTAGATAGTACTTAGCTTTTACTGGGTCGATATCTACTTTGGCACTGTATCTATTGCCATCTTGATGCTGTAACACCACGTCACGATCCTTTTTGACATCTGTTGCATGCGAGATAGATAACTCTAACTTATCAGGATAGGTGAGTGGTTCACCGTTCAGCAACTTGCCTGTTTGCAGACTCTGCTGTGGATAGTCAAGATAAAAAGTAATATCGCCGTCTGATGTAAACTGCATTTTGCCATGCAGGTTTAAATCGTATGTAAGCTTATCGCGTGACACATCATGATAAAGGGTCTTACCATCCATATACCAGTCATCACGTACTACACTGTCACGAATCTGGTAAGAGTAGTAAACAAACCAAATACAGGCGATAACCACAAAAGCTGGCATACCGATCACAAAGATGACCACCATATAGTTCTTATACCAAGGCTGGCTATCTTGATGCTTAAAGTTTGGCGTAGGAGTTGGTGTAGACATAGAATACCTATTAAATGTATGAACTGATAAACATGACCGTTAAATGAAGTCTGCTTAAGGATAATCCATAAGCACAATCAATATAGTTTGATTAATGCGCTGTTCTATCGGTTAAGTGTCTGATATAACAACACTTAACCATAGATTATACGTTATATTTCAGATGTTTACTGACCTTGCGTAGTAAAAATATTTTGCTTACTTACCTTGTACTGACCATCTTCGCTAACCACATTTAACGTAATAGGCGTTTGACCCGATTCAACGATATCAGGGTCACCATAAATACTGACTGGCATATCAAAGCTCTCGCCAGCTTCTAATGGTACATCGTTAAAACGCAGCTCTAAACTCAGACCATCTTGCGGCGCAAGCGCGATCGTATAAGCATGGGGCTCTTGCGTTTTATTGGTTAGCTTCACAATATAGCTATTTTCAATCATACCTTGAGTAGTCATAGAAGACAGCTGGTTACGGTCACGGCGAATATCAATTTCTAGTGGCACACGATCAGTCAAAGCATAGATAAGACCACCACATAACACAGCCAGTAACGTTAAATAAGCAAATAAACGCGGACGTAGGACACGGCTAGGCTCTTTTTCAGCAAGCTGCCTCTCCGTCGTATATCTGATGAGCCCCCGTGGATAGCCAACCTTATCCATGACTTCATTACAAGCATCGACACAAGCCGCACATTGAATACAGGCGACTTGTAAGCCGTCTCGAATATCAATACCAGTAGGGCATACCTGCACACACATTTGGCATTCGATACAATCGCCTAAATCGTCAGGATTAGTGCCCTTTTTACGCGCGCCACGAGGCTCACCGCGCTCATAATCGTAAGAAACAATGAGTGTATCCTTATCAAACATGACACTTTGGAAACGACCATAAGGACAAATTTGGACACACATTTGCTCACGCATGTAGCCCGCATTAACATAAGTTGAAAAAGCAAATATAAATACTGAGACCCAAACCCACGTTGACCAATCAGGAAATGGAATAAAACCTATCATCTGCCAACTACTATACAAATAGTCAGTTCCTGCCACATAACTGACAAAAGTGGTGGCAGTTATCATCGAAAACACAAACCAAATAAAATATATCAGAAAACGTTTAAAAGCTTTGGTAGCACTCATTGGGGATTTATCGAACTTGATACGTTTGTTGCGATCGCCAATGACTACTTTTTCGACATATTGATAAAGATGCGTCCAAATCGTTTGTGGGCAAGCATAGCCACACCATACTCGGCCAGCGTAAACAGTTACCATAAACAAAGTAAAAGCGGCAATTAGGGCAAATGCGGCAATAAAATAAAAATCTTGCGTCAAAAAAGTCATGCCAAAGATATAGTAATGCTGCGATGGCACATCAAACCAAATTGCCTGCCTACCGTTATAACGCAACCAAGGTAGAATCAAAAACAATGCTAAAAATGCATACATGCTAATGACACGAATGTTTTGATAAAAACCTGTGACAAACCGAGGGTGGATACGATACTTTGTCGCATCAAGATCTATTTGTTGTACTGGGATTTTATTAGGTTGTTGTGCTGACATAAACTTGCCTCTTTTAAAAAAGAATCAGTCTGCTGGCATGAGTAACATACACCTGTGATAAAAATAAGATGTAAATGCTTACGATGTTATCAATGTCAGTAAGTAACAGGATAGCTTTATAAATATGGATATTAAAATAGGTTTAACCAGCTAAAAAATGAGCGATTATATACAATTGGTTGGAATTGAATAAATATTGTCTAAATGAATAATTCACGGCCTATTTACAATCATTACTATTTTAGCATTCCCCTTACTTTAAATGGGGTGATACCCTTAAAAAACAATTATTATTAGCGTAAAAATAATGGGATTTATCATAGTCTGACTATAGGGTTAAGGGCTGTAAATAAACGCTTAACTAAAAAAGGAGGACTGTAATGACAGTCCTCCTTTTTTTAAATAACATCCATCTATTTGCGCCATAATATAACTGTTAACTAAAAAAGCTTAGTTAGTAGAAACTTCTGCAGTTTCGGCTGCATTAGGAGCAGTGGCAGTAGCCATAACAGGTAACGCTTTAGGTTGAACTTTTTTATCTGATAGTGAATAAACGTAAGCAGCAAGAAGCATAATACGCTCATTACCAAGCTTAGTTTGCCACTCTGGCATTACACCAGCACGTCCATAACGTAAAGTCTCACGAATGGTTTCACGCTCACCACCATATAACCAAATATTATCAGTCAAGTTAGGTGCGCCAGTAGAAATCATACCTTTAGCATCTGGACCATGACAGAGTACACAGTTAGTAGGCTCATTAAATATCAATTTACCCTGTGCAACCATTGTCTGATCAAGGTCATAATCTTCTTGATTACCAGATATTGATAAAACATACTCAGAGACAGCACGTATACCGTCTTCACCAAGTTGATCACGCCATGCTGCCATACCACCGACGCGGCCGTTATGAAGCGTAGTCAGGATATTCTCAGGTGCACCACCATATAACCAATCATTATCAGTTAGATTTGGATAACCTGTTGCACCTTTAGCGTTAGAGCCATGACACACTGCACAGTTCTGTAAAAACAGGCGACTACCGACTTTCAGCGCATTTGGGTTCTCAGATAGTTTCTCTACATAAGGTGCAAGTTCTGCAACTTTTTGATCAATCTGAGTTTGCAAATCTGCTGGCGGATTCTCACTACGACGCATGGTCGCTTGCATGTCAGCAAGTGTCGCTAGAGTCGATGTAGCACCGCTGGCATTAGCTTTTGCTAGAATGTTTTTCTCAAAGTTATCTGTAAATACTTTATTGTTACTCTCAAGCTCACTATATAGCTCGTTTTTTGATGTCCAAGGCAGAGTTTCGCCATCGACTTCTACTGTTGCAATACCGTCCCACTTTGATGGGAAAAGAGCTGGGAAAAACACCCAATATGCAACACCCCAAACGATTGAGCCAAAAAATATTACTAACCACCATTTAGGAAGTGGTTTATCGTATTCTTGAATACCGTCGTAAGTGTGACCTGTAGTACCGTCTTCCTCGAGATCTGGTTTATATTTTAATACAAATAATAAGACCCCAAGAATAAAAAGCCAACAACCAATACTTAGTATGGTAATCCAAGAACTCCAAAAAAATGTCATCGTTCATCCTTATTGCGCTGCTCTTCAGACAAAGTCTCTTTGACCTCGTCATCAAGCGCAAGTTGTGCATCTTCTTCGAAGCGTTTTTTGTTTTTTGGCGAATACGCCCACCATGCAACGCCCAAAAAGGCAATAAAGGCAGAGACGGTCGCAATTGTTTGTAATTCACCAATACCCATTAGCGCTGTCCTTCCATAGCGGTACCCAGTTGCTGGAGATAGGCAACCAGAGCATCAAGCTCAGTGGCGCCAATAACCGCATCAGGAGCACCTTCAATATCTTCTTCAGTGTAAGGCACGCCAAAACGATCACGGAATAGACGCATCTTAGCTTGAACGTTTTCACCGTTGACTTCGTTAGTTGCCAACCAAGGGAAGCCTGGCATAACAGATTCAGGCACCAGTGAACGTGGAGCGATTAAATGCTGCTTTTGCCAATCTTCAGAGTAGCGTCCACCAACACGTGCTAAGTCAGGACCTGTACGTTTTGATCCCCATAAGAAAGGATGATCCCACGTAGACTCAGCAGCACGTGAATATGGTCCATAACGCTCAACTTCAGCACGCAATGGACGAACCATTTGAGTGTGACATACGTGACAACCTTCACGAATATAAATATCACGGCCTTCAAATTCAAGTGCAGTCCAAGGCTCCATGGCGGGAAGGGGCGTATTCACCCCGCCGTCTTCAGGATTCTTGTTATCATATATCAATGGTACGATTTCAACTAGCGTTGCAAAGCTAATTGCGATAACGATAAAGATGACCAACAAGCCTGTATTTTTTTCAATAATTTCATGCGGTGTACCAGCCATGATAGCTCCTTATACGTTAGCTGTCTTTGAGTCATCGACACTGGGTTGATGATCAGTAGGGTCTGCGATATCTACAGGCTTACCCTCTGGCATTTTGAGCGTTTTATAACAGTTATATGCCATAACAAACATACCCGATACATATAAGAACCCACCAAAAGCACGGCCAATATACGGATAATGCGAGAACTCAACGGTATCAACAAAGCTATATACTAAAGTACCATCTGGGTTCGTAGCAAGCCACATCATGCCTTGGCCAATACCTGAAATCCACATTGATACGATATAAAATATAGTACCAGCAGTTGCTAGCCAGAAATGCGTAGTAATTAAGCTGATAGAGTACATTTTTGGCTTGTTATAAATACGTGGTAACAATACATATAATGAACCAATCGTAATCATACCTACCCAACCAAGCGCACCTGAGTGTACGTGACCTATCGTCCAGTCAGTGTTATGCGATAACGCGTTGACCGTCTTGATCGACATCATTGGACCTTCGAAAGTTGACATCGCATAGAACGACAATGCAACAATCATAAAGCGAATGATTGGATCGGTACGCAGTTTATCCCAGCTACCTGATAGCGTTAATACACCGTTAATCATACCACCCCAAGATGGAGCGAATAGGATGATTGAGAATACCATTGCAAGTGACTGCGTCCAATCTGGAAGCGCTGAATAATGCAAATGGTGACCACCAGCCCACATGTAAGACGCAATTAGCGCCCAAAAGTGAACGATAGACAACCGATAAGAATAAATAGGACGGCCAATCTGTACTGGAACGAAGTAATACATCATTCCAAGGAAGGCTGCTGTTAAGTAAAAACCTACCGCATTATGTCCATACCACCACTGTACCATGGCGTCAGTTGCACCGCCGAATAGTGAGTAAGATTTAAACGCGCTAACAGGAATAGCCATACTATTTACGATATGAAGTAAAGCAATCGTAATAATAAAAGCAGCAAAGAACCAGTTAGCCACATAAATATGTGAGGTTTTACGTTTGATCAGTGTACCGAAGAAAACAATGGCATAAGATATCCAGACCAAAGCAATCAAGATATCGATAGGCCACTCAAGTTCAGCATATTCTTTAGTAGAGGTTAAACCTAGAGGTAGAGTAATGACGGCTGATACGATAACCGCTTGCCAACCCCAAAAAGTAAACCAAGCTAGATAAGGCGCAAATAACCTTGTTTTACAAGTCCGCTGGACAATATAGTAGGACGTTGCGAATAGGGCACAACCACCGAACGCAAAAATGACCGCATTAGTATGTAGCGGTCTTAGACGACTAAAGGTCAGCCATGGAATGTCAAAGTTAAGTGCTGGCCATGCCAACTGTGAAGCAATGAACACACCAAGACTCATGCCGACGATGCCCCATGCTACGGCCATGATCGTAAAAAATCTTATGATAGTGATTTCATATTCACGGTCAACTGGGGCGACTGCTGTGTTTTGTAAACTCATTGGATGATTCCTTTACAGCCCGAATTATCAACAGAATTAACTAACTCTCCACGATACTTATGCTATAAAAATATAACGATCGTGGCACATGCTGTTGTCTGACTCACTTATCAACGTAAAGGTTTATTAACTACCACGTGAAATTTCTCGCAGGGGATTGACTAATAATGACGATAAATGAGCACTAAGAAGCGCTATTATCACTATTCGGCGAGATTGAGGCGATTAATACATCGTTAAGGTTAATAAGGAAACAAGCCGTACTTGAGCATCAAACATCTATTATATAGAGTATGAATCATAGACGTATGCTAGCGGCAGCTGACAAAAAACATGTTTACGTAATGTTTAGTTAAAACTCCCGACTCTGTTTAAGGTATTGTAACGCAATCTTAATAAAATATCATCAGAACTATGCGCCAAAATACAAACTCTTTGGTAAACAATTTGGCTGACAACCTTCACTAATATTCTAGCAAAATGACTGTAAACCTCTATGTTCGTGGTAAAAATAAATAAGATTTTGATATAACGTTAATGAATAGTCATCCTATTGTCATTATCCTCTTATAGTGCTCAGTATCACTAAACGGCTTTATCAACATTGTCAGCTTATGTGTCACTAACCATATGATTTAACTTATGATACTCCTATAGAGTGGATATGTTAAGACAAAAATAATTGAAGGTTATCAGTATTTTTCATTAAGTTAACCCAATTTGATTGTCACATTGACAATCTTCGTAGGCTATCTATTTATCTATAACTATCGGCGCTCATCATAACAAAAACCCTGTATATATCAATACAAAATGTAAGGGTTTGCCTCATTAGATCAATATAAGCTCATATTTAGCGAGAGATATCAATATATATTGATTTATGACTATGTCAGGTAGATATAAAAATATGATAATTTGTTACAGTTTGACAAATAGTGGCATCTTTGGGTTTTACTTATCCTAAAACCGCGCCATAATGAGACGCAGTAACATCAACCGTAAGTTTATAAAGGATAATAATATGGCAGTTTTTTTGACGGATGCATGGTTTGAGCAAGTATCACAATTAGGCAATGAAGCTGGTGAGCTAAACTTACCGCCAGCATTGGCAAACATGATTATTAATCTAAAAGTTTCTGATGCTGAGCAAGATATCGAAGCCAGTTTTTCAGATGGTCTGCTTCATAAAGGCTTAAACGATAGTGCTACTACTACGCTATTGCTCGATCGTGATACTCTGCAGTCTATTATCACAGATTTTGATATGAATGAGATTATGGGTGCTTTTATGGGCGGTAAGATTCGTGTTGAAGGTGATATGTCACAGTTGATGGCCTTACAAACTGCACGTGTGAGTACGGAACAAAAAGAGCTATTTAAACGTATTAAATCAATGACTACGATGGCTTAGAGTTGTTTAGCCATGCACAAAAAAGCCCCTAATTAAATATTAGGGGCTTTTTATTGGAACCACAGATTGTTAAAAATTCATATTTATACTTAGTAGATAATAATATTATGCCCTAGCTAAATTAATTTTTTTAAGATGTTTAACTGGCTTGTATCTGATTCTGTATCTATACTTTTGAATTTTCAGATGTCTGATTTTCTTTATAAATTGCTGCTTGTAGCCAGATATTTGCTTGTATGTAATCGTTTACTTGGATAGCTTTGGTAGTCACCGTGCTCAGCGCACCGACACGTACGACAAACGGGTCTGCATCTTGCTCACGTAGTATAACCACATCAAACAAAATGATAGGCTTATCATTGAATATAGTGTCTTGTTTGCCAATTACCTGTCCTTGACACCATGCTTCGTCTTCTTGTCCTAGCGTGTCACCAAATAAATACGCACACATATGACCCAAGTTGATTTCTACAGGTGCCATTTGTTCTTTGGTTTCTGGTTGCCAGTCTTTAATTTGTTCTTGAATATCATCTGGTACTTGTCCATCATTAGCAGCCACTATGTCATTAAAGGCACGATGATAGCGAATGGCTTCTTGATCCTCGACCATAATAACTTCATTCTGCTCGCTGATCGTAATTTCATGCGCCCATGCACTAAAATTCACAAAATAGGGCGTGTTTTGTTGGTACAAATTACGATTGGCAGTATAGAGCTGATCGAAAGCATAAATGATACTGCCATCAACGCTACGTAAACGTAGAACCGCATCGTGTGTACTCTCATTGACGATCGTACGTTCAATCGTACAAGTCAAACCGTAAGGGCCATTGACGCAAGGATAGGCGTTGATAAAGCACTCAGGCTTGCCGTCTTTCATCGCTAATACTTGATTGATATGACAAGGTTGATCTTCTGAGAGTAGCAAGCAAGTATCTTGAGCACTAACGTTATTATTTAGTCCCTTTGGCATAGCCGCTTGCTCGATCATCTGCTGTAGCCATTCCGGCACATCACGACTCATATCATCAGTTAAAATACGCCAATGATCAGCATGACCAGCAGTTTGCTCGTCTGTTAAGGTAATTTTGGTAGGAGATTGTACGTTTTTATATTGATAATTAATGGTCATGAAAATACTCAAACTTAAGTCAGGCATGAAGTTTGGACACCAAATATCGCTAGTTAGTCTTTATTTGTTACTGACGCAGTAAGCCAATACCTAAGCAATATATTATATACATGCTTATTATTGTGCTATGTTTGCGCAGCAACATTAGCGATGGGTCAACAAACAACAATGAGGGGTTAATGACAATTGTCCTTAGCATACAATATATAGGTATAGACGCAACTAATAGCAAGCCCCCCATAAAAAAATAATAACAAAGCACTATGTTTTGTTAAAAAAGACCCGCAGTTTTTGCTAATGATTGGCACATATTGGAAAAATTGTGTCAAACTATCCACTTTTTTGACACCCATAGTTGGCGTGTCTGAAACTACGTTATGTGTTTACTTAATATTAATACAACCATCGCCCTTGTTGGCTCAGTTGTTTGCCAAGCACATCAGGTTTGCTAGTTTGCATTGATGTGCTTATATGAAAGTTGCTCACCCAGATAAGATAAAGAGTTTTAATATGTTTCGTCCTTTAGCGTTATTTATCGGTTTACGGTACACCCGAGCAGAGCGCAGTAATCGCTTTATCTCTTTTATATCGCTCATCTCAATGATTGGTCTAACCCTTGGGGTGGCGGTATTGATTACCGTACTATCAGTTATGAATGGCTTTGATCGCGAGTTGAAAACTCGTATCTTGGGAATGGTTCCGCAAGCGACTGTGACTTCGCCCGAAGTTATCAGTGACTGGAAGCAGCTTGCTGATCGCATCAAAGAAGATCCAGAGGTTGCAGCAGTAGCACCATTCATTCAACTGCAAGGTATGCTGACGTCAAACGGTCAGGTTGCAGGGATTATGGTCACAGGTGTCGATCCTGAGTACGAAAAAAATGTTTCGATCATTAATGAGCATATGACGGAAGGCAGCATTGATACTCTAAAAGGTGGCGACTTTAGTATTGTACTGGGCGAAGAGATGGTGCAGTCTTTAGGTTTGAGTATCGGTGATAAAGTTACTTTGGTGCTACCAGAGGCATCGCCATCTCCAGCTGGCGTGATACCACGCTTTAAGCGTTTTACTTTAACCGGTATATTTAGTATCAGTCCAGAAGTAGATAGCTTGATGGCATTCATTCCAATGAACGATGCGGCGAAACTGCTGCGCCTACCAGAAGGTGCACAAGGTATTCGCATGAAGCTTGATGATTTGTTCAATGCACCGATGGCAGCGCAGAAAGCGGCTGCCATCGCGCCAGAACAACTGTACCCCAACGATTGGACCCAAACCCATGGCAATCTATTTGGTGCTATTCAAATGGAAAAAGCGATGGTAGGCTTGCTACTATTCTTAATTATTCTTGTTGCAGCGTTCAATATTGTCTCAAGTTTAGTCATGCTAGTGACTGATAAAAAAGCAGATATAGCGATTTTGAAAACCTTTGGTGCGTCCCCACGTTTGATTACGCAAGTATTTATGGTACAGGGTGTTGTGATTGGTGTTATTGGTACGGTAGCTGGTACTGTGCTCGGGGTTATATTTGCATTAAGTATTAGTGATATTTTAGGTTGGATTAACCAAAGTTTCGGTCTAAATCTGTTTGACGCATATTTTATCAATTACTTACCGTCGCAGCTACGTTTGGTTGATGTGGTACTGATTACAGGCGCCTCATTTGTCCTAAGCTTTTTGGCAACCATATATCCTGCACGTCGAGCTGCTAAAATTCAGCCTGCACAAACATTGCGTTATGAATAGAGTGCTTTAATACTTTACGATAACAGCGTGGGAAAATATAATTATAAATTTCATGTGTCAGTTTTAAATTGACAATAAATATGAATAAAGGAAGTAGTATGGCGGCCATTTTAGAGGCAAGCAACATCAATAAGATATATGACGAAGGCGCCGTGCGCACACAAGTACTGACGGGCTTGGATTTGTCCGTTAATGCTGGCGAGCGTATCGCTATCGTTGGTACCAGTGGTTCAGGTAAGAGTACTTTGTTGCATTTGTTGGGTGGTCTAGACACACCAACTGAGGGTGAAGTATGGCTGCATGGTAAGTGCTTAAATCATATGAATGAAACTGAGCGCGGTGCGATGCGTAATAAGCATTTGGGTTTTATCTATCAGTTTCATCATTTATTGGCGGAATTCACTGCAGTAGAAAACGTCGCAATGCCGCTATTGATGCGCCCAAAAGTATCAACGACCGAAGCGCGTAAGCAGGCGGTTGAGCTGTTAGAGAATGTAGGTTTAGGACATCGATTAGACCATAGACCAGGTGAGCTATCAGGTGGCGAACGTCAGCGAGTGGCAATTGCTCGCGCATTGGTTACTAAGCCCTCGCTAATATTGGCGGATGAGCCGACCGGTAACTTGGATTACGATAATGCCCAAAGCGTATTTGGCTTGTTGTCAGAGTTGCAGAGTACGATGCAAACGGCATTGCTTATGGTGACTCATGACCGTAATCTAGCAGCACTTGCCGATCGCCAATTATTGCTACGCAATGGTCACTGGGCTGAGTATTAAGCCACTAAACGGATAACAGATAACAGATAAGTACGATAGCAATTTGATAACGACAACTGCTCATATAATTGACAGTCTGAGCAAAATTCATGAGGACGAATATTATGAATGAAAATGATGACCCAGTGGCTGCTTTTGGTAGTGCTGAAGAAGGCGATGACCCATTAAAGACATATATTGATCCAACTTTATTTGATACGCTTGATAGGCAGGCACAAATAGAGTTACTAACACCAGCTTTTGATGCCATAACGCTTGCTGGTGCTGATTACGACATAAAAGCTCAAGATAGTGCTACCGGCAAGCGTTATACTTTACTTAAAGATAAGGAAGTGATCGATATTTTAGTCATGGATAATAGTTTTACGGATCAAGTTATTGAATCTATAAACAAAAACCAAGAAGATGAATAAGGTTTTCGTATAATAAAAACAGTTAGGAATGACTAAGTTTTATTAGGGTTTTGGTGGTTTATCCAAAGTCTCTTTTTGTCGCTTTTGCCAGCTAGTAACGGTTTTATAGCGCCAAATTGCTTTGAAGGCTAAACCACAAACAATACTAGTAACCACTGCTAGCAACGTTAATCCCAAACAGAATGCAGCCAATGATACAGTACCGCGATAAGTAACGAAAGGATTAGCACCACTTGACAATACCCACAAGCTAAAGTCAGTAATCATCCTACCAATTACCCTCAAACTAATCATTGGCTCGCCCATAATCTTAGCACCAACATAATAACCAGCGTAGAAAACTGGAAGGGTGGTAAGGGGGTTCGTGATCCATGTTAAGCCAAGTGCCATAGGTACGTTAGCGCGAAAAATAAGCGCGCCGATTAAAGCCAACAGCATCTGTCCTGGCAACGGAAAAAATGCGCTGAGCACGCCAATATAAACTGCCTTATTCAAACTATGGCGGTTGAATTGCCATAAACGCGGATCAGCCAGATGCGGCGCAAATAGCTTTAAGGTGCGACTTTCTAAGATTTTTTCGGGCGTGGGTAGTAGGCTTTTGAGACGTTTTTGGGGCACAGGTTTGCCTTTGATCATTATCTACAGTCCACTCAGCAGAGTGTAAGAGGCTGGTATGTAGCAATATTAATAAAATATCGTCAGTAAAATAATAGGAAGGGTAGCTATAAGTAATGGCAACCGCGACATGTTTAATTAGTATAGGGTAATATAGTTAATAATGCTATCATCGGTATTTAGTCGTCTTATGTTAGATAATAGACAGTGCAATAAATAATAAGCCATTCAGAACAGTTCATCACTATCTTTTTAAGGTTACTTGCCATCTTATACAGAAGGTTGCAAGTTGCATCAAGCTAAAATTTATTTAATAAACTATCAAGCAAGGAGTGCTGGTGTATTGGTTGGTTGGCATTTCAATAATCGTAGTTATGATAGGGACATTAACGATAGCAACATTGAACCTTGTTGAAGATATGGCTCTACCGTTAAATTCGCTCGTAGTGAGCTCTACAATTTGGCTCTTGTTAATCTTAACGACGGTTATCTTACTTCTCGTTATTCAGCGTAATGCATTGTTACCGCTATCAACTAACTTAACTAATAGCTCTCTTCTCAAATATAAAGCACAGAATACAACCTTGCCTTTTAAATTCATCCGTTATCTGCTGGTGATTATATTGGTAGGCCTACTCATTATTGGCAGTGCACTGCAAGCTTTGTCTGGCTATCAACAAACAGAGAGTACGAAAATTGATGAACCTATGCGAGTTCAAGCGTTGGTTACTATCGAAGGTATCAGCGATAGCGTCTATAATCCTGAAATAAACAGTGGCTATCGGCAAGTGGCAACCTTACAAGCCGTGTCGCCATTAGTCTCCGAATTAACCTCTCAAGATTTACATGCACAAACACGCGATTATATTAATAATAGCCTAAGCAATAGTAATTTACATGATAAGAATTTATATGATGACACTGGTGTAGGTTTAGAATATCGCGTATTACTCAATGCCTATTCTAATAAATCATCTAATAATAAGCAGACATCAGATCTCAATAATTTACAGCCTGGCGATCAGCTGCTAATGACCTTGAATCTTATGCCTTTAGCTACCTCCGAGCAAGCAATCAATAATCCAACAGGTTTTGATAGCTATCGTTGGCTACGTAGTCGTCATATTGATGGTATGGCGACTATCATTGCGATTGGAACACCCGTTAATTCATTAGACAGTGCGTCAGCTTCGAATTCTGCGTCTGAATCATTCTTGAAACGTTTGCGTACTCACATTGACCAATGGCGTTGGCAACTGCGACAACACTTTTATCAAAACTGGGCGGCGCAAACCATAGCTGAGCAGCAAGCAAAAGCAGTAACATTGAGTTTGCTCACCGGTGATCGCAGTTTAATTAACCGTGACACTAAAGATTTATACCAACTGGCTGGTATCTCCCATCTTTTGGCTATTTCCGGCACCCATGTTTTGTTTTTAGCAATTATGCTCGCAGGTGCAGCCGTATTGTTAGTCGATCGCATGGGGTCTGCGCTATATCGTGTTATACCGCGTTGGCAAGTGCGCTGGTGGGTCATGATTAGTGCCGCCTTTATCTATGCTTTGTTTACAGGTTTTGATGTACCAGCTGCACGTACTGCTTGGATGTTGCTGATAGTAGGATTGGTACGATTAACGCTACTACCGATTAGTACTATGCGTGTATTGCTAGCACTGGCAGTGCTGATGGCATGGCATGATCCTTATGTGTTATGGCAGGCAGGTTATTGGCTATCTTTTATCGCAGTAGCATTATTGCTTAAATATGATGATATGTCGCACCAGCAAGACAAATCAGTTTTGCCACAGCAGTATCGACCTAGTATTAGTCATGATAATCGTACAAGCAATATTTTTCTCACGCAATTATGGATAACGGGCAAACGCATATTCAAACTGCAGTTTTGGTTATTTATCGCGCTGCTACCGATAACGTTGCTATTATTTGGTAAGGCATCGTTGTGGGGGCTAGTCATTAACCTATTTGCTATTGGTTTGTTCGGCTGGATAATCGTCCCATTGAATCTGTTAGCAGGACTTTGTTATCTCGTACTGCCTGCGGTGGCTGATAGTATTTGGTCATTGGTAAGTATGATAGTCGCAGGCTTACATGAACTAATAATGTGGTTAACCTCGTTACCATCACTATCAGATGCATGGTTATATACACCAGTGAACATGGCTATATTATTAATGGCCTTATTGGCTATGTTGCCATGGTTGCTACCGCGCGGGCTTATCAGTCGCTGGCTAGCACTACCGCCACTGAGCTTATTAGTGATGACGGTGTATGCCAATCAGCAGTCATTAGCGATAACGCCAACCCTATATGTGCTACCAACTGGCGATCAATATTTGAGCGCTACGGTGCTGCAATATCCAGTAGTAAATGATAAGACTGATAAAAAAAATAGCAATAGCAATAACAGTACATTGATTTCAGCTAACGTTAGCTGGCTATTTTTAGCAGATCATAGACCATTTGATAAAAGGACGATGTCAAGCGCACTGACTGCAGATAAGTTGACCGCAAGTTTAGAGCAACAGCTACGGACTTTATCGATTAAGCATTTAGAAGGTATCGTCGTACAAACCAATGCAACAGCACTAATGAGAACATTCCCTAGCAAGAATGGAAATAGTAGTAATGCTAAGACTAATACCCAGCTGCTACCAATGACTGTATTGCAGCTACGTCAAAGTATACCTACCAATCAATATTGGCAAGCAGGACGTCATGAACGCTGGACGGCCTACCAACAGTCATATCTAGACAGTAATCAATCTACGAAAAAAACAACGATCAGTGCTCAAAATTGCGAGCAAGGTAAGAATTGGCAGCTGGCTAATGGTGCTTTAACACTGCATGCTATGACAGGCTGGAGTGAAATAGAGGATAATAGCGTTTGGGATTGCACCATAGCAATTGACAGTCAGCAACCAATACGTGTGGTTCGGTATAACGCTAACGACCCACAACAATCCCTGCTTGCAACTACTCAGATACTTAATCCAATGACATTACAAGCTACTCAACAAAGTCCTTATCAAAATAAACAAAACGAACAAGACAAGTCTTATAAAGCGCGTATTATCTTGGATGCTGATACTCACCAGCGCATTTGGCACATGTGGTCATTGCTGTGTTCAGCTGAGTCATTTACTAATGACAAGACTTCAAGTTATCCTATACAGTGGCTTGGTCACAGCGCATCGCAGATATCTGCTGACGTACTAAAGCGCCAACAGGTTGATGAAATAATTACTCACGATCATAATCCCTTAGAAGTAGCATTGAGTTTCAACACGCCCTAACATCATAATATGATGATAATTCACGGTTTCACTATTGAACCATGACTAAAATACCACCATACTTAGTGGCATATTAAGACAGAATATTCATATATTTCAATTTTTACTATATTTATGTTCTAGACCATTTTTTTATTGTTTTAGATTGTTTCTTACCTAGGAAGTTATATGCCCAACTGGCCACCAGACCCTAATAAACGTCCTGATAATTCAGAAAATCAGCCGGTAACATCGCAGCAAATCTCGCCTAATCAGCCAAGTGGACAAGAATGGCGTCTCATTGAAAAAACTTTATTAGCCAGTGTAGAAGAGCAGCGCCGCTCAAGGCGTTGGAGTATCTTTTTCAAATTGCTCACTTTCGGTTATATCCTATTGTTATTTTTAACGGTAGGTCGTAGTTGCACTAGTGAAGCGCCCTCTGGTCTGGACGGAATTGATACCAGTAAGCCACATTTAGCCGTAGTTGAACTACAAGGGACGATAAGTAACGCTGACGCTGCCAATGCCTATGACATTAGCAAAGCATTGACGCGCGCCTTTGAAAATAACAACTCAAAAGCGGTAGCGCTAGAGATTAACTCACCTGGTGGGTCTCCGGTACAATCAGATGAAATCTGGCAAACCATGATGGACTTGCGTCAAGAGTATCCAGATAAGAAGCTCTATGCTGTTATTGGTGATATTGGTGCATCTGGTGCTTATTATATTGCATCAGCTGCAGATGAGATTTATGTTAATCCATCAAGTTTAGTGGGTTCTATTGGCGTCATTATGCCAAGCTATAATATCGAAAGCCTGATGGACAAAGTAGGTGTTGAAGATCGTACTATCACGGCTGGCGAGTATAAAGATATCTTGAGCCTGTCACGTCCGTTAAGTAACTACGAAGAGCAACATGTCGAAAAAGTCCTCGCTAATACGCATAAGCACTTTATCAATGCCGTAAAAGAAGGTCGTGGCGACCGTTTGAAAAATCCAGAAGACAACAAACTATTCTCAGGATTGTTTTGGACTGGTGAGCAATCGATAGCTTTAGGATTAGCCGACAAGACTGGTAGTATTGCAAGTTTGGAAAGAGATTTAAAATTAGACAATGTGGTTAACTATACGCCGATGGATCCGTTCCAAATGTTTATGGATCGCTTCGCAGTCAAACTAGGCGCAGGCGTTGGTTCAAGTATCAATCTTGATGTATTACCGCAAGAAGATGGTAACGTGCAAATGCGTTAAGCATTTTATGTTTTATATTTAATGTGTATGATTGTTGAGGCTGAGCATATAGTTATGCTCAGCCTTAGTTATATATGATGTTTCATAATTCTAAATAACGTACCAAATAATAATATGAACCAATGAGAGCCTGTCATGAGTGAAATCAATTTGCAGACCTTTGCATCGTTGCCTGTATCCAAAATAACCCAGAAGCCGGTCATCCATTTTGCCCATGCCAATGGGATGCCAAGTGCGGTCTATCAACCATTCTTTGAGAAGTTGGCTGAGTTTTTTACGATTGAATATATACCGATGCTAGGTGGAGATCCAAATTATCCTGTTGATAATCATTGGCGCAGTCTAACCCAGCAGATTATCGATAGTGCACAGACTGCCTGCGAAAAACATGGTGTTACGCAAGTGATAGGAGTTGGGCATTCACTTGGTGCTATGTGTACCTTGCAGGCGTTATACCGTGCACCCGAAATCTTTAGTCAAGCGGTACTCATGGACCCGCCTTGGATTTATGGCAAGTCCAGTTTGATTTGGCATGTGGCAAAGGCGGCTGACAAGCTACCCCTGATGGATAATCGCATGATGGATAAGTTGTCACCATCCGGAATATCTAAGAATCGTCGTGACGTTTGGGACAGTCGTGCAGATGCTTACAAGAAGATGCGTCATAAAGGTTTTTTTAAGCATTTTGATGAACGTAGTTTTGAGGGCTATATTCAGCATGGCTTATGTGAGCGCGCAGATGGTAAAGTAACGTTGGCAATCCCTAAAGACAGTGAGGTTGCTGTGTTTCGTACCAATCCATCTTGGTACTGGTTATCTCCTAATCGCAGGCCTAAACCGCCAGTTACGCTAATTATTGGAGAAGATAGTATATTTTTAAAGCGTCGTTTCCCGCAGCAAATACAAACACGGCTGGGTATTCCTTACGAAACGCATGCAGGTGGTCATATGTTTCCACTTGAGCATCCAGAGTCTGTAGCATTACAGGTATTAACATTAATTAAGCAGCAACTGCCAACGTAAAGGCTAGATATTATTAATATTAATTTTCTATTAGAATTGACAGTTTACCGTTTTGAGTCATAACGTTATGCCAAACCATGCCACCGCTTCGAACGATGTATTGACACTGCAGTCTAAGCGTTTACCATTATTTTCACGCTTAGGTGCATTCCTACTTGTTATAGGGATGGTCATCGCTTTTTTTGGCAGTCAATTGATTGGGATATATATCGCTGGCAAGCTATGGTTGCCCATCGTCAAAAACTCAACAGTGGGTGATATATTCTTTTTTGGTAGTAATGATGGGACAGTAGTAAGCGCATCGATTATTATTAGCTGCGTGTTACTAATGGCACTCAGCTATTTGATTGTGCGCTTAAAATCTGGTGACATGCGTCAGTATTTAGCACTCAAACCGTTCTCAATAGCAGTCGGCATGGGTGTGCTTGGATTGCTATTGATATTTATGATTGGCAGTCAGGCATTGACTTACTTGTTGGATAAATCACCACTGGTCTTCGTAGATCCTTTATATCAATCTGTCAGTTCAGTGTGGTTGTTAATCTTTGCAATGGTGATTGTCGCACCGATATATGAAGAGTTGGTTTTTCGCGGTATATTATGGTCAGCCATTGCTGAGCAGTTTGCTGCAACGTCATATTCGAAGCAGCGCGGTACACTGGTAGCGAGTATCGTGACTAGCCTTATATTTGCCATTATTCATCTGCAATATGGTATTTATGAAATCACTACTATCGTAGTACTAGCATTTATATTTTGCTACGCGCGGATCAAGTCAGGCTCGCTAATACTGCCAATGCTATTACACATTATTAATAATGGTGTTGCTATGTGGCAGTATTTAGCACAAGTGGCTTAGTCAAAAATCTGTTTAGCCAAAATAAGTTTAATCAAAACAGTCTTACCCAAGACAAACTACGCATCAGGGTTTAACTGTAGAACCTCCGATGCTGCCTGCTTGATGTCTTCAATCGTTAAATGAGGCTTACCACTTAACGCTTGTCGCCACTTGCGTGCGCCAGTCATTCCTTGGAACAGTCCTAAATAGTGTCGCGCCATCGTAGAGAGTGCTTCACCTTTTGCGACCTGTTCATCCAGATATGGATACAGCTGCGCTAAAATATCTGAGCGCTTGGGTACAGGTTGCCCCCATAAGCCATTGGCTTCTGCTAATAGATAAGGGTTGTGATAAAAGGCTCGTCCGATCATAACGCCATCAATGTGCTGCAAGTGCGCTGCAATATCGGCTATTGTATCGATACCACCGTTAATTTCGATCTCAAGCTCTGGAAAATCTTGCTTGAGACGATAGACATCATCATAACGTAGCGGCGGTATCTCACGGTTCTGCTTAGGACTAAGACCTTGTAGCCATGCGGTACGTGCATGAACGATAAAGCGCGTGCAACCAGCAGCGGCCACAGTTTGTACAAAATCTGCCATGAACTCATAACTGTCAAAATCATCAATACCAATGCGATGCTTAACCGTCACTGGAATATCGACAGCAGCCTGCATGTGCTTCACTAAATCAGCGACCGTATGGGGTTCTGCCATTAGGCAAGCGCCAATCTTATTATGCTGTACGCGGTCAGAGGGGCAGCCAACATTGATATTGACCTCGTCGTAACCATGCTGCTGGGCAAATTCAGCACACTGAGTCATTTCGGTAGTGTCTGCACCTCCTAGCTGCAATACAACAGGATGCTCAAGTGCATCAAAGCGTAAATGCCGCGCACGGTTGCCATGGATTAACGCACCGGTACTGATCATCTCGGTGTATAAATAAACTTGCGGATTAAAGAGCCGCGCAAAGTAACGATAATCTGTCGTTGTCCAGTCAATCATCGGTGCGACTGAGAGTCGTTTATTGGTCATATCAACCATGGTTGTTAAGCCTTAATATTTTATTTTTTAAATATTTATATTGGATGCAATGGGTTAAAAAGATTATTACACTCAACTTTTAAACAAAGAAGTTATAAAAATGAATAATAGGTAAGTTGAATAATACCGATGCTAAATAAGCTGATTGATTTTTTTATATTCGGGCAAATTATAAAAATAAACCCCCATAATAATTCCAATACAGCCGATAAAAGCGATGTACAGTGCTGGTGAAAAACTTACAAACGTAGTGGCATAGCCAAGCCCAAAAGGTACTGATACGCCTACAATACCATAGGTCACGTTGTAGCAAAACGCCATTCCTGTTAGGCGTACATTGGTCGGAAATAACTGTACGAAAATAGCTGGCACCATTCCAACAATGCCAGCACAAAATCCTAAGAGTGCATACATGATTAAAATATAATCGCCACCAGCCTGCATATGGTAAAAAAAGGCAAACATTTGAGCGATTAGTAAGATAGAACCAGCGACTAAAATTTTACCGAAATTTTGATAGTTAGATAGTATTCCATAAAACACACAACCAAAAATCATAAACACAATACCTAAGCTGTGTGAAAACCCAAACAAATCTTTGTCCAAGCTAAAGCGCAATTCAATCAAATCTGGGAGCAATAGTACGATTACGGTAGTAATGCTAGAAATAATCAAAGTTAACATCATGCCGATAAATATTGAATGTTTACAATGCTTAAAGAGTAATGTGAATGGTTTGGCAACATAGTTACTAGGCTTTGACTTGTTCATCTCTAAAAAAAACGGTGACTCGTCAATAAAGCGCCATGCCAATAATGGCAAAAAGCTCATGGCCGCTGCAACAAAAAATGGCAAGCGCCAACCATAAGTGGTTAGTTGCTCAGGAGTCATAGAACCAGTCAGCCATACAAAAAAAGCGTTGGAGAGTAGCACACCTATAAAAAAACTGGCGGTCACATAACTACAGCCAACTGATAAATACTGCCGTGGTACATGCTCTGCCACAAAAACCCAAGCTAATGGCACATAAAGACCAAACGCCATGCCTTGTATAAGCCTTAATATTATAAATAAGGCTGGAGCTACTAATCCCCATTGTGCATACGTTGGCAAACATGCCATTGCCAGCAAACTACCTGCGATGATCAGCATACTGATTAATAAAGTCGGCTTACGGCCCTTGATATCACCATATCGACCAAGAATGATGCCACCAAGCGGTCGTGCCAAATAGCCCACGGCAAAAAGCCCAATTCCTCGAAGTTTTAGAACATCAGGATTGGTACTAGCGGGGAAAAAAGCAGAGGACACAATGTCTGCAATATATAAATAGATCAGAAAGTCGAAAAAAGCAATAGCGCTGCAAAAGCAGATAAATAGAACGATATTTTTGTCTTTAGAAGACATTAGTGCATATTGAGAACGAGACGGCATAATAGATCACGCATCCACATATTAAAGTGGTTGTTAAGACGGTCATCATGGAGATAACCGGCCATAATGAAAAGCGGCAAACCAACATAATTAGATGCTGATTTGCCGAAAAAATAAATTAGAACGTTTTAAGCTAAGAGGATTTTGCTTGAAAGCTCACTAACCAATTTAAGGACATCTTTAGAAATTAAACAGTTTTAAATTTTATAATAGCCAGTCGATAGGTAGCCAAGACATGATAGTGAGCCATACGTGGTCAGAGAAACCTACTCGTGGCTCTGAATTATAAACCACCTTTTTACCATCTTCGATGGTATGCCACTGTAATTGATTGTTATCTATTAACTTTACTTCATAAGCTTGACTCAATAGATCATCACTAAGCGCCTCATGCAACTGACTGGCTAGCTCATCATCATTGATAATTACACCCATTTCAGTATTAATATTGGCTGAACGTGGATCAACATTATAAGAGCCAATGAAGACCTGATGGTCATCTACAGCAAAAGTCTTAGCATGTAAGCTGGTTGATGACTGACTGCGCGCTTTCCATAATTTATTTTCGCGTTTCTCTTCACTAGCAGTCGATTTTAGCTCATATATTTTGACACCAGCACCCAGCAAGTGAGGACGCCATTTACTATAACCAGAATGCACTGCAGTCACGTCAGTAGCATCAAAAGAGTTGGTCAAAATCTTTATATCGATACCTGATTCTGCCAACTGTACTAGAGTATCTACTCCATCCTTAGTTGGGACAAAGTACGATGAAATGATAGTGAGTTTTTTAGACGGACTGCCTAATAAGGTACGTAATTGATGAACCAAGTTGCTGTCGGTAGGAACTGTTTTGGTCAATTTGCCAACGTCATCACTCAAAAACTGCATGTCTGTCCAACGAAATGGCACGCGTTTATTGACCAAATCAACATCAATAGAGGAGTCTTCAATAGCTGTTTTGTAGATAGCTAAACTGCTGCGTGAACTACTCTTTTCATCTTCATCTAACTTATCTAAACCGATTAAAAAATTACTGGTAGTCCCTTTATCTAGAGTGACCAGCGTTTCAATATCGAAGGATATCGGTGCTGACCAGTAGCTCATAAAGCTATTATCAATATCTGCAACTACTTTGCCGATGAGCAGCACATCTAAATCAGCAAATTGACTGTTTTGATCATTACTAAGATACTCATTGCCAATGTTACGACCGCCAATAACGGTAATCTGCTTATCGAAAGTCATGCTTTTATTATGCATACGCCGGTTGATACGTGGTAGGCCAGTGACAAAGTTCATCGCTTGGAACTTGCGGTGCATCAAAGGATTAATAATACGTACAGCAATATTTGGATGACTGGCAAAACGCAGTAAATGCTGATCAAATTTTGCATCGTTATTAAAGTCATCGAGCAACAAGCGTACAATAACTCCGCGCTCAGCTGCTTCCCATAAGTCTTTCAATAGTAATTGACCTGCCTGATCGTCATGCCAAATATAGTACTGCACATCAATACTGCGAGTAGCCATATCAGTCAAAATGCTACGTGAGGCAAAAGCGTTCGCACCAGTTACAATCGGATGATAGCCTGATAACTCAGGGTGAATGTCATTTTGTTCACTAATGGCTGCAACCAAGTCGGTATTACTAATGTCAGTATTTTTACTTTGAGAGCTGTCTAGGCTACTGTCTTGTTGGTATAAAGCATTAACGCGCGCTGATAGCGCTTGGCTTTCAGGCAAATGTGGCTGCTTTGGCAAGCTTTGGCATCCACTAAGGCCTAAGGTTAGTCCAAGTGTTAGACTCAGCGTCAAGCTGCTTGGCTCTATACTTAACATCGACATAACTGGTTTACCTTAATGAGCTTAAAAAAGTGAGCTTAAAAATATACTGGAATTTATACAGACTAATGTAGAGTAATAATAGCATTGTTTATGAGCTATATAATAGCAACGTTTAGAACACGAATTAAATCGCTGCTTAGCTTAGCAGGTGTCGCAATATCTGCCTATTAAAAATACGTTATTTTTCTTAGACTGAGATATTGATCGAGTTGAAGCGACAACTTATCTTAAGCTCTATTGCTTGGCAAGATAGTTTTCAAAAATAACCTTTTAGGAATACTCAAAACTAATCATCAATTTTAGCTGTCTTGAAAGATATAGGTAGTTAGCAGCGATACCTGAAAGCTACTAACTAAACCTACTAACTAAACCTACTAACTAAACCTACTAACTAAACCTACTAACTGAAATCTAATGTCTGAAATATAGTGGCATGATATGATAAACGCCTTCATCAATCTATAATTAGAAAGATAAGCAGTAATCTCAATACTCACCATAGCAACGGAAAACTTATGAGTCAGTCGCAAGTGCAAGATGAAAGTAATCTAAATAAATTAGATCCAAACTGGCGTAATGATGCCTTAGATTTAGGCCTCGATTATGGTATGCAGACCATTGCGGTTCGTGCAGGGCAACACCGTACTGACGAGGGCGAGCACTCCGAACCTATATTTACTACCAGCTCTTATGTCTATACTTCAGCAAGCGATGCCGCCGCGCATTTTGATGGCACCAAGACTGGTAACGTCTATTCACGGCATACCAATCCTAGCGTGCGCACCTTTGAGCGTCGTTTAGCAGCACTTGAAAATGGCGAGCGCGCTGTCGCTACAGCTTCAGGCATGGGCGCAATTTTGACCATGTGCTTAGCCTACTTAAAGGCAGGCGATCATCTGCTTGCCGCCAATCAATTATTTGGCTCATCTATTGGGCTGTTTAATAATTATATGGCTAAGTTCGGCGTTGAGGTTAGCTACGTCGATTGTTTCGATAATGATGCATGGGCAAATGCCATACAACCAAATACTAAAGTGATTTATTGCGAAAGCCCGAGCAATCCTTTGGCACAGATTTGTGATATCGGTTATTTAAGTCAGCTCTGTAAAGCCAATGATGTGTTACTAGTCGTTGATAATTGTTTTGCTACGCCAGCGCTGCAACGCCCATTAGATTTGGGTGCTGATGTGGTGATTCATTCTGCAACCAAATACTTAGACGGGCAGGGTCGAGTATTGGGTGGTGCGCTGGTCGGTAGTGATAAGCTGATGCAAGAGGCATTTACAGTTGTGCGCTCAGGCGGTATCAGTATGAGTCCGTTTAATGCATGGGTCTTTACCAAAGGACTTGAGACACTTAAATTACGTATGCAAGCTCACTGTGCCAATACTAATAAAGTAGCAGCGTTCTTGGTCAGTCATCCTAACGTCAGTAAAGTGCACTTTTCAGGACTCTCTGATCACCCATCTCACGAGCTTACCAAGCGTCAACATCATATGAATGAAGGCTATGGCGCCATCATGGGTTTTGAAGTTGAGGCATCTGCTCATGCGGATAGCCGTGATCCAAAGGTTGCTGCTTGGCATGTTATCGACTCGACTCAAATGGTCTCTATCACCAACAACTTAGGGGATGCCAAAACCACCATTACGCATCCTGCGACCACAACTCATTTTCGACTGACACCTGAGGCGCGCGCTGAGGCTGGTGTCAAAGATGGGCTTATCCGTTTGTCGGTAGGTCTAGAAGATGTAGAAGATATTATCAAAGATTTGGCACGTGGTTTAGACAGTTTATAAAGATGACGGTATAATCAACGTTATCGTATCAATTTTATGATTAACAGCTATTCATCATTTATCATTCATTACTATAAAAGAAAGAGGCAATTATGAACATTCAAGCACTTATGCAACAAGCACAAACGATGCAAAAGAAAGTTGAAGCTAATGTTGAGACGGCAAAAAAGGATTTAGCTAATAAAGAAGTCCATGCAGAAGCGGGTAGTGGTCTAGTAAAAGTCACTATGACTGGTCGTCATGTGGTCAAGCGCTTAAGTATTGATCCAAGCTTGCTTGAAGATGAGCCTGATATGATCGAAGACTTAATCGCTGCTGCTATCAATGATGCGGTTCGTCAAGCAGATGAGCTATACGAAGAAACAATGGCTGGCGCGACTTCAGGCATGGGTCTACCACCAGGTATGCAAGGTTTATTCTAAGCCTTAATTTGCGGTAAATACTGCATATTGAAGACAATAATGGGGTTGTTATCTATAGGATGCGACCCCATTTTTATAGCTACGGTTTATAGATAAAGGAAGCAACTTTGCTTACAGCCAAATTTGATCAGCTGGTTAAACAGCTGCGTATTTTACCGGGTGTCGGTCAAAAGAGCGCTCAGCGCATGGCGTTACATCTGCTCACTAAGAAACGTCCACAAGGTATGGCACTTGCTCAAGCACTTGATGAGGCAATGCGTGATATCGTTGAATGTCAGCGTTGTCATAGCTTTAGTGATGATGCAGTTTGCCCGCTGTGCCAAGATCCAAGACGCGATGATGGGATACTGTGTGTGGTCGAGACCGCTGCTGACGTTATGGCAATTGAGCAGACTGCAGGCTACCGTGGACGCTATTTTGTCTTAGGTGGGCATCTGTCACCGATTGATGGTATCAGCGCTGATGATTTAAATATTGACCAATTGGTATGGCGCGTCAAACAAGAACCAGTCGAAGAGCTCATACTGGCAACGGGTACTACTGTTGAAGGTCAGACGACTGCGCACTTTATTAGTGAGGCTGTCAGTCGTCACGTCAATAAAGTCACGCGTTTGGCACAAGGCGTACCTATGGGCGGTGAACTTGAATATCTTGATAGTATGACTCTTGGGCAAGCTCTACAAAATCGCTCTTTTTTATAATAAAAATAAGTCATGTATCTTTTGGATTGGTACATAGCAGCTCTCAGAATTTAAATTTCTAAGCGCTTATTTATCATTTTATACTTGGTGTTGTTATACTAAGCGTTTTGAACTAAGCATTTCAAACTAAGTATCGTGTTTTGCTATAATAATTTAATTTTCTATCTCTAAGCGCTATTGTTAGCGCTTTATTCTCTTTTATCTATGCAGGTATCTGCCCGTGTCTGACCTTAGCTCTTTTGATTCAACCTCCCAAACCCACTATTCTCAAGATAGTGATTTGCAATCTAACCCGACTGAAAGTGTTAATGATAGCCAGATGCGCGCAGTTGCTAATTTAGCAGCAGTGCCTGCCGAGCCAGATATTGATGCATTACTAGATGTAGCGGATGAGGCGTCTGTCACTTGGGTGCGGGAACAAGAGCAATTAGACGAAGTCATTAGGGCCTTGGAGGTTTGTGGACGAGTAGCTCTAGATACTGAGTTTATCAAGCGTGATACTTATTATCCGCGTTTGGCACTCGTGCAGCTAAATACGGGCGATCATATTTATTTGTTAGATGCGCCGCAGTTACAATTAGCTGAACTTTGGCAAGCGCTAAGTAAAGTTGATGTTGCAATTTGGCATGCTTGCGGAGAAGATTTAGGTATTTTTTATCTACTATCTGGTTGTCCGCCATTGACCAATATTTTTGATACGCAGATTGCCTTATCTTATTTAACTGGGCAGCTACAAATGGGCTATCAGCAAGCACTTGATGATCAGTTGGATATGCATATTGATAAAGAACAAAGTCAATCTGATTGGTTGCAACGCCCATTATCAGATGAGCAAGAGCAATATGCAATTGATGATGTACGTTTTTTACCAGCGCTATATTTGAGCCTTGAATATGAGTTAAAAAGACAAGGTCTGTTTGAATATGTATGGGCAGATTGCCAGTTGTATGCTTATGAGCTATACCAAACGCAGCATGTAGAAGATGAGGCCATGTACTTAACGATGGCAGATTATCGCTATAATTCGCAACAAATGGCGATATTGCAAGCGGTTGCTACTTGGCGTGAAGCGCTGGCACGTTCGACCAATCAGCCGCGTACTTTTGTGATTAAAAAACAAGCAGTGCGTGAGATTATCACCGAAAAGCCAACCAGTATGCGTGAGCTTGCCCATAAGACAACAATTCACCGTAGTATGTTGCGTCTTTATGGTGAAGAGTTGCTAAAGGTCATCAAAGAAGCAAAAAACCTAGCGCCTGTTGAGCATCCAGAGTGCTTACTACCGCCATACCGCTCTAAAAATAAAGTGCTGTCAAAAGCCGTTCAACAAGCGGTAGATGCACAAGCAGAAAAAATTGGCGTGCCAGCTAACGTGCTTATGCGCAAAAAATGGCTGGGGCAGCTTTACGAAGTGATTGCCTTTGATAAAGATTTAGCAGAACTACCGCAAGGCTTAAAGGGCTGGCGCAATGATTGGGTAATGCAAACTTTAATTCCTGTCATTAAAAAGCATAAAACAGAATTGCAGCAAGGTATGGGTATCAACGTTTAAATCTTCCATACTGTAGGAAATATTCTGTTTGCGCCGCCACTGACTCATTAACTAACATGCCTGTATGTGAGACGGGCATGACAATATGGTCAGTAGCAGCATCAATTTTAGTCTCCTTTACATATACCGTCCCATCATGCACAAGCTCCTGCTCAAGTTGCGATCGGCCTGCTTTACGCAGCTTGCGATTATGATATTGCAAAAATAGCTGCCCCAAGCCATAGGGCTTATTGCCCGCAATCACGCCCAAAGTAACATGTTCTGGCAATGTCGCAACCGTCCCATCCAATGCATCAACATATGAGCGACCTACGACAATAGGGGTCAATCGCCAAATGTAATCGGCACAAACGCTACCAACATGCGGTGTCCCGAGGGTCACGCAGCGTCCAATCTGCCACTTTGGGTAATGATAAACAAAATCGCGAATAATCAAGCCACCTAAACTATGCCCGACCAAATCTATCGGCAGGTCGGGATGATGGTTATGCTCAAGCCATGTATTGAGACGCTGACTATTGGTTGTGATGCCATCACGCATACTACGGTAGCTGTATTGATGAGTATCAAAACCTGCTGCTTGTAAGCGTTTAGCCAATGGCCGCATAATCCATGCGGTTTGATGTAAGCCATGAATAAGAATGACCCGGTTTTTCTGTTGCATGATATTGTCCAAAAAAGCTATTTTATTACAGTGAGTTAAGCTAATTTCTATCGCCTTCAGCTTTTATTATATCGCTAAATAATAGGATTGTTTATCGGTGATGTTATAGTCGATTTAGTTTAAAATTTATACCAGCATAACGCTATTTTGAACGTACTTGTTTTATGTTGAACTGACTATAAATATTATATACATAAATAGTAAACAAAATAAAAACCTCCAAATCAGCTACTGACTTGGAGGTTTGTTTTTATATAAGACAATGTATTGAGACGACTTTTTGTATATCAAATACTACATGTAGTTCTCGATACTTGGGCAAGAACACATCAGGTTCTTATCACCATAAGCATCATCGACGCGTGCCACACTTGGCCAGAACTTGTGAGCACGGACATAAGGTAGCGGGAACGCAGCAGTATCACGGCTGTATGGATGCGTCCATTCGCTATCAGTAATCATAGAAGCTGTATGCGGTGCATTGACCAATGGGTTGTCTTCTAGTGTCCAATTATCTTCGCCTGCTTTAGCTTTCATTGCTTCAGCTTTGATAGATTTTAAGGCACTAATAAAGCGATCTAGCTCTTCTTTAGATTCAGACTCTGTTGGTTCAATCATCAACGTACCTGATACTGGGAAGCTCATCGTTGGTGCATGGAAGCCATAATCCATTAAGCGTTTAGCGATATCACTCTCACTGATGCCCGTCTCTTCTTTTAGCGGACGAATATCAATGATACATTCATGCGCGACTTGACCATTTTTACCAGTATATAAAACAGGGTAGTGGTCTTTAAGCTGAGAGGCAACATAGTTGGCATTTAATAGCGCCAGATTGGTTGCTTCAAGCAAGCCATCACGGCCCATCATCGCGATATACATCCACGAGATTGGTAAAATGCTCGCTGAACCATACGGTGCTGCTGATACTGCTGAACAGTCCTTTTGAGCGTTATGGACTGGACTGATGGTATGGTTGGCCATAAATGGTGCCAAATGCGCCTGCATACCGATAGGACCCATGCCAGGACCGCCGCCGCCATGTGGAATACAGAATGTCTTGTGCAAGTTCATATGTAGTACATCTGCACCAACGTCAGCAGGCTGCATGATACCAACCTGAGCGTTCATGTTAGCGCCATCCATGTAGACTTGACCACCATGCTTATGAATAAGGTCACAAATCTTACGGATGCCTTCTTCAAACACGCCATGCGTTGATGGGTAGGTAATCATCAAAGCGCCAAGATTTTTGCTGTGCTCTTCACACTTAGCCGTTAAATCGTCGATATCGACGTTACCGTTATCATCAGTTCTGACCACAACGACTTTCATGCCCATCATCATTGCTGTAGCAGGGTTAGTACCGTGCGCTGATTGAGGAATGAGGCAAACATCGCGGTCAGTTTCACCTAGTGACTCATGATAGCGACGGATAGCAAGAAGACCTGCATATTCACCTGATGCGCCAGAGTTTGGCTGCATAGAAACATCATCGAAACCAGTAATAGCTTTTAGCTGCTCTTGTAAGCTATCGATCATATCGATATAGCCGCTTACTTGGTCACGCGGTGCAAAAGGATGCACGTTTGCAAACTCAGGCCATGTGATAGGTAGCATCTCACTAGTAGCGTTTAGCTTCATTGTACAGCTACCGAGTGGAATCATACTGCGGTTCATCGCCAAATCTTTATCTTCAAGCGACTTTAAATAACGTAGCATTTCATGTTCGGTATGATGCGAGTTAAATACTGGATGCGTTAATATATCATCTGTACGTAAGTGCGCCGCATCTAAAGATACACTGGCCGCTTCAGGTAAGTTATGCGACTTGCTAACGAAAAGCTGAGTTAAGACATTAAAGTCTTTTTCATCACTAATTTCACTAAACGATACACCCAGTTTACTATCGCTCAGACGCCACAGGTTATAGCCAACATTGTCTGCATTTTCAAAGATTTGAGTTGCCATCTTTTCTGAACCGCAATCAACCACAACCATGTCAAAGAATTGCTTATGGACGACATTTAATTGGTTGTCGCTACCTGCATTGCTAATAACATCAGCGAAGGCAGTTGCGAACGCATGAATACGAGTAGCAATACGCTTCACACCGCTTGGGCCATGATAGACGGCATACATGCCAGCAAGGTTGGCAAGCAATACTTGTGAGGTACAGATATTTGAGTTGGCTTTTTCGCGGCGAATATGTTGCTCACGAGTTTGTAGCGCCATACGTAGGGCAGTGTTGCCTTGCGAGTCTTTTGAGACCCCAATGATACGACCAGGTGCTGAACGTTTTGCTTTATCAGAGAAAGCAAAATAGGCAGCGTGTGGACCGCCAAAGCCCATAGGAATACCAAAGCGCTGCGTGCTACCTAATGCAAGGTCTGCACCCATATCAGCAGGTGACTTTAATAACACCAAGCTCATGATATCGCTGACGACTGATGTGTAGGTTTTGTTTTTCTTAACGGCGCTAATAACGTCCGTTAAATCTTTGACATCGCCTTCTTTACCAACATACTGAAATAGTGCACCGAAGTAATCACCAGATTTTGCCAGTTCAAAATCACCAACGATAACTTCCCAACCAAAGTACTTAGCACGGGTATGGATAACGTCTAGCGTTTGTGGGTAGATACGGTCATCAACGAAGAATTGGTTTGATTTGCTTTTGCTCATGCGTTTTGACATTGCCATCGCTTCTGCAGCGGCAGTCGCTTCGTCAAGTAATGAAGCACCAGCAAGCTCAAGTCCAGTCAGATCAATACAAACTTGTTGGAAGTTAAGCAATGCTTCTAGACGACCTTGAGCGATTTCAGCTTGATAAGGCGTGTAAGCAGTATACCAACCTGGATTTTCTAGCACATTACGTTGAATAACGGCTGGCATACGCACAGGCGAGTAACCTTGACCGATATAGCTCTTGTTGACCGTAATGTTATCAGCCATGGCACGTAGTTTGGCAAGGGCTGCATGCTCACTCATCGCGAGCGGCAAGTCTAATTCTTTATGTATGCGTACTGGCTCAGGGACCGTATCATTAATAAAGCTTGCCATGTCGTTATAGCCAATCGCATTTAGCATATCGGCTTGCTTGGTATCGTTAGAACCTAGGTGACGATAAACGAATTCAGTTTCATTAAATAAACCTTTAAAAGTATCAAAGGTAGGTTTTTGAGAATTAGTCATGACAATCCTTAATAGACTGGATAAAAAAGTAATAAGTTAGGATAAAAGGGTAGAGCAAAATTGAGACGGTAACTTTAATTTAATAATCACTAAATCAAGGAAAAGCTATAGGCCGAATCAGGCAATCAGTTAAACATAGTGGACAAACTGGTCTTGGTCAAAGCGGAACTGCGAGTTATAAATACCTTTGTCAGAGCGCTCACCTGCACCAATCATCATGACAACGTGATGATCATCGCTAAGTCCAAGCAGTTTTTTCATCGCAGGCTCGTCAAATCCGCCCATAGGACAGCTATCGAAACCGTGTGCTCGCAGTGCTAGCATCAGATTTTCAGCAGCCAATGCAGTATTATTGGTCGCCCAGTTTTTGATATCTTCAGAAGTATAGTAGGGCGATTTTATCGGACCTTTTACTTGTCTGAATACTTGGGTAGCGCCCCATTTAACTGCAGATACTGTATTCACCGGACCACGTAAAAAGTCTACTGCTACCACCTTGGTGTAGTAGTCTTTGACCTTTTTTGGTACAGGCTTATCAGGGTATTCACGTAAAACTTGCTGAGCATGCTCATGCCAAATATTAGTACGGGCGACAACGGCAATTAAGCGGGCAGATGTTTTTGCTGCATTTTGATTCATACAGTTTTTGACAGCACGTTTGCGGCTATCTGTACTATCAATTACATAAAACTCCCACGGCTGCAAGTTGCTAGAATTTGGCGCTAGCATGGCCAGTCGTAGGCATTCTGCGAGCACACCATCAGGAATAGTGGTATCCGTAAAACGACGTACTGAACGACGTGATTCTATAACTTCACGAAAGGCTTGCAGTTGCGGCGTATAGCTAGGTGTTGCTAGATTAGCTGTTTTATTTCTGTCCACATGAGTACTATGCGTATCGGCTGCATCAGTATGATTGGCGTTAGAATCTGCTTGACTCATATGAGGCTCCAAAACATAGCGTTAGTATAAAGAACTATAAAAATAGGTAATCGTAGCGTGATACGAATAAAGTCATACAACAGTTAGTTTATTCGTTGAATTAGGTTGTCTGTATATTACTAAATATAAGCAGATACCAGCTGACGCTAATATCTGCAGTTTTTGGACAGCTAGTATTATTTACTAGCTTCAATACTTTAGAAGCTTACAGCTCGTTTTGGTACTCTTCAGCCGTTAGTAGCGCTTCGTAGTCATCCATGTTGTCAGGCTTCATTCTAAAGAACCAACCTTCACCGTATGGGTCTGAGTTGATGATTTCAGGATCATCTTCAAGGCTTTCGTTGACTGCGACGACTTCACCTGAGATAGGAGCATAAACGTCAGATGCCGCTTTTACTGATTCTACCACTGAGATTTCATCATCAACGACGATAGTGTCACCAACTTCTGGTAACTCAACGAACACCACGTCACCAAGCAAGTCTTGGGCATGGTCAGTGATACCAACGGTAATAGTACCGTCTTCTTCTAAGCGTAACCATTCATGGCTGGCGATGTATTTTAATTCTGCTGGAACATTGCTCATGGTGTCTCTCCTAAGTGATAGAGGCTGGATAATAAAACATATTAAGAAATCATAAAAGCCAATAATAGGCTGTGGTTAATCGAAGTTATCATTTTGGTCGTTGAAAGTTTCGATTAACCCACAATCAAACAGTATTCGTTAAGCTTAGTCAATATTAAAATCAGTCAAACTGCTGCTTGCCATTGCGTACAAATGGTAACTTAAGGACACGAGCATCTACGAACTTACCTTTACCGCGTAAGTCGATTTGTACTTTATCGTCGTCTGATAAGCTGGCTGGAACGCGTGCGATAGCGATAGAGTTTTTGAGGCTAGGGGAGAACGTACCACTGGTAATGATGCCTTTTTGCTCATTATCTGTGCCCTGATTGATAGTCACTTCCATGCCTTCACGTAAAACGCCACGGGTAGTCAGTAGTAAACCAACTTGCTTCATCGCAGTGCTGTCATCTTTTGCTTGCTGACGTTTGCTAACCATTGCTTCACGGCCAACAAAGTCGCGCTCGTCTTTTAGTGCCAGTGTCCAACCCATGTTGCACTCATAAGGACTGATATTTTCGTCCATATCATGACCATAGAGGTTCATGCCAGCTTCCATACGTAGGGTGTCACGCGCACCAAGGCCAGCAGGTTTAATGCCATTAGCTTTTAACTGTTCAAAGAATGCGGGCGCATCATCAGCATGCATAATGACTTCGACGCCATCTTCGCCAGTGTAGCCAGTACGAGCGACAAACCAATCTTTACCTTCTATATCAGTAAGGTCAGCACCAACAAAGGGCTTAAGCTCGTCAAGAATATCAGCCCAGCTTGGTTTAGCTTGTGCCAGTTTTGCTACTGCATTTGGCCCTTGAACGGCAAGCATAGCAAGATCTGGACGTTCGGTAATAGCAACCTCAAAAGCTTCAGCAACTTTATCAAAGTGAGCGATGTCCTTATCACGGGTACCAGCATTTGACACGATACGATATTCGGTTTCATCCGCATTCATCAAGTAAACAATAAGATCGTCAATGATGCCGCCTTGCTCATTAAGCATAGGCGAGTATAAGGCTTTACCAACGGTTTTTAGTTTATTGACATCGTTTGCTAGTAGTTTTTGTAGCCATGCCTTGCTTTCAGCGCCTTTGACGTCAGCCACTACCATATGTGAGACGTCAAACATCCCAGCATCAGTACGTACTGCCTCATGCTCTTCGATTTGTGAGCCGTAATGAATTGGGAGCTCCCAGCCAGAAAAATCCACCATTTTGCCATCACTATCGACGTGAGACTGATATAGAGGTGTACGTTGAGGAGCTTGGCTATTATTGTCTTGAGAACTAGTATCGGTCATAACAAATCCTTGTGTGTACGTCATCAGTACTTTGTAAAAAGCACGAGGTTGATGAGCGTCGTAACAGTAGCGAGAAGCAAGATTGCAGGGTGCAAACATTGCCACAAAGGGTAACACAAAACATAAAGCAGTGAGCCAAACAGACGCGTAACGTCCGTTTAAGCAAAAGCCCTATCTGTCCTGTGACCTGAGATTTTCAATACGACAGCTGTTTATCAGAGGCTATGCACTCAATATGAGCTCAGAGCGTGTAGTGTCGTATTTTCTCCCCTTCGGTGGGTAAGGCGTCGTCCGTCCTTACCACTCTCCAGATTTGTTATGCCACTTGTTTATGATTGCAAAATTAAAATAAAAAATGCAAATAAACAGTGGGGGCATGCGTTTTTCAGTCCTTTTACCTGAGCGATTGGCAGGGTAGATGCGCCTTCGGTGGTCGTATGACAGTATGAATAGCGCACAATGAGCGCTCATTTCTGCCAAAAAACTCTCTCCTGAAAAACGCTTTTATTATGAAAGGTTCATAGCTGTTTTACAAGTCATCAATTAGATTAATGCCAATAATTTCATAAAAAGTCGCTTTTCTGCTGGTTTTGAACGTCAAATATGCCCTAAATCATGCTTCAAGTTTCATTGATAGTTCATTCGTTAGTAATAATAAATGCTAATACAAAATATAAGTAGTAGGGAAAGAGCTGGCTGCTTTGTGAAAAAGCTACCATTGAAAGCGAGTATTGATAATAAAGTGAATCATGATAGGCTATAATCCTATTATCCATAAGTATGTTGCATGACTACTTTAATTTGCAATTTGCTTTAAACTTTAGTGTTAGATAGGTGTTCTATGCATTGTGATATTTATAAATTTCCCAAACATGACGATATGTATGTCTATATCGCGCGTCCCGATTATCCTGATGATACTGATGAAATCAAGGATTGGTTGGGTGTATTGCCAAAAGACTTTCGAGCCAGTTTAGGTATGAGTAAATTCGTTATACATCTGGATTTGGAAACGACGCCAAAGCTTGCCCGCGTCGACAAGGAAGAAGTATTGGCGAAGCTAAAATCACAAGGGTATTTTGTCCAAGTGCCACCGCAAGATGTGATGCGCCGTCAAGCAGAACTGCGCGCTCGCGAGTCTCAGGATAATATTTACGACTAGGTTATGGCTAGGCACTTATAATTCTGCCAGTGAAAACACAAGTAAGGTGATGGTAGCTGATAGTCTAAAACCACTAAATAAGCTACCAAAATCCCACGTAAAAAAGTCTTTGCACAAGAGGCTAATATGCTTTTTGCTATAAAGTCGTGATAAACTAGTCACCTATCAAGCTTGCACGTTAGGGCTGAGTTGCTAATTAATTTAGTGACTACTCAATGACTCTATTGCTAATTACAAACGTAGGTATCTAAACACGCATGGACTGGTTAAAAAGTATCTTAGAAAGCTTACCTCTGGAAAAGCTTAGTGACATTCTTGGTGAGATTGTCATTTGGTGGAGTCAGATGGTCAAAAACGTACCACCCGCCGACCTGCCAATGTACGCTTATCTCGGTGGCTCCATCGTGGTATTACTACTTTGGATTTTGGTCGCACGCATGTTACCGCGTCCATTAGGTGGCATGAGCTGGATGGTATTGTTTGCTGTGCTCTTGGCACCAGGTACTGCACTTAGTGATCCTAGTGTCATAGCGCCCGCAAGCATCAGTGTCGTTTATGCGATTATGATGAAGGATACTGCCACTGCTATTACCAATGCGCTACCAATTCTAGTGGTATTGGTCGTTGGGTTATTCGTTGGTTTTGTCTGGCAGCTTATTCGTGGCGCTTTTGATTCAAGTTTGGACAAAGCGCGTCGCCGTAGTGCTGAAGATGCGCAAGCAAATATGCAACTGGCAACGGGTAATTATATAGAAGAGAAGAATAGTGAGCCATTACCAGTAAACATTCCAGTAACTACCAAGCCTTCAAATAATGATGCTATGAATGCCAAGCAAGAGATTAATTTGAAAAAGCAAAGTTCTAACGATAATATAGATAAGAGGTTAAGTACGACAAAGCCTAGTACACAAGTTGATGATGGTTCGGTTGATTCAGATAAGAAGCTATAGTTAACAACTTACATCAGCTAGCAAGTTTTTTGTAAACTGTAGGAAGTAAAATAAAAGACACCGTTGCGTGTCTTTTTTTATGGCAATACGTTAACTTTAGATTAGCCAAATGCTTAAGATTTGTTAGCTACTGCGAACGCATGAGTATTTGGGCATTAAGAAAGGCTGTGCTAATCTAAACTATTATTTTTTGACATATATCCATATTGATTACAACGACTGAGATTTGACCATGAGCACTGAAAATAAGACTGCAAAACCAAGCTTTACAGGTACTGAGAGTTATATTGCCACCGATGATCTGCAACTGGCAGTCAATGCGGCTATGACATTACAAAAGCCACTGCTAATCAAAGGTGAGCCGGGCACAGGTAAGACCTTACTGGCAGAAGAAGTTGCCAGCAGTTTAGGTATGCCGCTTATTACATGGCATATCAAATCAACGACCAAAGCTGAGCAAGGGCTCTACGAATACGATGCAGTATCGCGCCTACGTGATTCACAATTGGGTGATGACAAGGTGTATGAAATTGGTAACTACATCAAGCCTGGTAAACTTTGGGAAGCTTTTACCAGTAAAGAGCGTAGCGTGCTGCTGATTGATGAAGTAGATAAAGCGGATATTGAGTTTCCAAATGACTTGTTGCATGAGCTTGATAAAATGTCTTTTTATGTCTATGAGACGGGCGAGACCATTACTGCTGAGCAGCGCCCTGTCGTCATTATCACCTCAAACAATGAAAAAGAGCTACCGGATGCATTTTTGCGTCGCTGTTTTTTCCATTATATCGACTTCCCAGAAGAGCAAACCATGCGTCAAATTATTGATGTCCATTTTCCTAATATTCAAGAAAAACTGGTCAATGATGCACTCGATATTTTCTATAAGTTGCGTAATATTCAAGGGCTCAAAAAGCCACCTTCAACCTCAGAGTTGGTCGATTGGTTAACCTTATTGCTGGCTGATGACATGGCACAAGAAGAGCTAGAAGAAAACTTGCGTGGTGAAAAATCTATCCCACCTTTATATGGCGCACTTCTTAAAAATGAAGCTGATGTGAACTTATTACAGCGTTTTGCCAATATGATGCGCCGCTGAGGTTAAACATTATGTTTATCAAACTATTTTATACCTTACGTACTTATGGTGTCCCTGTTAGTACACGCGAGCTGCTTGATTTAAATGCTGCGCTTGAGCATGGGTTGATGATGCAGCCGCATCCTGAATATCCAGATGACCCAGCACTGCGCGATTTTGCCAGTCGGGAAGACATGTATCGCCTTATTCGTCTGTGTATGGTCAAGGACGAACGTCATTTTGATAAGTTCGATCGGGCAATGGCAGATTATTTTGAAGGAGTCGATAGCTTAGACATTGATGAATTGATGGCGAAGCTGACGGACGTTCCCAAAGAGTGGCTGGACTTAAAGTTAGATCCAAAAAATCTAACAGAAGAACAGCGGCGATTGCTCAAAAAGTACGGTTCGCTTGAAGAGTTGATGAAGGCTTTAGAAGAGCGTCTCAAAGAGCAAAAAGAGCGGCATCAAGGTGGTAGTAAATGGGTCGGCACCGGTGGCACCTCACCGTTTGGCGCTTATGGTGATCATCCAGAAGGCGTACGTGTCGGCGGAGAGTCACGTAAACGCAGTGCAGCAAAGGTTTGGGAGCAGCGTAAATACCGTAACCTTGACGATGATAGTTTACTTGGTACGCGGCAAATTCAGATGGCACTGCGTAATTTGCGCCAATTTGCACGCACAGGTAGCGCTGACGAGCTAGATATTAATGAAACCATCAAACGTACTGCTAAGAAAGGTGTACTCGATATTCATATGCAGGCTGAGCGTCGCAATCGTGTCAAAGTACTGATGCTATTTGATGTGGGCGGCAGTATGGATATCCATGTTGAAGCATTAGAAAAGTTGTTCTCAGCGGCAAAAAACGAATTTAAAACCTTAGATTTCTTTTACTTTCATAACTGTTTGTATGATTATGTCTGGAAGGATAACAATCGTCGTCATAGTGCGCCTATGCCAACCTTTGAGCTACTAAATAAATATGGCCGCGAGTACCGAGTGATATTCGTTGGTGATGCCTCAATGTCACCATATGAGCTATTTTCAGTGGGTGGCAGCGTTGAATACATGAATAATGAAGCTGGCGTAGTGTGGTTGAAAAGGGTACTTGACCATTTTGACAAGGTCGCATGGTTGAATCCTGAAACCCCAGCTTATTGGCAATATACCCAGACTATTGGGGAAATCAAAAAGTTATTCAATAATAACATGTACCCTATGACACTACATGGAGTGGAAGATATGACAGCCTATTTAGCTCGCTAGCTGTCCATAAATTTTTACTTTTAATAAACTATAAAAACCACTGCTATGAAATAATAGTAGTGGTTTTTTGTATCTAACAGTATCATATTTAATTTAAAGTAATTATAAATTTAGAGCCGCTTAACAACAAATGTTGCTAGAAACAATTGAGTTGAGTAGGGCGATGCTATTTGTCAAGAAAATTTAACTATATAACTATTGACAATTTCAAAATATGGATAGTAATGATTATGTATTAACTGGTTGATAAGATAGGGTTTGCAGCTTCCTAACAATATACCTATATTTGATATTAAACAATGCGAATACGATAAATGAATCTATGTAATTGTTAAAGACTCACTTGTATCCTATATGATTACCTCACTACTTCCTATGCTTAAAAAATTTATCCTCAGATATCAAAAGCACAAATGAATACGAATCTTCAAAGATCTGATATTTAAATATTTATTATGTGTGGGGAGCATGATTGTAAGGTTGATAAGTAGTTGACAGACAGTAGTGTTCACAGGCTTTATTCTATTTAGCACTAAAATAAGATGGAAGGTCATAAAGTGATAATTAAGAGGGCTGAGTAATGGAAGACTAACCAAAAATACTGCCTTCATCTCTGGACCTACATAACCAAATTCAGCAACTTTTCTCAAATTATTGGCACAAATCCAATCAAATTCTTATCTCTCCCTGATAATAAATGACTTCAAAATCCCGACGAACGGACATTTTTTGCTATTTAGCTGGTAAGCAGTAAGAGTGTTATACAGTTCATTGATTGATATATGACAGGCAAGCTTGCACATTACAGAAAAAACTCTCCAATTAATAATTAATTCTATTGTCTTCTGTGGCAATTTTAAGACTCCCAACCAATACGCTGGTTTAAATCTTTAATTATAATCATATATTTGTGTATTTCACCAAGGTGAGTGCAGAGACAAAAAGACCTCAAGGCTATTAAATGCTTGGGATCTTTTTGTCTTTGTTGATATTGAATATGGTCGATAATGACTAATAATTTTGTACTAAAACGAGAATTTAGTCATAAGTTTTTTAAGATATTAACAGTTGACTTTGTTGTTAATATGTAAAGATATTGACGAACGGTTGTAAATAACTGTCTAACGGTATTGTTTCTATATATGTATATCCGTTAATATGAATACATATATCCGGAATTATGAATATATATGGAAACAGTAAGTTTACAATACAAAAAGTTTTCGCTTCTTAAAGCTTAGTAGCTGGTTACATTTCAATAAAATGTTTCTTCCGTATAAGATTAAGACCCGTTTCATTTTGGTATTTAAGCTCTCTGTAACATAGATTTTGGTTTTGTTCTTTATATCTAATAGGTCTATTTGGGAGTACACATTATGAATCGCAATTATAAAGTCATCTGGAACGACGCCCTACAATGTTTTACAGCCGTTGCTGAAAACGCTAAAGCAAATGGCAAGTCATCTAAGTCTAGCGTAAGTTCTAACGCTTCAAGTGCATCTGCTAACAAGCTGACAGCAGGTGCTTATAGCTTACGCCTTAGTGCATTACGTTCGGGGTTATTTGCGGTAGGTCTAACAGGTTTGGCAATCGGCATGTCTTCACAAGCCATTGCTGCAGTAGGGGTAAGCGGCGGTATAGGTAATGGTATGGCTGTTTCCAATTCCGAATGTACTAATGTCAGTCAAGCAAATTCAGGCACTAATAAAGAAAACATCGCTATTGGTTGCGCATCCTTTACCAATGATATTGGATATCAAATCGCTGATCGTGGCAATCCTTATTATACCAATAATGTGGCTAATGCCAGTACCGTTGATGCAGGTGATAGACAAGAATATGCGTCAGAGAGAAGGAACGCAGGCTCGGTCGCCATAGGTACGGGAGCACGCACTGAAGGTGCATTGGGATTGGCAATAGGTGAATATGCAAAAACTACGGATGTTGCTGGCGTTGCTATAGGTGTCGACTCTTTATCCGCAGGCAATACTGCTTTAGCGATAGGACGACAATCTGTTGCTACAGGTGATTATTCGCAAGCCATGGGTAACGTTGCTGCCGCAACAGGCACAGGCTCGTTAGCTGTAGGTCATTCTGCAACTGCAACTGGATATCGTGGTATCGCTATTGGCTCTGCTGATATCGAAAATGCCTCTACAGTTTCTGGACAGCAAGGTGCTGCTTATCAATCTGTGCAGCAAACTAAAGCATCTGGTAGAGACTCTATTGCGCTTGGTAGCGGCGCACAAGCGACCACTGAGGGTTCAGTGGCGATTGGTACCAATTCGAATACCTTGGCTAATGCGAACAGTGTCACAAGCGCTACTATAAATGGCGTAACTTTTGGCAACTTTGCTGGGGCAACTAATATCGCAGCAGGTGATCAGGTATCTGTTGGCGCTGCGGGTCAAGAGCGTCAAGTGAAAAACGTTGCGGCAGGCAATGTAACGGCGGCTAGTACAGATGCTATCAACGGTAGCCAGCTGTTCTCTGTTGCAGATACGTTGAACACAGATATTACTGATAATAGAAATAATATTACTAATAATACGACTAACATTACCAATAATACCACTAGCATCAATCAGGGTATTAACTTCGGAAATGGCGTTACAGCTAATAATTTTAAATTAGGTGCCACTATTGCCGTTACTGGTGATGGAAATATAACGCCAGTGACCACAGCCAATGGTGTGCAACTTCAATTGAACAGAGACTTAGGTTTAAACAGCGTCACTACTGGCAACACCCTTGTTAATAATGACGGTGTTATTCTGACTGGCGGTTCTAATCAAACTATTAGACTGAGCAACAATGGTCTAAACAATGGCGGTAACAAAATCACTAATGTTGCTAGAGCTACAGATGGCACAGATGCGGTTAACTTTGATCAATTAAATGAAGTCAGAAACAGTGCTGCTGCTAAAAGCACAGTTTCTGAAGGTAAAAATATTGTTGTGACTTCAACCGCTAATGAAGATGGTTCTACTAACTATCAGGTGGCCACTGCAGACGACCTTGATGTTACTAGTGTTACCGCTGGTAATAGCACTCTGAGCAATTCCGGCCTAGCTATTAATGATGGTACAGGTAATACAACGGCAGTGACCGCAAGTGGCACTACAGTAACTAATGCTGATGGTGATACAACGGCATTGACTGCAAGTGGCACTACAGTAACCAATGCTGCTGGTGATTCAACTAGCTACGGTGCAAACGGCTTTACGGCTAGTGATAACGCTGGTAACAGCACTGTTGTTAATCAAACAGGCGTAAGCTTTACTAATAGCGATGGCGCTACTGGACCTAGTATTACTGCAGGTGGTATTAATGCAGGCGGTACCGTAATTACTAACGTTGCAAGTGGTGGGACTACTTTGACTAACGCTGCCAACATCGGTGATATACAAGCAGCTGCTGCTGGCTCTAGAACTGAAGTTGCTGCTGGTACTAACATCACTAATGTGGTTAAAACAACAGGTGAAAATGGACAAGATATCTATACCGTTAATGCGAATGGTGCCAGCGTTTCTGGTTCTAGTGCAGTGACCGTAACAGCTGGTAATAAAAATGCCGCTAACGTTACTGACTATGCTGTAGATCTCAGTCAGGCCAGTAAAGATAGCTTAGTGAAAGCAGATAGTGCCATGCAAACAGTCGTTACTCAGATTGATGGTAATAATGTCAAGACTGTTAACCAAGCAAACAATACGGCTAACTTTGTCACCGGAAATAACATTGTCCTGAGTAATGACAATGGTGGTATTAGAGTAGCTACTGCCGAAAATATAGTAGTGACTAGTATTAAAGCTGGCAATACGACGCTTGATAGCAATGGTCTGGATAATGGTGGCAATACAATTACTAATGTCGCCGCTGGTGTTAATCCTACTGATGCTGTAAACGTGAGTCAGCTTGATACTGTCGATAGAGCAATTAATGGTGAGCTTGTGACTATTGACAGAAACGTTAATAATTTAGGCTATAGAATTGGTGAGGTTGAAGACAATGCCAATGCTGGTATCTCAGCCGCGATGGCGATGTCATCATTGCCACAAGCTTACATCGCAGGTAAGTCGATGATAGGTGGTGGTATTGCCTCATATAACGGCGAAAGCGCAGTTGCTATCGGTGTCTCAAGAGTCTCTGATAACGGTCGCTGGGTGATGAAAATAAATGGTACAGCCGATACTCAAGGTAATGCTGGCGGTGCTATCGGTGCAGGCTTCCATTTCTAATCCAATCAAACGCATTATGACAATGTCTGTACTCGGGCAGATATTGTCAAATCACTCATGACACATTAAGGAATAAACAATGAACTTATCTATTTATCGCCACGGATTGTTGGCTACTGCTCTTTTATTTGCTGTAACTGGCTGTACTTGGCATGTCAGTCCGGGCGCTCAGCATGGCTCTGTTAATCCTGATGATTTGGTATTCCCTGTTCAAAGTTCAGCATGGCAAAGAGAGGGCAGGATCGTTGAGCAAAATGATGTTGCAAAAATTAAAGTTGGCACGACTAAAAATGAGATTTACAAACTCATTGGTACTCCGCATTTTCAAGAAGGCTTCAATGCTCGCGAATGGGATTATATCCTTAAATTCTATGATGCCAATCAAAATGTAGAAACTTGCCGTTATAAGATTATTTTTGACGATAGCTATGAAGGCATACTGCGTAAAGACGAGTTTTATGCTACAGAAACTTACTGGCAGCCTGCATCATGCGCGAAGTATTCACAATTTACTAGATAGTCTGACTTAATTGTAAGTAGTGAAGAATAACAATAAAAATAAAAATAAAAAAAGAACAAGGCATTTAGTGTCTTGTTCTTTTTTTCTGAATATAGGGTAAGAAAATCTATTGTTTAAAAAATAGAGATTTATAAATAATTTTCTAAGCTTTAATTTTACTAAGCTCTGAAAACCAACATAAGAAAAGAGGCATCTATAACCATATTAAAGCTTATTTTCTGAAATGAAAATATCGTTGTGTTTAAATACTTCTTTCACCTATATATTTTTTCAATTTAACACCTTAAGTACCTGAGTAATAAGTCACTCTGTTATCACGTAAGAATCCAGCCAAGCCCAAGCTATAACGCTCGGCGACACGAACGGCGGTACTGGTAGGGGCGGACATACCAACTAACCAAGGTATACGACCACGAATGGATTTCTGCACCAGCTCGATTGATAAGCGTGAAGTCATAAGGACGCATTCAACCTCCGTCTTGTTGCGCAGTTGCCAGCCGATAAGTTTATCGAGCGCGTTGTGACGTCCTACATCTTCAAACAAATATAATTGTTGATTATACATCGTTGCGGCGGCATGTACGGCACCTGTCAACTGATGTGTATGTTGCATGGCATCGACTTGTTGCCGTATTTCTAATAGATAGCTAAGGCTTGGGGTATTTGCTTTGACCTGCTGCATGTCTTGACGATAAGCACTCAAGTCGGGCAGTGCCTGCGTTAGTCCAGTGATACCACACATACCGCAACCTGTACGCCCTGCGAGCTGCCGCTTTTGTGCTTGGATACGCTGATGACAGCGTTGATTTAGCACCAGCTCTACCACATAAATATCGTAATCTTGCAGTGATATTAAGCTTTGCTCAAATGCTTCAAATTCAAGACTTTCATTCATAGGGTTTTTTACATGCGAATCCTGCCCAAACGAATCTTGCGTAAACTTTTGATAACTTGCGATATCTGTAAGCTGGGTAACCTCCCAATCAAGCAGCTCATGACTGTGCTGAATTAAGCCTTCACTAAATAAGAATCCAACAGCTAAATATTCTAGCTGGTGAGGACTTGCCATCAATACCGCATAGTGAATACCGTTAATAACGATAGCAACCGCAGCTTCCACTGCTAAGCTAGCTGACTGGGAGTCAACTCTGATTTGATCAGTACTAGTCTGAGCAACACTGGTCCCAGCAATACTATGATGACCATACTTATCTGACGGATAATAATGCTTTTGCGCTAAATGATTACGCGCAAGTGGTACCGCAGATAATTCTATAGTTTCTGAAATTTTATTTGCCAATTTATTATTTACTAAGAATTGATCGCTATATTTCGCGTCAGTTTCAGCATTGCTTTCAGCTATCATGATGGCTCGTTATATCTTATGGGCATTGACATAGTTATTACCGTTTTCCTTTTAAATATATTCATAACTCAATCATTATCTCACGCTTACTATGCAGGGTCGGCTATGCCAGCGTTTGCATCAACACGTTGCAGAACAACGGTCGTTGATTTATAAGCTGGTATGTGGGAGTCTGGCGCATGCGTGTCTAAATCAAATAAATCATTACACTCAGGGTAGTAAGTTGCGACGGCGTTGGATGCGATATCCATCTCAGTCAATACTAAAGGCCCTAATGTACGTGGTTTATCTGTGCCGTCTGTAATGTTTGAGCTATTTGAGCTGGCTTGACGCGATACCACAACATGGTCACCTTCTTGCCAACCTAAACGGCTCATCTCATCAGGATGCATAAATAGCACATCACGGCGATTGGTTTGGCGATAGCGGTCTTGATAACCAAATATCATAGTATTGAATTGGTCATGGCTACGGACACTGGTCAATTGCCAGATTTTTTGCTCATTATCTTGCGTGCTATCGATATTGTTATCTTCTCTCGCATTGTCTATAAGGGCTGAGGTTGTCTCTGCCATCTGTGCTGCGACATAAGTAATCGGATATTTCGGTACTTCAAACTGTGCTTTGCCACTGTCGGTATTCCACACGCGATGGCGCGCTGGATGATATAAATGAAAGCCACGCTCAGCCGCACGAATACGCTCGTTAAAGTTCTCAAAACCATCAATCGCTTGTGCAACATAGTCACGAATGATGTCAAAGTCTTCACTCATTGCTTGCCAAGGGATAGATGAGTCAACTCCAAGCACGTGAGTAGCAATGTCTGCCACAATCTGCGCTTCCGACTTTAACGTATCGCTAACAGGTTTAAGGTTGCCCTGAGTAGGTACAATCTGACACATAGAGTCTTCGATAGTGGCAAACTGCTCACCTTTAGCGGTAATTATGCGTTCAGTACGACCTAAGCAAGGTAAGATGAGGTTATTTGCGCCCGGATACAGCATGGTCTCATTCAGCTTAGTTCCTACGAAAACATTGAGCTGAGTCGTGGTCAAGGCTTGTTGAATGGCACTGCTATCAGGCGCGGCAACGGCATAATTACCGCCCATACTCATAAAGACTTTGAGCTTACCAGCAATTAATGCTTTGGCGCCAGCCACCACATCAAAACCGTCCTCTTGCGGCATTGGACGCTCAAAAACGCGCTCAAGGCTATCAAGCAAAGCCTGTCCGGGACGTTCATGAATGCCCATGGTGCGATCGCCCTGCACATTGGAATGTCCACGCACTGGGGAAGCGCCTGCACCATCAATCCCAATCATACCCATCAATAGTAGCAAGTTGGTAATCATCGCCACATTGTCATCACCTTGCACATGCTGGGTGATGCCCATACCCCAAGTACAAATCGTCGCAGGACTGTTGGCAACCAGCTTTGCGATATTGATAATTTCTGTTTGAGCAATACCGCAACCAAGCTCGATATCCACCCATGACTGTTCTGTCAGCCACTGTTTTAATGGCTCAAAACCTGACGTATGCGTCGCAATAAAGTCGTTATTAATTTTATCGTTCTCAATCAGCCATTTTGCAATACCAGTCAACAGCGCAGTATCACCACCGATTTGAATTTGAATGACATCGTCGACCATATCATCACTTTGACCTGCCGCCATATGCGTGGGCTTTTGCGGATTTCTAAATTTACTTAAGCCTTGTTCACGCATGGGGTTTATCGAGATGATTCGACAGCCTTGCTCATGAGCATGGGCGAGCATTTCAAGCATGCGTGGGTGGTTAGTCGCAGGATTTTGCCCAAACATTAATATCAGTTTGGCTTGCTCAAAATCTTCTAACATCACCGTCGCTTTGCCAACGCCTAACTGTCTACCGAGCATTACTGAGGTTGGCTCGTGACACATGTTTGAGCAATCTGGTAAATTATTGGTGCCAAAACAGCGCACAAACAGTTGATACATAAAGGCTGGCTCGTTGGTCACACGGCCTGAAGTATAAAATAGCGCCTCGTCTGGCGAATCAAGCTGTGCTAACTGCTCAGCGATACGCTTGTAAGCAGCTTCCCAAGAAATCGGTACATAGCGGTCTTGGGTCGCATCATAATATACTGGCTCTGATAAGCGCCCACTATGTTCAAGCTCGTAGCCAGACCATCCTTGTAGCTCGGTTACCGTATGCCGTGCAAAGAATTGTGCATCTGCCTTTTTTGACATGGTTTCACTAGCGATAACTTTAATGCCGTTTTCGCAGACATCAATCATCTTATGTGATTTATGATCTGGCCAAGCGCAGCCTGGACAATCGAATCCGCCTTTAGGCTGGTTGCTTTTTAGCACACTTAAACTACCACGCAAAAAAGTCTGATAATCCATCAATTTACGAGTAGAGGAAATCAGCGCAGGCCAACCGGCAGCAGGGTGGGAATAAACAGGAATTTTGCGCATAACAGACCTCATAGGTAAATGGCAGCAAATAAGCTTTATATAACAACTATATAATGGCTAGCGAAAAGTTTGTAGAAGCATTAACTATAGATAACAAAAAACCTTCAAGAAAAGAGTGTTTTCTTGAAGGTTTATAATTTGATTGTCAACTAATACATCTCTTGCGAAAATAGCAGCCGTTGGGTTATTTAACTCAAAATCAAGCTGTCATCTTCAACTTTCTCACCGCGCGTTTGCTCAAACATATCAAGTAAGTCATGCACAGTCATATCTTTACGTATGTCACCAGCGACATCTAATACCACTTGTCCTTGATGCAGCATCACTGTACGCGTGCCATGCGCTAATGCTTGTTGCATTGAGTGCGTGACCATCATGGTAGTAAGTTCATTATCAGTCACAATTTTATCTGTTAGCTCTAAAACAAAAGCGGCAGTTTTAGGGTCAAGAGCAGCAGTATGCTCATCAAGCAATAAAATCTTAGAGGGTTGTAATGATGCCATCAGGAGGCTCACTGCTTGACGTTGCCCGCCAGATAATAACCCCATACGGTCGGTCAAACGATTTTCTAAGCCTAACTTTAGTACTGATAACTTTTCTCGGAATAGGTCACGGTTATTTGGGTTCAGTGCAAAGCTCAGACCGCGTTTACCACCGCGCTTATAGGCTAATGCCATATTTTCTTCAATGGTGAGCGCTTCACAGGTGCCAGCCATTGGATCTTGGAATACGCGAGCAACCCAATGAGCGCGTTGATGCGCTGTTTTTTTGGTGACATCGATGCCGTTTAGTAAGATTGAGCCACTATCGACACGCGTGGTACCACTTACGGCGTTTAGAAAAGTCGATTTACCTGCGCCATTAGTACCAATAACAGTCACAAATTCGCCATCAGCGATGTTTAAATTAATACCACGGAGGGCAGGGTTTTCGATAGGCGTGCCCGGGTTAAAGGTCAACCGTAAATCTGTGGCTTGCATCATAATCGTTATTCCTTATTGTCTCTTCAAGCTTATTACAGTTTTTTACCGCCTGCTTTGACTGTCATTGAACGCGAACTTTACGAGATAAAAACTTAGTTTTTGCTTTTGGCAATACCAGTGCTAATACCACAAGTAGGGCAGTAATCAAGTTCAAATCTTGCGGGCCAAAGCCAATACTACGCAGCGTATCGCTCGATAGCGCGACCTGAATAAATAGCTTATATAGTACCGCACCAACGATTACGGCAAAGGTAATCAGCCAAATACGCTTGGCAGGGATGATGGTCTCCCCAATGATGACTGCTGCTAGACCAATGACAATCGTACCGATACCGATAGAGATATCTGCGCCACCTTGGGTCTGTACAAACAGCGCCCCTGCTAAAGCAATTAGGCCGTTAGAGACGGCCATACCGATAATCGTCATCCAAGAGGTGTTAATGCCTTGCGCTTGGGCCATACGGAGGTTTGAACCAGTTGCACGCATGGATAAGCCAGTTTCAGTGCTATAGAACCAATCTAAGAATAGCTTGGCAAGCAATATGACCACACCAATGATAAGGCAACGCATCCAATAGCCATTTTCGTCATTGACCAAAGTGCTAAATACTGTGGTTTCACCTAACAACGGCAAGTTGGGCGCGCCCATGATGCGTAGGTTGACAGAATATAGCGCGACCATGACTAAGATGCTGGCAAGTAGTTGCAAGATACCAAGTTTGACGTGTAGCCATGCAGTGACGATACCAGCGACTGAACCTGCTAGCATACCAAAAGCACAGGCCAACCATGGATTGACACCAGCGACGATAGAGATGCCAGCGACGGCGCCACCTAATGGAAAACTACCATCAGCGGTCAAATCAGGAAAGTCGAGCGTACGAAATGAGATGAGCACACCAAGTGCTACTAGGCCGTAAATTAGACCGCTTTCAAGCGCACCAAAAAAAGCAATTAGAGACATAAGATATCAGTAAGTCATAACCAAGCGTTTAGTAAATAACATTCTATTTATTAACTCACAGAGTAAGTGGCTTATACCAGCGTGCTCTTATCTATAAATTTATAAGTCAATTTTAGCTAAACGGCTAAGCGGTGAATTTAACAGATTAAGCAATCTGCGGTTAGGGTAAACCAAAACATGTCACGATGAAAAGCTATCATAAGCTACCTTGGTTCAAAGCTTTGGTTCAAGATATCGCAAAATTTAAATGCTATGTTATAAGTGCTATGTAAATAATAAAGTCCTAAGCAAATACCTTGGCACTTATAAGTATTTTATAAGTAATGAGCTAAATAAAAGCATTTAAATAACCGCTACTTAATAATAGCCTTTTAAATAAGAAGCCCAGCCTACTAATTCATAGCTGGGTTTCTTATGTTAAACATTTAGCTTCATCGCATAAAGGTAGCTGGCGGCTGACACGCAATCTATCAAACTCGGTATCTATATTATGATTGCTATGATGAGCCAACTATAAAAGTGCGTTATTCTACCACTTCTTTTGCTTTATCGATAACCGCTTGTGGCAAAGTAATGCCTTGTTCTTTGGCATGGTTTGGACTGACATATAAATCAAGCATTTGCGGCGTATAAACAGGAATGGCGCCGGCTTCTTCACCGTTTAGAATGCGTACAACGATTTTACCAGTTTCGCGGCCAAGATCGTAATAGTTTACGCCTAAGGCAGCAATGGCACCGCGCTCAACTGAACTGGTATCTGAGGCAATCAGTGGGATTTTGCTCTCTTTAGCGACTTGATATAGTGATTCGTAGGCCGATACGACGTTGTTATCGGTTGAGGTATAGATCATATCAACCTTACCTTCGAGGCTACGGGCGGCCATCGCAATATCAGTGCTACGCTGGGCAGGCGCTTCGAGTACGTTGATACCTAGTGGTGTCAGTTTTTCTTTTAAGTTTTTCAAGATAATCGTTGAGTTGACTTCGCCTGGGCTATAAACATAACCGACATTTTTTAAGCTAGGAATGATTTGACGCATCAATTCAATTTGTGGCTCATAAGGTAGTGCATCAGAGCCACCAGTGACATTGGTGCCAGAGCCATCTAGTTTTGTGACTAGTTTGGCTGCGACTGGGTCAGTGACTGCTGAAAATACTAGTGGGATACTGCTAGTCGCAGCAGCTACTGACTGCGCTGATGGAGTGCCGATCGCGATGATAACGTCTGCATTGTCTGCAACGAATTGCTTGGCAATCTGTCCCGCCGTGGCAGTATTGCCCTGTGCACTTTGGAAGTTGACCGTTAAGTTTTCACCGTCTTTAAAGCCGGCATCATTTAGCTCATCGATGACACCTTTACGGACATCATCTAGCGCTGGATGTTCTACAATAGCAGTGATAGCGACCGTCTTCATAGCTACTGCGGCATCGCCAGTAGCAGCCGCGTCAGTAGTGCTAGTATCTTGTGCTGACTGATTACAACCAGTCAAGATAGCAGTACAAACGCCGCCTAATAATAGCGCTTTACTAAAATTGAAATGACCAAAACGATTTTGATACAACATGGGTCTTACTCCTAAAATAATAGTGTGTCCATACACTATATAAATAATTAACGTGCTAATTAATAGCCTACTACTTTCTATTTGGTATTGGTATCAGTATCAACGTTAATGGCATTCTTCAACAAATCTGCTGGCAAGCTGACACCTTGCTCAGCCGCGTGCTTCGGACTTGCATACAAGGTTAATTTATTCATGACTTCAGGCTTAATGGTATTGACAGCCTCGCCATTTAACACGCGATAAACCATTTTTCCAGTGGTACGGCCAAAGTCATAATCGTTGACACCTAGCGCAGCAGTGGCACCGCGTCTTACACTAAACTCGTCCGAGGCAATGACTGGAATATCAAGCTCGTTAGCGGCACCTGCCATTGCTTCAAATCCTGACACAACGTTATTATCTAACGAGGTATAAATGACATCGACGCGACCAGCAAGACTACGAGTCGCCATAGCAACGTCAGTTGGACGGTTGGCTGTCACATCTAATATTTTGAGTCCACGCGCTGGCGCGAGTTTTTTAAGCTGATTGAGCACTACTACAGAGTTAATCTCACCTGGGCTATAGACGTAGCCAATGGTTTTTGCATTGGGTACAATTTTTTGAATATTGTCTAACTGCGGCGCAATAGGTAACTCGCTTGATAGGCCTGTCACATTAGATTGGATAGGTACGTTATTTTCGTTAATAAGCTTCGCTGCAATAGGGTCTGAGATAGCAGTATAAATAACCGGAACGGTTTTGGTTGAGGCAACAATGGATTGGGCAGATGGCGTTGAAATGGCGACGATCGCGTCTGGATTGTCTCCTGCAAACTGCTTGGCAATCTGTCCTGCTGTCGCTGTATTACCTTGGGCACTTTGGAAGTTGATAGTTAGATTTTGGCCTTCAACATAACCATTATCAGCCAGCTCATCAATGATACCGCGGCGCATCTCATCTAACGATGGGTGTTCAACGATTTGAGTAATGGCCAACGTTTTAGCGGGTTTGTCAGTATCAGCGGCTGCACTTTCATCAGTCGTTGCAGCAGTATCGGTAGAATTTGAGCAGCCAATTAATCCAAGGGTGGCGCTAATAGCAGCGCCATATAGGCTTAAGCGTAAAGTAGAAGCAATAGTCATTATTAGGTTAACTCATAAGTTATATCAATCGTAAAAACCAAGTTAACATTATCAGAATCGCTATGTCTACTCATGGTAGTACTTGCATTCGTCTTCGTTATATTTGGTTTTAAAGATGATACTGGAAAATGCAGGTTAGCCGAGTCAATGCTATGTTGATGCCAAAATAGCAGGCTAACAATAAGGTAATCGTTCCGTCGATCATTATGTTCATATTATGACAGTAATGTAAGTTATCGCAATAAAAAATTAAGGCGTATTCGTCATAGCTGTGATTGAGTCATGTATTGATGGTTTTATTAACCTATATACTATAAAAAACGACATAAAAAAAGACGCCACTAAGGACATCTTTTTTTATGTCAATGCTGAATGGAGCAGTTAAGCTAAAGTATCACCAACCACGCAATCATCAGGCAGGGTAACAACTGTTAGACCTGTCTTTGGATCGCCAGTCGATAACACCATGCCTTCCGAGATACCAAATTTCATCTTACGTGGTGCAAGATTAGTGACGCAAATCACCTTTTTATTAAGTAATTGCTCAGGCTCATAAAATTTACGGATACCGCTAAACACATTGCGCGGCTTGTCTTCGCCAACGTCTAAGGTGAATTGCAGAAGCTTATCTGCGCCTTCGACATGGTTACACTCTAAGACGTGTGCGACTTTCATCTCAACTTTGGCAAAGTCTTCGATACCAATATAGTCAGCTTGCTCAGTACTTATATCAGTATCTGTTTCTGGTTGGATGTTTTTAGCGTCTGGTTTATTATCTTCGCTAGCAACTGGAGTAGCAGTTTGAGCTAATGACTCTTTTGACGCTTCAACCATCGCTGCAACGTCTTTTTCTTCGATACGCTGCATTAAAGGTTTAAATTTATTGATTTTATGACCAAGCAACCATTGGTTACGGCTAGCGAAACTCAAGTCATCAATGTTTAAAAATTCTTTGGCATTGGCAGTCAGCTCAGGTAATACTGGCGCTAGATAAACCATCAATTGACGGAAGATATTAATCGCAACCGAGCAAACGTCTTGAACTTCTTGCTCAGTGCCTTCTTGCTTGGCAAGCGACCATGGTTTTTTCTCGTCAATATACTCGTTGGCCTTATCTGCACATTGCATGATTAAACGCATAGCGCGCGAGAATTCGCGATTCTCATAAGCAGCAGCAATTTCATCACCAGTTTTGGTAATATCTTCTAGAAGCATTGACTCTACGCAAACGTCCGACAGCATACCGTCATATTTCTTCACTAAGAAACCAGCGCTACGACTGGCAATATTAACGACCTTACCAACCAAGTCAGAGTTGACCTTTTGCATAAAGTCTTCTAAATCAAGGTTAATGTCCTCGACTTTGTCAGACAGTTTGCTAGCAAAATAATAACGCAAGTATTCAGGGTGTAAATGATCAGCGTAAGTTTCGGCTTTAATAAAGGTGCCACGTGACTTACTCATTTTTTCACCATTAACCATCAAGAAGCCATGGGCAAAGACACCAGTCGGCGTACGGAATTCACTGCCGGCAAGCATGGCTGGCCAAAATAACGCATGGAAATAAACGATGTCTTTACCAATGAAATGATAAACCTCGGTCTTATGCTCGTTTTCTTGCATCCAATAACGGTCAAAATCAAGCGCTTTATCTGTACCTGCACGCTTATCACATAAGTTTTTAAAGCTTGCCATGTAACCGACTGGCGCATCTAGCCATACATAAAAATATTTGTCTGGCTCGTCGCTTGGGGTATCTGGAATTTGGAAACCAAAATATGGCGCATCGCGTGAGATATCCCAGCTGGTCAGGCCAGCGTCAAACCATTCTTGCAGTTTATTAGCAACCGATGTTTGCAAGCGATTATCACTACGCGTCCAATCCTTTAAGAATTGCTCAAACTCAGGTAAATCAAAGAAATAATGCTTAGAGGTTTTTAGGACAGGTGTGGCGTCAGACAACGTCGAGTAAGGATCTTTAAGATCTGTTGCATCATACGTTGTGCCGCACACTTCACAGTTATCGCCATATTGATCAAGCGCACCGCATTCAGGGCAAGTGCCTTTGACAAAACGATCCGCTAAAAACAATTGCTTTTCAGGATCAAATAATTGCTCAACGTCTTTGGTACTGATATGTCCAGCGCTATCAAGACGACGATAAATCAGCTCGGAAAAATGCTTGTTTTCTTCTGAATGCGTGGAGTGATAATTGTCAAAGTTAATCAAAAATTTAGCAAAGTCCGCTTCATGCGAGGCTTTAACTGAGGCAATTTGCTCTTCTGGCGTGATGCCATTAGCTTCTGCTTTGAGCATGATCGCCGTACCATGTGCATCATCCGCGCAGACATAAGTGACCTGATGGCCTTGTGCCTTCATCGCACGCGCCCAAATATCAGTCTGAATATATTCTACAAGATGCCCCAAATGGATATAGCCATTGGCGTAGGGCAGCGCACTGGTTACTAGAATCTCACGCACTTTCATCACCTATACTTTATATAAACGGGTTGGTTATCAAACGTCGCAAGCAGTTTATGGCGAGCAGACGCGATACTATTAATATCAAACTATCAATACTAAAACTTCTAAAAATGAAAATTCAAAAAGTGCGCCTATGATACCGTAAATCGGTCAAATTTGTGACATTACCATACTAATTAATACAGTAATTAATGTGATAACCAATACGGTAACCAATATGGTAGTTAGCTCCGTATGGTACATAAATGGTCGCTCATTTATTAGATATAAATAATACGCCCTAGCTTTGCTCGTTATAAAGTTATTATTAAAAAACCCACCAAGCAATTTGCCAAGTGGGTTTTGAATTTACACATTAAAACTCATTCATATTCAAAGCTCAAGAAACCGCTTAAAGCTTAAACGGTTTCTAAAATGAGCCAAACATCGTCCCTAAGATGATAACAGCGACCACAGCGATGAGTGGAATAATCATCGTGACCATCGCAAGATTCAGGTATGACTGCTTATGGGTCAAGCCACAAATCGCAAACAACGTGATGACCGCGCCACTGTGTGGAAGAGTATCAAGCCCGCCCGCTGCCATAACCGCCACGCGGTGCATAAGCTCTGGATCAATACCAGCTGCGACCGCCATTCTCAGGTAATCTTCGCCCAACGTCGATAGAGCGATACTCAAACCACCTGATGATGAGCCCGTAATACCAGCAAGCGTGGTCATAGCAACGGCTTCTGAGATTAGTGGGTTATCAGGATTTAGGTTTAAGATACTGTCACGAATGATAAGGAAGCCTGCAAGTGAAGCGATAACCGCACCGTAGCCAACTTCCGATGCGGTGTTAAAAATCGGCAACATCGAATCATAAGTACCACGGTTGATGGTTTTTTGTAGATTGTTCCAATGACCGATACGCAGCAAAATCAAAACAATACAGGCAACGACTAACGAGATAATAATCGACCATAGACCGAGTGAGCCGGCGATATTTAAATCCGGAAACTGAGCTTGTAAGCTGCTAAAGTCTATCGAAGGGAAAATAGCATAAGTTAATAAAGCGTTTAAAGCGATGACTAATACCAGCGGAATCATAGCAACCGTAAAGGAGGTGTGATGAGTATTTAGCACTTCGGCTTCTTTTTTTGCTGCACCAACGCCGCCTACATCCTCTTCGTCATGCTGACCGTAGCCTTCACCTGCCGCATTGGCTTTTCTAGCCCGTGACTGTAGCCATAACCAACCACAAATAAACATGATAGTACCGCCGATAATACCTAGGATAGGCGCGGCAAATACGTTGGTATTATAATAAGGAATTGGAATGGCATTCTGAATGGCTGGCGTGCCCGGCAATGCGGTCATCGTAAAGGTAAATGAGCCTAAGGCAATCGCTGCTGGAATCAAGCGCTTAGGAATATCAGCGGCTTTGAATAAGTCTTTGGCGATTGGATAGATAGCAAACGCTACGACAAATAACGATACACCACCATAGGTTAAGATAGCACAGACTAAGATGACTGCTAGAATGGCTTTGCTGGCACCAAGCTTTTCGACCACGGTATTGGCAATTGCTGTCGCCGCTCCAGAGTCTGCCATCAAACGACCAAACAATGCACCTAACAAGAAAATAGGGAAGAATTTGAGTAAGAATCCACTCAAAGCACCCATAAAGACATCGGTATAGGCAGGAATACTACTTAAAAAATCCCCTGATAGGAATACAGCTAATATCGCCATAATCGGTGCCAAAATCAGCACTGAATAACCGCGATAAGCAAAGAACATTAATAGAAATAAAGTAATAACAATAGCAAGTGTGCTAAACATGATCGCCCTCCTTGGCAAAATTCAGTCAGCGATTATGCAGTGCTTGCTAGTAGAGGTCAACACAAGATATCAAATACTTAGTAATAGATTATATTTAGTATGCATCTGTACTGATATGATTATGACCTATAATATTTTTATTCACACTACCAATCGCAACCTCTATAATCTTAAAGTTATTCTCTAGTCGCTATGAGAATAATATGTTAAGTTAGCATAAGTATCGCATATATGATATATCGATATAAATTGTATTATTATGGTTGTACTTGTATTGAGTGCTATGGATAAACTACCATATTTAACAAGCAGTAATCTACTAACAATAAGTTTGAACCATAAACATTAAATCGACAAGGAATGTGGATATGTTTAGTGCTATTACCAATGCGAGCGTACAACTGGTAAATCGGTATTTACCATCCCCCTTTGTATTCTCTATTGTTTTAACGCTCATTGCTTTTGTCGTTGGACTCGCTATTACGGGCCAAAACGTAATAGCAATGGCAGGACATTGGGGCAATGGGCTGTGGTCACTACATAGCTTTGCCATGCAAATGGCGCTCATACTAGTGACAGGCTATGCGTTTGCTAGTGCGCCATTCATTCAGCGTCTACTGGATAATATTGCCAGTCGTATTCATTCCCCTTCGACCGCTATCATAGTATCAACCTTGGTGGGTCTGGTTGGTTCATGGATAAACTGGGGTTTTGGTCTAATTATTGGCGCTATCTTTGCCAAGTCACTCGCAAAAAAAGTAGCTAATGTCGATTACCCCTTATTGGTAGCGGCCGCATATTCAGGGTTTGTTATCTGGCATGGAGGCTTTTCAGGGTCGATACCGTTAACGTTAAGCTCAGGCGGTGACACCTTGCTCACGCTATCGGGCAATGCAATAACCGAAGCAGTGCCTTTATCACAAACCGTGTTTGCCGGATACAACTTACTCATTGTTGGCTTGTTAGTAATAATCTTGCCTCTGTTAAATCGCTTTATGCACCCAAAAAATCCTACCGTTATTGACCCTAAGCTCATTAAAAAAGAAGCTTATGTGTCGCCTCGCCGAGATACCCCAGCGCAAAGATTAGATGACAGCCGTATTATCGCTGTCATTCTGCTGGCGTTAGCTTTGATGTACTATATTAGTGAGTTTGGCAGCAATGGTTTTAATCTAGGATTAAATATAGTTATTGGGCTATTCTTGTTTATAGGATTGTTATCGCATGGCACCCTAGAGCGTTACTATCGCGCAGTAAACTCAGGTATAGGCGGCATCACCGGCATTGTATTACTGTTTCCGTTTTACGGTGGCATCATGGGTATCATGACCGGAGCAAACGCTGACGGCATCTCTATTAGTACGCAAGTTACCGAATTCTTCGTCAATTCCGCTTCAGCAGACAGCTTTCCTATTTTTGCATTTCTAAGCGCAGGTTTGGTCAACGTCTTTGTACCATCGGGCGGCGGTCAGTTTGCTGTACAAGGGCCTGTCATGATACCTGCTGGTGTCGAGCTTGGTGTCAAACCAGCAGTCACGGCAATGGCGATTGCGTGGGGCGATGCGTGGACGAATATGATTCAGCCATTTTGGGCATTACCGTTATTAGGTATTGCCGGCTTAGATGCTCGAGCTATCATGGGCTACTGTCTGATAGTGCTTGCAGTATCAGGGGCAATTATTATGGGTGTGTTTTGGTTAGTGGTATAACTGGTATGGCGTGTAAATGAATACAGAAGGTAATAAAAACAACAAACTTAATGAAACGATTCAAAGGCAACAATAGAACGGATACATAATAAAGTTAAACCATTATTAATCTATGGGTTAATTAAAAAATCATAAACGATAATTATAGGAGACAACCATGAGTCAATCAAAAGTATATAGTAGTGCAGAAGAAGCGTTAAAAGGTATTGTAAGTGATGGTCAAACCCTCGCAATCGGCGGTTTTGGTCTGTGTGGTATTCCTGAAGCTTTAATCGAAGCATTGCGTGATAGCGGCGTTAAAGATTTAACCTGTATCAGTAATAACGCGGGTGTTGATGACTTTGGCTTAGGATTACTATTACAAACTCGTCAAATCAAAAAAATGATCTCATCTTATGTCGGTGAAAATAAAGAGTTTGAGCGTCAATACCTAGCTGGCGAGTTAGAAGTTGAATTGACCCCGCAAGGTACATTGGCTGAAAAGCTACGTTCGGGTGGCGCTGGTATTCCTGCGTTCTATACTGCAACTGGCGTCGGCACACTCGTCGCGGAAGGTAAAGAGACGCGTGATTTTGATGGTCGCACATATGTGCTTGAACATACATTGCGTGCTGATGTGTCATTAATCAAAGCGCAAAAAGCAGATAAATCGGGTAACTTAATGTTCAACAAAACCGCCCGTAACTTCAATCCAGACTGTGCAATGGCTGGCAAAATTACCATTGTCGAAGTAGAGGAAATCGTAGAGACTGGCACGTTCGATCCTGATGAAGTGCATCTGCCTGGTATCTTTGTGCAGCGTATTGTATTAAACAGCAACCCTGAAAAACGTATCGAAAAAACGACAACTAAAGCAGTTGAAAACGCTTAAATAAAGAGTCTGTCAAAATATTTTTTAACTTTTTAGATTAATGATAATAGAACATTGTAAAAAATAAGGAAATTACCATGGCATGGACAAGAGAGCAGATGGCGCAGCGCGCTGCGAAAGAATTACAAGACGGTTATTATGTGAACTTAGGAATTGGTCTACCAACTCTAGTGGCTAACTATATTCCTGAAGGCATGGATGTTTGGCTACAGTCAGAAAACGGTCTGTTAGGTATTGGTGAGTTTCCAACCGCTGAAAACGTAGATGCTGACTTGATTAATGCAGGTAAACAAACGGTGACAGCAGAGCCGGGTGCCAGTTATTTTGCTAGCTCAGAGTCATTTGCCATGATTCGTGGCGGTCATGTCAATTTGGCAATATTGGGCGCGATGGAAGTCTCGGAGCAGGGCGACCTTGCCAACTGGATGATTCCTAAAAAGATGGTCAAAGGCATGGGCGGTGCCATGGATCTAGTTGCAGGCGTGCAACGCGTGATTGTATTAATGGAACAAGTTAATAAACACGGCGATCCAAAAATTCTTGCCAATTGTGAGCTGCCATTAACCGGCAAAGGCGTAGTGGATCGTATCATCACTGAGCTTGCCGTATTAGATGTCACTGACAATGGTTTGAAGTTGGTTGAGCTTGCAGATGGCGTTAGCTTTGAAGAACTACAAGAAAAGACGCCAGTGAGCATTGCTCAATAAGCATGTTGCATACATATATCTTGCACAGGCATTAAAACAAGCTATTTGATAAAGGAATATAAAATATGGCGACTCAATTACAACAAGATTTGACAGGTAAGGTAGCTTTAGTCACAGGCTCTGCAAGTGGTATCGGACGTGATATCGCTGAGACTTATGCCAAAGCAGGGGCAGCGGTTGGTATTGCAGATATTAATCTTGAAGCGGCGCAGCAAACGGTCGATGCTATTGAGGCTGCTGGTGGACGCGCACTGGCGATTGCTATGGATGTGACATCAGAGGATGCCGTAAATGATGGCGTGCAACAGCTAGTTGATACTTTTGGCGGTATTGACATTCTCGTCTCCAATGCCGGTATTCAGATTATTGATCCGATTAATAAAATGGCATTTGATGATTGGAAAAAGATGCTCGCCATTCATTTAGATGGTGCATTTCTGACTACCAAAGCTGCCGTACAGCATATGTATAAAGACGATAAAGGTGGTACGGTCATTTATATGGGTTCAGTACACTCGCATGAAGCCTCACTTTACAAAGCACCTTATGTGACTGCTAAACACGGCTTGCTTGGATTGTGCCGTGTGTTAGCCAAAGAAGGCGCTGAGCACAATGTACGCTCACATGTGATTTGCCCAGGATTTGTTAAAACGCCGTTAGTCGAAAAACAAATCCCGCAACAAGCGGCAGAAAAAGGCATCAGTGAAGAGTCGGTGGTTAATGACATTATGCTGGTCAATACAGTCGATAAAGAATTTACCACCGTTGATGATATTGCTCAATTAGCGCTATTTTTAGCAGCGTTCCCAAGCAATGTGTTTACAGGGCAGTCTATCGTTGCCAGTCATGGTTGGTTTATGAATTAAACAGGTTTGATTGATATTTTATTAGTTTAGTATTCATTAGCTTGCTAATAAAAGACCAATCCATTAGCATCTAGTTTCTATTAATTTGAGCCAATAATATTGGCTCTTTTTTATGAGCTTTTGCTGCACCGTTTTGGGACGCACGGAGTAAAAATAATGAATAATAAAGATTTTGCCGAAACTTTTGCAGCGAAATTAGGCCGTGCCATCGAACAACAGCAATTCGAACAAGCGATTAATCAAGTACAAGATTTGCGACCTATTGATATCGCTGATGTGCTCGCACTCATGGAGTCCGAACTTGCTTGGCAGCTATTAGAGCGCTTATCTAATCGTTCTACCATTTTTTCTTATCTAGAACCTGATGTTCAGGTCGCTATGGCACATGAGTTTCCTCGAGATAGCATGGCGATATTAGTAGGGGAGATGCCCGCTGATGAACGCACCGATTTATATAAGCATCTAAATCAAGATCAGCGCGACGCTTTACTACCAGCACTAGCGCAAGCAAAGCGTGAAGATATTCGCAGACTATCTGCCTATGAGGAGCGCACTGCTGGCGCCTTAATGACGTCTGATTATGCTACTTTAGCTGCTCGGATGACAGTAACTGAGGCATTGGATGCGCTACGACTGGAAGCCCCCGATGCTGAGACCATCTACCATGCTTATGTGATTGATGATGAACGTAAGTTGTTAGGAGTTGTGTCGTTACGAGTACTAATTTTAGCGTCTCCTGAACAGTTAATTAATGACATTATGATGAGCACTGTGGTGTCTTGTAATGTGAACGACGATCAAGAGGACGTCGCCAAAGTAGTGGCTCGTTATGACTTGATTGCACTGCCAATTACTGATGACAGTGGTGCCTTGGTAGGCATTGTCACCCATGATGATGCGATGGATGTCGCTAGTGATGAGGCAACTGATGACTTTCATAAGTCAGGCGGTGTCACGACTATGGTTGGTAGGCTCAAAGATGTCAGCGTTAGAGTACTGTATCGTAAGCGCGTGTTTTGGCTGGTGTTTTTAGTATTTGGCAACTTGCTTTCGGGCTTTAGTATTGCCAATTTTGAAGAGGTAATTGCGGCCAACTTAGTGCTGGTGTTTTTCTTACCACTCCTAGTCGATAGTGGCGGTAACGCTGGTTCTCAGTCTGCCACCTTGATGGTGCGTGCGCTAGCGACGGGCGATGTCGTCATGCGAGATTGGCTCTCGCTATTGGGACGAGAAGCTGTAGTCGCGCTAATGCTAGGCGCTACTATGGCAGTTGCTATCTCTATCATTGGTTATGTGCGCGGCGATGCGGTAGTATCTTTGGTGCTCGCGCTTAGTATGATGTCCGTGGTTATGATTGGCTGTGTGATTGGAATGAGCTTACCTTTTGTATTAAATAAAATAGGTCTTGACCCTGCCACTGCGAGCGCACCTTTAATAACCTCAGTATGTGATGCCTCAGGCGTGCTGATTTACCTGTTTATTGCTTCTCAGTTTTTATCTATATAACTTTAATGATAGTCAATTTAATTCAGAAATACACAACGCTGCTGGGATATTTTATTTTAAAAACTAAGTCGTGTAGCCTCTGTCAGTGCCATGGTCGAATGTTAAACACTCCCTAGTCGCACGCCAAAAAGTTTTATACCTTTTTTTATTTTGAACTGACTATATATAATAGCTTATTAGTAAATAATCGTGAGCGCCAATTATAAGAGGGTAGCGAACAGCTAGAATATAGAAGCTTTTCATTGCAGTCTTTTTATTAATAACAACTATTAGTATTATAGTTTTTTTAATATTCTCAATTCAGATACACTGACTATCCCAAGAATATTTACTATTAAATTCTTAAAAGTCATGTCATCAAACCTATTCATATAGAAGTAAAGGTAGCTATGTTCAACTTTATAAAAAAAATAACGTCAGAAAAACCTGAAACTCCGCAACAGCAGGCAGAGCGTGATAGTGCTGTGGATAAAGTATTGCTTGGCTATGAAGTAGGTACTATTAGTATTGCCACTATGGTAACGGGGCTGGAACGTGATGGCGACCAATTAACCTTAGACTTACGTTTACCAGCAGATACTGATCCTGAAATTATTCAGCAAGAGCTTGGGCGACTGCTGCATCCGCACGGTATCAAAACCATTCATATGAATGTACGTCTATCAGCGGCAGCTAAGGGCGCAGGCTCAAGCTTACCGAAGCAAATGCCAAAGACGACGGATGCCATGGCTAAGCAAGCCAAGCCTACCGCACAATCCAATACAGACAGCGAACCACCGATTACTAAAGCTGCACCAACACAAGCGTCACTAGCGCCGCATCCGCGTATTCGTCATATTATCGTAGTCGCGTCAGGTAAAGGCGGTGTGGGTAAATCAACTACGACCGTTAATATTGCCTTAGCATTACAAAAGCTAGGCAACCGTGTTGGCGTACTCGATGCTGATATTTATGGCCCTAGTATGCCAACGATGCTAGGCGTCGCCGATGTAAGGCCGCAACTAGAAAATGAGCAGTTCGTTCCTGTCGATGCGCATGGCATGGCGATGTTATCGATTGGTAGCTTGCTCGATGGTGATAATACACCTGTCGCTTGGCGTGGGCCAAAAGCCACTGGCGCGCTGATGCAGCTGTATAACCAAACCAATTGGCCGCAGCTAGATTATTTAGTGATTGATATGCCGCCAGGTACGGGTGATATTCAACTAACGCTAGCACAGCGTATTCCAGTCACTGGCGCAGTGATTGTCACGACGCCTCAGCATATTGCACTACTTGATGCGCAAAAGGGCGTTGAGATGTTTAACAAAACTAATATTCCGGTACTTGGTGTAGTTGAAAACATGGCATTGCATACTTGTAGCAACTGTAACCATACCGAAGCTATCTTTGGTACTGGTGGTGGCGAGTTTATCGCTGAGCAATATCAGGTACCGCTGTTAGGGCAGTTGCCACTTGCCAGTGGTATTCGTGCCCAAGTGGATAAAGGCGAACCAAGCGTACTCGCTGATGATGAATTTGCGCCGTATTATCTGAGTATTGCTAAGAATATCGAAGCCAATATTAATAAATTCGCTAAGCCTATCGATGATAAGCGTATTTTTTGATGGTTCTTAATGGTATTGAAATAGCCTGAACGGTTAACCTGTAAAGTGCTTGTATTTTAAAAAGGAAGTATTGTGAGCTTATCTATCTATCAAAGTCATTTAGATAATATTCCCAAACAGTATAAGTTCCTAAAATTATTGCGCCCTCCGATATATGTGATTGAACTCTCAAACAATCAATTGATTGGCGTTTGCTACTATAAAGATGGTAGTAGCAAACGTCATCAGGTTAAAGCTGACTTTAGCAACCGCCGGATGGTGATTGCTGATTTTAATAAGTTTTCAAAGGCTCTCGCTGACCTGTTAATTAAGTTTCCTAGACACTTTTTATGGATGAGTGTAATGGCATCAACGAATGTGACAGAAACGTTAGTTGATGGGTGGACCAGCATTGAAGTTAAGGTAATAACGGAAGCATTTTTTGTGGCTTCTGCACAGGCAAAAAGAAGAGTTTTACACACCACAGTCAGCTATCAAGGAAAGATAGTCTCTTTTAATAAATAGTCACTCTAAGCAAATAGTCTCTTTAAAAAACCAGTACCTTTAGAAAAATTTGGCTAGGATGCCTTGACGATGTATCAAAATCGCAACGAACAAGATCAGCAACACTTATCCACCAGCTTGCGACCAGTTGCTCTTGACGAGCTTATTCAAAATGGTCAGCCTACCTTTGGCGTCTTTGCTCACGTCAAGAGTATCAACTATCTTGACTATTATAGTTATCTTATCTCACAAAAGTCCTTACCCAATTGGCGCAAAGCGCTCAAAGCCAACCAATTTTGCTTTATCCAAATTATTCAGCCTCCTTATCGAGTCTGTTTAGCACTGGCGACCATTAAGCTTGCGACTAGTGCCTTCGTCTATCTTTATAACGATGAGACTGATGAGTTAGAGGTTGATGAAGCGCTACAACCTTTGACTCGCCAAACACATTTAACAGGTGATTGCTATCAAGGGCAGATTGCGTTTGTTCATGCAAAGCTGACAGTTACTTTAGATTTTACGCCCGCGCAAGTTATCGTTGCGCTAGACAGTCAAAACCTTGCACTCCATGCAACCTTAGCAAGGCAGTCGCAGCCACTCGCTGTCTGTACACCAACGGGCAGGCGAGGCTGGACGTTCACTCAAAAAGAACCTTTGACAGCCATATCTGGGCATTTACTCATTAAAGGCAAGTCAAAGTTTAACGTTAATGCTTCTAATATTCCTGATTCTAAAGCCAAGCAAATAGACTTTACTAATACCACCATTGCCAATCTAGATTGGACACTTGGTTATATGCGTCACAAGACCAATTGGTTTTGGACGTGTATTAATAGCTATTTACCAGATGGTCGTCATTTTGCATTGAACTTATCGATGGGCGTTAATGAGACAGGAGCCAGTGAAAATGCGTGCTGGCTTGATGGACAGATATCTTACTTGCCGCCCGTGATGTTTATACGTAAAGATTTGGACGCATCAGCGCAGAATATTTGGAGTGTCTATCATCAAAACTTAGGTTGGAGCAATGTCGACATTGATTTAACCTTTACGCTTATTACTGTCTATAAGAAGACGGATAACTTTGGTGTGCTTGCCAGTATCTTTGAGCAATGGATTGGACTATATAGTGGTGAAATACGCTTAGGAAACGAGGTGATTAGAATTGATAAGATGATAGGGCTGGCAGAAGATCATTTTGCCAAATGGTGAATCATGATAGGTAATAAGTCCGTTAATATCGTTATGGATTTTAAAGTCGCCACTGCTCTATAAATTAAGCCGCCAATTCCGTATAATCGTCGCTATTAAATATTTGCTAAGGAAGAACAATGTCTATCAAGTCTGACCGCTGGATTCGTAAAATGGCTGAAGAGTATGGCATGATTGAGCCATATGAACCGGGTCAAGTACGCTTTAATGATGCAGGCGAACGCTTGGTTAGTTACGGCACCTCAAGCTATGGTTATGACGTACGCTGTGCGCCTGAGTTTAAAGTATTTACCAACGTGCATTCAGTAGTGGTTGATCCTAAAAACTTCGATGAAAAAAGCTTTATCGATATTGTAGGTGATGAGTGCATCATTCCACCCAACTCATTTGCATTGGCACGTACGATGGAGTATTTCCGCATTCCACGTGATGTATTGACGATTTGCCTTGGTAAATCAACTTATGCACGCTGCGGTATTATCGTCAACGTGACGCCACTTGAGCCTGAGTGGGAAGGGCACGTGACTTTAGAGTTTAGTAATACCACTAATTTGCCAGCACGTATTTATGCAGGTGAAGGCGTGGCACAGATGCTATTCTTCCAAAGTGATGCTGATGATGTCTGCGAGACCAGTTATAAAGACCGTGGCGGTAAATATCAAGGTCAAAGAGGTGTTACATTACCAAGAACCTAATACGGTCTTTAGGGATGCAAGCCCTTTGAACCGGCAACAAAAAAGCTGGGCGTATCTAATACGCTCAGCTTTTTTATGTCTCAGTGTTTATTAACTTAAGCTTTATTATTTTAAGACTTTTAAACCTGCTTTGTTATCACGTTTTGGCTTAGGAGTGACAGTAGGACTCTTCTTAGCAGCAACTTCTGATTCGTCCTCAGGCTTATAGTTTTCATATTCACTAGGATCAAAGAACATACCCTGTGAGTTTTCTTTTGCATAAATACCCATCACAGCAATAAGCGGTACCCAAATCTCTTGTGACACCCCACCAAAGCGTGCACTGAAATGGATGTATTCATTTTCCATACTCATGTTGCCTGTAGCACGGCTAGCGATATTTAGCACGATACGACCATCTTGGACGTGTTCGGTTGGTATTTGTACATTCTCAGCAGTGGCATCTACCATTAGATACGGTGTCAGGGCATTGTCTTCTATCCATTCGTATAATGCACGCACCATATAGGGGCGGGTTGGGGTAATAGACGTGGTTTCGCTCATCTGATGATTTCCTATATTTAATGGTCTTTAATGATTAAAAAATACCTTGTTCAGCTTTTCATTAACGGATAAAACATCAATGAAATTTGCTTATCTTTTATTTTATTAGCTTGTATTGGACTAATTTCCATTTTAATCAAGCTGTCTGCAGTCGTCTAATTAGCGAACGCTTTTTTTAAAGCTCTCACGCTCAAAGAGTCGTGTTTGATAGTCAAACAATGGACGACTGATAGCTCGAGGTAGTTCGATACCCATCTCTTCAAGACGCCATAACAAGGGCGCTAACAGCACATCGCACCAGCCAAATTCATCTGCCATAAAATAAGACTTATGAGCGAACAGTGGGGATAGGGTAATCAATGAATCAGCCAACTGTTTTTTTGCCACGGCAGCTTGGGCTTTATTAAAGCTATCTGGATGCATGAGCAGTCGTTTACCAAGTACCAGCCAATCACGCTGGATACGCCATGCTAACTGTCGAAATTGTGCCCGCTCTTGCGGGGTATCAGGCAGCAGTTTGTTTGCGTGATAACGTTCCTCAAGATACTCAAAGATAACGTTAATCTCATATAGCGAGATTTCACGTTGTTGTAAGACAGGCAAAGTATGATAAGGGTTTAGCTCGGTCAGGTCTTCAGGGCGCTCAGAATGTAAGCGTGATAAATAGTAAGCGAGCTTCTTTTCTTCAAGTAATAGGCGTACCACATGACTGTCGTAGCCATCATCAGCATATAAAATTAGCTGACTACTTGGAATGTCATTCGCATCAATCATGAAAGCCTAATGTTAATAGTTAAGGCTGCCATCGTAAACAAAGTTGCCTCGTTTATCAAGGTAGTAAGCGTAAACTATATCGAGTATCAGTACTAATAGTGCTTAATACAAAAGTATTAGAATATTCCTTAATGCAAAACAAAAAAAGAGGCACTACCGAAGTAATGCCTCTTTTTATAAATAAATATAGAATTTACATATCACATTCAATTGTTTGATTATTTTACGTCTTTCCAAAACTCTTTGTTTAGTAGATAAACAGGAATCAATAAGACGAGCAAAAATAGAATAACGAACATGCCGATGACCTGACGATCATGACGAACAGGTTCGCCCATCCATGCCATGAAGTTAACTAAATCACCAACTTCGCTTTCAAACTCTTCTTTACTTAAATCTTCTTGTAGATTATGCAGTACATGAGGCATAGCTGCATTCGCCAACACTAAGTTGTTAGCACCCCAAGGACGACTTGGGTCCTCATAGAATGATAACAAGTAAGTATAAACCCAGTCGTCACCGCGTAATCTGGTCTCAAGCGATAAGTCTGGTGGTGCTGCCCCAAACCATGATGCTTGAATCTCAGGATCAATTTCAGCATCAATATGATCACCAATTTGATCAGTGGTCACCATCAAATACTTTTCGACCAGCTCAGGTGGTATCTCTAAGTCTTTCGCTATACGTGAATGACGAACGTACTTCGCTGAGTGACAACCTGCGCAGTAGTTCATGAACATCTTAGCACCGTTCTGTAACGAACCCTTATTGGTAAAATCAATTGGGGCTGTGCTACAAGCTAAATGTTCTTCGACACCTTCGGCATTAGTGAACGTACCGCATCCACTACCTGCGGCCAGTGCAGTACCAGCAGTCAGGGTTAATGCCGCACCTAAGCCCAAACCAGTTAAGGATTTTGTTAGCGTGTTCATTAGTGACCTCCGGTAACGCGTTCTGGTGGCTGTTTACACTTCTCAATGGCAGTGTAAATCGGCATCAATAAGAAAAACAAGAAATACAATATAGTAAATATACGAGCCATTAATGTCGCTGTTGGCGTCGTTGGCGTCGCACCTAAATAGCCAAGTACCAAAAAGCTAATTGCAAAGATGGTTAGAGCAATTTTAGATAAAATACCTTTGTAACGTATCGAACGTACAGGAGATCTATCAAGCCATGGTATTAGGAACAACACTGCAATCGCAGCACCCATCGCTATAACACCACCAAGCTTATCAGGAACCGCACGTAAGATGGCATAGAAAGGAGTGTAGTACCATACTGGCGCAATATGTGCAGGCGTTTTTAGTGAGTTAGCTGCTTCAAAGTTTGGTGGCTCAAGGAAGAAACCGCCGCCTTCTGGGAAGAAGAATACCACTGCAAAGAAGCAAATAAAGAACACTACAATACCAACCATATCGTGTACGGTGTAGTAAGGATGGAACTCAATACCATCTAATGGTATGCCGTTTTTATCTTTGAGCTTTTTGATGTCGATACCATCTGGATTGTTTGAACCCACATGATGCAAAGCCACTAAATGCATAAATACTAAACCGACCAATACTAGTGGAATAGCAACTACATGTAAGGCAAAGAAACGGTTTAGAGTAATACCTGAGATAATATAATCACCGCGTACCCATTCAGCAAGACCGTCACCAATAACTGGTAGCGCAGCAGGAAGATTCAAAATAACCTGTGCACCCCAAAATGACATGTTGCCCCACGGTAGTAGATAACCGAAGAAGCCTTCTGCCATCAAGGCTAAGTAGATGCCCATACCGATAAGCCAAATAAGCTCACGTGGTTTCTGATATGAACCATAGAGCAAGGCTCTAAACATATGCAAATAGACTACTACAAAGAATGCTGATGCCCCAGTCGAGTGCATATAGCGAATAAGCCAGCCGCCTTTGACGTCACGCATGATGTATTCAACAGACGCAAATGCTCCTTCGGCACTTGGGTTGTACATCATCGTAAGCCAAATCCCAGTGACCAATTGGTTGACCAATACCACCATTGATAAAACGCCGAAGAAGTACCAAAAGTTAAAGTTCTTCGGTGCATAATATTTGGACATGTGGTATTCATAGGTTTCAGTCGCCGGAAAGCGCGCGTCTACCCAATGCATTAACTTTTTACCCATACTCATATTAAGCCTCCCCAACCGTCAAGATGGTACCATCCATACTATATTCTGGGATGGGTAAGTTAAGCGGTGCCGGAACGCCACTATAGACGCGACCCGCTAGGTCATACTTAGACCCGTGACAAGGACAGAAAAATCCACCGTACCAGTCATTACCACCTAAGTCAGCAGCACCAACATCAGGACGGTAATTTGGTGCACAGCCTAAATGCGTACACACGCCTTCTACAACCAATACACTTGGTTCTAAAGAACGAGTAGGATTCGTACAGTATTCAGGTTGTAGTGATGCACTAGAATCAGGGTCAGATAATAATGGCTTTACTGATTCAAGCGTACCTAACATGTCTTCAGTGCGTTTGACTACAAAGATAGGTTTGCCGCGATATTTTACGACAATCATTTGTCCTTCTTCGATAGAACCGATATCTTGGGTAACTGCAGCGCCTGCAGCTTCTGCTTTAGCACTTGGATACCAAGAACGAACAAAAGGTGTCGCCACAGCAGCTACCCCAGCTGCACCAATCGCGGCAGTCGAGGCAATAAGAACTCTACGGCGTTGTACATTAACGCCTTCGGCATGGCTCATTAATACTTCCTCCAGGTGAATGAAATGGGATTATCCCACACTGGGTTTGTGACTTAGAAATTTACAATACCAATATATAAGCCACGTTAGCTGTGCCTAATTTTGCTAATTGTTGCTATTCTAAGCTATTTTGGTCATAAAATAAATTATTGTGTCAAAAATAAAACTACTCTGACAGCACATCTTTTCTAGCTGTAACCTTACTAAAAAGTTACAGCCAGTCTAAAACTAACATTTCATTATATTAAAATATGATTTTAACAATTACCCTAGAATCAATAAGGATATTCAAAGACCGAGAATGATACTTGAAATTACGGTAATGTTCACTAACTTTCCATACATTTACTACTATTTGTCTCATTAAGACATATTCAAGATAACTGACAACTATTTGTCTGTTTTTTGCCTAACAATACTATATTGATTGTCTTTATCATTTTGATTGGCTAACCAAAAGCACTTCAATCATTTTCAAGGGCTTCCCAACGTTCAAGCTTATTCATCATTTCATCTTCAATGACTAACAGTCGCTCGCTTGCAACAGTTGCCGCCTCGAAGTCTTGAATGAACCATGAACCATCAGCCAATTTTTCTTGTAGCTGAATTTGCTCTTGTTCAAGAGCGGCAATCTCTTTTGGTAGATTATCAAGTTCGCGCTGATCATTATAGTTCAGCTTTTTTGCCGCTTTATTGGGCTTGGCTACTGCTGTCGACTTATTAGGAGACTTACTATTTTCAGCACCTTTGTTAGTAGACTTAACTGCATTGGCTGCTTGTGCGCGATTCTTCTGTATCAGATATTCTTGGTAGCCACCGACATATTCTTTAACGATACCTTTGCCATCTTCATCTTGGTCAAACACCCAAGTAGAAGTGACTACGTTATCCATAAATGAGCGGTCATGGCTAATCAAAAGAATGGTACCGTTAAAACTACTGACGGACTCTTCTAACAGCTCAAGGGTGGCCATGTCCAAGTCGTTGGTTGGCTCATCAAGTACCAGGATATTAGCAGGTTTTAGCAGCTGTTTGGCGAGTAACACACGGTTACGCTCACCACCAGATAGGGCTTTAACTGGGGTACGTGCACGTTCTGGAGCAAATAAGAAATCTTGTAAATAGCTCATGATATGCGTCTTACGTCCACCAACCTCGATGAAATCTGAGCCTTCTGACACGTTTTGAGCAACAGTAGCTTCAAGGTCTAACTGATCTCGAAGCTGATCGAAAAATGCGATTTTTAAATTCGTGCCTAGCTCAACGCTACCACTTTTGGTCACTTCGTCATCAGACATATCGAGTAGGGCTTTGATAAGTGTGGTTTTACCTGCGCCATTCGGCCCTATGATACCGATCTTGTCGCCACGCATAATAGTAGTGGTGAAATTATCGACCAATACATTGCCGTTGTACTCAAGATGTAGATCTTTAACCTTACAGACCAGCTTGCCGCTTTTTTCACCTTCGCCCATCGTAATATTAACGTTACCGACTTGCTCGCGGCGGTCGCTACGTTCTTCACGGAGCGCTTTTAGTTCACGTACGCGGCCTTCGTTACGGGTACGACGCGCTTTAATGCCTTGGCGAATCCAAACTTCTTCTTGTGCTAGCTTTTTATCGAAGTTTGCGTTATTTTTTTCTTCTGCTAATAGCTGTTGCTCTTTGAGCTCTTGGTAACGTGCATAACCTGTTGCACCTTGAGTGACGTCATAGCTCGTTAATTGACCACGATCAAGCTCCACAATACGAGTAGAAAGCTTATCAACGAATGCTCTATCATGGGTGACAAACAGCAGGGTCAGGCCTTGCCAATCGAGCAAGAAACGCTCTAACCATTCAATACTATCAACGTCCAAATGGTTGGTTGGCTCATCAAGTAATAGCATATCAGGCTTCGTTACTAATGCACGTGCAAGCAGTACACGACGCTTACGACCACCGGATAGAGATGATAAGTCATCTTCAGGGTCAAGTCCCATAGTAGTGATCAGACGAGTTGCTTCGCGTTCTAGATCCCAACCGTGAACGGCATCAATATCATGCTGCAACGTTGCCATACGCTCACAAGCATCCATATCACCATCTGCACATAGATTAGTCTGCTGGTTGTATTTAATCAATAGGTCAGCGGTACGACGACTTCCACCCATGACGATGTCTAATATTCTACCGCTAGTCTCAGGTACGTCCTGCTCAAGCATTGCTACGCTTGCACTACCGTTAATGATGACCTCACCACTATCAGGCTGCAATGAGCCGTTGATTAGTTTAAATAAAGTAGATTTACCTTCGCCATTGCGGCCGATCAAACAGACGCGCTCGCCTTCGTTGATGCTAAAGTCAATGCCATCGAGAACAGGAGCAACGCCAAAGGCGAGATGGATATTTTTTAAATGTATCAGTGCCATAAATTATCTTAAGCTTATATATAGTGGTGAAAGTGATGATTGAACGATAGTGATATAAAGGATGTTGCTAAATTGTCAGCAGTATAACATGCTGCCACACGACTTTAGCGTGAGCAAAGATTTTTTATCATGTCTATTATGGTTAAAGTACGAATATAAATGAGGTAATTTTCACTTTAGCACTATCATCTTATTAGTAACAATCATCATGACTAACCCCTCGTTAACTATAAATGACCTATAATATGAGACCTATACTATAAATAGTCATGACATTGAGAAAAGTATGAATACCGCATTAGAAAATACAGAAGACAGTACAAGCCAAAAAGATAGGATATCAGACCATTCTGAGCTATACACACAAATGGTTGAACTACAAATGAGTATGGCTCATCTTGAATTAACAATAGAGCGTCTTGATGAAGTGGTTACTCGCCAAGACAAACATATTCATACACTGCAGCGTCAGCTAAAGCTGGTATACAAGCAAGTGGAAAGTCAAAGTGCTGACGATGGTATTGCGCCCTTTGATGTAATAGCAGATAGACCGCCACATTATTAAATTTGAGGAAATTACCTATTATTTATCTTGGTTTTTGGTAACTTTTTAATTAACTCAACTATATCTCTATAAATAGATATACCTATTATTCTGTGACCAAACGGTCATAAACGAGAAATAATATATATTTTTTGTTGTCTTAACGTTCAAAAGACATTAACATCCTTCACCGAGGATACCACCTGCATAATGATGATTATCAGGAAGGTATGACAATGAGGACGTTTGGAGAAATATAATGGGCCCTAATTTTCATTTAAAAACACTTGTAGTAGCTATTGCAGCCTTTTCTGTTGCTAGTATAGGTAACGCCGCTGGTCTTGATCGCTCAGGGCAAGATATCACTGCATTCTTACAAGACGGCCTGTACGCAGAAGCCAGTTATACTTATATTGATGCTAAAGTTAGTGGGCATGATAATGCTTATATCGGTGATGATAACAACGGTTATCAACAAGATAAAAAAATTGATGACATCGCTGAGTCATATGACTTTTTCCGTTATGGTGTAAAAGCGGATATTAACGATACTTTTAGCGTTGGTATTTTATATGATGAGCCTTTTGGTGCAGCCGCTGACTATAGCGGTGATAATAATTTTGTTGCAAAAGGTGATACAAGTGCGACTATTAACTCTGTTTCTAGCGGAAAATTTGCCAATGTGACCGAAGCATTAGGTGCACAAGCTTTTTTACAAGGTGAAATTGATCGTACAACAGATCCAGAATTGAAAGCAGCTCTGACAAAACAAAAAAGAGAGGTAGATGTTGCTTTAGGTGCTACCCAAGCAGAACTTAATAGTAAAGGTGAAGGTACTAACGTTGAAGTACGCAGTGAAAGTATTACTGGTATTTTAGGTATGAACTTTGGTGTCAATAAAAACTTCCAAGTCTATGGTGGTCCCGTTGCACAGCAAATCCAAGCTGATGTAAAGCTACGCGGTCTTGCCTATGGTCCTGCTACGGGCTATACCGCTCATCTTAGTTCTGGTAAAGATTATGGCTGGTTAGCTGGATTATCATATAGCAAACCAGAAATTGCCTTAAAAGCAGCATTGACTTATCGTTCTGAGATTGACCACAGCATACCTATCCATGAGCAGTATCCAGCAGTTGGTCTTGAAATGGGTAGTAGCATCGATATTACTACCCCTGAATCTGTGAACTTTGATTTCCAAACTGGTGTTAACCCAACGACACTAGCCACTGCAAAAGTACGCTATGTACCATGGAGCGATTTTAATATCGTACCACCATTATATACAGCAGTTAGTAAAGCCAGATATCCTGATGGTCTACCGCTAGTCAGCTATGATGATGATCAATGGGTTGTCGAGCTTGGTTTAGCCAAACGTCTAACGCCAGCATTAGCGGTTATAGGTAATATCGGTTGGGATAGTGGTGCTGGTAATCCGGTAACGTCATTAGGTCCTATCGAAGGCTACTATAGTGCAGGCCTTGGTGCTAAATATAACGTTACTGAGAACTGGGCAGTTTCAGCAGGTGGCAAATATTTATGGTTCGGTAATGCAAAAGGCAAAACCCCAACTCAAAACATCGTTAGCAACTTTGAAGATAATGACGGTTACATACTGGGTGTTAAAGTCTCTTATCAAGCTCAATAATCTGAGTATATTCAGACTTATACTGACGTAAAAGTTCTTAACTGCATTTCTATTATTTTAAGCTATAAAAAAGCGATCCATAAGGGGTCGCTTTTTTTGTAGATAAATCTAAGTAAAAAAGGTAAATAAAGAAATCCTGCTGTTAGCATATTATTGATATTAAGAAGTCGATTTAATAGAGCTAGATTTATATATAACCCTTAGCTACGATTGATTAAAGATATGGTTATAATTAAGAACTGTCCAGTCATATTAGAGAAATAAAGCACTTTAAGTGTTGTCTTAGTGTGAGAAAGCCATTACTATTCAAATTAGGAGACCGTTTAAATAACGAGCATAACGTGGTAAATATTATCACTGGCTAATTATGGTAACGGTAAAACAACGAGGATGTTTGGAGATACACAATGCGCAATACTTTTCACTTGAAAACACTCGCGGTAGCAATCGCAACAATTTCTGTAGCTAGTTTATCTAATGCTGCTGGTCTTGATCGTTCTGGTCAAGATGTCACCGCATTCTTCCAAGATGGTACTTATGCTGAGGCTGTTTATACTTATATTGATGCTGATGTCAGTGGTAAAGATAGTGCTAACGTTATACCTACTAGTAATACTTATGTCGAAGGCGGTGATACTGGCGATATTGCTGAATCTTATGATTTCTTCCGTTATGGCGTAAAAGCTGATATTAATGATACTTTTAGTGTAGGTGTTATATACGATGAGCCGTTTGGTGCCGCTGCTGAATACACTGAGGGCAACTTTGTAGCTCAGGATGGAGACAACCGTGAGGCTACTATTACGGCTATTTCTGGAGGTGCTATTGGTCCAGGTTCACCGCTTGGAGTTACTAGTTTTGCTCAGGCACAAGGTACAGTCACTGCTCTTCAAGGTATATTGGCACAGGGTGGTACTTTGACGCCACAGCAGCAAGGTGCATTGGCAGCGTTGGCTCCAGCAGTTGGTATTGTAAATGGAGAGTTTAGTACGGCTGGTGAAAATACTAACGTTGAAGTACGTAGTGAAAACTTAACGGCTTTACTAGGGGCTAAATTTGGCGCCAATAAAGAATTCCAAGTGTATGGTGGTCCAGTCGCTCAGCGTATTCAAGCTCAAGTGAAGTTACGTGGATTGGCTTATGGTCCTGCTACTGGTTACACATCAAACAGCAATCCTGATATGGATTATGGTTGGATCGCTGGTATGTCATATAGCAAACCTGAAATTGCTTTAAAAGCGGCGTTGACTTATCGTTCTGAGATTGATCATGATATACAGATATCTGAGACTTATCCTCTAGCAGGAACGTTAGCAGGTAATCCAGCTGCTGCTACTCAAAGCAGTACTTACGAGATTACTACTCCCGAATCAGTAAACTTTGATTTTCAAACAGGTATCAACCCAACGACTTTAGCAACAGCAAAAGTACGCTGGGTACCTTGGAGTGATTTTGTAATTACACCACCACTATATAACCAAGTTAGTCAGCGTAGTTATGGTCCTGATGGTTTAAATTTGGTCGAGTATGAGGATGACCAATGGCAGGTAGAATTGGGTCTGGCTAAGCGTTTAGCACCAGCACTTGCTGTGAGTGGTACAGTTGGCTGGGATAGCGGAGCTGGTGATCCAACGACTTCACTAGGTCCTATCGATGGCTATTACAGTGTTGGTCTTGGTGCTAAGTACAACGTCACTGAAAACTGGGCAGTCTCAGCGGGTGGCAAATACCTATGGTTCGGTGATGCACAAGGTCAATTGCCAAGTGAAAAAATCGTTGCTGATTTCCAAGATAATGATGGATACATTGTTGGTGTGAAGCTTTCTTATCAAGATTACTAATAATTTCTTTATTTGCTAGTAACTGACTTTCAAAAAAATAAAAAAGCGATCCATGATGGGTCGCTTTTTTATTATTTTAATTAAGAGAAAGATAAAGGGTATGAGTGTTATAGCAGGTTTAAGGCAATGTAAATCGCGTAGATTCAGTCTCTCATTGTAAACTTGGAGGTAGCGACAATAAGGGTTATAAGTTTAGCTGATAAAAGCTTTTTTGCTTGCTGTGAGTAAGCCTATCATAGGCTGGGTAAACTCATCATAGCTACACTATATCTGTGATTAAAATGAATTGACTATAGTTACACTCATTTTCCCTGCTACTCAAATTGATGACACGCCCTAAATGATCGCTGAGCTAATGCAGATATAAATCATCAGACAGTAAAAAAAGCCAATAAAAAACCCTCGCTACCATGATAGTAACGAGAGTTGTGATAACAACAAAATATGTCGATAGCTTACTTATCTAAGTTAAGTTCCATTTCTTCAAACTTCGCAATAACAGAAGGTTTAGGACCGCCAGTAGCCATACTGACTACGACGATAGCAATCGTACTTAATATAAAGCCTGGGACAATCGCGAATAACCAGCTACCAAGTTCAGTACCGTCAGCTAGAGTGAAGCCACCATAAATCCATAGGATAACGGTCAACGCACCAACGACCATGCCTGCAACAGCACCGTTACGGTTCATACCTTTCCACATTAGACTAATAATAACTAGTGGTCCAAATGCCGCACCAAAACCTGCCCAAGCATTAGACACTAGCTTTAGTACCGAGCTGTCCGGATCAGATGCGAGTAAGATTGATACCACAGCTACAGCGACTACTGATAGTCGGCCGACCAATACTTGGCGAGCTTCTGGTGCATCTTTATCAAAGAATAACTTATAGACATCTTTAGTTAGCGAGCTTGATACTACTAACAGCTGTGATGAGATAGTACTCATGATGGCTGCTAAGATAGCTGCTAATAAGAAGCCCGATACTAGGGGATGGAATAAAAACTGTGTAAACACTAGAAAGATAGTTTCAGGATCATCTAGGGTCATTGCTGTTTTTTGTACATAAGCACGACCAGCAAAACCAGTCATCAATGCACCAATCAAGCTCACAACCATCCAGCTCATACCGATATTACGTGCGGTTGGTACATCTTTAACCGAACGTATTGCCATAAAACGCACAATGATATGTGGTTGACCGAAATAGCCAAGACCCCATGCCATCAAAGAGATAATACCAATCACACTCATGCCACTAGTAATATCTAGCAGGCTTGGATCAATGTTTCTTACTGCTGTAGTAGTCGCCGATATACCACCAAGATCGGTGAAAGCAACGACAGGTACAATCACCATCGCAAATAGCATGATGATACCTTGCACAAAGTCAGTCATTGAGACCGCTAAGAAACCACCAAATAAGGTGTAAGCGACAACAACGCCAGCGGTAACCCAAAGACCAGTACTATAAGATAGGTTAAGTGAGCTTTCAAAAAGCTTACCGCCACCCACTAAGCTTGCAGCAGTATAGACGGTGAAAAATAAGATAATAACCACTGCTGATATGACACGTAGCATGTGCGACTTGTCTTCGAAGCGGTTAGCGAAATAGTCAGGTAGAGTAATTGCGTTATCAGCGACCTCGGTATAAACGCGAAGACGCGGCGCGACAATGATGTAGTTGAGCAGGGCGCCAAGTGTTAAACCAAGTGCAATCCAAACACTAACGACCCCATCAGCATACATGTAACCGGGCAGGCCAAGTAATAACCAACCTGACATGTCTGATGCACCTGCTGACAAAGCAGTTACTGCTGGGCCCAAGCTACGCCCACCAAGCATGTAGCCTTCAGTGTCATTTGCTTGTTTAAAGTAGGCATAGATGCCAATCCCAATCATTACCAAAAAATAGGCACCAAGCGATATTAGTACACCACTAGAAATTCCATTCATAGAAACTGTCCTTAACCAACTGTATTGGTTTTAATTATATTTAACTATAAAGTCTTATGATTAAAATACGATCTACAAAGACAAGAAAAGCCATTAAGTAGAACAAAATGGCTTTTTGCTTATAGTCAGTATTCACTTCTAGTTTTATATGATTGATGCTGTTTTCACCTATAACTTATTAAGTTATCAATAATCAATTAAATTACCTAATGTTAGTAGTTCTAACTGATCATCACGGACAAAATCAATCATTTAAAACTGTCAATTCTGCAATTTGGCTATATCTCTTATACAGAATATAACATGCAGAAGTCAGCAAAAATTAAACATAAAGCACCATTGTTAAACGTTATTACTGATGGTAGTTAAATCATCTATCTACTTATCATAGATAGATGATTGGCAAAAAAAAATAGCTACATTTGCCATCATACCTTACCCAAACCATTCAGTAAGTGAGTATCAGTGTTGTTATGGTAACTATATGTTATAAAAGTAAACCTGTGCGTATTATAACGTATAGAGATTATAATTGCGAACAGCGCCTATGCATATAGACTTCGAACTATTGATTAGATTCATGTCACGAATTGATCTGCTATCTTTACTGTCAGCTATACCTATTATCAGTCAATAGGCGCAAGCAATTCTAATAAAGCTTCAACGCTACTAGAACGCGTTAGTTTGGGATTAATGACCACCCCTAAATATCGTTGTAGTTCGATATTATCAGCCATATTGATACGTTCTAGATCTTGGCTGATAAGGGTTTGCGGCAATACCGACCAGCCAAGTCCAACGGATACCAACATGCGAATAGACTCAAGTGGATTTGTACTCATGGTCGCATAGGGTTTTAGATTATGTTTGGCGAACTCTGCTAGAGTAATTTGACTGGTAAAGGTGTTAGCAGAAGGTAAAATAGCAGGGTAATGTGCCAATTGCTCTAAGGTTACATTGGTTTTCGTCGCTAAAGGCGATAGTGCACCTGTCATAAAATATAGTGGGTCTGACCATAGGGTATGATAGGTGAGGCGCTTATCATAGACAGGCGGTAGTGTTAAAAAAGCCAGAGATAAATTGCCATCAAGGACGGCTTTATGCGCTTCTTCTGAGTCTACGAAATGAACTTCAAGCTGCACCGCAGGATAACTCTGGATAAAATCCTTTAACACTGGAGCAAGATGATGCAAGCCAATATGATGACTGGTACCAATGACTAATTTGCCAGAAACGATTTGCTTAGAATGTTGCAGGTTTATCTTAAAATTCTCGTAATCTTCTAGCCAGCGCTTCGCATGCGGTAGCATTTCACTGGCTGCTTGAGTCGGTACAATACCCCGACCTACGGTATCAAATAAGGTAATTTTAAACTCATCTTCTAGATTTTTGATGCGTTTGCTAACAGCAGGCTGGGTAATAAACAGCTTCTCTGCTGCGCCTGATATGCTACCTGTTTGCATAACGGTCACAAACGTCGTCAAATTAGTGGTATTCAAACCGATGTCCTTAGCTTGGATATAAGCTATAAATAAAAGTTGGCTTGCCTATTCATAATGTATTAGAAATAAAAGTTTGTGAATAGATAAAAATCATCAATTATTATTATAGAATTAGGCTGCTATAATCACAAGACATTGGGACACTTTTTGACATTTTTATTCTGATGGCTTTATAAATTACTGTTTCAGTAAAGAGCAATAAGTATAAGAACAAATAGGTAACCCTAAGAATTTGCAATAATTAACTCTCTATTTATGAAGTATAGGCAGAGATAAATACATAATAAGTAATTGGCAATTAATAAAGGATAGCAATATGGCTGGTCATACGTTATACGACAAACTCTGGAATGCTCATGAAGTCACAAAGCGTGATGATGGTTCGAGCTTGATTTATATTGACCGCCATCTATTGCATGAAGTGACTAGTCCGCAAGCATTTGAAGGCTTAGAGCTTGCCAATCGCGCTCCTTGGCGACTCTCGGCCAACATTGCCAGCCCTGATCATAACGTACCGACAGTGAGTAAAGAGCGTCTTGAGGGTGTGGCTGGTATCAAAGATAAAGTCTCACGCTTGCAGGTGGTTACTCTAGATGATAACTGCGCTAAGTTTGATATTGCTGAGTTCACCATTAATGATGCTCGTCAAGGCATCTTGCATGTGGTTGGTCCTGAACAAGGTCTGGTGCTTCCAGGTATGACAGTCGTATGTGGTGATTCGCATACGGCAACTCATGGTGCACTTGGTTGTCTTGCGCATGGTATCGGAACTTCTGAGGTTGAGCATGTACTTGCAACCCAGTGTTTAATTACCAAAAAAATGAAAAACATGCAAATTCGGGTCAATGGTAAGCTTGGCACTGGCGTAACCTCAAAAGATGTGGTACTTGCCATTATTGCGCAGATTGGTACAGCTGGTGGCAATGGCCACGCAATTGAGTTTGCAGGGCAAGTGTTTGAAGATATGAGCATGGAAGGGCGCATGACTGTCTGTAATATGGCAATTGAAGCTGGCGCACGCGTGGGCATGGTAGCTGTAGATGACATAACGATTGATTATGTTAAAGGTCGTCCTTACGCACCAACGGATAAGCAGTGGGAACAAGCAGAAGCTTACTGGCGTACACTATATTCAGACGATGATGCAGTATTTGATACAGTTATTGAAATCGACGGTAGTCAAATTGCACCGCAAGTATCTTGGGGCACCTCACCTGAAATGGTCGTTGACATTACTCAGTCGGTACCAACCCCTGATCAAGCGGCTGATGAGTCGCAGCAAGAAGGCTGGTTACGCGCTTATACGTATATGGGCTTGCAAGCAGGGCAGCCAATCACTGATATTCAGCTTGATCGTATCTTTATTGGTTCTTGTACCAACTCACGTATCGAAGATTTGCGTGATGCAGCGGCAGTGATTAAAGGTCGTAAAGTTGCAAATACGATTAAAGAAGCTATCGTGGTGGCAGGATCTGGGCAAGTAAAACTGCAAGCAGAAGCAGAAGGTTTGGATACCTTGTTTACCGATGCAGGTTTTGAATGGCGTGAGCCGGGTTGTTCAATGTGCCTTGCGATGAATGCCGATAAGCTTGAGCCAGAAGAGCATTGTGCATCAACGTCCAACCGTAACTTTGAAGGTCGTCAAGGCACTGGTGGACGCACGCATTTGGTGAGTCCTGCGATGGCCGCTGCCGCCGCATTGGCTGGTCACTTTGTGGATGTGCGTACGTTTTAGTTGCTATATGCTAGTGTAATGCGCGTCAATTCTCTATGGATACGTGCATAGCGTTGCTTTTAATCGCCACTCAGTAGCGCCAATTAAAACAGCCACTTACTTCTAAATAAGAAATGTCATTTATAGGAAATTTTTATGCAAGCTTATAATACTCAAACAGGTATCGTTTGCCCACTTGATCGCGCAAACGTCGATACCGACCAAATTATCGCAAAACAGTTTTTGAAATCTATTAAACGTACCGGCTTTGGCGTCAATTTATTTGATGATTGGCGTTATCTTGATGAAGGCTATCCGGGCCAAGACAATAGCACACGCGTTATTAACCCAGACTTTGTCTTAAATAAGCCACGTTATCAAGGCGCAATTATTTTACTGTCACGCAGAAACTTTGGTTGCGGTTCTAGCCGTGAGCATGCGCCTTGGGCATTATCTGAATATGGCTTTCGTACGGTTATTGCCCCAAGTTTTGCAGATATTTTTTATAACAACTGCTTTAAGAATGGCATGCTACCTATTGTTTTAGATGAAGCAATTGTCGATAAGTTGATGAAAGAGACTTTGGAAAATGAAGGCTATGAGCTAACGGCAGACTTGGAGCGACAAGTCGTTATCAATTCAGTAGGACAAGAATATCCATTTGAAATTGATGAGTTTCGCAAGCATTGTTTGTTGAATGGTCTAGATGATATTGGTCTTACTCTGCAGCAGAGCGATGCCATTAAGGATTATGAAAATAAAATGATGCAACAGACGCCTTGGATATTTAATGAAGTCAAGGCATAAGCAACGAATCTTATTGGGCACTTAGCTGCAGCATTTAATAAAAGTAGATTGGTCAATAATACAACGTTGAGTTATGGTAACAAAATGGCTAGAATGAAAGGTAATTTGTTATCACTATGAAATAGTAGCCGTCATTATGAATAAAAAACGTATTGTTGTATTTACAAGTGCAGCTGTCGCAACAAGCTTGCTACTGTCAGGTTGTCAATTATTGACGGGCTACCAGCAAATAGATAAAGCAGAAAATGCTGAGAGATGGGCAGGTAAGATTGAGCCTATTGCTGGTGAAGTAAACATTGCCTGTGCAGGAACCTATCATTGTGAAATCATGCAAATCGACCAAACTTTAGTCATTGCGCCAGATACCCACAAACCAGTAGATCCTGCCATGCTGAGTGTTGAGCAAGTGGACTACGATAATATTGTTAACTCTAAATCAAGCAACATAATAGCACCGCTAAAGAGCCAAAAGTCTGTCAAGATCGTACCTTTATCCGCGTCTGGCATGCCTGGTATGACTAACTATTATGCACGGGTCAAGCCTGCAAAGCGTGAAGTGCATATAAACTTTTATCCCGAAAATAATATCGGTTATGTTGAACGCTTTGCGATGATTCATGAGTTTGTACAGCCAGATACTTATCTGTTACGTGCTTATCGCAAAAAATCCAATCAAGATACAGGCAGTTTGTTAGACACCGCTTCACCTAATCCTTTATGTATTGATCTTATCCAAGGCGATAGCATTAAGCGCCAGTTTTGCAAACAGATGAATACTGAAAGTCAGGGGGAGTTTGTAGAAAATAGCGTTATAAACCAAACAACAAAATCAAAGGCTAAGGTTTAGTATTGTATCATTTGAATAATTAATTTAGTGTCATATCTCACTAACATGAATCAAATCAAGCAATACTTTGCTCTTGTCTTTTTCCACTTTACCTACCAACAAGGATTAGTATGGCAACGATTTTAACATTAGCTGGTGATGGCATTGGTCCTGAGATTATGACCCAAGCCATTAATGTACTGCAAGCCGTCAATAAAAAATTTACGCTAGATTTGAATCTTGAGTCTGGATTGATTGGAGGTGCAGCTGTTGATGTAACTGGTGAGCCTTTACCAGAGGAAACGCTTAGTCGTGCACGTGCAGCCGACGCAGTGTTATTGGGAGCAGTTGGTGGTCCTAAGTGGGATGCTATAGAGCGCAGTAAACGTCCTGAACGTGGTCTGCTTAAAATTCGTGGTGAGCTTGGTTTATTCGCCAACTTGCGTGTCGCGAAACTTTATCCGCAGCTGGCTAATGCTTCTAGTATAAAACCTGAGATTATCTCAGGTTTAGATTTGCTCATTGTCCGTGAGCTAACGGGTGGTATTTATTTTGGTGAGCCACGTGGTATTCGTACTCTAGAGAATGGTGAGCAGCAAGGCTATAACACTATGGTGTATAGCACTAGTGAGATTCAACGTATTGGCAAGGTCGCTTTTGAGTTGGCAAAAACGCGTGCACAAGCAGCAGGTACTGCAGCCAAAGTCTGCTCAGTAGACAAAGCGAATGTGCTAGAGGTTACTGAGCTGTGGAAGCAGACGATGATTGAGATGCAACAAGCGGATTATAATGATGTGGCGTTATCGCACATGTATGCTGACAATGCATGTATGCAACTGATTAAAGATCCTAAGCAGTTCGATGTCATGGTGACGGGTAACATGTTCGGCGATATCTTATCTGACGAAGCGGCTATGCTGACAGGATCTATTGGTATGCTGCCATCAGCTAGCCTTGATGAAAACGGCAAGGGTATGTATGAGCCTTGTCATGGCTCAGCACCTGACATTGCTGGACAAGATAAAGCCAATCCATTAGCCACGATACTTTCTGTCGCCATGATGCTGCGCTATACTTTTAAACAAGAACCAGCAGCACAAGCGATTGAACAGGCAGTCAGTGACGTCCTTGATGATGGCCTGCGTACGCTTGATATTCTAGATAGTAGTGAGGCGGGGCTAATCCAAGTTGGTTGCAAGCAAATGGGTGAGGCGGTATTAGCGAAGCTAGTATAAACCCACATTATTTGGAAACTAGACGGATACAGTTGAAGCTGACTATATCGGTTAGATTATAAATAATTTATATACATGCTAAAGTCGAATAAAGCCCACAAGCTGTCTAGCAGTTTGTGGGTTTTTTATGATCGAATAAATATTCGGCATAATAATCTATTGGGTTTTTTGCACTGTGTTATGGGAAAATTTCTGACATATAGTCCATTTTTAACATAGAAACTATAAGATTAGATGTTTGTTAACATAAAACTGTTACATCAGAAAATGGTCCTGTGACATCATTATCTCTTTTAAAATAGTATGTAGAAATATACTTTTATAAAGAATAAAATTAGAAACAAATTAGTAATGATTTCGCTAAATGTTATTGTCAAAAACAAAAATAAGATAGTGATCTTAATATTTCATTAATAATCAGTTGAGGAATGAAGCATGCATCAAATAACAAAAATTAATTCTGCTATAGCGGCATTAGGGTTATCTGCCGTATTATTTATAAATCCAAGTATTGCTGCAAATACTAATACTAATACTAATACTAATACTAATACTATTAGTACTGCCAATAAGGTTGCTAGTACTGATGCTAGTCCGGTCACCAATGGTGTCAGCCAAAATCTTACTGAGAATAGTAAGACTGCGAATTCGCTGAATAAGCTGCTACCTACTATCAAATACACAACGAATAATCTGCCAAAGTTTGCTCAGAAGGTTAATAGTTCCAGCTGGAAAAAAGGCGCAAACGTAAGTCGTAGTATGAGCACTAAGCTTCAGGCTTTGCTGAATTGGAATCAAAGTAGTGTCGGACCTGTGGATGGCTATTGGGGTAAGAACTCCATCAAAGCCATGCAAGCGTTTCAAAAGTCTCGTGGTCTGAAGGTGACGAATAATCTCAACGAAGAAACATGGCAAGCTTTAACTAAAAATAATAAGCTCATGTCACAACCTGTATTGGTTAGCTACAAGCTAAGTGATGCTGATGTAAATTTAAAAACCACCACTATTCCTGCTGGTGCAGAAGCCAAAGCTAAGCTTGAAGGTATGTACTACGAAAGCGTTATCGAAGCCTTAGCAGAAAAATTCCATATGAGTGAAAAGTATCTTAAAGAACTCAATCCAAACGCCAAGTTTAATGCCGGAGAGGGTATCACTGTTTATAATCCTGGCAATCCAAACACTAAGCCCGTAAGTCGAGTAGTGGCTGACAAAACAACTGAAACTTTATATGCTTATGATGAGCAGAATAATTTGGTTGCTAGTTATCCAACTACAGTAGGTAGCACGGCAACACCATCGCCATCAGGCAAACATACCGTTGAAGTCAAAGTGCATGAACCTAACTACACTTATACTGGAGATGATGGCAGTCAAATTATTATCCCTCCTGGCCCTAATAATCCAGTAGGTGTGGTATGGATAGGGCTTAGTAAACCCTCATATGGTATTCATGGCTCGCCAGATCCAGCGCGCATTAGCAGACAAGCATCGTCAGGCTGTATAAGATTGACCAATTGGGACGCTTTAGCATTATTAGGTACAATCAAAAATGATGCGACGGTAGAGTTCAAGTAATACCACTTTTAAATAATGAGCTAAATCTATCAGTGATGCGTAAAAATTACTAGCCGTAACGCTTACGCATCTCTTTATCATTAACTTCAATTTTTGAAAATGAGATGAAGATTTTGCAATGATTTAAATATAGGCAAATGATTAGCCCTAGGAATTGCTAACGTTACAAAATGAAAACCCAGACATAAAAATACCGCTGAAGATTAGCGGTATTTTTTTATGCAAAATTAAGTAAAACAACGAGACGTTGCAAGAATAGGGACGTTGCAGAAATAGAGATATTGCAAAAATAATGTTAATTATTAAACGAGCTGCTATTTGTAGATAGTTATCTGCTGTAAGTCATAGCAATGGACAGTTTGTCGTTTTTGTTATTATTGTTATGGAGACCATTCAGTTTTGTATATCAACCAAATAACTAGTCCATTCAATAACCAGTTTAATAACTTAAAATCGAATAACTGTCGTCTTAGGAACAAGACATTATAAAAAAATTAGTTTTTGCCGCGATAAGTAATGCGACCTTTAGTTAGGTCATAAGGTGTCATTTCCACTTTAACTTTATCACCAGTTAAAATGCGAATATAGTGTTTACGCATCTTTCCTGAGATATGAGCAATAATCTCGTGTCCGTTTTCTAAACGAACTTTAAACAAAGTATTTGGAAGGGTGTCGATAACTTCACCTTCAAATTCAATAATATCGTCTTTGGCCATAATTTGTATCAATCAATGAAAAATAAGCCGATATTATACGTAAGTTTCAATATTAAAGCAACAAAACATTGTTTTTACTTGACACTGTGTAAGTGTTATGTATATTCGCCAATCCTAGCTAGGGCGTGTCTTCAATCTGAACAAGTGAACCTCTAATGGGCTAAAAATGGCTATATTTTCGTCACTCTTTGAAAATTTCTAGACAGTATGTTCATATTCTCTGCGAAATCTTCTTTGATTGACAAAAATCTATCTCATTTTTATCATCATTATCAAAATGAGGACACGCCCTATTTTCAGTCAGGCAGGTTGAGCCAAAGTGGGGTAAGAGGGGCCTGTGGCATCAGCTGCTGGTAGTGCTCAGGATAATAAGCGTTAATAAAATATAGGCCGTCACCGGATGCAGTAGGTGGAGCGATGGTGCGGTCTTTTTTTTCTAAAATAGATAAGAAGTCTGTAGGCTCAAGCTCATGTCTTCCAATCGCATATAAAGTACCCATTAGGTTACGTACCATATGATGTAAAAAACCATTCGCCTGAATGTCAAAAACGATAAATGCGCCATGGGCGAAAAGCTTGGCATGGCTGACAGTACGTATGGGCTGATTAGATTGGCAAGCTGCAGCACGATAGCTACTAAAATCATGAGTCCCAGCAATATCAGCCGCTGCAAGCTGCATCGCCGCTAAATCTAGAGGTTCGTGAATATGGGTGACTTGATGATTGAGTATGGCAGGACGTGCAGCTTGATTGAGTGTAATGTAACGATAACGTCGAGCAATAGCGCCAAAACGGGCATGAAAGTCTGCTGGCATAGGTTGGACCCAGCGTAGGGCAATATCATCAGGCAATAGGCTGTTAACACCGCGTAGCCAATTATGAGTCGGGCGGTAAGCGTGGGTGATAAAATGCGCAATCATATTGCTGGCATGGACGCCAGCATCAGTACGACCTGCCGCGACCACTTCAACAGATTCATTGGCAACAGTACTAATGGCTTTCTCTAGCGCCTCTTGTACTCCAAGCACCTCTTTTTGACGTTGCCAGCCCCGATAATTAGTTCCTAAAAATTCGATGGCAATGGCCAAGTTATAAGTAGGGTTGTCTTGTTTTTCAGCTTCCATTGGTCTCTCAACTTCCATTAATCTCTTAATTTCTCTAGTAGGCGTAGTGTTCGGGGCAGGTGCTTGTCGTTTTACTTGGTAATATTGTTCAACGATTTTTTCTTATTGCTGTTCCTGACTGATTGACAGTATATGTCCAGCGTTGTCTTCTTCGTGCAGGTGTGTCATAGCGTAGCAATAGCCATAACAATCGCGCATAGATAGCAGGAATGGTTAAGCGCCCACCAGCAATGACATGGTAATCATATTGCCAACTACCCGCAGCATAACTGTCGCTGACCCCGCCAAATGGACATTGGCTAGCGCATACCACCATATGACCATGCTCGTACGAACGTTGCAATGCTTCGGCTAAATCTTTGGAGTGAGGAACATTGCCAGCGCCGAAACCTAATAATATTATCCCGCATGGTGGCTGGGTCAATAGCGCTTCTAGCTGCGTACTCAAGATATCAGGAATATTAGGCAGACAATATATCGCATGGATATTCGCTTGTTCTGCACGGGTTTGAATATCATTCTTAACAGCTATTTGGTCATCAAGCCAATGTTGACGGCGCGTGTCTGGTAGCTGCTTTATATAACTGTTATTTGGGTAGCCAGCACGAGTATGACCGGTAAAAGCCATAAAATCATGACTATGAATTTTTTGTACTGTTTGTGCGGGCCATGACTCACCGCCAAAGCTTATCTTAACGCCAGACTCTCCAGCAGCAGCTAGACGTAAAGACTCGCTGAGATTATTCCATGCATCACTATTTGCATCTACCGTATAGGTCGGTAATACATCGCTATCTAACAATGGGCGCATACTACCAGTGACCACCAAACACATATCCGTGCCTGCAAATGCCTCCGCTAGAAACGCGCCAAGATAACTTAAAGTATCTGTACCTGTGATTAGTACAAACTGACGTTGACCTTGTGCATAGGCATCTAATAACAGCTCATAGAAATGCACAAAGTCGTTTGAGGTTAGCTGGCTACTGTCTTTAATCAGCTTATTATCTAACCACGAGACTTCTGGCAACTGATTTGTTTGATTGTGCTCAGTAAGTAGCTCTTGTAAAGCAGGCAAGAAGATATTGGCATCTAAAGGAGCTAATGGGCGCCCATAACTACCAAAAGTACCACCAGCGTAAATAAGCTGAATAGTATTAGATGATCGATTTGATAAGGTTGAAGATGATGGCATGAGATTACCGCATTAAGGTTAAGTAATAAGAATAACAGTAGGGGTAATATAAATGATAAACCGTAAAATAGAAACAAGCATCCTATTTTCATAAGATGCTTGGTGATGAACAATATAATGGTTCAAGAGATTGATAGTATAGTCAATTCAAAATAAAAAGAGCACACCTATGACAATGTCATGCTGGGATGGTCTCGGGCTGGTATAAATTTTACTTGCTTGCTATGTGCGAAGTAATACAGAGACTTCAAAAATTCATTCCAGCAGTACTGTAGCCCTATTAATATGAATGAATTATAAAGCTAAAATTAGTGCTATTCTACTGGCCCTAGCTATATCTTAAGCTGTACGCGCCAGCATCTCTTGTGCTTGATTCTGCTGTTCACTGTTACCTTGAGTAATGACTTCGTTAAGTAAGCGTTTGGCACTATCGTACTCACCCAGCTGTAAATACTGACCAGCTAAATCCAGTGTTACTTGATTACTGTCCAAGGTATTTACAAAATCAAAGTCTGTGGCAAATTGAGCTGCAAAATCAATCTCTTGAGATACAAGTGTATGGATATTTGCATTGTCATCAACAAGGCTTACATTGTTTTCACTCTCTACTGGCATGCTAACAGACGGTGAGTTTACGACTGAATCAAAATCAAACTCGTCATCTATTGCTAAACTATCTTCTATGCTTTGATTATTGAGTACTTTGTCATCATGTGTTTCATTCTTCAAAGTTTCAGTAGTAGAGACTTCATCATCTAAGAAAAGTGTAGTTGTATCAATGTCTATTTCCGACACTTCATTGACTGCTGCAGGTTGTGTGTCATCGCTAATAGAAAACTCATCTTTGACAGTCGTTGTGTCAAGTTGTGCCAACGTATCTTCAACATCGTTCTCTAGTACGTTATCGTTATCAAGTACAATGGCATTGTCGCTAGTACTTTCTTGAATGTCCAGCGTATCCATACTAAGCGTACTGTTCTCAGCCAATGGGCTATCTTCACTTTCTAAAAGTAGTGCAAAATCTTCGCTATTAGTTTGAGCGCTATTCTCTAAAAAATCAGTACTGTTTGTCTCTTCAACCAAGTCATCAAGTTCTAAAACAAAATCATCATCTGAGCTGATATGTTGTGACTGACTATCTTGTGCTTGCACATCATCAACAAAGTTTAATTCTGATATGTTGCTATCATCTGACATTAAATCGAAATCAAGCATAAAATCGTCATCGACGTTTATATTCTTATTTTTACTAACATCATCAATAGTAATAGGTTCTGCGGGCGTTTTTGCGTCGTTTGTCTCTTTAGTTATGTCAAAATCATTATCGTCGCTAGTTGTAGATTCTAAGTTGTTAACTTCTACATTTTCTGTTGCTAAATCATCCAATGTGAGATCAAAACTATCTTCAGAATTAGAGTTATCATCAAAAGTCTCTTGTTGTAACACTACAGGCTCACTGAGTGCTTCAAGACGGTCTGTACTCGAAGCAGGCTTGATATCTGTAACTGTCTGTGGCGTAGACAAGTCAAAATCAAGACTTTCAAACGCCGCTTCATTGCCAGCTTCACCAGCTTGAGGTTCTACTGGTTTGTTTTGTGTTTGCTCTTGATCTAATAACGCTTTAAGTTGATCTGCATCATTTATAGCTGTCGTATCATCAGACAACTTGATAACGTTATATGTTTTAGTGAAATCGTCATGTTGATTAGTGATAGCGTAGATGTTTAGCAGCTTGAGTAATAATTTAGAGTCTTGAGGTTTTTCTATTAATCCTCGTTCTATACTTTCAATCGCTTTATCATAACGCTGCTGATCCATAAAACGTTGGGCAACAGCTAAAGGATCAAATTTAGTAGCATTTTGCTGAGCAGAGTTTTGATTAGAGCCTGTAGATGCTGTTTTTAGTTTTGACGTTGATGCGTGAGCAGCTAAATCTTTATCAGTTTCTTTCGAGTTCTGAGTAGTCGATTTTTGAGTCTTATTTTTGCGTAGCACGAGTACCGCTACCAATAAAACGACCACCAGACCTATAATGATATATAGCATACTATCCATAAATACTCCCAAGCCTACGAGCACTGTTTACAGCAATTGATGCTGGGCAGCTAGGCAATTATTGATTGCGTAATTTTTTGAGTCGAGCTTCAAGCTCAGCCAGCTTTTGGTTTTGTAGTTGTAATTTTTTAGCATAGCTACCAAGGGTATTATTGGTCGCTGCTACTCGTTTAGCTTGCTCAGCGGTATGCTGACGCGCCGATTTGAGTGTCGCCAGAATATCAGTGCTTAATCCATTGCCAGTTTCAGCAGCAGCTTTAGTTTGAGTGCCATCGGCACTACCGTCGCGACCAGGTGCAACAACAGAAAAACGTGCCTTTGGTAAAGTTTTGGTAGCAACTTGAGAGGGCTTATCCGAACGTTCAGATACTGTTTTTGATTCTGACGGTGTTCTCTTAGAGGCTATGGCTTTTGCGTTGCTAGCAGATTCTACTGCTGTTGGTTTTTTCTCATGAGTTTTCTTCGTTGTAGATGGGTTAGTCTGCAGATAATATTGTCTTTGAGCTACAATGGCAGTTTGTAGACTCTGCTGTGAAGGCATCGTGTCGTAGCTGGGCAGACTAAGCTCAGCATTTGCCTTTAGTAAGTCAGCATCTTGTGCAATAAAAGCGTCAGGATTTTGCGCTTTAATTTGTTTCATGACAGTTGGTACATCGAGGTTGTTTTGCTGTGCAATCTGTTGAGAGATGATCCAAAGGTTGTCATTACGTTGTACAGTATAACTCGTCGTTGCTGTGCTTGTATTACCTGACATCGGAGCTGCGACTGTCATACCAGCATTATCATTATCATTATGGTTATCGTTTGATGTAGTATTGGCAGAGGAGGGCAGCGAAGCTTTGGATGGCGTGCTTTTAGCTTCAATATTGCTTGCAAATGGTATTGGTTGACTTGCTTTATTATTGCTAACGTCTTCTTTTAGCTGGATTTGCCGAGTCACTTGAATATTTAGAATATTGACCTGTGTATTTGTATTGCCGGTAGCGCCAATAGCATCAGCTGCCGGCACACTATTGCCTAGCGCACTATTTTTTTGTCCATTGTTATTATTGGTGGTCGAACTAATATTGGGAGCAGCAGCGTCTTCTAAGTTATTCATGTTCAAATGATCTATTTTATCTGCTTTTCCAACGTTACTATTATTTGCTATTAAGTTCGTATCTCTCAAAGTACTGCTACTGTTTGAGCTATTGCCATTTAAGCTATTGTTAGAGAAGTCTGTTGCTTTCGTCACCTGCGAAACATTGGCGTTTGCAATCGCTGTGTTTGAAGTTTGAGACCCTGGTAAGGTTGGTACATTGACAGCACTCATAACTGGTAACGTCTTAACGTTAGATGTTTGAAGCGAATTGGTTTCTGGCAATGATGGCGTCGATACCGATGCTTGCATACTCGGTGACGTAAATAGCGGTGGCGGTGCGCCGCGTCTAACAGTTAACGGTTTGGAGTTAGAGTTTGACACTACTGGTAGATTCGGTTTTTTTGTACCTGACATAACTCGATTAGGCTGCTTAATCGGAACATTGTTACCAAGTGGCATAAGTAAAGTCTTAGGTACTACATTGCGCTGACCATTGTCATTTATTGCCAGTACTACATCTGCAAATGGCATTGATACCGGTTGTGAGGTATTAATAAGCAGTTGACCAGTAGTGGCAGAAGTTGCTACAAACCTTACTGCCATTGATGCTGTTGGGGTTAGCCCCATCTGTTGATAAACGACAGGACTTGCAAGACTGGCGGCAAAATCCTTAGCATTAATGTCAGTTACTGTAATACTTGCAGTCAAAGGTTCGTGCTGCGCAGAGGTAATAATTGTTTTACCCATAGTGGCTGCTTGTGCAACAGGTAGCAACACTACAGAGCTCACAGAACAAAGTAGTGCTATTGACACCGCGTGATGAATATTGGTCAATCGATGAGGTAGATGCCAAGACATGCGCAGCCCTTTTATAGTGTCTTATGAGAATAACTAATAACAGTACTCTTTATAATGGTGTAATAGCTATCCGTGTTTTTAGCAAAATAATGTTCAGTTTACCATTTATTTCGTAGTGTTCATTACCAACATCACCAAGCGATGAGTGAGACTTAAATTTATTAAAGTGCTTTTTTATCCAACAACATGGCATCCCCATAACTAAAAAAGCGGTACTGATGGCTAATTGCGTGTTGATAAGCCTGTTCAATAGCTGCTTTACCTGCAAATGCGGATACCAGCATTAGTAAGGTAGATTTGGGTAAATGGAAATTGGTTATCAAGCGATCAATAACGCCAAATTTAAAACCAGGATATATAAATATGTCCGTATCTCCTGACCAAGTGGCAACAGATTGGCCATTATTTGCCGTTTTTTGATAAGCGGTCTCTAGAACACGTGCAACAGTCGTGCCAACAGCGATAACCTTATTACCCTTTGCATGGGTTTGATTAATCAAATCTGCGGTCGCTTGTGGCAGGTGTGCATATTCGCTGTGCATAGTATGATTGAGCAGGTTTTCTGTCTTAACTGGCGCAAATGTGCCAGCACCAACATGCAAAGTGACAAAGGCTGTATTAATACCTTTATTAGCCAAAGCTGACAGCACAGTTTCATCAAAATGTAGACTGGCTGTAGGAGCAGCTACGCTGGCAAGTTTGGCTGGATCATGAAATATCGTTTGATAACGAGTATTGTCAGTCGCATCGGCATGGCGCTCAAAATAGGGTGGTATTGGCAACTCACCATAAAGCTCTAAATCAGGCAAAACAGGGGCATCGAAGGCTAAGATAAATAAGTTGTCTTGACGACCAATCATCTCACAGCTCATACGCTCGTCAGCTAGCCATAAGCGTTGTCCAAGCTTTGGCGCTTTACTAGCTTTAACATGACCTAATGCGATGTTTGAATACATGGCTAATGTTTCATTGTCTATATCAACATTGTCTTTTAATCCTGAGCTATCTACCAAACGCTCAATCAGTACTTCAACGCGCCCTCCAGTGTCTTTTTTACCGAATAGTCGCGCTTTCATTACCTTAGTATCATTAAAGACAATAAGATCACCGGCACTGAACAAGGATGGCAATGCCGTAAACAAGTGGTCTTGAGGCTGACTTGGTTGTTCTTTGTGATCTATAGCTGGCAGATAAAGCAGCTTAGAGTCTGAGCGTTGGGCCAAGGGATAGCGGGCGATTAACTCGTCAGGTAGCTCATAATCATAATCAGCAACGCTTAGATAAGTCAGTGGGGCATCGTCGTGTTTAATATCATTCATATTGGTATCGTTGTCTATATTAGGATTGGCAGTTTTAAAACTGAAGTTACTCATAATGCATGATGAAGGCAGTTAAAAATTTTGGCATAAGTTTAGCAGAAACGGGATAATAGCGTGAAAAATTCCTAATGGCTTTTAACTATTATGCCTACTATAAAAATAGCCTAAGCAATCTTATATTGATTACTGCTTTGCATTAAAGTTCAAATACAGAAACGAATTAATAGAAACGAATCATAAGTCTTAATCGAATAGATTAAGCTGCGGCAGGATCTGGGTTGCAGGCATTAAAGATGAATAGGTTACACCTACAAGTCTGATAGGCAGTGTACGCGGTATATCTAAGAACAGCTTATCTAACCAATAATGTGCAGACTCTGCATTTATAAAAACAGTAGATAAGGTATATGAACGCGTTATTTGCGTAAAGTCAGCATATTTTATCTTGAGTGTAATGGTATAAGCAATAAGCTGCTTATTGTTCATTTGTCTGAATGCATCAGCGTTTTGCTCATAAATTTGTACGCGTAATTGTTCGTTATCACTCAAGTTATCCCTAAAGGTAGTTTCTGAGCCGACCGATTTATGCTGACGCTCAGATTTCACTGGTCGCTCATCACGACCGTGGGCAATATCATGATAGAACTGCCCGCGCTTGCCGAACTCATTAACTAGTGATGCTGCGGGTACCTGCCGAAGATCAGCTCCATTACTTACGCCCATTGCGTGTAAGCGTTTGGCTGTTGCCTTACCAATTCCATGAAAGCGCTCTATAGGTAGCGTACTAATAAACGCTTCTGCGTCATCGGGTGTGATAATGGCGGTACCGTTAGGTTTATTGATATCAGAGGCAATCTTTGCCAACATCTTATTGAACGAAACGCCTGCTGACGCTGTTAGCCCTGTTTGCTCTAGTATCTGTGCCCTCAACCAGTTAGCCATCAATGTCGCTGAACCTTTATGCACTTGTAGACCCGTAACATCGAGATAAGCTTCATCTAAAGATAGCGGCTCAACACGCGGTGTTAAGCTATACATAATAGTACGAATCTGGATGCTGACAGCACGATATACATCAAAACGCGGTCGTACGAATATTACATCTGGACAACGTTTGCGTGCCTCATAACAGGACATCGCAGAGCGCACTCCAAACTGACGTACCTCATAGCTGGCAGCGGCTACTACGCCACGTCCACTAGGATCTCCACCAACGACCAAAGGCTTACCACGATATTGTGGAAAATCCCGTTGTTCAACGCTGGCATAAAAGGCATCCATATCGAGATGAATAATCTTACGAGTGGCAGGTGAGGTAAAAGCTGTCATAAGCTCTATTTTACCTGAGTTTACGGATATTTTTGAGCAATACTTGCTAGATGTGGGGAGAGTATCAAACTTATAAAAATATAGTATTAGCTTATATATCAAGTATTTTGGATGTATAAACCTGATTTTGAATATATCACCATTCATTAACGCTTATAATTTTTATTGGGATGTAAAATCAGCATTTGCTTTATTTTTTTTACCACTTAAGAGTACATTCGTACCACTTATGACAATAAAAAAATAAGTGGTAGCCGACAGCACTATTAGTTTGTTAAGTTAAGTAATGATTAATCTAATTCATATCTTTTGGATAAGCACTTACTAATTTTACGTATTTAGTTTATCTAAAGAAAATATGAAAACCATTTAATTAATCTGTAGATGTTACCGTCTAGATTTTTTAGCATATGATGGTTGTATAGACATCTTTTTTTAACTAAAAGTACGAAAGATAGAATCTTTAAAATACTATGATGTACTAAATATTCTAAACTTTCAATATAACTAATGACTGAGGAGTTTAAAATGAATAATCAGTTAAAAGGTAGCGACCTAACCCGAGCAATGCTGAAAAATGGCCACCAAAATATATGGTGTGCGGTCGATGACGAAAGTGATGAGCGTGCTATTACGGATCACGAAAACAACGACTTTACAGCCCGTATTATGTACTTTGAAAATGGTAAGTTTATTTGTACAAGCGGCGCACCATGGACTTACGCTGTACCTATTAAGATAGTTGCGCTTACACAAGAAGATGCAGGGTTATAAATATTTAGTAGCCATTGAGCTAAGGAGATATAACTGAGATGATTATTAAGGGTATGAGTTGGTACTGATGATTTCTTTGCTTTAATTAAGAAATAGATGAGGTTATTTAGTAAATAGAATAAATGCCTCCATATTTATAGTTTCTATTATTAACTTATTTCCGTAACCAGTAATATTTATATATCATCGTATAATTGAATTTGTTTGCGTAAAATATTTTCTAATCAACCTGTTTTTACAGGTATTTTTATTTAGCGAAAATAAATATACTATCTTTCATATACGAAAATTTAGAGATAGTATTATTCTGAACATGTTTTTTGGATTACTAGGAAGTAATAACAGAGTTAGACTAGTATTTGTGGGGGAGATTCCTAATATATTATTATAAAATAACTTTCTCATAATTCTAGCAGCTACTGGTGTAAATATTTTAAAAAAAGGGGCAAGCGACAATTAATGTGCGCTGCCCCTTTCTTCTTTAACTATCTTTCTTTTTAGACAAACTATCTTTGCTTATACTAATTTTTCATATTAATCATTCAATATAGAAAACTGTTACTTCGTTGAGCTTTATTCAATTTAGTATAGGCAACAGGTATATCTGTATCAGACATATAGTTATCAGATATATATCAAAGATAAAATATACAAGCCATAACTTCACCAGCTAGTCAATGATGAGGCGCTACTTTGACTGATAAAGCCATCTGGCGTTTGTCCATTGTTAGCCTGCCAGCTCTGAAATGCTTTACGAGTATTGGTACCGATAATCCCATCAGTGCCTTTGGTATCGTAGCCTGCACTGGTTAAGCGCTGTTGCAAACGGGTCACTTGTGAGGTCGATAGCGGACGCTCATAACGCGGCCATGACTTGCGTAGACCACTTTTTCCAACGATTGCATTACCTAATAAGCTGACGCCCAATGCATAGTTTGATGAGTTATTATAGACTTTTATCACATCGAAGTTAGGGCTAAGCAGCAGTGCTGGGCCATCTTTGCCAGCAGGTAGCCAAAGCTCCATCTGTGTGTTCGCATCTAAATTTACATCATCAATGGTATCAAGACCAAGGGCTGCCCATCTAGCAGCGGGCTGCTTGGTGCTGACCGTAGAGTAATCAAAAGATGCTGGCAAGGTTACTTCGTAGAATGGCGCTAGCCCACGTACCCAGCCTGAGTTGCTTAGATAGTTGGCAGTTGATGCCAACGCGTCGGCTGTTGACCACGGATTGCGATGACCATTACTGTCGCCATCGACACCATGTTTTACCCAAGTATCAGGGATGAACTGCGTCTGTCCCATACCACCTGCCCAAGAGCCTTCAAGCTGAGACCAAGATACATCGCCACGTTGTAATAGCTGCATGAGTGACAGTAATTGAGTTTCAGCAAACTCTTGGCGGCGCCCATCATAGGCAAGACTTGCAAGTGCGCTTGGTAGATAGCTGTTGCCAGTGACCGCTCCGTAAGATGATTCCATACCCCAAATTGCGGCAATTATCTCTGCATCAACACCATATTGGGATTCTAAACTTGATAAATACGAGCGCTGCTCTGCAAATTTACGTTTACCAGTTGCGATACGAGCATCTGACGCCGCAGAGTCTGCATACTCCCATGGCATTTTAGAAAACTCAGGCTGACCTGAATCAAGTGAAATAACTTGCTCGTTTAAGTAGGCCGAGCTAAGTAAGCGCTGGACATCGGATGAGCTATATCCGGCAGACATAGCACGCATAGAGAAGTCCGACTTCCAATCTGAAAAACTGCGATAGCTAGGTTTGGGCGTGATGACAGTCTGTTGTTGAATAATGACAGGGGCAGGTTTTACTTTGATAGTTTGAGTCTGAGTCACCTCAACGTTGCCCTGACGCACAGGTTTGCTCGATTGCTGCATTGTCGGCTGAGTGGCACAACCAGCTGCTACTAATATAGGCAGTAGGATAGCATATTGCTTTTTTAACATCATAAAAGGTCTCGAATATCAGTAAGTACTAAAACAGTAGTAGAAAAATAGGTCAAATTTAAAACAAGTTTGAGGTCATAAAGTATCTGTGCTAAGTGCTGTTATGAACCAACAACGAAAAATTACTGTAGCAATAAATAATGATAAAGTCGATGGTATAAATACGGTTATTACTGATTTAAAAACAGTTAATTAGAAACAAAATACTATCAGGCTAGTTTTATTTTTAAGTATGGCATTAGGTTTGTTAAAGGATAGACGTAGAAATGCAGCGCCATTACGTCGCTGCATTTGTGGTACATAAGGATTGTCAAAAGCTAAGAGATACTATGATTCTTACATTTCTAGATAAAATTTATTCGATATTATGGCGTACCAGCATGACCAACTTTGACTTGCGTAGATAGCATACGACCTTTGGTCTCAGCTTTACGTGATGCCTCATCCCAGTCAGGTGCAGCACACATAAATAGTGTTTTGCCATCTTGTCCACCAAGGGCAACAGCAAAAATACCATCAGGTGCAGTATCTACAGTTTCTAAGATTTCACCGCCCTCGCTAATACGCACAGCACGCTGGTTCAAAGTATCTGCAATCCAAACAGCGCCCTCGCTATCTAATGCAAGGCCATCTGGTAGAATTTTGGCGTTTCCTATGCGCACACCAAGGTTTGGTTCATCACCCAATTCGCCAAAGCTTGCAAAGTCACGTTTTTCGCCAAGTGTCCCATCTGCATTGATATCGAATTGTGAGATTTTATTGCCAAATAGCTCGTTGACGATTAAGGTCTTTTCATCAGCTGATATCACCATGCCATTGGGAAAAGACAGCCCTTCTGCAACGACTTGTGAGCTGCCATCCGGTCTAACTAGTACTAGTCCTGCATGTTCATGATCAGCGCCACCCATCAAGTCAAAGCCAAAATTACCGACGTAAGCATTGCCATTGGGGGCGACCACCATATCGTTAGCATGTCCACCGCAATGCTCCCAAATGTCAGCGTGCACGACTAATTCGCCATTGTCTTCTAAGCGTAAGACTTTACGGTCTTTCATCGATACTACCAGCATACGACCGTCAGGCAACCAACCTAAACCAGAAGGTTGCTGTTCAATATGGACGATTTTTTCTGCCACGCCTTGCTCATTAACGCGGTAAACCCCTTGCGTATAAAAATCGACGAACCATAAAGCGTTTTTATACCAGCGAGGGCCTTCTAAATAATGAAAGTCATCAACGACAACGTCTAACTCATATTCCGACATAATTATTTCCCTTGATTAGTGGTTATCTTCCTTGATAAATCAGTACAATTATTTTAAATAATGACAGTTTTTCTTTTAGAGTATCTCCTTATATATCGTTGTAACTTCATCTAACGTCATATCCTTAGGATTGGTTGCAATCAGTCTGGCATAAGTATTCGTCACTATGTCCGCTAAAGCAGGGATATCTTGGTCTGTAATATCTAATTCACTCAAACGGTATTTAAGGCCGCTCATCTCTAAAAAACCTCGCAATTGATTGATGAACTGGCTGGCCGCGTCGAAATCATTCATACCAGATATTTGAGCAGGCATGACGGCACGAGCCAGCTCTGCATACAGAGGTGCTGCTGCTGATAAGTTAAAGGTAAAGACGCCGCACATGACAAGAGCATTGGCATGTCCATGTGGAATATGAAAGTTGATACTAAGTGGGTAGGAGAGTCCATGTACAGCGGCTACGGAAGAATTGACGAAAGCAATACCAGCCAGCGTGGAGCCTAGTAGCATATCGGCCCGGGCATCGATATCATCGCCTTGATTTAATACTTTTTCGAAATTACTCCAGAGCATCTGCAAGCCTTTAAGCGCTAATGCGTCTGAGATGGGGTTTTTTTTCGTACGGCTGGTATAAGCTTCAACACAATGCACCATGGCATCAAGTGCTGTTGCAGCAGTAATGTGGCGAGGTAGCTTAAGGGTCAGCGTCGCATCTAAAATGGCAACATCGGGTAGGATTTTTGGGGTATAAATCGCTTTCTTGCTGCCATCTTTTGCCGTGATGACTGATACAAAGGTGGATTCTGCACCAGTACCAGCGGTGGTCGGTATCGCAAACAGAGGTAGCTTGTTAAAACCACTAACATCTTTATCCAAAATATCGTTTACCGATTCAAAGTCGTTTGGATATAAAGCGACAATTTTTGCAGTATCGATAGAGCTTCCACCACCTAAACCAATAACCAGATTACACTTGTTGTCTCTAGCAATTTTGATAGCGTCATTGACGACTTGAACAGGCGGGTCGGCTACAACGGCATCGAAGACAACTACTTGTATGCCAGCTTCTTGCAACGATTGCTGAGCAATATCGACATAGCCTAGCTGAGTGATGCCAGCATCCGTAACAATAATAGCCGATGTTGCAGAGTACTGCTTGGCCAACGCGCCGAGCTTTTGGCGCATACTGTCAGCTTCGCTAATGATATGACCATTGGTATAAAACTCAATCCCTGTCATGTGTTCTTCCTTGTGTAGAGGTACGTCCATATATAAAGCAGCACTAATTGTAATGTAGTATTCATGGTTCTGTATACATAAGTTCCTTACTTATAAGTTTTCTAGTATGAACTTATAATAAGATTTTATGGTGCTACTTATCTAATGTATCAGACTTTTATCATTATTTTTAATGCGTAAATCTTGTAATAAGAATGAGCTTACTGAGTATATGATTATTAATAATACCTGTATAAACACGTCATAAAATGATTTGACAGCTATCATTATAGCTGCTAATTTCAAATAGTGTTTTCCATTTTAAATAGGGCGTGTTGAACATTCATAATTTTAGCCAGATATAAGCACAAGCAAGAGCGACCGTATTCTCATAACTCTGTCTTAGCTTATCAAATCTGGTGGCAACCGCTCTATACTGTTTTAGCTTAGCGAAAGCATTTTCTACTAAATGTCGTGCTTTGTACAAGTCCCAATCCATATGGTCGTTAGAGGACTTGGTGTTTCGTTTCCGAGGGATATTATTACAAGTTGCTGTTTGTTCAATATACTCTCGTAGTGTGTCAGAGTCATAGCCTTTATCTGCACATACAACGTCTGTCTTGCTCAAATCAACCTTATCTACTAAGTCAGATGCGACTTTAACATCGTGGGTTGTGCCATCTGACAGAATAAAGGTAATCGGATTGCCATGAGCATCGACCGCTAGATGAATTTTAGTGGCACGTCCTGCGACACTCTTACTAATGGCTTGAGCAGCTTCATGACGACCACTACTGTGCTGATGTGCCTTGATATGAGTACCATCTATAAACACCCACTCAAGGTCAGGCTCTCTGATAACTAAAGCAAATAGTCCAATGAGCTTATTACTGCGAAACCAGCGTTGATAAGCCTTGTAGACAGTATTGGGCTTTCCAAAGTAAGCCGGTAAATCGCGCCAAGGACAGCCAGTTCGCATACGATAAAGGATGCCCTCAATGGTCAGTCTCAGATTTCCTTTGTCATAGATATTAAGTTCTAGTAATATAGGTCTTAGTCTTGTCCAGTGTTCATTTTTGAGCATAGTACGAGGCATAGCGAACGAGATCTTTTTTGTGTGAGAACTTAAAGATTACCCGTTCGCTATTTTTTTTGCCAGAAATTTATACTCAATGTTCAACACACCCTAGCTTTTTAATTTAGCATTAGTGATAATTCTTCTGAATTCTATAGAAGCTTATTTATCAATGAATAGCATATATGCTGCAAAAAATCTGAATCGACAAGCTCGCAACTATCTAGCCAATCAAGAAAACAACCTCTTATTTTCAATCACTATCAAAAGGAATTAATAGTGAAACTTGCCCCTCTATTATCTATAACGGCGCTTGCAGCTGTCAGCCTACTTGGTTGTTCTAACCAGTCTGATAGCAGTAGTGACGCGGCCTCATCTCAGGAAACTACCATTCTACGTTTTTCACACTTTTATCCATCGACCTCCGATATCAACGAGCAGATATTTGAACCATGGGCCAAAAAAATCGAAGCAGATTCTAACGGACGTCTCAAGGTCGAAGTCTATCCTTCAGCAACGATTAGTAAAGCAGATACCGCTTATGAGTCTGCAGTAAAAGGAACGATTGACATCGGCTCCCAAGTACAAGGTTATACCAGCGGTCGATTCCCACTGTCTCAAATCGCAGAGCTTCCAGGTTTGTCTAATTCGTCTACGCAGACAGGCTGTATGTTACAGACGCTTTATGACAATGGTACTATTGCTAGTGAATACGAGGACTCGCACTTATTGTTCATGTTTGCGACAGGACCTGGGACTTTACATAGCACGAATAAATTAATAAAAACGCCTGAAGATATGAGAGGTATGCGCATTCGTAGGCCTTCAGCAGTGGCGGGTGACATTATTGAAAGTATGGGTGCTTCTCCTGTAGGACTACCTGCTAATGATATATATACTTCTCTACAGCGCGGTGTCGTTGATGGGTTGAGCTTTCCATGGGAAGCTATGGCAACTTTTAAGCTTGATGAGCTGACGAAATATCATACTAATATGCCATTTTATAGTTCCGCGTTAATGGTAACCATGAATAAAGATAAATATGAAGGCTTGCCAGAAGATTTGAAACAAGTTATCGATGACAACTCAGGTATGACACTTAGCAAGAAAGTAGGTGCCATGTGGGATAAGACTTATTCGGTACAATTACAAGCAGCTCGAGATAAAGGTGACGAGGTTATTGATATTCTAGATCCACTCAACGATCCAGACTGGAAAGGGCCTCTTGAAAAAGGTACACAGAAATATCTTGATGATGTCAATGCCTTAGGCTTGGATGCTGATGGTGTTTATGAAAAAGCCAAAGCTGCCAGCATCGCTTGTAAAGTCTAATAATCATAACGCATGCTTCTCCCATTGCTGATTAAAATTTGAACAATTCTTGAAGCCTTGAAAGCCCTATAGAATCAGAGAACTTAGCATAGATTTCTTATTGACTTTTATCGCCAGCATACTTTTTAGAACACCACCTCATTTTTTTATCCAATCCTGCAGGGGTATTATTTGTTTTTCTAGAATTGATTGCATACATATCAAAATTAACCATAGGACTCAGGAATTTAATCAGATAGTCGCCGTTTTATAAACCAACCAACGATAATAATTAAAGCCAATACACCAAAGATCTTGGAATAAGGTGCGAGTGCAGTTTCAACCACTTGATAGTTTTCACCAAAACAATAACCCGCAAGCGTTAGTACAGTTGTCCAGATGCTAGACCCTAATGCAGTTAAGGTTAAAAAAGGCAATAGTGGCATTTTATTCATGCCGGCGGGAATCGAGATAAATGAGCGAATACCGGGTACCATTCTTCCAAAAAATACTGCTTTTTTACCGTGGTTATCAAACCAATCATTCGTAGCTGATATATCCTCAGGCTTTACAAACACATATTTGCTGTATTTTTCTGTTAGTGTCATTAAGCGTTCTTTATCGAATAAGCTCCCTAAATAATATAACGGCAATGCACCTAGCATTGCACCAAACGTTCCCGCTAATATGACTAATATTAAATTTAAATCACCTCTTGATGCGGCAAAACCTGCTGCTGGCATAATGAGTTCAGAAGGTATAGGCGGAAAAACGTTTTCGGCGAACATAGCAAATATAATACCAAGGTAACCAAACTTTGCCATGATAGCCAGTATCCACTCGCTAATTTGATTCATTATGACCGCTCATTGAATAATTGCTGAAGAGTAGGGTTTATAACAAATACTACTAGCCTGCACTTCGCAAAACAATGCTAGTGAACATAAAAATGGGTAGGGGAAAAAAATACAATAAAAAAGCACCCATCGATGGGTGCTTTTTCAATTCTAATACAAGTTTTTAACCTGCAATAATATTTTGCTAATTGGCTACGCTATCAAGCAGCTGAACCGGAAAGGTAATTACATCAAATGCAACAGCAAAGGGCAGTAAAATAAGCTTTTCTGCGCCACTTTTTCCACTGCGCGTAACCTCACTTTGCTGTGACTGACTATAAAAAGTTACCGTATATGGTTTGGTCAATGCCTGATATTTTGACTGAATCATGCTTAGATTAGTCACTTGCGGATAGATTGCCCCTTTGACAGGTACTGTAAAGCAGAAGCGTTGAGCATTGATACGTTGGTCGCTAGCTGAAGTGCAGTCTTGACCACCATTTTGTAGAAAAAACTGATAATCAGAGCGATTGAATTCATCTTTTAACTTAGCATAAGACAGCTTCATATCACCTTGGAAATAGCCATCATTATTGGGCACATTAAAGGCCATATCGTTTTCGACTTGGATGTTTTTTGGCGTTAAGTTAGTCAGTAAGGTCACCATCTCTCTACCGCCTTGACTCAGGACGTAGCTGTTTTTTTCACCGACAATAACCATACTACTGGCTGGCATATCAGGTAACGTAATCGCTGGCCGACCAAAGGCAATGATTTGATCTTGAGATAACACCTGTTTGACAGTCTTCGTGGTAACACGACTATCACTTTCTAATAGTGAGCTTGTCGCACAGCCTGAGCTGGCGAGTAATGCAGCAATAGATGCGCCTACTACTAATGACTTGATACTGCTTACTTTTAAGTTACCATAAATGTTTTTAGTATTGTTAAGTTGAGTCATGATAGAGCGTCCTTGTCCAAAGTTTTTTAATGGGGTTTATCTAACACTTAAATTCATATAAGGCTAGAGAATATTACTAAACATTTGCTATGTATTTGATACTGTTATCCTACATTATTTAGTCGAGGTATATCCACTAATAATTTCAGCTGATAAAAATATGAATAAGGGTTTAAACGCAGTGAATCTTATTAGTTGAGTGACACGTTAGTATATTTCTCATAAAACAGTGTTATTTGCTATATCGTTTTTTTATTGTATTATCATTTATGATTATATAAATCAATAGACACAAAAAAACCTCAAGCAAATTAATACTTGAGGTTGAAACTTGCTTAAACATATTGACGTTCTTTTAACATTCTACAGATTAAGGTTCTTTTGATCTTATACTATCTAAAATTAATGCTTTTAATAAGCTAATAGCCATCAGAATAATGATAAATGAGAATGGTATTGCTGCAATAATCATAGCAGAGGTAATAGCATTCAATCCTCCAGCAAGTAATAATGCAGCGATGACGGAAGTTAATGCCACTCCCCAAACAATAATATGTTTTGAGCCATTTTCGACTTCCACTTTACCCGCAGCATTAACCATATTAACGACTAATAACGCAGAATCTGCAGAAGTCACTAAGTAAGTTAGCAACAGCACAACGACCATAGTTGATAACATAGTCGCCATTGCTGGCTCTAACATAAAGCCAATTATTTCAAACAGTTGAGCAGTCAATCCTGACTCAAATATTTTGCCACCAGCAATACCACTTAATTCTAGATCAATGCCTGTGCCACCAATTAAGGAGAACCAGACAAATAACGTGAGGCTAGGCGCTATAATACCAATTAACCCAAATTCACGAATGGTACGATTTTTGGAAATACGAGCTAAGAACATACCGACAAATGGAGCAAAGGCAATCCACCACGCCCAATAAAAAATAGACCAACTTGTCTGCCAAGCACCTAGTTCGGTGTTCGGGTCCCAAACGGTAAACACCATCGCAGGTAAGTGCACCACATAAGTAAAAATACCTTTGCCTAACATCTCCAAGGCAAACATCGTTGCCCCAAAAATCAAGAAAAATCCTAAGAGTAAGAATGACAACACCATATTGATATTACTTAGCCATTTTATCCCACGTCCTACACCCGATAAAGCAGAAGTGATCGACAGACACATCACTACAAATAGCGATAACAATAGTGCTCCTGTGGTCGGCTCCGGATTAACAGAGTTAGTCACTAACCAGGCGATACCAGTAATGCTATATAGACCAGATGCGAAAGAGCTCAAGCCTATACCAATAGTTTGAGCAATACCAAATATGGTCGCAATCACTGCAGAGATATCAATTAAATGTCCTAACGGTCCCTCTAAATGCTTACCAAATAAAGGGGTTAGTGCCGAACGCATAGTCAGTGGTAATCCACGAGCGTAGCAGAAGAAAGCCAAACAGATACCAACTAGACAATAGGTTGCCCAAGCACTAATGCCCCAATGGAGAAAGGAGTAGCGAAAGGCGGCGTCTAAAGCAGATTCGGTTTTAGGTATCACGACACCATCAATAGCACTTAATGTACTAGCAGCCACTTGGTCTTGATAAAAAGCGAATACATCAGCGCCTTCAGGCAGTTTGAGGCCGTTAGTACTTAGTGCAGATAAAATGACTTCTTTTGCCATAATGGTATCTGGATTGTTTGCCAAATGCCAAATAGGTTCAGCGGCACTATAGGTTAGTACGCCTATACCGATACCTGCCCCAAAAATCATAGAAAACCATGAAAAGTTTGAAAACTCTGGTTTTCCATTGGGGTCAGAGCCAAGCTTAGTACGACCAAACGAGGGCCATAAAATAACGGTTAAACAGACGAAAATATAGAATGCTACGGAATAGGTGTAGTAACTATTGAGGTTAGTATACGACCAGTTTTTCATGACATCTAGGATAGCACCGGAGCGTTCGATATCGCTTAAAATCCAAATAACGACTAAAGTCACCAAAACTTTTGATGTGATAGTGACAATGCGATTAAAACCCTTATAAAAGCCTTTATCGTGAGTTTTTATATTTAACTCTTTTATGGGAGGTCGGATAGGCATAGTTTTTTCCTTAAAACTTAATGCAGTGAACTACATTGATTAATAGCCTTACAACTAACTATCTCATGATAAAAGGATTAGCCATCGGCTCCGCCGAAATATTAATCCATGTCGTTTTTGTGCGAGTATATTGAAGTACGGATTCGCTACCGGCCTCACGCCCGTAACCTGATTGATTGTAACCACCAAACGGGGCCATAGGGGAGATAGCTCGGTAGGTATTAACCCAGCAAATACCTGAACGAATCTGTTGCGAGACACGGTGCGCGCGGGCCAAATTTTGAGTAAATACACCGGATCCTAAGCCATAGACGCTGTCGTTTGCCATAGCAATGGCTTCTTCTTCAGTGTCAAAAGCAACCAGGGACATCACAGGTCCAAACATCTCAACGGTTTGCGTTTCAATCTCAGTATGAGGGCATTCCACTAGTGTGGGACTGAAATAGTTGCCTCCTGCCAAAGCAGAGTCTGTAGGAGGGTGACCGCCAAAACGAATAGTAGCACCTTGTGAGACTGCTTTTTCTAGAGTATCTTTAATACGATCTACTTGAGCCTTAGTACATAAAGGGCCTACGTGAGTAGTAGAATTAAGAGGGTTGCCGATGACAATATTTTTCGCTTTTGCTTCTACGCGTTTGATGATTTCAGGCAAAATAGAGCGCTGGATGAAGCCACGAGATCCTGCCACACAAGACTGTCCAGAAGCGCCAAAGTTACCCGCAATGAGGCCATTAGCCGCACTTTCTAAGTCGGCATCATCAAAGACAATAATCGGTGATTTTCCGCCCAGCTCTAAGCTTGTAACTGCAAAGCTATTAGCCGAATTTCTAACCACATGACGTGCGGCATCAGGCCCACCAGTAAAGGCGATTTTGTCGATATCGGGATGACTGGTTAATGGAATAGCGCAGTTTTCAGCATCACCGGTGATGATCGATATCACCCCTTTAGGAAAGCCTGCTTGTTCTACTAATTTGGCAAAGGCAAACATAGGACAAGGTGCTATTTCTGAAGCTTTTAAAATGACAGTACAACCTGCTGCTAGTGCAGGTCCTAGCTTCGTTGCTGTCAAAAACATCTGTGCGTTCCAAGGCACGACAGCCGCGACGACACCGATCGGTTCGCGGCGAGTAAAGACATGCATGTCAGGCTTATCAATCGGTAGCGTTGCTCCTTCAATCTTATCGGCAAGTCCTGCAAAGTAACGATAATAATCGCCAACATAACGTGTTTGGGCCACAGTCTCATGTGCCAGTTTTCCGCTATCGGTAGTTTCTATTTCTCCAAGTTTTTCAGCGTTTTGCTCAACCAGCTCAGCGAGACGGTATATTAGCTTACCTCGCTGTGTTGCTGTCATTTTCGCCCACTCAGGATTATTTAAAGCCGCCTTTGCACCCCTGACGGCGCGTTCGACATCACTTGAGTCAGCACAAGCGAAGGTTGCCCATGCTTCGCCCGTTGCAGGGTTTAGACTGTCCATGCGTTGGTCACTATTGCCTTCGCACCATTCACCGTTTATATATAGTTGATAATGGGGTTTGGTCATCGTTATTCTCCAAATTTTTATTGAACTATCTGCTCATCTATAGATAGATGATGAGTCTTAATGAGCCTATGAAAATGCTGGCATGACTTCATCAATGAATCGGCGTAACGAGTCTCGTTTTTGCTCATAAGTCATACTAGAGTCAATCCAAAATGAAAATTCGTCATAGCCCAAAGCTTCGTAATGTTTGAGTTTTTCAATGACCTGATCAGGCGTTCCTATGGGCATGTTCTCTAGCATTTTTTCAGGAGCGTACATCTCCATCTTTGCCATTTCTTCATCACTAAGGGGTTTAATTAACCCTTGAGTGACTGGACGCTCATTTTTGAACCATGAGCCAAAATAGCAATAAAAGCGGCTAATGGATTTTGCAGCTTCAGCAACGTCATAGGCATCACTGCCTACATAGGCATGTTGTAAGAGCATGATTTTCGGGTCTTTATTTTGCCCGTACTCGTTTTTGGCATCTTTAAATCGCTGCATTAGAGTTTCAATTTCTTCAATACCCATCCATAAAGGTGTGACTTGCACGTTGCAGTTATGTTGAATAGCGAAGTTATGGCTGTTGGGGTCGCGAGCAGCAATCCACATAGGTATGCCACCTTCTTGTATAGGTTTTGGAGCTGATGTGGTAGCCGGAAATTGCGAATATTTACCATTGTGGGCATAATCACCTTTCCACAGTTGCTGAACCGCTGGAACAAGCTCGCGCATGCGGCCGCCAGCCTCCATTGCATCCATACCTGGCATTAATCGCTCATACTCAAAGCTGTAAGCCCCGCGAGCTATACCTAAGTCCAATCGTCCTTTGGTGAGAATGTCAGTCATCGCCGCTTCACCAGCTAATTTAATGGGATGCCAAAATGGTGCAATTATTGTCCCGGTACCTAGTCGCACATTTTTGGTATGGTGTGCTAAATCTACTAAGTTTAAGAACGGATTGGGGGCAATGGTGAAATCCATACCATGATGTTCACCAGTCCAAATGGCGTGCATTCCGCCTTGGTCCGCCATTTTTGCCAGCTCAATGAAATCGTTATATAGCTGCCGATAGCTTTGTGATTCATCAATTCGTTCCATGTGTAAAAATAATGAAAATCTCATAACGCAACTCCTTTGCTCGTTTTTTAATTTGACTTTTGCTGTAGTGTTTACGATAAATGTAAAGTTTAATGAACCTTACCAAACTCTTCTTTTCCAACATATACACCATAAAAGCCATTTTTGCTTTCGGTGGCATAGCGATTCATCATGGTAGCCATGGCTGGGGTCGCAAAATTTTGTTCTGCAAGACTATCAATAGCGACATATTCCCCCAGTCCTTTGGTGTCTGACGATTCTGCAAAGGCTCGGTAAAAAATATAGTTGTTATTTTTTTTTGTGTTTTCATAAATTGAGAAGACTGCACCTAGCTGGGCTTCAATACCTTTCTCTGCTAAAAATTGCTTAATAGTACTGACAGCGTTAGTATTTTCGTCAGTAATAGTGTTGGGTAGGTTGACCTTGCCGTCACTTTGGCTCAATAACACTTTTCCATCGTGTTCGATAATCACACCCACACTGACTTGTTTTTGCTGGGTACTAATCTCTGCCGCTTCGCGTTCTAGTCCTAAGCTAAAATAACCGCCAGAAGCATAACCTAAGCCACGTCCTTCACGAGCTGAAAAATCTAGTACTTGGCCAACCAAAAGGTGATGATCGCCTGCTTCAAGATTACGCTCCGTTTTACAAGAAAAATGTGTTAAGGCACCATTGATGATTGGATTACCTTGTTCATCTGTATGCCAATCAATTTGACTAAAACGGTCGTCTTTTGAGCCTGCAAAGATATTTGAGATGTTCTGCTGGTCTTCGCTTAAAATGTTGACGGCAAAGTTTTCGCAGTTGGCAAACACATCAAAACTGGATAGAGATTTTGCTGGGCACACTAATAATAGTGGTGGCTCAAGTGATACCGAAGTAAATGAGTTTGCGGTAAAGCCGACAGGCTTACCATCATCAGTCATAGCGGTTATCACAGTAACGCCAGTCATATAGCTGCCAAAAGCATTGCGTAAGGCTTTAGAGTCAAGTTGCTTCATGAGTACCTCTTGTTTTAAATTAGACGTGCTTTTAAATTAAGCAAGCGTCATATTGTGCGATTCGCATTGAGTAAAGAACGTCGCCAACGCTGCGTTAACGTCATTAGCATGGGTCATTTGGGTCATATGGCGGGCTCCAGATACGATAACCGCGTGACCATTGGGTAATAGTTCTGCCATCGCTAATGACATTTCGGGCTTAGAATTAATGTCCAATTCGCCTGTTAGAAATAACGTAGGCACATTAATAGATTTTAAATCGGCTGCTGCAATACCACGTAAATGGGCAAACATCTGATAAGCTCGTGCATATCCTAAGCGGCTGCCGTTATCCAACCATGTTCGGCATAACTCTGCCTCTGAGCGGTATTGAGGGTCGCCATCAAACCATCGAGCAATCGGTTGGTCAGTAACATTTTGGTCAAGGTTGTTTAGCAGCGATTCAGCTCGAGCTTGTACATCTTGAGCAGCTTCATCTGGACGTTCATAGATAGCATTAAATGCAGCAACACCGCGTACCACTTGGGGATAAGATACTGCAGTTTGTAACGCTGTCATTGCCCCTAGTGAATGTCCAACGATGATTGCTGGCTGACCAACAACGTTATCAATGAATGTTTTTAGCACATCAGCAAAGTCTTGCAACGTCAATGAGGGGTTAGGTAGTAACTCACTCTCCCCATGTCCGGGCATATCAATCGCATAACAGCGATAGTGCTCTGTAAATGCAGATAATTGCTGGTTCCAGCTTTCTGCTCTCAAACCTACACCATGTATAAAAACGATAGGGATGGCTTTTCCATTAACGCTGTCACTAGCATTATGATTACTATTGTAATGATAAGCGATTCCATCAGAGATTTTACGTGACCACTTCATCAATGATTGCTCCTTATACGGCTGCTGGGTTGTCTAAATCGCGACCGAGGTCTTTTAAGTCTTGGTAGCGATCACCAATACGGTGATGCGGACGGCCGCCAGTTGCTCCTCCTAAGACAATCACTACTTCATCATCACGAGGGGCATCTGGGATAGCAAATTGGATGGTCAAATAATGTGAACGTCGACCTACATCGTCCTTATCCATCAGCGGTACCATGATGGGGGAGTTTGCTGTACCGCGTATATTAGTAAATGACAAATAACTACTCGCAGATAAGGCTTCACGATAAAAATTACCAAAACGCAACGTATGAATTAAACCTGAGGCATGTTCTATTTCGCCGTTTAACCCGACTACAGCAGCCTTGCCGTAAGCCTGTATTTTGTCTGCCCCGCCAGCTAAGGCGATTATCTTATCGGTCATCAACTTACCCAAAATAGGACCAAAGGCTTGGATTTCAGGTTTTAAGTCTTCGACATAGCGTCCTGCCCATGGATTGGTAATCACCGCAGCAACAGCAAACAGTCGTAACGGTGTGTCAGTAGCTTTAAACCCTTCAATAAAAGTTTCTTCTTCGAAAGTAACGATTTTTCTGATTTCTGGTTTTAACATTATAGATTCCTTTTTAGGCTATTTAATATATTCTGTAATATGGTATACCATAATATGATATGACAAAGAATGCTATCTTTTTTTTTGATAGTCGTTATAATCTCTTTATCTTTGATAGAGTAGAAACCCTATGTTAGAAAGAGTAGAGAAGCCAAAAACGTTAAAAGAAACGGCATTAGAACAATTACGGATGGCAATTATGATAGGCCAGCTTGCGCCAGGTGAAAGATTAGTAGAACGTACAATTGGTGAACAATTAGGCGTAAGCCGGACTGTAGTACGTGAATGTATCAGGCACTTAGAAAGCGAGCATTTAGTTACCGTTTCCTTGGGCGGGCCTTCAGTAACTGTGTTGGAAAGCGATGAAATTCGCCAGATCTATCAACTACGTGCAATGCTTGAAAGTGAAGCTGTGCGCCACTGTGCCGAACAAGTTACCCCTGAAATAGTACGTACTTTGCAGAGTGGTTTGACTAAAATTAGAGCTGAACTTCATGCTGGAGACGTTGCTTGTGCCCTAGAACACTCACGTTTATTTTATGAGTACCTATTCGTTACTGCAGGTATGACAGTGGCATGGGAATTAACAGATAGGTTAAATGGTCGTATTGGTCGTTTACGGTTTATGACTTTGTCTACACCAGAGCGAGCGAATAAAGGCCCTGATAATTTGCAAGAAATTATTGACGGTATTGCTAATGCTGATAGTAAAGCAGCAGTTAAAGCCTGCCAAAAACATATTGATGAAGCATGTCGTATGGGCTTGCTTCTTAACAAACAGGATTAAGGAGCTGTAATGGATAAGCAACGTTTTGAATTAGGACTCACCCAGCGTAAGGCGACCTTAGGTGAGGATTATGTCGATAAAAATATACAGGCTGCTGATGATTTTAACCGACCATTCCAAGAAGCCATGACTGAATGGTGTTGGGGGTTCGGTTGGGGTGACGCAGCTATCGATGTTAAGACTCGTTCTTTAATGAATCTAACCATGATTGCAGCTTTAGGAAAAATGCATGAATGGGAATTGCATCTAAATGGAGCAATCAACAATGGCTGCTCTGTAGAAGAAATCCGAGCGGCCATTCATGCTATCGCAATTTATTGCGGTGTACCACAAGGGGTAGAGTGTTTTCGTATTGCCCGTAAAGTATTGACAGAACGTGAGATGCTATAGGTTTTAAGAAGGAAAAACGATACTGATATTTGGTTGGTTTTAAACCAACTACGAAAATTTTAGAAAATAAAAACACCAGACACAAAAAAACCTCAAGCAAACAAATACTTGAGGTTGAAACTTTTGTATTAAAACTAAGTTTTAAATATGGCGCAGCGGACGGGACTCGAACCCGCGACCCCCGGCGTGACAGGCCGGTATTCTAACCAACTGAACTACCGCTGCTTAGGTCATTTTTAGCGTCTTGCTCTTATAAATAGAGCCCACTTCGCTAAAAGAGTGGTGGGTGATGACGGATTCGAACCGCCGACATTCTGCGTGTAAGGCAGACGCTCTACCAACTGAGCTAATCACCCTGAGTGAGGATACAACGAAGCACTGCTTCGTCCGAGCGCAAGAGAATTTACATTGTCATAAATTCTAAAAACTACGCATCCAAACTAGGTATTACTGAAATCCTATAAATAGAATTTTCTAAAGCTTTTATTAACTAAAGTAGTCACGCTCTAGTTAATATCGAAATACCTTAACGATAATTTCTACAACTCAAAACTTATTAATTAAAGCCCCTTGCTGTGGGTGTGTATTATATAGATTTACAACTGCCTGTCAAATACTATTTTATAAATATATCAAATAATTAAAAACAGGCTGCAAATATGGGTAAGAGTAGCGGTATCCGATTGTGATAAATAACCAAGATATTTTAAGCATGCTATTGTTTATTAAGGATAAATCTAATCCAGATATGCGAGTAACGTTGATTGTTAGAATTCACTATCAATAATCATTTATTAAGCGTTACCCATTGTTTGGTAGATAAAAGCTACTATACTACCTAACTATTGACATTCGATATCCATATTTTTTTACGTTGATTGGTGGAGGCGGTTATAGAAGCTTTAGCATCTGAGCAGCACCTTACATCGTGGTCTTGGGGTGATTTTGCAGGTTTAGGTCTTATATTACACATCATCTTGATGGTGGTAATGACTCTGCGTGTGGTCTCGGTACAGCGCAATATCGGGGTGGCAATTGCGTGGATAGCGGTTCTATACACGTTACCTGTGGTTGGCTTTATGTCCTATATTCTGGTCGGTGAGCCTATGATTGGCCGTCGTTATCGTAAGCGTGTGGATCAGGCAAGCCTACTGATGAATGATATGGCAGCACGTGAGCGTTTGGTGTTTGATCAAGGACAGGATTTGCTGCCGGTCAATTACCGCGGTGTCAGCCGTATTGGTACTCGCTGGACAGGGTTTGGGGTATTTGCTGGGCATCAAATGCAGTTATTAACTTCTTCCAGATCATTTTTTAATCGTCTTATTGATGATATCGACAATGCCAAGCGTACGATTCTTATAGAGTTCTACATTATTTACCCTAAGGGCCGAGTTATAGATGTGTTGCAGTCCTTGAGGGCTGCTGCTAAGCGCGGGGTAGAATGTCATATATTGATCGATAGTGTCGGAAGTTTTAGCTTTTTTAATAGTTCTGAGCATCGAGCGTTAGAGCGGGCAGGAGTGTTTGTTCACCAGTCGTTACCAGTAGGATTATTTAAGACGCTGTTTAAGCGCTCTGATCTGCGCAATCATCGCAAAATCGTTGTGATTGATGAGTATATCGGTTATACCGGTAGTTTCAATCTGGTTGATCCGAAGTTTTTTAAACAAGACAAAGGTGTCGGACAGTGGATTGATGTAATGATGCGCAGTGTCAGTCAGCAACCGATTAGCATTGCCACAGCTATGGCCAAAGTCGTTATTACTGATATCGGTGCTGAAAATAATGACAATCTATATGCGCTGGACAAACGGGTGAACAGTTACACGCGTAAGCTATATGTATTGAATCCTACTATCAATGATATTAACAGCCGGATTCAAGTGCTCGTTGACGATTTAGATAATTATATACCTACTGTAGCAGGAGCGACCTCGATTGCGATACCGCAAATGCCAGTTGTTGATAATGTAATCGCCCAGCTGATACCCTCAGCGCCACAAGTGACCGCCCACGTTATTTATAATACCTTGGTAACTATTATTCACCGTGCTAACAAACGTATCCAAATTACCACGCCTTACTTTGTGCCAGATGAAGCTTTGTCAGGGGCGCTCGAAATAGCGGCGAAGCGCGGCGTCGATGTGACGTTAATTATTCCAGAAAAGGTCGATTCATTTCTAGTACAACATGCTTCACAAGCGTATTATCAAGAACTGCTTGAAGCTGGCGTAAAGATTGCATTATTCCAAGGTGGACTATTACATACCAAAACGGTAGTCATTGATGACGATTACTGTCTTTTTGGTACAGTGAATATTGATATGCGTAGTTTTTATTTGAATATGGAAGTCAGTTTGGCAATTTATACGCCTGAAATGGTTGCTCAAATCGCTGACTGTCAAGATACTTATCTACAAAACTGTCGCTTTTTGAGTTTAGAAGAGTGGCGGCAGCGTCGTGATTCTGAACGCTTATTTGATAATGTAGTACGTCTGTTTAGCCCCTTGTTATAGTATTTATAATTATCTTATACCTTATCTAATAATGTCATTGGTGGTTTTTATTAAAAGGATATGCTCATCTCATGCTTGCCAAGTCTAATTCTGCTTCAGCTAATGTAAATAAAACGTCGCTTGATTATATGGCGGAAGGCTATTGGCAAGACTTTATTGCGGGTCGTCCTGTCGCAGGTGGCATCGCTTATGAAGTACAGCTGCATCAATGTCAATTAGATGAGTCACTAGTCAGCTTACAGCGAGTAGATACGCTAATCTCACAGATACGCCGTGATATTGCAAAGTCCAAGGGTAGCTCTGGAGCTTTAGATGAGATTACGCTATTAACAGACGATAGTTATCGTAATTTGCTGCTGTTTTTAGCTTTTTATACAGGGCGAGTGCTAGCGCGCCAGTGGCAAAACATTCCACATTGGTATGGTCAGTTTGAGCTACGTAAACATTATCCTGAGCTGCCAGTGGTTGCAGATGATTTTTATCAACATATGGCTGTGGTATATAGTGATAACTCTAATGATAGTGCAGATGTATTTTTTGCGTTAGAGCCAATAGGCATGCGTCTATTTGGACATATTGATCGGCAGTTTCAGGCGGTACAAGGTGAGAAAATTGCCAGCGGACTTTATCAAGCAGTAAGCACGCGACTACCAAAAAATAATGGTATTGATGAGAGTGTTGCAGCTGAACCAAATTTAGAGCATCATTCTGAATCAGTAGGTATTAGACCCATATTGATTACTGATGAAACTTTTCAAAACCAACGGCTACCAGTCCAAGCTACCGAACACAGAGAAATTCCTGTTACCAAGCTAGCGGTAGCACAGCAAGCTGAGCCTTCAATAGTCAATGCAACAGCGAGCGTCAAACCTAAAATATCTGAAACGCCTATTAATCTCAGCGCGACTACCACCCAACTACAAACTGTTAAACACTCAAAGGCTTCTGTAATGCCAGAGATTTTTACGCAATTGCTTATAGAGGTAGAGGAGATTGAAGTACCACAAGATGTTGGGAAAGATGACTATCTGCAAGCGTGTAAAATACTGGATCAGTTCGAGCGGCATATTGCACGGCAAAATAAGCCACGCGACCAAATGCAGTTTTCAGAGCTGCATCAAACATCCCGTCAGCAGGCGTTAACTTTGCTACAAAACGCTAGTGCGCTCGGTAATACCGATGCAATGTTACGACTGGCCATGTATGAATTATTAGGCGAAGGGCGGATAACGGATATAGAAGCTAGCAAAGTAGCAGGTGTGGACTGGGTCAAGCAAGCTGCAAACGATAAAGATGTTCGTGCCCAACGCCTGCTTAGTAAAATGTACTATCAAGGCGTAGGAGTGCCACAAGATATTAATAGCGGTAAGTATTGGTTAGAGGAGGCCGCTAAAAATGGTCATGCAGAAGCAGCAGAGCTGGTGACCCAGTGGCAGGACGCGCAAGCATTAATAACGACTCAAAAACAAGAGCAGCATAGTATTAAACGTTATCAGCTCTTGATTGGAATAGTATTAGTTGGCGCGATATTATTAGTTGTATTTGTATGATAACGAAACATTAACTCGTAGACTTCACAAATATACTTTTAACTTTATATAGTTAGTTTAAAACAAAGCAGGGATAAGTATAACGGCACTTTCTTCTTTTTGAGTATGAACATACTATATACTTTGTTTTGATGTTAGTAATAATCGCAAGGTTTTGCTATCTAGTAAGTCAACTATATAAATTTTTAAGCATTCGAGTCACTAAGTTGTATGGCTTTCCTATAATTTGCGGTAGAATTGCCCAATTGTTGACTGCTTATTATGTGGTTTTGTCTATTATCAAACTGGGCTTCTTCATGCCATCATCTTCTGTGCCACCATCTACTGAGTCTGAGTCATCATCGGCTGTCCGTACAGACTCTAATAATTATGCTATGAATCACTCTTTGCTACCTAAACGTGCAGCTCGCACGCCGCCTTGGTATTATCGGCTTATTATTTCGTTGTTAAAGCCGTTATATCGCATACAGGTCTGGCGTCGTTCGCGCAGTCGGGATAATTATCAGCAAGAAGTTGCACAGCGTTTTGGCAAGCAGTACCCGCCGCGTCCTGTATCTATCAATAATATTGGTCATAAAATAATCTGGTGTCATGCCGTCTCGTTAGGGGAGACCAATACGGTCGCGCCCTTGCTCGATGCGTTACTGGCGCAGGGTTATGGTATCTGGTTAACCAATACCACGCAGACTGGTCATGCGCGTGGTGCTAGCCGCTTTGCTGAAGAGATTGCTCAAGGTCGTATGAGCCACAGTTATGTACCAGTAGACACGCCCGCAGTAATTGAGAGATTTTTAGCGCATGTACAGCCAGTTGCGGCGTTATTTGTAGAGACTGAGCTGTGGGCGAACATTCTAGCGACTTTAACACAGAAGAATATCCCTAGCATCCTTGTTAATGGACGGCTATCAGCAGCATCTTTTACCCGCTATCAAAAGATAAGTGCAGTAAGCGCTAGCATGATGCAAAATCTTAGTTTAATCATCGCGCAAGATAGCGAATCTGCTAAACGATTTCGGCAGTTGGGTGCAGATAGTGCTCAGATACGCGTTGCTGGCTCACTGAAATGGGTCATCAATACGCCTAGAACCACCAGTTCCAAAAACGCTACTGATTCCAAACTAGCGACTGACAAAGTCGAAGAAGAGCGCGCTATTACTGAACTGTCGAACCTGTCTGATTCTCGGACTGATTCATTATCTGATTCGCAGTTTAATTCACAGTTTGTAGACCGTCCAGTTTGGATAGCGGCGAGTACTCATAGCGGTGAAGAGACTACGGCCTTAATGTTGCAACAGCAATTTTTAGATACACCTCAACTGACTGAAACACTACTCATCATTGTGCCCAGACATCCTGAACGCTTTGATGAAGTGGCTGAATTGATTAGCAAGTCAGGTTTGCAGATGGCACGGCGTAGTAAGGACGAAGCTGTCACTACACAAACGCAAGTTTATCTAGCCGATAGTATGGGTGAGCTGATGCATTGGTATGCACAAGCAGATGTAGCGCTCGTCGGTGGCTCTCTAGTTGATATCGGTGGTCATAATCCAGTTGAGCCTATGAGTGTAGGTAAGCCGGTACTCATGGGACAATATACCCAGTCTTGCCAAAGCGTCGTAGATAAGCTGGCAAGTGTTGGTGCTTTATATCAGCCTAATAATCCCTTTTATAAAGCGCTTGGCAGTAATGAGCATTCAATAAACGAATCCAAAAATGATATTGAATTGATATATCAGCAGTTAAAGTTTTGGCTGAGTCATCCAGAATCTGCTAAGCAAGCAGGGCAGGCAGGCGCGCAACTAACCGTCCAACAGCAAGCAGTCTTGACTCGCCAACTGGCAATGATAGAAGAAACGATTGAGTAGTTTACTAGAGTTCGTCCTCATTTTTATCACCATTATCAAAATGAGGACACACCATAATGCTTGACGTTAATTCTGATAACGGTTATTACTTTATTGTGCTTAGCTTATTATTAACTTCAGTTTATTAACTCCAATTACTCCATTCTAACTGGCGTTCACTCTTATTTTTATTAAGCGATATGCTGTATGAATTGTATTTTGTTACCCACATCTAATATTGCGCAGCCTTATGCGCAAATTACTGCTTCCGCACAAATCATCCATGTCAATAAAGTATTGAACTTACAAGTTGGTGATACGCTTAAAATCGGCGAGCTTGGCGGTAATCTTGGCACAGCCATCATTGATAGCATTGCGTCTGACAATATACGACTACGTGATGTACAGCTTGATACTGCGCCACCAGCTAAGTTAGATGTTACTGTGATTTTGGCATTACCGCGTCCCAAAGTACTACGCCGCTTGATTATGGACATGACGGCACTGGGTGTTCGCGATATCGTCCTAATCAATAGTTACCGTACCCAAAAAAGCTACTGGCAAAGTCCGTTGCTTACGCGACTTGATGAGTTTGTATTGGAAGGTCTGCAACAAGGGGTCGATACGCTAGCGCCGCGCATTACTTTACAAAAACGCTTTAAGCCGTTTGTGGAAGATCAGCTGGCTAGCTTAATTACCCATAATGCCATAGTCGCACACCCTTATGGTGAGCAGTCATTCTCACAGTATTTACAGCAGCTATCTTATGAGTCGCTATCGTCTTCTACCAAGACTACTTTGCCAAGTGTGGTTTGCATCGGCGCTGAAGGTGGCTGGATTGATTATGAGATTGAACTGTTTCATGAACAGGGCTGTAAGGCGGTACATATAGGCTCAAGAATCTTACGCACGGAGGCGGCTGTCAATGTGATTTTAGGACAATGGCTAATACAGAATAATCAAGATTAAGCTGTCTATACATGCGGTATAACTTGTCTCTTGTTGAGATTATTATTAGGAAAAATAAATGTATTGATAATTAATCTCATTTCGATTAGTATGTTGCTTCTAGTTTTTTCATTAATTAATTAGCATTTTGTTGGCTTAAATGCCTAATTAATCGCTCATCATATAACGCTATCTCACCTATCTGTCGTACTACTATGGAGAAGACCATGTCATTGAACGCGGTTGCTGAACGCCTATCGTTGACTCGCCCTGTTAAGGCCACTTTATCTGTTGCTGTCTTTAGCATGATGATGGGTCTAGTGGGCTGTAATAATGCATCTACCCCGGCTGAAAATGCGGACGTAGAATCGCAAACGCCAGCAACTGAAGAGTCAAGTAATGATGATACAGCAGCGACTTCAGAAAATGATCAAGTGGTCACGATTTATTCGTCACGTAATGAGCAACTTATCAAGCCGTTACTAGATAAATATACCGAAAAAACTGGCGTGAAAATCGAGTTAGTTACTGATAAGACGGGTCCATTAATGGCGCGCTTACAAGCTGAAGGTCAGAACACACCTGCAGACATGTTATTGACTGTTGATGCTGGTAACTTATGGCAAGCAGCGCAGCAAGGGCTACTGCAACCAGTCGCTTCTACCGTACTTGAAAGTAATGTACCTGCCAAATATCGTGATCCAAAAGGTCAATGGACAGGTCTGTCATTACGTGCGCGTACGATGTTCTATGATCCAAGCAAAGTAGATGCCGATCAGCTATCTACTTATGCAGATCTTGCAGATCCAAAGTGGAAAGGCAAGCTTTGCTTACGTACCTCGAACGCAGTATATAATCAGTCTCTCGTTGCTAGTATGATAGAAAACTTAGGCGCTGAAAAAACTGAAGAGATTGTTCGCGGCTGGGTAGCTAATTTAGCCACTGACGTGTTTAGTAATGATACCAGTATGTTAGAGGCTATTGCGGCAGGACAGTGTGAAGTCGGAATTGCCAATAGTTATTATTATGGTCGACTGCTCGATGAAAAACCTAACTTCCCTGTGAAGATATTTTGGGCGAACCAAGATACGACGGGTACACATGTGAATATTTCTGGTGCTGGTGTGATAACGAATTCAGACAATCCAGATGGTGCGCTCAAATTGATGGAGTGGCTATCTTCTGATGAAGCCCAAGGTATTTATGCCAGCTCTGATAAAGAATATCCTGTAAAAGAAGGGATTGATGAGTCAGATATGCTTAGATCTTGGGGTACATTTAAGCAAGACGGTATCAACGTCCAAAAATTTGGCGAACTGCAAACGCAAGCAATCCAAATGATGGATAAAGTGGGTTATAAATAATCTGTTATAAAGTAGTTTAATCTCTATGCGTCTGACAGGGTAATATTTATATTATGACAATGACAAAAGCGTCTGCTAATGAAGACAATACTGTCAAAGATAGCCCTGTCAGTGACAATAGCGTTGCCCGCCAAGAGCGTATAGTTGCCAAGCGTATTTTTTCGAAATCAGTCTTAGGGCTGATTTCGTTGTTTATGCTGATACCGATTTTAGTTGTCCTCTTTGCATGGACGCAGCCAGTAGCAGATATTTGGACGCACATGCGCGAGTATGTGTTGCCGCAAGTTCTCAAAAACACTGCTATCTTATTGCTGATGGTGACAGTCATTGCCGGTAGTATTGGTACGGCATTGGCGTGGATAACCAGTATGTACCGCTTCCCAGGACAGCGGTTTTTTTCGTGGGCGCTGATGTTGCCACTGGCGATGCCTGCCTATGTATTGGCGTTTGTTACAGTAGGAATTGTTGATTTTAGTGGGCCATTACAGACTGGACTACGTGATTTGGGTATCAGCACGGCAATACCTTCAGTACGTAATGTCTGGGGTGCAGGACTGATATTGTCATTAGCGTTTTATCCTTATGTTTATCTGCTGGCACGGCAAGCCTTTTTATCTCAGGGTCGCCGTGCTATTGAAGCAGGTCAAATGCTTGGACTTAGCCGTGGTCGAGTGCTATTTCGTTTAGCACTACCGCAAGCTCTGCCTTGGATTATCGGTGGTTTGTTGCTAGCAACCATGGAGACTCTGGCAGATTTTGGTGCTGTCTCGGTATTTAACGTCGATACTTTTACCACTGCTATTTATAAGGCGTGGTTTGGATTTTTTAGTCTAACGACTGCTGCGCAATTGGCCGCCTTACTTATTGGCGTCGTATTTATTGTGGTATTGTTTGAGCAGTACTGGCAAGCAAGGCGCGGCAACGCGGTCATCCAAGGAAGCAATCGTCGCCTTGAAGCCAGTACGCCTGCCAAACTTGCGATGACGCTACTGTGTACGGTAGTCTTTTTGGTTGCCTTTCTCGTACCATTTTTACAATTGTTCTATTGGACGGCGATGAATTTTCGCCAAGATTTCGATGCGCGTTATATTGATTTTGTGACCAATAGCTTAATGATTGCCAGTATGACTACACTGCTTATTGCCTTTCTTGCCATCATTATTGCGTGGATTAAGCGTCAATATTCTGATAAAACAACGAAGCTCATGATTACGTTGGCCAATTTGGGCTATGTAGTACCTGGCACAGTGTTGGCTGTGGGTGTTTTTATTCCTATCGCATGGCTTGATAATCAATTAATCGCCTTTGGAATTACCTCAAAGCAGGTGCTATCAGGTAGTGTCATTGTTATGTTGCTTGCGCTCTCAACCCGCTTTATGACCGTGAGCTTCCAGCCTATCGATCGTCAGCTGCAACGATTAACTGTTAACCAAGAAGCCGCTGCCAAACTACTTAGTGATAGCCCGTTGCAGCGTTGGCATCAGGTTGTATTACCTGTACTTAAGCCCGGTATGCTGACTGCTTTATTGATGGGTTTTGTTGAAGTAATGAAAGAGATGCCAATTACGCTCATGACGCGGCGGCAAGGTTGGGATACGCTGGCCGTACGAGTGTTTGAGATGACTAGTGAAGGGATGTGGGCAAGGGCTGCGCTGCCAAGCCTACTTATCGTACTGGTTGGATTGTTTCCAGTCTGGATATTACTGCGTCAAAGTGATAAAAACAGTTAGGGTAGTCGATACACTTTAAAACTGCTACATCATTGTCAAAACTGCTACATCGTCATTCTGATTTAAAGTACTATATATATAGCGACACTCAATTATCATTATTTATAATTCATCTTTGTTTTTATCGCATTAATCATTCTATCGCTCATTGGTAACACCTATGCATACTGACCTTATTAAAGACTCAGCAGACCAAATGGCTCAATCTAAGCTCAAATCTACTGATACGAAAGTTGCGCTTGGAGATATCAAGCAAGCCTCTACATGCGCTGTCATTATTCCGCAGTCTATGCAACACGAATCAGCTGGTGCTGATAAACCTTATTTGAGTGTCAAAGATTTAGTAGTCGGTTATGATGATATGATCATCGTTGATGGATTATCGCTAAATCTACAGCAAGGTGAAATTGGTTGTTTCTTAGGGTACAGTGGTTGTGGTAAAACCACAGCATTACGTGCTATCGCAGGGTTAGAGCCTACACGTCGAGGCACTATTAGTTTAAATGGTCATCGTCTAACAGAACAGACAGCACGCACCTCTTTTGCTGTTGCACCTGCCAAACGCGGCATGGGTATGGTGTTTCAAGATTATGCATTATTTGGGCATCTAAGCGTGGCGAAGAACATCGCTTTTGGTCTCAATAATTGGTCAGCTGCCGACAAAAAAGCGCGAGTGGCTGAGATGCTAAACCTCGTTGAATTAACTGAGCATGCAAACAAGCGTCCATCTGAAATCTCAGGTGGTCAACAGCAGCGGGTTGCGCTAGCACGAGCTTTGGCACCTAAGCCTGAATTATTGTTACTCGATGAGCCATTTTCTAACCTTGACGTAGTACTGCGCGAATCACTTGCTATGAGTGTACGTGATATTCTTAAACGTACAAATACGACAGCAATATTGGTCACCCATGATCAAAACGAAGCCTTTGCCATCGCAGATAAAGTGGGCGTTATGCATAGAGGCGAGCTGGTGCAATGGGCAACGCCAAGTGAGCTATACCACGAGCCAATCAGTCCGTTTGTTGCCGAGTTCGTTGGTGAAGGAGCAATGATAGATGGGATCATCAAAGAGGGGCATGTTGAGACAGCGCTTGGTGATATTTATCGACGTATGGAAGTTTATGACGAGTTAGGACAGCCGCAGTATTGTGAGTATGATTATCCTAATGGCACACCGATTAAGGTGCTCGTGCGCCCTGATGACATCATCCATGATGATGATAGTATGCAGACGGCATTAGTCGTTGGACGTGTCTTTCGCGGTGCCAACTATCTATATCGTCTGCAACTCGATGACGGGCAGACAGTTTTATCTTTAGTCGCCAGCCATCACAATCATGAGATTGGGTCACATATTGGCATTTTGCCTTTGCTAGAGCACGTAGTCGTATTCGATGAAAAAGAAATCAATGCCACTACTTGGTCAGAATACGATAGGTCATCAAGAGTCGAAGAGACGAGGTAGTAATCGACATTTTAATGCAAGAAGATGACTGTTATTAAAATGGCCGTAATGAAACGATTGCAGTGAGACAGTCTTTTATAATTAAGTTTGACGAGTCGCCATGATATGTAAATAACGGCCAAGCCATTTATAAGGTTCTTGCTGCGAGTAGCGTAACTCCATTCGAATGACCGCTTCAGGGTCATTATGCCCACCGCGTTTTAACGGCGCATAATCATGAAACACACGCAAACCACTCTCCAATACAATTTGATAATGATGCTGTTGTAGCCACGACTCTACTTCTTGTTTGGCAACTGGATAATTGGGCGTCAAACTTTTGTTGTTATCGGCCTTATAGTTTGTGTTGTCGAGCAAATTAAAATTACCCATGATTAAGTTGCGGTAGTCAAAGCTCGCAGGATTATAAAAACATAATGACAGTACGCCCTCATCAGCAAGCTGATTATCAAAGAAACTCATCACTGCCGCAGGGTCTGCTAGCCACTCAAGTAAGGCATGACACAGTATCAAATCAAACTTACCCGCATCATCTTTAGCCAGTTTAGCTTCAAGCTCTTGGTATGGACAGACGTGCCAAGTAATATCAGGGTTTGTACCCTCCTGTTCGGCACTCACTTTTGCTTTTTCAAGCATATTAGCTGATATATCATTGATGACAACTGTATGACCTTGCACCGCGAGTTCTATTGCAATCTGTGCCAGCCCTGCGCCCACATCCAAGATACGTAATGGTCGTCCTAGCGTTTGACTCAGCTGTTCGACGTAGCCAAAGATATCGCGACGTAAAACAGCCAATCGAATGTCGCCTTTTAAACCACCATAGACCTTTTTTTCAAAGTGATCGGCAATGGCGTCAAAGCTACGGTCGCTGCGTTCGGTTTCTAGTGCTATCAATTGGTTTTCATTATTTATCATTAAGTTTAAATCTGCTATTTATTTTATGGGAAGCGGTATTTTTACTAATATGGTTGAAGGTTTACCTCTACCGTCGTCTATTGATCACCCATTTGAATACCAGCTTAGCTAAGGTAATGACGACAAATACTACTACGATAAATACCCAAATGCCGTTGCCTTTTAGATTGTCTTGGTAAGCTTGCGCTAAGTAGCCGGACAGTATCATCGCAATCAATAGTGAGCCCCAACGCACAAAGGGCAAGGCGCGGTTGTGATGGTTGGGGAAACTGACGGCATAATCGCTAGAAAAGCTGTACAGCACCATAGCCAAAATCCAGACGATAACAAGAATGATATCCATAATGATAAATGCCTATTTGATAATTGCTGATGCAAAAAGTTGCGAAAAGTATTTAGGATGTGAGGGAGTAGTGTAGCGAGTAGAAATTTTTTGTCTACAATAACCGAAAATTCCTTCTATTAAATATGTGTTTTGACTATGTGTGCGCAAGTTAGATGCAGCTCTTAAATGACAGACAGTTACACGGTTTTCAGTAGCTTTTCATAACCGTTTGCGGTATAAACAGTAAGGTATAAGAGTTAATAATAGTTAAGTTATCATTACCTAAAAGCCTGTTACAAAGGGGCTTTGTATCGACTGCCAAGGACGTTCGGCGGTTTCATTTTATCACTGCTAAGGATAGCAATCATGACCTACTCTCAATCTAATAACAATTCTCAATCTAATAAAAGTATAGATAGCAATCAAAAAAACATAGCCTCTGTTCATAATCCTCAAACAAACACCATTTTTACTTCAACTAAACCCACCATGTTACGTTGCACGCTATCAGTTGCAGTGGCAAGTAGCCTGCTATTACTAGCGGGTTGTGGAGATGATGATAACGATCAAATAATCACAGCTTATCCCACGTCCGTTCAGTCTGTTAGTGCATTTAATAGAAGCCAAATAGACAATGGACTTGGTCTGGGAAATACTGCAACACCCGCTGCGAAATGCGATATCACAATAGAAAAGGTCAGTTATCCGACTAAGGGTGCAGCGGGCGAGCGTACCAATGCAACTGCTGCGTTGATGTTACCAAGCGGAGATAGCGCAGACTGTCAAGGCGATCGACCTGTATTGCTTTATGCTCATGGCACCACCACTGAAAAGGTCTATGACTTTAGTCAAGTGGGCAATCCGCAAAATCCTGCTGGCTCAGAGGCAACTCTCATAGCAGCGAATTTTGCGGCCCAAGGTTATATCGTCGTCGCACCTAACTATGCTGGTTATGACGACTCTGATCTTGACTACCACCCTTATCTAGTCGCCGATCAACAATCCATTGATATGGTCGATGCCTTGGATAGTGCGCGCTTAATTATCGAAAGACAACAGCGGGCTAATAATAGCAAGTACACCAATATCGATGATTCTGGTAAATTGTTTATTAGTGGCTATTCGCAAGGTGGCTATGTGGCAATGGCAACGGCAAGGCTATTAGAGCAGCAAGGTAAGCCAGTGACAGCGATAGCACCCTCATCAGGTCCTTATGCGTTAGCTGCTTTTGGTGATTCTATATTCTCAGGAAACGTCAATATTGGCGCCACTAGGTTTGCGCCGTTATTGGCAACTGGTCTGCAGAAAAAGTATAAAAACATCTATCGAAACACCACGGATATTTTTACGACCAACTATTCCAATACTCAGCTACCAAGCTTGTTGAGCTTTGGAGAGCTAGTAGCCGCTAACAAGCTACCGGATAACGCATTGTTTGAAAATAATCCTCAAAACAACCCTACACTTGATATGCTACAGCCACCGACTGTTCCTTTTGCGTTCTTAGGGTTTGCGGATGATAACTATCTTATCAAAACAGATTTTCGCACTACTTATGTAGCTGATGCGCTACAAAACCCTGATAGTCTGTTGGCCAAAACGGGTGTACTTCCAGCCACTAATCCGCAAAACAATTTGCGTAAAGCTCTGAAAGCTAATGATCTACGCGGTTATATCCCTAAAATGCCAACGCTTATATGTGGTGGTAATTCAGACCCAACTGTATATTATGATCTAAATACCGGTTCGATGACCGCCATATTGCAGCAAGCAGGTGCGGCTCCAGCCTCTAATCTTAATATCACGGTCTTGGATGTGGATGTAAGAAATAATCGAGGAGCAGTGACTCCGATTGGTAGTGCTATGAGCAACCCGTGGATGTCAACGACAGCAATAGATAATATCCAAAGTAGGTTTACTACTACTTTGACAGCAGTCCAGAATAAAGCTGTTTCAGACGCTCAACAAGCAGGCGTAACTGACCCTACATTATTAGCGCAAGCCGCAGGCGCTGCGATATTAGCCAGTTATCATGGCGGTCTAGTCAGTACCTCTTGTACTCAAGCCGCGCGTGAGTTCTTTGACCAAAGCTTTACAGCGTTATAAGAATTCTTAAGCTCAATCTTTTAGATAGCTTATAAATCTGGAAAAACTGCATCTTGAAAGGTGCAGTTTTTTGTTGGATAAATCATTATAGTTAATAACACTGAGAAAATATGAAATCAATAATTGCATCGCTGCTCACATGTGCTTTTATCATTGCACCTATTAGTCATGCCCAAGCGCGTAATACGCCTTGCTCAGGAAAAATGGGCGGAGTAGCTCATTGTTCTAAAGATGGTAAATTTATATGTAAAAATGGAAAAATCAGTCAATCCAAAAAAATATGTCAATAACAATGTTTCAATATTAGCAGCGATAAATCTACTATTTAAGAATGTTAGTAAGCGCTTCAAAACATTGGTTGCTAATGAGCTGTTTTGCTTGATTTTAATGACACGTAGATACCCCTAAATCAGCAAATTTGTGCTAAAATAGCTTCTTTTATTCAACATTAAAACTATCGCCATTTTCCTATTGTTTTGCATGCTTGGTAGTGATTTTTTATAGTTCGTATATCGATAATAGCTGCGCTTTTGTGCAGCTGTATTTTTGTATGGCCATAACCAATTCTAGTAAAATTGCAAGCTTCAGAGAAAGTATGTGAGTGAAGGAGTGTATATGAGCGACTCGATCAGTCCTATTGCCATCGTGGATGAATTAAAGCAATCCTATTTGGACTATGCGATGAGCGTGATCGTCTCGCGCGCGCTGCCTGATGTGCGTGATGGGTTCAAACCGGTACACCGTCGCGTGATGTATGCGATGCATGTGTTATCTAATGATTATAACAAGCCATACAAAAAATCGGCCCGTGTGGTCGGTGACGTCATTGGTAAATATCATCCGCATGGCGATAGTGCGGTATACGACGCAATCGTAAGGATGGCGCAGGACTTTAGCTTGCGTTATCCAATGGTTGACGGTCAAGGTAACTTTGGCTCGATTGATGATGATCCTCCGGCTGCCATGCGTTATACCGAAGTACGTATGACCAAGCTTACCCATCAGATGCTTGCTGACCTAGACAAAGACACGGTTGATTGGGAAGATAACTACGACGGTTCTGAGCGTATGCCGAGTGTGTTGCCTGCACGTGTTCCTAACTTGCTAGTTAATGGTGCGACAGGTATTGCTGTCGGTATGGCGACCAATATGGCACCGCATAACTTGACCGAAGTGATCAATGCTTGCTTAGCTTATGCAGAGAACCCGCAAGTATCAGCTGAAGAGCTAATGACGCATATCTCAGGCCCTGACTTTCCAACGGGCGGTATTATTTATGGTCGTGCTGGTATTTTAGATGCTTATCGTACTGGTAAAGGCCGTTTGCATGTACGTGGTCGCTATATTATTGAACCAATGAGTGATACAGGCGTCAACCGCGATCGCGAACGTATTGTATTTACCGAAGTGCCTTATCAGACTAATAAAGCAAAACTAATCGAACGTATCGCTGAATTGGTCCGTGACAAAAAGATTGAAGGCATTACTGAGATACGTGATGAGTCTGATAAAGATGGTATGCGTATTGCCATTGATTTACGTCGTGGTGAGACGGCTGAAGTTATCGTTAATAACCTGTTTCTTCAAACACCACTCGAATCAAGCTTCAGTATTAACATGGTGGCACTCGATAATGGCCAGCCAAAATTATTGACTTTACGCCAGTTGATCGCTGCTTTTGTACGCCATCGTCAAGAAGTAGTGACGCGCCGTACGATTTATGAGCTAAATAAAGCCCGCGTACGTGGTCATTTGCTCGAAGGTTTGACCGTTGCGCTCGCGAATATTGATGAAATCATTGCCGCGATTAAAGCCTCTGCAAACCGCGGATTGGCACGTGAAAGCCTGCTCAATAATACTTGGGGTTCAGGTAGTGTCGTTGCGATGCTAACCGCTGCTGGGAGTCAGTCAGTACGTCCTGAGTTTATTGAGGGCGAAGATCCAAAAGCACCATTTGGCTTAATTGAAGGCGAAGAACGCTATCGTTTATCACTTGAGCAGGTCAACGCGATTTTGGATATGCAGTTGCATCGCTTGACAGGTCTTGAGCAAGACAAATTAACTGAAGAATATCAAGATTTATTGCGTGAAATTGCCCATTTAGAGTCTATCCTTGGTGACTTTGATAAATTGATGGCCATTATCTCTAACGAGATGATCGAGATTCGTGATAACTTTGGTGATGAGCGCCGTACCGATATCATAGATTCGCGTACTGACTTCAACCGTGAAGACCTCATTCCTGAGCAAACGGTAGTAATGACTGTCTCTCGTACTGGCTATGCAAAAACCCAGCCGATTGATGATTATGTGGCGCAAAAGCGTGGCGGTAAAGGTAAGTCTGCAACCGCAATGAAAGAAGATGATGTCATTGATCATCTGGTTGTGACCTCAACGCATGCAACGGTATTATGCTTTACTGATACTGGACGTGTCTTTAGTTTACGTGGGTTTGAAGTGCCAATTGCCAGTCGCGGAGCCCGCGGTCGTCCGCTAGTAAACCTCATTGGTTTAAATGGTGATGAAACAGTCACCACAATATTGCCAATTCCAAAGATAGTGGAAGAATTATCTGTAAAAGGTGAGACTTCATCAACAGACACGTTAATAGATAATGATATAAATGGTGATGACGCTGCATTAGAAGGTAGTAATGAAGCAGAGCCTCCTTTTGTGTTCTTTGCAACTGCCAATGGTACAGTGAAGCGGGTAGAGCTTAAGCAGTTTGCAAACATTCGCTCTAATGGCTTGATTGCTGTTGGTCTAGAAGAAGGCGATAAGTTGGTCAGCGCGCGCATTACAAATGGTAGCCAAGAAGTCATGCTGTTTGCTTCAAGTGGTAAAGCCATTCGTTTTGATGAAAATGATGCTCGTGCAATGGGTCGTACCGCAAAAGGTGTACGTGGTATGCGTCTCGCGACTAATGAATTTATCAAGTCATTGGTCGTAATCGAAGATGACGTCCGCGAGATTCTAATCGCTTGTGAAAATGGCTTTGGTAAACGTACCTTCATTGATGAGTTCAATACGCAAAACCGTGGTGGTGGCGGTGTTATCGCTATCAAGACTAGCGACCGTAACGGTGCTCTAGTTCGTGCCACTAAAGTTGAGCCTGAAGATGACATTATCTTAATCTCAGACAAAGGTACTCTAGTACGTACGCCAGTTGAGCATGTGGCCAGTTCTGGTCGTAATACTCAAGGTGTTACTCTCATTCGTCTATCGAAAGATGAGAAATTGGTAGCGATGGCGCGTGTTGAGCACGAAGAAAGTGACAATGCCTTAGTCGATGCGATGAGAGAAGATGGTACGTTTGAGCCAGAGGGTCAAGAGCAAATAGATATAGATGCTGCAACTGAAAATACAGCGCCTACTGACGAATAATTGTGACGAATGAATGTCTAGTTGAATAGCTTTTTAGTCTAGTTCTTCATAACTTTTCTATAAAAAAGCCTCTGACGTTATCGTTGGAGGCTTTTATTTTTTCCTTCTAAAAAATGCCAACAAAGTTCTATTTTTTAAGGCTGCTGTTATGCTTACTACTAATCAAACCTTTCAGGGAACCGTCGCATCGGTATCATCAAGCTTTTTATTCTCACTCATGTTCCTATTTGGGCTATTTATGCTGCCCTTGTCAGGCACACAGGTGGCATCATGGCGCGTGTTGATGATGCTATTGAGTCTAGTATTATTGGTCAGTTTTACCAAGCAGTGGCAGCATGTCTTTGATTATCTAAAAACTTTAAAGACGCCAAAAGAATGGCTAATATTTGTATTACCAACCCCGATTTTGGGTGGGCAAATCTGGCTTTTTATGTGGGGTCCGGTAAATGGTTATGGTCTTGATGTTACCTTGGGCTATTTTTTATTACCATTAGTAATGATATTAATTGGACGCTTTTTTTATCATGAATATATGAGCGCGCTACAGTGGGTAGCGGCGCTATGTGCAGCGCTGGGTATTGGCTATGATATATTTCAATACGGATCGATATCATGGGTGACTTTGTTTGCATGCTTGGGATATCCGCCATATTACCTATTACGGCGTAAGCTTTCCGTGCCACCAATTACTGGTTTGCTTTCTGATTTGACCTTACTGACGCCAGTGGTGTTAATAATGCTGTACTTTAGTGGCGGCTTTAGCGTGGCGGCACAGGAAAGTAAGTTCTGGTATTTACTACCGTTGCTCGGGGCATTTAGTGCACTTGCAATGTCACTCACAATGGTTGCTAGTAGCAAATTACCTGTCTCATTATTTGGGGCTCTTAGCTATATAGAACCTATGCTGTTATTTGTGTTATCTATCACAGTTCTGAGTCAAAGTTTGGATGAGGGAGGCTCTTTATTCATGTATGGCATGATTACTTTGGCGTTAGTATTCATGATTATGGATAGTGCCATGGGTTATGTCATTCGGCGTCGTGATGACCGTTTGCATGGCTATAACGAACCACAGGTGGGCGGCTTTCCACCGCGCCGTCGTTTGATAGACCACCGTATAGACGGTGTATTAAAGGCGCATCGTTTTCGTAAAATACGTCGTTATCAGAAAAAAATGCATAAAATACAACGAAAAATAGAGCAGCTAGACTCAAGGTAAATGGTTGTAAGAAATGAGTTGGAAGTTGAGTTGGCAGTTGAGTTGACGGGCCAGTTAAGTAGACATATTGCTTATGTAGTCTGACTTTGACATAATGATTTCCATTATATAAGTATGATGAATATAAAGTATTTATCTCAGTATTATACGGTTATCTTATAGACAAAAAGCCTCTGACGTTCGCGTCTGAGGCTTTTGTTTTTTTTTAAAACTGCCAAGGAAGTGCGCTAATTTTTAAGGCTGTTGTTATGTTCACCTCCAACCAAACGTCGCAGGGTACTATTATTGCGGTGACTGCCAACTTTTTATACTCGTTGTTATTTCTGTTTGGCTTGAGTATGCAGCCGCTGTCGGGTACACAAGTTGCCTCGTGGCGTGTGCTCATGATGTTATTTAGTTTGGTCCTTTTAGTCAGTGTGTTAAAGCAGTGGCAACATATTTTTGATTACCTAAAGACATTAAAAACCTCAAAAGAGTGGTTCTTATTTATCATTCCCACTCCTATTTTGGGCGCACAAATTTGGATATTTATGTGGGCGCCAGTCAATAATCTTGGTTTAGAGGTGACTTTAGGTTACTTCTTATATCCAATGATTATGATTATGGTTGGTCGGTTTTTTTATAATGAAGACATGAGCCTGTTACAGTGGGTTGCAACACTTTTTGCGGGTGCAGGCATTGCCTATGATGTCTTTCAATACGGCTCTATATCTTGGGCGACGTTATTTGTGTGTTTGGGTTATCCACCTTATTATCTGTTACGTCGAAAAATGGCTGTACCGCCTATTACAGGTCTTATCTCTGATCTTGTCTTATTATTACCTGTCGTTTTGGTCGCGTTATATATGAGTGGCGGTTTTGAATTGGCCATATCCACAGATAAGCTTTGGTATCTTTTGCCATTATTAGGAATTATCAGTACAGCAGCAATGTCATTGACAATGGTAGCCAGTCAGAAGTTGCCAGTCTCATTATTTGGGACTTTATGCTATCTTGAACCGATATTCTTATTTATATTTTCTGTCACTATTTTGCATCAAAGTATAGAGGAGGGTGGCTCCTTATTTATGTACGGCATGATCTTTGTTGCGTTATTGATTATGATTATGGATAGTGCGCTTGGTTACTTAGCACGCCGCCGTGACAACCGTCTACATGGTTACAATGAACCGCAAGTTGGTAGCTTTCCACCGCGTCGTCGCCTAAAAAACCGCCGAATTAAAGGTGTATTGGCAGCACATCGGTTTCGTAAAATCAGACGCTATCAATCTAAAATAAATAAGATGTCGCATAAAATTGATCAGCTATATTCAAGATAATCCCTAAAAGAGCGACCGATAAAACTGACCACACAGCCATTGTTTTTCACTGTCATTAGGTAATCGTGATGTGTTAAAGCATTAGCAAGTGCGCTATCATCAATGATATTAAGACACTACTTTTTTTTATTATTATTGGGATAAATCTATGTTACATTTGCATCATTTAGAGAATTCACGTTCATTCCGCATTATATGGCTTTTAGAAGAGTTAAATGTAGACTATCAGCTAACTTGTTATGAGCGTAACAAAGCTTATCGTGCGCCTGAAAGTTTGAAAAAAATCCATCCGCTTGGACACACCCCAATTTTAGAGGTGAATGAGCGTGTGCTGGTTGAATCAGGCTTCATCATTGAGTATCTGCTTAAGCATTATGATAAAGAACAGCAATTCAAACCTACTGACGATAATGAAGAGGCGTGGGAAGCTTATACTTTTTGGCTACATTTCGCTGAAGCATCAATAATGCCATTATTAGTAATGCGCTTGGTATTTACCAAAGTAGTCGAAAAATCGCCAATGCTCATTAAGCCAGTGAGTAAAAGCATTCGTAAGCAAGTTGAAAACAACATGATTAGTGATAGTCTTACTACAATGCTAAACATGATGGAACAGCAGCTACAACACAATCATTGGTTTGCAGGCGAAGCTTTTAGTGCCGCTGATATTCAGATGCATCTTGTGGTTGTTGCTACCAATGCGGGCAGTGGACTTGATAAAGTGAAATATGCCAATATATTAAATTGGCTAAAACGTTGCGAAGCGCGTGATGCCTTTAAACGAGCTGAGACCAAAGGCGGTAGCGTTCAATTTTAAATGTGCTTACTTTCCAAAAACACTCTAAATTTTGAATTCTTATAGATTTTGAAAGCTTACAGACATTTTATCCAGTATTCTTGTATATTGATTTTGCTTGGGGTATGTTGAATTCAATGTACCCTAGCAATAAACAGTCCTTCAAAAGGTAGTATGATGACAGACCCTAATAAATTAAATACCAAACTTGCGGATTCCGATAAGGACAATCTTGCACAGCAACAAATTAATTCTCAGCAAGTGTCTGTTAAGGCATGGTCGCAAAAGATATTGGTCGTTTTGTTATGTATAGCAAGCTTTTATGGGGGCTGGAAGTCACACGAATCTAGCATGGTCAATCAATGCTTTGCTAGTGGCGGGCAAATCGTTGAGGGTGACAAGACTATCTTATGCAAATTGTCATAAATCATATTAAATATGCAAAACTCTTTTGCTATGAATGATGAACCATGCTGCAACTAACCTTTTTAGGGACATCGGCCGGTGTACCGACTAAGCAACGCAATGTGACGGCGCTAGCGATTGAGTGTCTTAATCCTTACCTGTCAGGATCTAATCAACAGCATAGTAAAAAATCGCGTCCGTGGTTATTAATCGACTGCGGTGAAGGCACACAGCAACAACTGCTCCATACCAAACTATCACTACATCAGCTTACCGCTATTTGTATTACTCATGTGCACGGCGACCATTGCTATGGTTTGCCAGGATTGCTCGCTAGTGCTGCTATGTCAGGACGTACCGCGCCGCTGATTCTCATCGCACCCAAAGCTATTGCCAAACTATTAGATGCTGTAACACTAACCACTGAGTTGCATTTTCCATTTGCCATTAATTTTATGGCGATTGAAGATTTGCTGTCTCAGCCAGATAGTGAAAATAAAGGTCAGGTAAATATTAGCTTAGACAAGCAGCAACAGCTAGCGATAGATATCCATCCTCTATCACACCGCGTGCCATCCTATGGTTTTGGTATCACTCAGACTATCAGTCGTCGCACGCTCAATACCGACAAGTTGCTAGCAGCTGGTATTCCAGCTAGTAAGTTGTGGGGGAAGTTGCAGCAAGGTGAAGATGTTACAACTGAGGACGGTAAGCAGTTACGCTCAGCAGATTATGTCAATAATGATGAGCAGCATACAAGAGTAGTGGTGGCTGGTGATAATGATACGCCAAGTCTTTTAACTTCAGCGCTACGAGATGCGGATTTATTAGTGCATGAAGCAACTTATACAAATGAAGTCTTAACCAAGATTCAAGCGAAAAATCCAGATTTTGATCCCATGCATAGTAGTGCTCAGTTGGTGGGCAAATTTGCCCAAGATATCGGCCTACCTAATCTAATTTTGACGCATTTTAGTGCCCGTTATCAGAGTTTTGATAATCCAAATAGCACGACGCCTAATATGGGGTATATCCGTTTGGATGCCGAAAGCGTTTATCACGGTAACTTATGGTTAGCAGCTGATTTTGCGCAATATAGGGTAGATGGCGCAGCAGAATTAGTTGACGGTCAAGCAGAAAGCCGCGTACAGTATTTAGGATCTGCACGCGACAGTAAATGAGCTAAGACTGGCTATCTGCAGCAGCCAATTGTGATTGTCCTATCCAGTAGCGACTAAACTGATAAGCGACACGCCCCGAACGTCCGCCACGCTCCGATGCCCAACGCAGTGCCGCCGCTCTAATGGTTGCATTAAGTTCTTTATCAAGCTCTTCGTCAACCGCTTTGTCATTGCTATTGTTATCACTATTAGCATTCATAACATCACTAGTAATTTGTGCTGGCTGCAAGCTTAGATAATGCTGAACAATCTGTAAATACGTTTGTTGATTCATTGGATAGAATGATAACCACAAACCAAAGCGATCAGATAGCGATACTGTCTCGTCAATGGTTTCATAAGGATTGACCTCATCGGTGTTTCCATCATAAATATTGACGTTGTCTTTCATCAGCTGGGGCAATAAATGTCGGCGATTACTAGTCGCATACACCAGTAGCTTATCTTGCTCAGAATCGAGCGAACCATCCAACACACTTTTTAGCGTACGATAGCTTTCGTCCTGACCGTTAAATGCGAGATCATCACAGTACACCACATAGCGACTACCGCAATCGGCCGGTAGCTCGTTGATGGCTGCGCGAATCTTGTCGAGCACCAATAAATCATCGCGCGCAATCTCAATAACGCGTAAGCCTTCGCTATGATAGGCTTGCAGTAATGCTCGAATCAGCGATGATTTACCTGCGCCGCGTGTGCCTGTCATCAACACGTGATTGGCTGGATAGCCTTTAAGGAACTGGCGTGTGTTTTGTACCAATTTTGACTTTTGGGTGTCGATACCGTGTAAATCATCTAAACTCAAAAATAAGTTAACGGCTAACGGCTCTAAATGTCCCGTGCGACCACCAACCCAGCGATACGCCAGCTGTGCAGGATCAATTTTAATAGTTGGGGTCACGTGCTCTTCTAAATATTGACTTAATAAGTCCAATAAAGGGGCAGGTAGGGCGTAATTAGTAGATGGTTTATCAGTAGACGAATTGGTTGGTTGGGACATAATGACTCTAATAATCAAGGGTACGTTTAATTTAGTTTATAACGGTTCTATAAGGGCTGAGTGATACCATGAAAAATAGTGCCAGCAATCCGCCTACAATACAAGCGATAACGCAAACCTTGCGTATGCAAGCGGAAGAGCTATTGCCAAAAGTTAGTAATGTGCTGACAAAGCTAGGCTATCATGAGATAGCACATCAACGTATTAGCCAGCAAAACAATGACCAAAAGCGGCATGTTAAAGCAACTAGCTATCAAGGTCTAACGCGTGCAAGCCATTCGCAGTTTGGTCGTGTCATGATTAAATGGGAGCTTAGTCATGACATTAACCATAAGTTGTCTACATTAAGCCATGAAGTTGCGGCCTTAACTGCTGTGAGTCATTCCCAGTCGACTCAAGCTATAGCACCACCAGTATTAGCTTTCGAAACCGTATATGTGAACGTTTTACAGCAAAGATGGCAGCTTAATCTCCTTGCTATGCCGTACTATGAAAATGGTAGCTTAGCGTCGCAGTTAAGTAATAAGAAATACCCATTATTAAGCGATGAAAAAAAACAGCAAATCATAAAACAGGTTGCGCGCTTGATAGCCAATCTTCATAAAGCTGGATGGCTACATAATGATATTAAACCGAGTAATGTTTTGCTAGATATTTTTCTGCAGAATAGTGCGGATAATAGCAACATAATGCCTAATTTGCTGTTGACTGATTTTACATTAGCAGAGAATGTTGATAAGCCCAGCACAGCAAATCCTGCAGGTACGCCAGCTTATCTCGCGCCTGAGCGCTGGCAAGGGCAGGGCGCAACGGTACAAAGTGATATCTACGCATTTGGAATAATGCTGTATGAAGTGCTAACAGGCGCTCGACCATTTAAAATTGATAATCAAAGTTGTGAGTCGTTAAAAGAGTGGGCGATTCAGCATTGCCAGCAGTCTATTCCAACCTTGCCGCTAGAGTATCAGGGCTATCAAGGAATTATTAATAAGGCATTAGCGAAACGAGTAGAGAGGCGGTATAGAAGTATGGAAGAGCTGTTGAAAGATTTGGAAAGTGTTTAAGTCAAAAACCAAATCGTAGACACAAAAAAACCTGCTAAAAAGCAGGTTCTAATATTTGGTCTAAGATGTACTATCCGAAAATGGTGGGGCTGGAGAGACTCGAACTCTCACACCTTGCGGCGCCAGAACCTAAATCTGGTGCGTCTACCAATTCCGCCACAGCCCCATTTTCGTTACTCTATCATCAAAAGCGTTTAAACTCAAACACCATCTAGATAAATAACTGATTCGGTAGTGCGTCTCAGTGGTTGGCTATTATATAGAGTTTGAATAGTTTGGCAAGACCTTTTTGCAATTAATTTTAAATTAAACGTGTTTTTTTGCATGATTAATTATAAGTGATTGATAATATTATGATTTATAAGTAATTATTTTTATAACCATAGTGATACTTCTACTGGTGAACCGTATCTAATTCTTATTACTCTTCTGATCGATTGTCTGATGAGCCAATATCGAGTAGTTGAAGCTTACGGGTTAATGTGTTGCGTCCCCAACCTAATAAATTGGCTGCCGCAATCTTTTTGCCGCCACTATGAGTAAGCGCCGCGTCCAGTAATACGCGTTCGAAATCAGGCGTTGCTGTCTGTAAAATATCGGTTTCGCCCGCTTGTAGAGATTCTTTCGCCCAGTCTGCGAGCACTTCTTGCCAAGTTAATGTGGTAACCGAGTAAGAGGTAGGCTCTAAAGGCTGCATTAAGTCATTATGATAAGCGTCATTATGTGGCTGATTAGATTGTTGCTGCAAGGAATGATGATTATTAGCCAAGAGCTCAGGTGGTAAGTCTTCAATCAAAACTGTGTCGCCAGTTGCCATGACCGTTAGCCATAAGCAGACATTTTCGAGTTGACGCACATTACCTCGCCAGTCAAAGGCTTGCATGAGACGTAGTGCTTCAGGGTGCAGCTGCTTTGGTGCAGTGTTCATTTGCTTAGCAGCGCGCTGCATAAAGTGTGCGGTAAGGGCGGGGATATCCTCACGGCGTGCTCGTAGCGGTGGTAATGGCAAACGAATGACGTTGAGACGATAAAATAAATCTTCGCGGAATTTGCCTTGTTGTACAAGATTTTCTAAGTTTTGATGAGTCGCAGCGATGATACGCACGTCAACTTTGATAGGCTGTTGACCACCAACGCGATAAAACTCACCATTCGCCAATACTCGCAGCAAGCGTGTCTGTGTACTAAAAGGCATATCACCGATTTCATCTAAAAATAGCGTGCCACCATCTGCCTGTTCAAAGCGGCCTTGCCTGCGCGTAGTAGCGCCTGTAAAAGCGCCTTTTTCGTGCCCGAATAGTTCAGACTCTATCAAATCATGTGGAATGGCCGCCATATTAAGTGCGATAAATGGCTCTTGCTGCCTTGGTGAGTGCTGATGTAAAGCGCTGGCGACCAGCTCTTTGCCAGTCCCTGACTCGCCAGTAATAAGAACAGTGATAGGAGAGTGTGCTAATCGCCCGATTGCTCGGAAGACCGTCTGCATGGCCTGCGACTGTCCAATAATGCCGTTGGGATTGTTGTTAGACTTATCAGTAGTTTTATCTTTTATTAAATGCTTATCTTTGATCTCATTGTTAGAGCCGCTAATCGGTTTCGTTTTTAGATTAAGCTTGTTCTCTTTTTCTGCCTGAGCTTTGACATCGGCTTCGGCTTGCTTATTATTTATATGATTAGTCGGCTGATAATTGATAGCTTTATAAATCGTTGCGACCGCATCATCTAGATCAAAGGGTTTAGGCAGATATTCAAATGCACCTGTCTGATAGCTGTTGATAGCAGAGGTGAGATCTGAGTGGGCAGTCATGATGACAATAGGCAGCTGAGGGAAATGCTTATGCACCCATTCACTAAACGATAAGCCATCCATCATCGGCATACGGATATCAGTTAATATCACATCTGGCAACTGCGTCGCTGATTCGTGCTGTTGTAAGATATCATTAAGCTGGGTCCATGCTGCCTGCGCTTGCGTAAAGCTGACAACCATAAAACCAGCGTCTTCAAAATTATCCGCCAATACTAAACGCAATGCCGCATCGTCATCAATTAGCCATAAAGTCGCAGGGTTGTCGTTGGGTGCATTATTGACCGTTACTTTGCTTGCTTGCTCATTTGTTAGTTCATTATTCGATGTTTTATTATCGCTTTTAGGTTTATAGTTGTCGTTATATTCAGTCATGTATCAGGCCTAATGAGCAATTATTTCAGGGTTATTATTAGTAATTCAGGATTGGCATTAGCTTTTTATTTAGCCGTTATATTTACGCGTTAAGTGTTGGCTGATTAAATGGTAAATACAGCGTAAAGCATGTTTTTTTGGATTGACTATGATTCTTAAATTGAGTGGAGCTAACGTCAATCATACCATGATGTCGGCTGATAATATCTTGAACGATAGACAGCCCTAAGCCTGTACCAGCTGCACGGCTGGTTACCATCGGGAAAAATATTTGCCCGATTAGCGCTGGGTCAATTCCTGAGCCGTTATCGGTAATAGTGACTTGCAGCACTTGTTTGTGTTGCTGACTGCCAATAGTATGCTGAAAAGCAACGCGCGTTTGGATATGCAATTGTGGTTTATAATTATCATCATCAGCTTGAATGTCGGTCACTTTTGCATTATCGGACTCAAAGTTATTTACCGAATGCTGCTCTGTCATTGCCTCACAAGCATTATTCACTAAATTTAAAAATACTTGGATTAATTGGTCTTTATCCGCATTCAGCTCAGGTAAAGATAAGTCATAATCACGTTTTAAAGTTACTTGTGGATAATGACTCATAACCAAGGTAAGGACATGCTCCAGCGGCTCATGAATATTGACAGCTTGCCAGTTTGGCAATTGATTAGAGCCAAGAAGTTGCCCGATGAGCTGGGTTAAACGATCGGTCTCTGAGATAATAATATCGGTATAGCTACGCAGCTTTTCAGTGGTTTTTTGCAGATTTTTATTAATATTTGGTTCAGTGATAAGAGAAGGGCTTTGATTGTCAAAAATAAAAGTGTCACTGAATTTGATGAACTGCCGCTGTAATAATTGCGCTGCACCGCGTATACCAGCAAGCGGATTTTTGATTTCATGGGCGACCGAGCGCAGCATATGACGGGCAACGTTATATTGTTGCTGCTGACGTTGTTCTTCTGAGATGCGACTTTGTCGATCCTTGCCCCACATCTCAATGATAAAAAAAGGCTGCTGCTCATAAATGACTGGGGTTACACTATAATCCACTGAGAGTGATAAATTGCCATTCAGCGGTGTGCTGATAAAGTGATCATGATCGATGAAAGGTTGTTGATAGCGTTTTGCTTGATGAAATCGTTCTGTCAAAGAGCAAGTTGGTTCATTGATACCTTTACCAATACTCTTATCAACATCAACATTGTTATTATCACTATGGTTTCTATTATCTGCTGACGTCAACTCTTCGGGTGCAAGCAGCGTCAATATTGATTGATTGAGCAAGCGTCCACTGCTAATAGCCAGTAATTGCTCAGCTTGGGCGTTTAACCAAGTAATTGATAGTTCATCATCGACCCATAAGATAGCTGTGAACAAATGCTGTGATATAAATACTAAGTCAGGTGTTGGTTTTGCGGGTATCAGATTGGTTGTCATGGCTATTGCCTAGGATGAAGGAATACTCAATATAATATTTAACCATAAATCAACACTATAGAGCGGCAAAACTGGCGATTTTTGTAAAAAAAACGTACAATGCGCACAGCCAATTTATCTCTAGCAAGGTCAGCCATGCCCAATATTTCTACCGAGTCGATTAATACGACCATTACCACCTCACAGCCAGCTTCTACACCAAAAGACACTGCCACCATTTTTAATCCTGCTAAGCTAAATATAGCGCAAGAGCAGAGTCAGGCAGATACTAGCCAACCTTACCATCATAAAGCCAACCACAATCAAAACCGTAGCATTGAGCAAAGCAGCAATGTGGTTTCAGCTACGTCGAATAAAGCGACAGCAGCAACTGCTAATGCACCAGTTAACGCAGCACCGAAGATTGGTTTTGTGTCACTAGGTTGCCCAAAAGCATTGGTGGATAGTGAGCGCATTATCACTGAGCTGAGCCGTGATGGTTATCAAGTGGCGAGCGACTACGAAGGTGCAGACCTAGTTGTGGTGAATACTTGCGGCTTTATTGAATCAGCGGTACAAGAGTCGCTTGATGCAATCGGTGAGGCGATCAGCAAAAACGGTAAAGTTATCGTCACAGGCTGCTTGGGTAAAGAGGCGGATAAAATCCGTAAAATGCACCCAGCCGTCTTAGCAGTGACCGGTGCGCATGCTTATGATGAAGTGATTACAGCAGTTGCACAGCATGTACCCAAGCCAAATCGTAGCCTAGATGCAAACTACGATCCGAAAATAGATTTGATCAATGAAGCGGGTATTAAATTGACCCCAAGCCATTATGCTTATCTAAAAATATCAGAAGGTTGCAACCATCGTTGTACTTTCTGCATTATTCCAAGTTTGCGCGGTGACTTGGTTTCGCGTCCGATTGATAATGTGATGAATGAGGCGATGGCGCTTAAGAATGCTGGCGTGAAAGAGTTGCTCATTATTTCACAAGATACTTCCGCTTATGGGCTAGATCTTAAATATAAGACCAGCTTTTGGAATGGTATGCCGCTTAAGTCGAAATTTTATGACTTATGCCAAGCGCTAAATGACTTAGGTATTTGGGTACGTTTGCATTATGTCTATCCGTATCCGCACGTGGATAAAGTTGTTGAATTGATGGGCGAGAAAAAACTGTTGCCATATCTCGACATTCCCTTTCAACATGCCAGCCACCGCATCCTAAAGGCAATGAAGCGTCCGGCACATAGTGAAAACACCTTGGCACGTATTCATGCTTGGCGTGAAATTTGCCCTGATATCGTCATTCGTTCAACATTTGTTGTCGGTTTCCCTGGTGAGACGGAAGAAGACTTCCAATGCTTGCTTGATTGGCTGGTCGAAGCACGCCTTGATCGCGTTGGCGCTTTTACGTATTCAGAAGTAGAAGGTGCGGTTGCTAATGATCTGCCCGATCACGTACCTGAAGACGTCAAGCAATCTCGTTATGAGCGTTTAATGACGCTACAACAAGACATATCAGCGCAAAAGCTGCAAGAGAAAATCGGCAAAACTTTAACCGTCTTGGTTGATGAAATTGATTATGATGAAAATGTTGCTATTTGCCGTAGCTATGCCGATGCACCAGAGATTGATGGTCATGTGTACGTTGACGATATCACCGCCAAAGTGAAAGTCGGAGCGTTCTTAACTGTCACCATTGATGATGCTAGCGAATATGACTTATTTGCCAGTTATCAAGGCTAATTGCATATTATAAAAGCGCTGCATGATTTTTGAGTGTTGCTGCCCAATAAATAGCTAAATGAAAACCCATCGTTCATTAAAGTTGAAAATTGCCCAATCGTGGGCAGTTTTTGCTACAATTAGCGCAATTTAGCCTACTTGCCTATTTTGGACTGCATGTCTTAACCTGTGTTCCAACCTTATTGGTTTTAACCATAAATTAACGATAAAAAAGGTGCCCTCATGTCTGACAAAAATCCCCGTTACTCTCGCATATTGCTCAAATTATCTGGTGAAGCCTTAGCAGGCGGCAAAGATATGGGTATTGATACCGAAGTGCTCGACAAGATGAGTTTGTCTATCGCGCACCTGCGTGGTCTTGGGGTACAAGTCGGCATCGTCGTCGGCGGCGGTAACTTATATCGCGGCGCGCAGCTACAAAAAGAAGGCCTAGTTGGCCGTGTCACTGGCGATCAAATGGGTATGCTAGCTACAGTTATGAATGGTCTTGCGATGCGTGATGCCCTTGAACGCCGCAACATCAAAACGCGTTTGATGTCAGCGTTGCCGATCGGTGAAGTAACCGAAAGTTATAGCAGCCGTAATGCGATTCGTTATCTCAAAAATGGTGACGTTTGTATCTTTGTCGCTGGTACTGGTAACCCTTTCTTTACTACCGATACCGCCGCTTGTTTGCGCGGCATTGAGATTGAAGCGGGTCTTATTCTAAAAGCGACCAAAGTTGATGGCGTCTATGATAAAGATCCAAGCTTACATAGCGATGCTGTCAAATACGACGGTTTGACCTTTGATGAAGTATTAGAACAAAAGCTTGGCGTGATGGATTTGACCGCTATTGCATTATGCCGTGAGCACAACGTACCGCTACAAGTCTTCGATATGACCAAGCCTAACGCTTTATTAAATGTCATTATGGGCGAAAATGAAGGTACGCGCGTTTATCATTAATTAAGAATAATAGTTTATAAACAGATAGATAATAACTAACTGTTATAAATTACCGTAAAATAATAGCTAATGAACACCTAATAACCTAACAACATTGAGTATTATCGGTATCGATAAATAAGGACACATAATGATTAATGAGATTAAGAAAGACGGCGAAGCTCGTATGGCCAAGACTTTAGAGGCGCTTGAGGGCACTTTTAGTAAGGTTCGTACTGGTCGTGCACACCCAGGCATGCTGTCAGGCGTTATGGTTAGCTATTATGGTGCAGATACACCGCTTAACCAAGTAGCGAGTGTCAACGTTGAAGATTCGCGTACGCTACTAGTGCAGCCATTTGAGCGCACTATGGTGCAAGCGATAGATAAAGCCATTCGTGAAGCAGATTTGGGTCTTAATCCAATGACTGCCGATGTGATTCGCGTACCAATGCCAGCTTTGACAGAAGAGACTCGCCGCGATATGCAAAAACTTGCGCGTGGTGAAGCTGAAAACAGCCGTGTTTCTATCCGTAATATCCGCCGCGATATGATGAACGACATCAAAGATTTGGCAAAAGAAAAAGAAATATCTGAAGATGAAGAGCGCCGTGCTAGTGATGATATTCAAAAGATCACTGATAAGTTCATCGAGACTATAGATAAAAAACTTGATACTAAAGAGACTGAGTTGATGGCAGTATAACTGTATTCTTCTTGGTGGTAGTTTAAATAGACAGTCAGTAGCCTTTTATTACTATTGGCTGTCTATTTTTATATATGTTGATTTATAAGTATTAAGTGCAGTGCTCCATAACAGAGACCTTAATATTATAAACTGATGATTTCCGCTTATGATAAATCTGTGGAATTTAGGCGCTAGACTTTTTAAATCTGATAGCGCAGGTTATGATAAATGCAGCGTTTTTAAGCCAGCTTCTTAAAACAGTATCGCTGACAAATTTACCTTTATAATAAGCAGTATAGTCCATGTCTACTTCAGCCCCTTTGGGTTCTATCATTATCCCTCGTCATATCGCTATCATCATGGATGGCAATAACCGTTATGGCAAAGCAAATGCTTTAGGTCGCGGTGAAGGACATATTGCCGGCAAAGATGCACTAGATCCTATTGTTGAGTATTGTCTAGATACTGGCATTGAGGTGCTCACAGTATTTGCATTTTCAAGTGAAAACTGGCAACGACCGCCAAGCGAAGTGGCGTTACTTATGCGTCTGCTGACATCAACGATTCACGAGCAAATGCCGCGAATGAATAAGTACCGTATTCGGCTACGTTTTATTGGCGACCGCAGTCAGCTCGACAATGACTTACAAGCGTTGATGCTGGATGCAGAAGCTAAAACGGCACATTTTGAAGCGATGACACTAGTGATTGCTATCAGTTATGGTGGTCAGTGGGATATTGCCAATGCCGCAAAACAGTTGGCTCAACAAGTTGAAGCGGGTAATTTACGTGCTGAAGACATTGATAATGATTTGCTAGGTAAATACGTACAGCTAGCCGATGAGCCTGCCGTGGATATGTTAATAAGAACAGGTGGTGAATATAGAATTTCCAATTTCTTATTGTGGCAATCAGCCTACGCAGAGCTATTCTTCACCCAAACATTGTGGCCAAATTTTGTTGCAGATGAACTTGCAGACATGATTAAAGAGTTTGCGCAGCGTCAACGCCGCTTTGGTAAAACCAGCGAACAAGTTGAGACGCAGGCATTGCGCTAGTTAACGGATTTGTATTAACTGTTATACTATAGTACTGAGCAAATGTTTCTTATCACTATAAGGCCTGACTGGTATGTGGCAACGGATTAAAACAGCAATTATTTTAATTATTATTGTTGGGATTGCACTGTTTGCAAGTCAAACGCCCATCTTCTTTGCACCGTTACTGGCGATTGGGGTAACCATTGCTGCGCACGAATGGACGAAGCTCATGCCTGCATGGCGTCAGCCTGTCGTTTTTGTAATGATGGTGCTAGCCATAACTTTGATATCCTTGATGCTTGAAGTCACATGGGTACTTTGGTGGGTGGCGTCTTTAATCATTTGGCTAATGGCGTTATCTTGGGTCGGTAAGTTCCCTACGCATACTAACTGGTATGGCAAAAAGCTGAGTTTGATGGGGGTGGTGATATTAACCGCATCGATCACTGCGATGTTTTACTTATGGCAGCTGTCAGCATGGTGGCTGATGTATGTATTCTTATTGGTATGGTGTGCAGACAGCGGCGCTTACTTCGTCGGGCGTAAGCTAGGTCGGCGCAAAATGGCACCCAATGTTTCTCCAAATAAGAGTATGGAAGGGCTGGCTGGTGGGTTGGTTACAGGCTTGCTAGTGGTTATCGTTATTAGTGTCTTTAAACTACAGCTGACTGGTGTGGCTTTGGTTGCCTTTGTCGCGCTCTCTGCAGTGACGATTTTGGCATCAGTATTGGGTGATCTATTTGAGTCAATGCTTAAACGCCGTGCCAAAGTAAAAGACTCAGGGACCATTCTACCGGGTCATGGGGGTATTCTTGATCGTATTGATTCACTATTATCCGCTACTCCGATATTTGCGCTCGGTTTTTGGGGTCTGCAACACTTAGGGTTAATAGTTGCATAAACTTCCAAGAGCTTCCAAGTATCTCAGTCTGTCCATTTATCTTTAATTTATACTTTAAAAAGTCAGCAATGAATTGTTGCTGACCAAATATTTTTGACATTCAATTTTGTCTTCATTTTTGAATAACAACTTTTTAACAATATTCATGGGCATTGATAGTTATGACGCAACGCATCGCTGTACTTGGCGCAACGGGCTCTATTGGTGACAGCACGTTAGCAATTCTAGCGTCGCATCCACAAGACTATGACGTCTATGCTTTATCAGGTCATCAGCGTTTAGATAAACTATTTTCACTATGCCAGCAGTTTGAGCCGACACGTGTGTGTGTGTCGACGGCTGATGTCGATAGTTTTGCTAAGCGACTTGGCGTGGCAGGCTTAACGATTGATGTGGTAGGTGGTGATAATGGTTTAATAGACATTGCAACCGATACGCAAGTAGATACCGTGGTCGCAGCCATAGTCGGGGCGGCAGGACTGCCATCGACATTAGCTGCTGCGCGCGCTGGTAAGCGTATTTTGCTTGCCAACAAAGAAGCGCTCGTCATGGCAGGACAAGTAATGATTGCAGCAGTCAAGAGCCATAATGCCACCTTGTTACCTATTGATTCTGAACACAATGCAATTTTTCAATGCTTGCCGACGTCTATTCAGCAAAACAATACTCAGATTCATGAGCCAAGCCATGGCGTACGAAAATTGTGGCTAACCGCTTCAGGTGGACCATTTTTACAACAGTCTTTTGAGCAAATGCAGCGGGCAAGTGTCGCCGAAGCAGTCAAACACCCAAACTGGTCGATGGGTCAAAAGATATCGGTTGATTCTGCAACGATGATGAATAAGGGGTTAGAGCTAATAGAGGCCTGTCATTTATTCGATCTACCAGAGAATAAGATAAATGTGGTTATTCATCCACAAAGTATCATTCACTCAATGGTAGAATATAGCGATGGTAGCTTTTTAGCGCAGCTTGGCAGTCCAGATATGAAAACGCCAATCGCGCATGCCTTGAGTTATCCTAAGCGTATTGATAGTGGCTCACAGCCATTAGATTTATATGCGTTAAGTGGGTTGGAGTTTATCGAACCTGACTTACAGAAATTTGCTTGTCTTCGTCTTGCACGTCAAGCCATGCAGGCAGGTACGCAAGCTACTATAGTACTGAACGCTGCTAATGAAATTGTAGTCGCTGCATTTTTAGCGGGACAGTTGCGATTAACTGATATTGCTGAGATTAATGAACGAGCGTTAACCGAGATACAAGTGCCACTATTAGATGAAAATGCTGATATTGAAGATATTTTGGCGATTGATAAAATAGCACGGCAACATACCGAAGCGCTTGTCGCTAAAATGGTATAACCAGATTCAGAGCAACCTAAACGAGAAAAGATCATGACGTTTTTACTAACGCTGCTAGCGGCGATTTTTGTCTTAGGGCCTCTGATTGCACTGCATGAATGGGGTCACTATATAGTGGCACGACTATGCGGCGTCAAAGTGCTGACGTATTCTATTGGTTTTGGCCCAAAGCTGACTGGCTGGACGAGCAAAAAAAGCGGTATTGACTACCGTATATCTATGCTGCCATTGGGTGGTTATGTCAAAATGCTTGATGAGCGGGAAAGTGAGGTAGCAAAAGATGAGCTGCATTTGGCCTTTAATCGCCAGCATCCGCTAAAAAAGATTGCTATCGTTGCTGCTGGTCCAATCATGAACTTTATTATCGCGATTGCGCTATTTTGGGTATTGTTTATGACCCCATCTGAGCAATTGGCCACTAAGATTGGACAAGTTTTACCAGATACTCCAGCGGCAATGGCACAGTTGCCAGTCGGGGATAAAATTATCGCGATTGATGGTCATGAAGTACAGACGTGGGAAGGCATTAATTATCGCTTGGCAGGACGGATGGGTGAGACAGATAACGTCAGCATCACTCTGCAATCAGATGAACAATCTACGGATGCTGCGAAGACCTATCAAGCACCTGTGACGCAGTTTATGCAAGGCGATGCTAAAGGAAAAGATGCGTTAACCAGTTTTGGAATGTTACCTTGGCAACCACAGATTGCGCCAATCGTTGGTGACTTATCTGCTGATGGCGCAGCGCTTCGTCAAGGCTTAGCAGTAGGCGATCGCATCACTGCGATTAACGATAAAGAAATCAAAGATTGGATTAGCGCCACACGAATTATTCGTGATAATCCAGAAGTACTACTAAGCTTTACCGTCATACGTGATGGCAAGACAGTACAGCTACAAATTATGCCACAAGGCAAGAAAGACAATCTTGGTAATGCCTACGGTCAGATTGGCGCTATGGTTGAACAATCTGAGATTGTCATTCCTGATGCGTATAAAACCACGGTGGTCTACGGCCCTGGTGAAGCAATGGTAAAATCGTTTGAAAAAACTGAACAGCTGGCAGTAATGACAGTCAGCTCAATGGGAAAAATGATATCAGGTATGATCGGTCTTGATAATTTATCTGGACCTATTACTATCGCTAAAGTCGCTAAACAGAGCTTTGATATCAGCTGGGAGATGGTGCTATCTACTGCTGCTTTGATCAGCCTAAGCTTGGCAGTTTTGAATCTATTACCAATTCCTGTATTAGATGGTGGCCATATTGTGTACTATCTTATCGAGTTGATTCGCGGTAAGCCGTTATCGGAAGGGGTCCAAACCGTAGGATTAAATATTGGTTTACTCTTGCTGGCAGGTTTCATGGTGTTAGCGATTGGTAATGATATCAGTAGGCTGTTTTAGGTAAATGTAGTGTAACTTGTCAAGTAAGGCACGATACACTAACGTCTGCACAGATATCATGTTATGGTTATTCGGTTGATTTAACATCGTTGCTGCATCGATGCGACTGTACTAATCGTAATTTTTAGTTTATTTTATGATGCGTTTTATATAAAGTGTCATCTGTCATCCCATGTTTAAGTCGCAGACAGTGTGCTAATTGGGCTAGACAAAATACGCTTTTTAACTTAACTTAAGCAAGTTTTTTATTGACGGATAGTGTTTATGCGTACGCCTTTATTTATGAGTGCGGCTGGGTTGCCGTTAGTTGTAGCGATGATGAGTATGCCTGCACAGGCGGCAAACTTTGTGGTCACCGATATTGGCTTCAATGGTCTACAACGCCTAACCCCTGATAGTCTTTATCCAGTTTTACCTGTTACAGTAGGTGACACGGTTACAGATAGCAGTCTTGCAGCCAGTATTAAAGCACTGTATGCAACTGATAATTTTGCTAATATCCAAAGTCGTGTTGAAGGCAGTCAACTTAGTTTTGATGTCGTCGAACGTCCTATTATCGCTGAAGTTAACTTCGAGGGTAATAAGCTCATTCCCAAGGAAGGCTTAGAGCAAGGTCTTAAAAACGCTGGTCTATCCGCAGGTGATGTTCTTAAGCAGTCAACGCTACAGGGTGTTGCGAACGAGCTACAACAGCAATATATTAGCCAAGGTTACTACAATAGTAATATCGAGGTTGATCAAACGCTGCTTGATGGTAATCGCGTAAAATTAGATGTGCGCTTTATCGAAGGTAAGCCTGCCAAAGTTGTCGATATTAACGTTATCGGTAATAAGCACTTTAGTGACGAAGACATAAAAGACGTTTTTGCAGTAAAAGAATCTTCATGGACACGTCTACTGTCCAAATCTGATCGCTATGCTAAAGAGAAGCTAGCGGCTAGTTTAGAGAGCTTAAAAGCATTGTATCAGAACGATGGTTACGTGCGTTTTAACGTCGATAATGCTGTGCTTAATATCAGTGAAGATAAAAAAAGTGTGTTTATCGAAATCAGCTTAAGCGAAGGCGAGCAGTATCAATTTGGTGAGATAAACTTCTTAGGTGAGCCGAAATTTGCTAACGATGAGCTCGAAAAGCTGGTTACTTTCAAATCTAACGAGCAGTACTCGCAAGCCAAGCTTGATGCGACTACTGCCGCGCTCAAAAGTCGCTATGGTAATGAAGGCTATTATTTAGCTCAGGTTCGTCCAGTGCCACGTATCAATGACGAAACCAAAGTCGTTGATATTGACTACTACATCGATCCTGCGCGTCCTATTTATGTACGCCGTATTAACTTTAATGGCAATATAAAAACACAAGATGAAGTACTACGTCGCGAGATGCGTCAGTTAGAAGGTGCATTGGCATCTAACGATAAAATTCAGCTGTCACGTACACGTTTGATGCGTACGGGTTTCTTTAAAGCTGTTAATGTCGATGTAAAGCCAGTACCCAATCAGCCAGACCAAGTCGATATCAACTATTCTGTGGAAGAGCAGCCGTCTGGTAGCTCAACGATCGCTGCTGGTTATTCGCAAAGTGGCGGTGTAACGTTCCAGTTAGATCTTACTCAAAATAACTTCATGGGTACTGGTAACCGCGTCAAAGCTGCATTATCACGCTCAGAAACGCGTGACTCTTACAGCTTAGGTTACACTGATCCGTACTTTACTGAAAATGGTGTATCACAAGGTGTCAGTGCCTATTATCGTGAGACCAAATACGATGATAGAAACGTTAGTAATTATGTTACTGACTCTTATGGTGCTACGCTGAACTACAGTTATCCTGTCGATGAAACCAAGCGTGTCAGTGCTGGAGTAAACTTCGATAATACGTCAGTACGTGGTGGACGCTTCCTTGGTGTATCAAACGTCCAACAACTTGTCGATGATGGCGGTACGGTTGAAAACTTTGAGGGAAATGATGAGTTCTCTGGACGTACAGGTTTCAAAAACGACTACAATAGCTATAACCTATTGTTAGGCTGGGATTACAGTACGCTAGATCGTCCAGTATTTCCAACTAAAGGGATGAGCCATAATGTTAATGCAACCTTAGGCTTTGGCGATACGACTTATCAGAAAATGACCTATACTGGTAACCTATACTATCCTGTGTATAAAGATGTGATTGCACGCGGTTATACCAAACTTGGTTATGGTAATGACTTACCATTCTACGAAAACTTCTATGCGGGTGGTTATGGTTCTGTACGTGGTTATGAAGCATCAACCCTTGGTCCTAGATCAAAAGCTTATGATGATGCTGTAAAAGGTGTTAGTCGAATTAGAGATGAGGAAGTAGGTGGTAATGCTTTAGTAAGCTTTGGTAGTGAACTAATCTTGCCGATGCCATTCAAAGGCGATTGGGCAGACCAAGTACGCCCAGTGTTATTCGCTGAAGGCGGTCAAGTGTTTGATACTACCGATAAAGAAGATCGCACTTTCTTAGATCCAGCTAACAATAATAAAGACACGGGTGTACCGCTTCTCACGCAAGACAATGATTTACGTTTTAGTGCGGGCGCTGGTATTACTTGGTACACACCAATCGGTCCAATCTCTCTTAGTTATGCTGTACCCATCGGTGATAAAGAGAACGACGAGACTGAGAAAGTCCAGTTCCAGATTGGCAGCACGTTCTAGTCAGGATTACTCTTTAAGAGTCATTCCATATTGAAGTGGCTCTTAAATATAGGTATTGGTACTGCTTTACGCCTATTATTTTAGTTGGTCGCTAAACTGAAATTCCAGCTTGGCGCCAGTTTTATTTTTATTAATCATATTAACGCTAATTATGATAACGATTGAACAACTTATCTTCCAAATTGAGCAGCGCCAGCCAGTATTAAATAAAGCTGAGCTTAGTGCTGCCCAATTATGTCAGTCTTTAGATGGTGTCGGTAGTCTGACTGATGCAAATAGCATGCAGCTGAGCTTCTTAGCAGATCCACATTATATATCTAGTCTGGCGTCTAGTCAGGCTGGCGCGGTTCTCGTTACTGAACAATATCGCATGCAAGTTCCACTATCAACCATAGCACTAGTCGTAGCGTCACCTTATTTAGCTTATGCTACTAGTAGTCAGCTTTTTGCGCGTCGTATATTGAGTAATGGTATTCATCCAACAGCAGTTATTGCTAATAGCGCGGTAATCGGGGCTGATGTTCAAATTGGTCCTCATTGCGTGATTGGTGAAAATGTACATATCGGTGCGCGTAGTTGTTTGGATGCTCATGTAGTCATTGAATCATATACGCATATTGGTACTGACAGCGTGTTTAAGTCGCAGGTCGTTGTTGGACATGACTGTATTATTGGCGATTATGTTAGACTACATGCAGGTGTTAAAGTTGGTTCTGAAGGATTTGGTTTTGCACCGACGCGAGATCCGAGCAGCAGTGGTTGGGAACGTATTGCACAGCTTGGCCGTGTGATAATTGGAAACCATGTACGTATTGGTAGTAATACCTGTATTGACCGTGGGGCAATTGATGATACCGTTATCGGCGATCACGTGATTATTGATAATTTAGTACAGGTCGCACATAACGTCCGCATTGGTGCGGGAACCGCTATCGCTGCCAATACAGGTATCGCTGGTAGTACTACTATTGGCAAGCGCTGCATTATTGGCGGGGCAGTAGGTATTACTGGTCATATTGAAATCACAGATGATGTTACTTTATCAGGCATGACCATGGTGACTAAGTCTATTAAAGTTGCTGGTTCTTATTCATCAGGGACGTCGGCAATGCCAACCGCTAAGTGGCGACGGGCAGCAGTACGCTTTAAGCAATTAGGTGATGGCTAAATACATCGAATTTTAACTATCAACAATATTGTCAAAACAGTAATAGCTAACACTAGAATAAACAACACTATTAATCATAAACAGTACGCAAAAAAAGCAAGGAAGCCCCATTATGAGCGCCACAGATATAGATACTTTAAATGATGAAGACATCAAAACGCTATCTGAACAAGGCTTAACACTGCCGTTGACTTATCATACGCTCAAGCACTATCTGCCACATCGTTATCCGTTTATGTTGGTTGATAAAATCACCGCTTGTAAGCCTGGTGAATGTATTACTGGTATCAAAAATGTGACCATCAATGAAGAGTTTTTTAATGGTCACTTCCCTGACGAGCCTATTATGCCAGGGGTGTTAATGGTTGAGTCTATGGCTCAAGTTTCAGGGGTGTTAGGCTTTATTAGTGCTGGTTTGACCGCAGAGGATGGTTATTTATATCTGTTTGCAGGGGTTGATAAGGTTCGTTTTAAACGCCGAGTGATTCCTGGTGACCAGCTAATTATCCGCGCCAAAACAGTGATGCAAAAGCATGGTATCTATAAGTTCGATTGTACAGTACACGTTGAAGATGAGCTGGCTGCTAGTGCTCAGGTGATGATAGCTCGTCAAGAGCAATAAAGAGCTAGTAATACTAATTGCTTTTAAATTAATAGTTGGCTAGCGTGTTTAAAGATTGACGTCAATACTGGCGATGAGAATAATCATTAATAATCATATTTATGATCGGAATTAGTATTAGCATTATCATTAAGGCTAGACTATCTGTTTTACCATTTACTCGCATCAAATGATACAAAGGCCTGCATTATGAGTCAGATTCATCCCACAGCGCTCATCTCACCATCTGCTACGATTGATGAGACAGCAATTATCGGACCATATTGTATCGTTGGTGATGAGGTAACGATAGGTGCGCACACCATTTTGCATCGTCATGTGGTAGTGACTAAACTAACGCGTATTGGTAAACATAATGAGATCTTTCAGTTTGCAAGTATCGGTGAGAACCCACAAGATTTGAAGTACGCTGGTGAGCGCACTTGGCTTGAGATTGGTGACCATAATAGTATTCGTGAAGCTTGTAGCTTGCATCGCGGTACTGTGCAAGATAAAGGCTTGACCAAAATTGGCAGTCATAATTTATTCATGGTTAATACCCATGTCGCTCATGATTGCTTAATAGGCAATCATAATGTCGTAGCGAATAATGTGGGTATTGCAGGACATGTGACTATTGGTAACAATACGGTTATAGGTGGTAACTCAGGTATACATCAGTTTTGCCGAGTAGATGATTATAGTTTAGTCGGCGGTGCTAGCTTAATCTTAAAAGATGTTGCTGCCTTTACTATGGTATCAGGTAACCCAGCACATGCGCATGGACTTAATATCGAAGGCATGCGTCGCAAGGGCTGGTCACAACAAACCATTGATGCATTACGCCAAGCTTATCTCACTATATTTAGATCTGGGCTAACGACTGTACAATCTCTTAAAGTTCTACAGGAAGATTTACTACCAAAAGAGCCAAAAATCCAGTTGCTCATTGACTCGTTGCAGCATAGTAAACGTGGTGTGGTACGTTAGCATAGTACTACCAAGTCACTAAATCCTTTTATATCAACCCCCGTATTTAAACGAGCCATACATAATTGTTATGGCTTTTTATGTTTATGACTACTTGACTTTTTTGGCCGCTTAGCAGAAACTGAGCGTTTACGGTATTGTAAACAATTCTTTCTTAATGTTGCTGAGCGCGTCACATTGATGCGTTGACTAAATAGCTTGATATTAATTATAACTATTTATAATAATCAGGGATGATTATGGACAGCATTAAGTGAAGCACGAGGAAAGAAAAATGGCTATCAATAAAAAAGAACATGCTCAATGGAGTTCAAGCTTTGGTTTTGTACTGGCAGCAGTAGGATCAGCAGTTGGTTTAGGAAATATATGGAAATTTCCATATATGGTCGGTGAGAGCGGTGGTTCAGCTTTTGTTATTGCTTACTTGTTCTGTATCGCGTTGGTTGGTTTTCCAATCTTAGTAGCCGAATGGTTAATCGGTCGCCGTGGCCAAAAAAACCCTATCAACTCCTTTGCGGATGTAGCAGCAAGCGAAGGCAAATCACGTAGTTGGGGTATTGTTGGTGCTACTGGTATCTTAGGCGGCTTCTTAATTCTATCGTTTTATAGCGTTATTGGTGGGTGGGCACTTAACTATATTACTAAAGTAGGTACAGGGAGTTTTACAGGTCAAGATAGTGATTCTGTCGCTGCGACCTTCGATGCTATGCTAGCTTCAGCAGGTACGTTGACGATTTGGCATACCGTATTTATGATCATTACTGCTTTGATCGTTGGTATAGGTGTGACTAAGGGTATTGAAAATACTGCTAAAATTTTAATGCCGCTATTAGGTGTTATTTTATTCGTTATCGTTGGTTACAACGTTATGAACGGCGGTTTTGGCGAGGCAGTTAGCTATTTGTTTGCCCCAGACCTTAGCAAGTTGACTGCTGATGTGATGCTCGCAGCATTAGGTCATGCCTTCTTTACGCTATCTATTGGTATGGGTATCATGGTTGCTTATGGCTCATATCTGGGTCGTGAAGTGAACTTACTCAAAACGGCACGTACTGTTGTTATTCTCGATACAGTTATTGCTTTGGCTGCTGGGTTAGCAATCTTCCCAATCATCTTTAACAATGGTCTTGATCCTGCTTCAGGTCCTGGACTTATCTTTGTAAGCCTACCGATTGCTTTTGGTAGTATGGGCGCTGGTACTATTATTGGTACTTTGTTCTTCTTATTGATTACTTTTGCTGCAGTAACTTCGTCAATCTCATTACTTGAGCCGACAGTTGAGTTTCTAGAAGAGCGCACTTCAATGAGTCGTACTGTATCGACTATTGTGGCAAGTACGGTAATTTGGCTGCTAGGTATTGCTGCACTGTTATCATTTAACCTATGGTCTGATTTTACTATTATGGGTAATGGTATCTTTGATATTCTAGACAAAATCACTAGTAAATTCATGTTACCTTTAACAGGTCTTGCAGCGATCGTATTCCTTGGTTGGAAAATGGATCAGAATAGTATCCAGCAGGAGCTTGGCTTGTCCAATGGTGCTTGGCAGCTTTGGCAAGTAGTGGCTAAATTTGTTGCTCCGATTGCCGTGGTTGTAGTATTTATTACCACGCTAATAGGTTAGAGCTTGCGAGTGTTAAGCCATAAAATTGGTAAGTAGTAAAAAAGGGCTTAAGAATTATCTTAAGCCCTTTTTTTATGCGTGCCAATCTCAAAAACTATGATTAGCGCAGGTTTAGCTCAGGAACCGTTTGACCGCGCTTACTGTAAAACTCACTAACGAACTCATCGAAGATGTCTTGTTCAATAGCGTCTCTGATACCTTGCATCAAACGCTGGTAATAACGTAAGTTATGAATCGTTGCTAATTGAGCGCCTAGCATCTCTTTGCACTTATTAAGATGATATAAATAGGCACGGCTAAAGTTTTGGCAAGTATAGCAGTCGCACTCAGGATCTAATGAGCCTTCATCGTTACGATACTGGCTATTACGGATACGTACCACACCAGCGTTGTCTGTGTCGCCTGTGACGAAGTAATGACCGTTACGGGCGTTACGAGTCGGCATGACGCAGTCAAACATATCGACACCTCGGCGCACTGCTTCAACGATATCTTCAGGCTTACCAACACCCATGAGATAACGTGGCTTGTCTGCTGGCATCGCATCTGGCATATAATCTAAAACATCCATCATCTCATCTTTTGGCTCACCAACAGACAGACCACCTATTGCATAACCATCGAAACCAATCTCTAGTAGACCTTCAAGTGATTGCTTGCGCAAATCTGGGTACATACTGCCTTGGATGATGCCGAATAGGGCATTGGTACTGCCTAATCTGTTATGCTCGTCGACGCAGCGCTGTCCCCAACGTAGTGATAGCTCTAAAGATTTTTTGGCTTCATCGTGAGTCGCTGGATAAGGCGTACATTCATCAAATTGCATGACGATATCTGAGTTTAAGCTATATTGAATCTGCATCGACTTTTCTGGTGATAAAAACACCTTAGCACCATCAATAGGGGATTTGAAGTCGACCCCTTCTTCAGTAATTTTACGCATTGCGCCAAGGCTAAATACTTGGAAACCACCCGAATCGGTTAGGATAGGCTTATTCCAATGCATAAATTTGTGCAAGCCACCGAATTTATCGATAACTTCGGTACCTGGACGTAGCCATAAGTGGAAGGTGTTACCTAACACGATATCAGCGCCAATGGCTTCAATATCACGTGGCAGCATACCTTTGACCGTACCATAAGTACCAACGGGCATAAAAGCAGGCGTTTGCACGTCGCCATGATTGAGATGAACTGTACCACGGCGTGCACGCGTCTCGCCGCTGGCCGTTTTATGTAAGACAAATTGCATATAATAACCGCTATTTAAGCTATGAAAATGGCGCTAATTATAGCATTGTTAGCCATTTTTTGGACATAGATGTTTATGGGTTATCAACTTTATGGCTCATTCAACATAGGTATTGGATATTGTCCAGCTACAACCAAAAGATACAGACAGCGCAACTTAATGCTTGTTAAAGTAGAAAACGAGGTAATGAAGTATGGTACTAACAAAAGCCGTCAAGCACTGCTTTTGAATAGTGGAGACATAATATGACCAAAGCAATCTGTTTACTACTAAGCAGCTTATTATTTATATCAGGAGCAGCTATGGCTACCGAAGAGCCAGACTATACCGTTTTGTCACAAATTGATGATTTTGAATTGCGTCGTTACGATGAGCAGCTGGTGGCGCAGACTTGGGTAACAGGTGATCAAGACGCTGCCAGCCGCGAAGGATTTAAGATATTAGCAGATTACATCTTTGGCAATAATACCGCGCCAAGCGGGGAAAGTAGCAAGGTTAGTATGACGGCTCCCGTTACCATGCAGCCTGAAGTTAAAAAAGGTAGCGATGAATCACAGAAAATTGCCATGACTGCACCAGTAAATATGCAACAAGCCGATGGTAAATGGCGCGTACAATTTACTATGCCAAGCCAATATACAATGCAAACATTGCCTAAACCAAATAATTCAAACATCACGATTAAAGAAATACCCGCGCAGACTTATGGCGTTATTAAATTCTCAGGGTTGGCAGGCAGTAAAAAGGTAGCAGAAAAAACGCAGGAGTTGCAGTCTTGGATGAATACACAGAAATTGGAAATGACTGGAGTTCCTGAATTAGCACGCTATAATCCGCCATGGACGCTGCCATTTATGCGCCGCAATGAAGTTATGATTGCTTATCAGCCAAAATAATACTAGCCTCAAAGCATATGACTAGCAGTGTCGAATTTGCTAAGTCTACCAAATATAATACCTATACTCTTTTTCCGTGCTACTCACATTTTTGGAAATGATATACCCATAAAAAAAGACAGCAAGCGCTGTCTTTTTCGTATTTGACTTTTAGAGGAATAATCTTAGCTGTTTTGCTCACGGATGATGTTTAGCATACGGCGTAATGGTTCAGCTGCACCCCATAATAGTTGGTCGCCAACCGTAAAGGCCCCTAGATATTCAGGACCCATATTAAGCTTACGCAAGCGCCCTAATGCTACTGTCAAAGTACCCGTTACTGCCACTGGTGTTAAGCGGTTCATGGTGGCTTCCTTATTATCTTCGACCAAATCTAACCACTCATTGCCACTGTTTTTCAGTGCTGCTTCAATTTCTTCTAACGGAATATCTTTTTTTAGCTTAATAGTTAGACCTTGTGCATGACAGCGCATTGCACCAATGCGCACACACATGCCATCGATAGGAATGTTGTTAGCTTCAGAGTTGCCAAGAATTTTATTGGTTTCAACGCCACCTTTCCACTCTTCACGTGACTGCTTGTTTTCTAGTTGCGCATCAATATAGGGGATCAAACTACCGGCTAATGGTACGCCAAAGTATTGCTTAGGAAAGTCGTCCGAGCGTTGAGTTTGGGCGATTTTTTTATCGATTTCAAGGATGGCGCTTGCAGGATCAGCCAGCTCGTCTTTGACAGCATCATGTAGTACGCCCATACCATTAATTAACTCACGCATATTGTTTGCGCCTGAGCCACTCGCTGCTTGATAAGTCATGGCACTGACCCATTCGACCCAGCCTTTGTTAAATAACTCACCGATAGCCATTAGCATCAGTGACACCGTACAGTTGCCACCGATAAAGTCTTTTTTGCCATTGGCTAGGGCACTATCAATAACAGTACGATTGACTGGATCAAGAATGATAATGCTATCGTCTTCCATGCGTAATGTGCTTGCCGCATCAATCCAATAGCCATTCCAGCCATTTTCACGCAATGGTTGGTGTACTTTTGAGGTATAGTCGCCACCTTGGCAGGTAATAATTACATCACAATCACTTAGTGCTGCAATATCATGAGCATCTTTTAGTTGGCTGGTCTTAATACCATCAAAGCTTGGAGCATTACCACCAGCGTTACTGGTTGAAAAAAATACGGGTGTAATACCATCGAAGTCATTTTCTTCTTGCATACGTTGTATCAATACTGACCCAACCATACCGCGCCAGCCTACCAAACCTACTGTTAAATTACTCATGAAACTTAATCCTTCTTACAATTATTTATTGCATCGCCAACCAATAACAATGCCGTGAATAGCTATAAAAAGCAAGGATTTTTAATTAATTTTAAGCATTTTCTATTCACTATTAATTATGATAATTATAACTTTTAGTTATTGCTATTGTAATAATATTCATTAGATTTACTAATCTTTAATAGTATTGAGTTAAAATAGGGTTAAATGTTTAGCTCTTTATTTATGGTAGGGGTCAAAATTGTAGTATTTTACGGAAGGCTAGGCTTAATTAATGTTCAATAGTAGGCTATAGTCTTATGAAATGCTAAAGTAGGCTTCTATTATCACTTTAGATGAGAAGAATACAGGCTTTTGTCATCTAATGATGACGGATATAATTATCACTTCAACCATCAATTTAATAAACGGTTAATACATACTATGGATCTCTCCCTATTATATTATGGCGCACAGTGGTTAGCAGGGTTTATCGCATTTGTAACGATATGGGGTTGGTTGCCTCTTGATAATTGGTGGGTGCGAGGTGTTGAATTTCCCCGTATTCAGATAATGGTACTAGGCGTCATTGCATGGGTTAGCATGTTAATGTTTTGGCCAGACTGGCAGTTAGGACAATGGTTGTTATTTATAGCTCTAAGTCTTACTTTGGCTTTTCAGCTCAGAATGGTATTACCATATACTAAGCTTTGGAAAAAAGAAGTTCAGAATGCAAAAGACAAACTAGAAGGGCAAGCCCATCAGCTTAAAATAATGGTATCAAACGTCCTTACTCCCAATGATAAAATGCAAAAATTGGTCGATTTGGTTAATCAAAGACAGCCTGATATTTTAATTACGTTGGAGAGTGATGAGAAGTGGGAAAAAGCTCTACATCAAATTGAAGCAGATTATCCTTATACTGTAAAAGTACCGCTAGACAATCTGTATGGTATGCATCTATATTCTAAGCTTGAGCTGATAGATCCTCAAGTTAAGTATTTAATGATAGATGATATACCCTCTATTCATACTCAGATGCGCCTGCAAAGTGGTCGAGTTATTTGGTTGTACTGCTTACACCCGATGCCGCCAAGTCCGACGGAAGCAGATAAGTCAACTACCCGTGATGCTGAGCTACTTATGGTTGGCAAACACATCAAAGATAATGATCAAACCGCGATATTAGCGGGTGATCTCAATGATGTAGCATGGTCAAAGACGACCCGCCGCTTTCAACGCATTTCAGGTTTATTAGATCCGCGTATCGGTCGACATTTTATTAATACCTTTCATGTCAAATATCCGTTTTTACGCTGGGCACTAGATCATATATTTCATAGTGCTTGCTTTACCGTGGTTGATATTCAGCGTATGCCTTCTATTGGCTCTGATCATTTCCCTGTTATGACTACTTTACAGTACGAACCAGAAGAGGCGAGTAAGCAGGAACAAAATGCTCCTACCGCTCAAACTGAAGATATCAAAGAAACAGAAAACAAAATTGAAGAAGGCAAAAAGGAAGGAACCAAACTCTCAAAAGAGCATGCAGAAGAACAGGCGGATTTTAGTTAACATCATCTTTTAGCGCGCAGCTATTCTTTCTATTCAGTTAGGCGGATAAATGTAAGCTAAAGCGTACAACAAATAGGGTTTTTAGCCTCTAGCTACTCATATATGATTCCAATACAATAGCACCATCAACACAAGGATAGGCAAGGAGGCGGTGTTGAGACAGTAGCAATACAAGAACAGGTCAGCCCGCTGTCTTATAGGCTACTGTTTGTGACTTAGGATGAGTCGCGAAGGAAGAAACAATAATAATAACAATATGAAGCGTTAAAGCCCCGAACCAATCGCCCTAGGTTCGGGGCTTTTCTTTGTGTACTATTTCGTTAAATGATAGGGTTCTACCAAACTAAATACAGTAGCTCTAAATATAAAAAGCATATGCATTTGCATATACCTTTAAAAGCAATAATGATTTTCAAGCACGTTTATCTCACCCACAATCATCTCTTTGAAATAAGATAGGTTACTTCAATTGTTAGTTAAACCAGTTATAATTACAAACCCACTTCTTCTTGAGTAAGTACACTGATTTTGATGGGTACAGCGTACAACCATGTCATACCAGCGGTACAGAAAAATTTTCCATCGCGAAAAGACACAATACGAGCCGTAAAGTCATTATCAATTTGATCGCTAATAGCACGCTCATCACTATCATCGTCTACTGCACACCAAATCTGTTTATCGCCACGATCTAACATCGCTCGAGTTAAGTCGCTACCAGTTAATTTATTGTCCACGTTTATGTATCCTAAATATCAAATATGATTATGGAGGTGTAAAAGATGCACTGCGAAGCAGTGTTTTTATATTTATAATATCCATGACAGTCCCTAAAATGCTACCTCATGAGATTTTTCATTTATAGCAATGAGATTAATGAAAAACTACTTGGGCTTAGCAAACTGTTGGAGCATTATATTTACCAAACATCAGCTGATTGTTACAGTTATTGTGAATAATGGTTAGGAATAGTACAAACAGTTATAAAAGGATTTAAGTTAACAATAAACCAACAAAACCAAACTCTAGTTGGTTGTAATAATACTAGCATATAATAAGCGACTTGCGGGGCGTAAAAAACATTGAGATTTCTTAATGATTAATTGAAAATTTAATTGCTATAAACAGATTTTAAAATAATAAAAAGGGCATATACATCTGTATATGCCCTTAAAAATCTATCAGCTGTAACTTAAGCTAAAAATATGATATCTAGATATCAATTAAGCACTTGGATGTAAGCACCAGCACGTAACTCTTGTAACCAATCTTCTTGGGCTTGTGGTGCTAAGCGTTGATACAGTGCTTGACGAGCCATGTTGCGGCGATACTGCTCGCTGACATCCTGTTGGCGTTTACCTTCGACTTTTAAAATATGCCAACCAAACTGAGTTTTAAAGGGCGCAGAGTAATCACCAACGGTAGTGTTTTTCATAACAGCTTCAAATGGGCCAACCATATCTTCTTCGCTTACCCAATCAAGATCACCGCCACGTCCCGCTGAACCTGGATCATCTGAATAAGTTGATGCTAGATCTGCAAAATCTGCACCTTTACGTAGCTGATCATATAGATCGTTAATCTTCTGTTCAGCAAGTGCATCAGTTTGTAGCTCATCCACTTTGACCAATATATGACGAGCATGCCACTGCGGTATAATCATAGTGTCACTAGCTTTTTTATTAGCCAGTTTAATAATATCAATGCCTTCAGGGGTCACTAGTGGAGCGCTAACGGCACCAACTTCAAGCTTAGTAATCTCGCTAGAGAGCTCTATGGGCAGAGCAGCAGCTTTATGAAAGCCCATATCGCCACCTTGCAACGGAATTGGATAGCTGCCCTGGGCTGCGGCTACGGCAGCTTCAACATCGACATTTGGCGCTTGTAGACGAGTACGTAATGCTTGAGCGACTTTTAGCGCCTCACTACGCTGAGCTTCAGATAAGCGACTATAGTCATCTATATACGGTACGCGAACGTGAATAGTTTGATATTCACTTTGATTTAGGCGCTTGGCTTCCGGAGAGTTCAAAAACGCATCAATATCTTGCTCACTGATACGTACACGGCTGGTGATTTGGCGCTGTTGCAAAGACTGAATAGCAGCGTCTTCAATCAGTTGTGCACGTAAAGCGGCATAGCTTCCTGCTTGATTGGCATCTAGACGTTGCTGTAGAGCACTAATACTACCAAGTCCTTCAGACTGAGCAATTTGTGCAAGACGTTGATTGATGGCTGCTTCATCGGCCTTGAGACCGACACGATTGATTAACGAGAGTTGCAACTCACGTAGAATCAATGCATTTAATACCTCAGACTGCAATTGCGCTGAATTGGCGATAGGCTCGCCAGCTGCTTGCGCACGTGCTTGGGTTTGAGCAATAGCATCGACTAAATCGCTTTTTAAGATAGCGTTATCATTGACTAGAGCAATAATACCGTCAGTACTATTAGCAGGCGTTAAGCGAGCATTGTTGTTTTGACTAGCAGTTGCAACGTTTGGTTGCGCATTTGCAGGTTTAACAGTTGCTGCTTGACTACTAAAGCTTATTAAAATGCCTGCGCTCATACCCATAGAAATTAGTACAGCACGGCTGGTCTGACGTAAAGAAAAAAATCTCATGATGCTCCTCATCAATGTCATCGCATCGGATGGTGTTTGGGCAATGATCTTCATAATTATTCGCAGGTTACATTACAAATAATCATATATTGAATACTCTTGCCCACAATGTTATTACGTGATTATTTAGTCTATTGAATTGCTTCAATTACTACATTATCGCTCGTTAATTTAAGACTGCTAAATCAATATTTCTAAAAATTTCTGCTAATCTTTCCAAGCAGTTTGTACTGGCTCAAAGCCTAAGACCTTATCCGCAAGTAAGCGGGTGAGACGACTGCTACCACTGCCAAGCCCGTTGAGCCTAATCTCTGCCATAATCGCTTGCGTAGGTTTCTCTTTAAGGTTTAAATCATTATAGTAGCGGCGACCATAAACTGCAAAACCAATACAGCAGTCTTCATAATCAATACCGACGAGTGCATCTAGCATTTTATCACTACGATAATCGTATTGTCCTTGTGCCAACACGCGCCAACTGTTATTAACAGGGAAAATTGCCGATGCTGTAAATGCAGATAATGGCAATTGATCAGTATTTTCATCACGCTGGCGTTTGACAAAACCGACGTTAAATAAGCTATTATCTGACGGCTGATAGCGTAGCTCTGTCGTAAGATAATTGAGGTCGTAGCTGTTATTTAAAGCGCCACTAACATCAACCCATACGTTATTGTAAGGTTGGGTGCTAGCATTCCATACCATTCCAGATGATGAGGTGTTAAATACTGGCGTCTGATCATCAAGAGTGACGCGCCCATCACCATGATAGAACTGCTCTGCAATGCTACCATCAAAACGTGTCACACCCGTTGCGTCGATGTAACGATAATTGATACCTGGAGTAATAGCATGCAAGTCTTGCAAGCGATCATGTCCTAAGAACCAACTGTCCGAAAATAGCTGTTCATAGTTAATAGACGCAATACGAGTATTGAAGTTAGGAATATCGTTTTGGTCTTCAAATGGTGAGTAAGTATATTTTAGACGCGGACTAAGTAGCTGATAGCCGCCCATTGTATCGTCGAAGGCACCAAATGGTGAACCAGGGCGATAAAAGTGCAGACCAGCATCAATACTAGCTTGTGGTACAAATACTGATTGATTACCGTCCTCTTTATTTAATTGGTTATCCTCTAAGCTATCTTGATCATACGAGGTGTACAGGTGTTGCAGGCTAAGCTTGGGTTTTACATAACCCCATGCAGCTTCAATCGGATAAGTAGTGCTTAACTTGTTATAGACACGTACACCGCTCTTTTCATCTTCAGAACCATCATCAATGGATTTTTTGAAGTAAGCTGAGTCGTGAACGCCAGTAATATCAAAGGCATCTAACCATGGTAGGCGGTAATTTAATGATAACTGTGGTAGACGTGAGTAGGGCTTATCTTTATCTTCTAGCGCATCGCCTGCGTTAGTAAATGCACTGAGCGTTTGGAACGTTTCAAGTTTTAGCTCACCATTAACATAATCATTATAATAATTAAGTCGGGCACGTCTTGGCAGGTTCAACGTATTGTCTGATAAACCCAGCGTATCAAAGTCGTTAAGGTAGTCTTCGTCAGACACATAACTGTACTTCGCATCACCACTCAAACGTGGAATGCTATTCGATGACCAATAATGATCATAGAAAAAGCTACTCCGATCCTCATCGTCATACTCTTTGTCATTAGGTAAATATGAGCCGTTAAAGATACCTTCGCCATATTGCTCAGTTAAATAACGGAACTCACCTGAGAGCATAGGATTACGATTGGTGTAGATATGAGTGTTTAGGGTAGCATCGTAATTGGGTGCTAAATTGAAATAATAAGGAATATCGATTTCGAGACCACTTTCGCTACCAATACTGGCACTAGGTAATAAAAATCCACTACTACGGCGACTGTCGATAGGGAAGTTGAAGTAAGGTAAGTAAAATACAGGAACATCAGCGATACGGAAGGTAGTATTATAAGCTTCGCCGCGCCCTGTCTCAGTATCTAGATCAATGCTTTTAGCATCGAATTGCCACTTGCGATTTGTGGGCGGACAGGTGCTGAACATCACCTCATCAAGCTCATACTGAGTGTCGTTAGGTCGATTCAAACGCTTGGCGTAGCCATGTGCTTGCAATTCCACACTGGCAAAAGCCACTTCATCAGCAGTTGATTGTCCAGTCTCGGTATTATAAGCCAAGTTATCTGCAATACCGATGAGACCACCTTGTGTAGCCCTATTAGTGATGCTAGCTCTACCATTGTTTCTAGTGTTGTTGTTACCGGTGGCTTGGTCAGTAAACATCACCTTGCCTTGCGCAGCAGCAACGCCATTGGTCAAATCAAGCACGACTTTATCGGCTTCAATATGCTGAGTGCCTTGGTCGATAATGACGTTGCCTGATAGCTCAGCATAATCTACATTATCGTAGTAGCCGTAATCAGACTCCGCAAACAGTGGCGCTTGATTATTAGGAACGCCGTTAAGATTGGTATTTGCCTGTCCACCTGCTTCATTTACTGCGCGCTGGTAATTAGGATTACGTTTAGGATTAACCCATTGGCCTTCACAGCGCTGAGCGCTATCTACGACCCTTGGAAGTAGCCTTAAGTTTTCACCTACTTTTGGAATGGTTTGCGGCGTAGGCGTTAGCGTATTTTGAATACCGTCTTGTTCAGAGCTAGTAGTTTGTTCAGAGTTTATAGTATTGTCATTATTTCTTAAAGTTGACGGATCAGTATCTGGAGTCAGCTCATAAAATTCTGCTAAACGCATCAGACTGTCTTGAACACTTTCATCATTAAGATTAAGACGACTGTTATCAATTGCTGAATTCTTATTCGTATTTTGACGTGTCTGCGTTGAACTCTTACTATCGCTTTTATTGAATGATCGCTCTGCTTCAAGAGCTAGATTTTGAGTAGTTTCAGTTACTGGCAGCGCAGCTGTGGTGTCAGTTTCAGTAATTACATTATTAGCAGTTAATTTGTTATTAGAGTTGAAATCATCGCTAGAAGTTAAGTTATAACTGGTATCTTTAGTCTGATTGCTAATTGGCGCGACAGCAATTTGCTCAGAGTTGGCAAGCTCAATAGTGGTTGAAGAGTCCAAATTTGTCTTTGGTATAGTGCTTAATTCATTACTATAGCTATTGCTGTATTCTTTGGTAGGAGCACTAGCAATACTAGGGCTGTCAGAGATTAACGGTGCTGCCTGCTTATCATCGCTCATTATTGTAGCAGCGCTCACAGTCAAGCCGGTCAAGCTCAAGGCACCAAATAAAATCAAACGAATGCTTTGGTAAAGCGGAGAATATAACAAGGGCACACCTATGATTGCAAAGCCTATGGGGTTGCGATATTTGGTTCAGTTGTATATTTTAATCTCGTCCTATATCTAAGCTAGACTGATAAAAAACCAGTTTGAGCCAATAAAAACGAGTCAATAGCAAAGGTATATCTGACCACTATACGATAATATAGATTTGGATATCCGGTCATATTACAACTATTGATGAGTTATCATAGTCAAAAAAAACCAAATCAGCTACACTATTCATCAAATTTTATGACGTAGCAAGACGTTTTTACCATTAATGCTCAGCACAGCGCATAAAATGAGGCTTAAAAATAACCTAAAACGTCCAGCAAATAAAAATAGCTCGTCATTTTAGCAAGTATTCACTTTATTTATTACTAATTTAGTCATTAATGCTAGGTATTTTTGACGATTGTATTTTCAGTATTATTGTTCTTACAATTATCAAGTACTTAAGCTTATTGACTGTTAACCTGCGATGCACTTTATGACAGACAATATAGTTTTACAGCCTGATGCCAATACTAATATCAATACTGATGTCGATAACAGTACCCGTCAGCAGCAATTAGAGAACTGGTTGCAGCAAGTATTTGAAGATCAAACGTTTATTCTTGATAGCTTACCGGGTGATGCCAGTGCACGCCAGTACCATCGCATACAACTGTTTGATGCTAACAGCAGCGATGATACCCCAGCAGCACGGTATATCGTCATGGATTCCGCTGATGAGCAAGAAGCAATGCAGCAGTTTGTCAACGTTACTAAGCTGATGGCGCCTGCAATCAATGTGCCAGAGCTTATTGCCCAAGATATGGCACAAGGGTTTTTGGTACTACAAGATTTTGGAGCGACAGAGTTCGCGCACTTATTAGTTGATGCGCCAACTGCAAAGGTGAATGACTGTTACCAGTTGGCGATGAAAACATTAGTCGATTTACAAAAAACGCCTGTGCAGACAGCTCGCGTAGAGCACGAACTGCCTGATTATGATAGCGCAATGCTCAATCGTGAAATGGATTTGTTCCGTGATTGGTTCATACCTTATATTGGTGTAAGCCTTAATGAGAAGTTATGGGAAAATCTAAAATCGGCCTTAATCGATGATATTTTGATCCAACCGCAGGTGATTGTTCATCGTGATTATCACAGTCGCAATTTGATGCAAGATCAAGCAGATCATTCGCGCTTAGGCGTCATTGATTTTCAAGATGCTGTAATCGGTGCATATACTTATGATTTGGTATCGTTAGTGCGTGATGCCTATGTGGAGTGGCCAGAGAGTCAGGTATCAAGCTGGGTTAAGGATTTCTGGCAATTGCAGCAGCTAGCAACGCTACCGACAGCGGACAGTGCTGAGCAGTTTGAACATGATTTGAATGTAATGGGTGTACAACGACATCTAAAAGTATTAGGAATTTTTATTCGTTTGTCTGAGCGTGATGGTAAAAACCGCTATTTGGCTGATATTCCAAAAGTCATGCGCGATCTCATTCTTGAGTTAAATTGCCTTGCTGAGCAAGGTAGTGATGCTATGAAGCAAGCAATATTGCCGTTTAATCAATGGCTGCAAGATAGCGTATTACCTGCTTATCAAGACAAGTTTGCATCGCAATAGATGTTTAAATTTTGATGAATTGAGTCGGTTACTGAAATAATAACTTTAATAAGGAGCGTGCATGTCTGTTATAACGCAAGCAATGATTTTGGCTGCTGGCAAGGGAACACGCCTGCGTCCATTAACTCTTGAAACCCCCAAACCTTTAGTTGAAGTCGGTGGACAGCCGCTAATTGTCTGGCATATTAAAGCGTTACAAGCAGCGGGCATCACTGATATTACTATCAATGTCTCATGGCTTGCTGACAAGCTAATGGATACACTGGGCGATGGGTCGCAATATGGGGTGAATTTGCATTGGTCAGTTGAAGATAATGAGCCTTTGGAGACTGCAGGCGGGATTTTTCAAGCATTACAATCAGGTAAATTGCGAGATGAACCCTTTATCCTAGTTAACTCTGATGTCTGGACAACGTATGATTTTGCGCAATTGCAAGACTATACGCTGAGTGCCGATCAGCGTGCACATCTATTATTAATTGATAATCCAGAACATAATGATGGTGGTGACTTCGCTATCAATAATGGTTTGGCCAGTGAGAATCCAGTTGGTGATGCTGACAAATATACCTTTGCTGGTATTAGCGTAATGTCTCCCAGATTGGTTGATGGACTGGTAACGGGGCAACCAGCGGCACTAGCGCCATTGCTTAAGCAGGCGATGATTAAGTTTCAGATTACCGCTGAAGTGATTAAAGATAACTGGATAGACGTTGGTACGCCTGAGCGTCTAGTGCAAGTAAATGATTTTATTAACAGTAAAGGCGCGGATAATCATTATGGCGCTTGATTAGTACGATAATGAAAGAAGTTTGATAATAAAAAGCAGCGCTAATCTTATGATCAGCGCTGCTTTTTTATCACATAAATAATATTTTAAACGCCCATCGCCAATTTGATTAATTGGGCAATAGTAAAGATAACTAAAAAACCTGCTAGATATAAACCAATGAACCATGCCCATTGGGATTGTTTCTTACTAAGCTTTCTCATGGTGACCTCCCAATTTGCGTTTTGATTGTGGCTGCTATCATTTAGTACAGCAGCTACAATCATTCTAATTTATCCATTGCATACTACTATTATTGATTAATACATAGGATTATGATCAGATTTACCTTTAAAGGTATAATACGCAAAAGCGGTGTAACTTAAGATAATCGGCAGCATAATAACTGCACCAATCAGCATAAAGGATAGTGAGGTATCGGCAGCGGCAGCTTCATAAATCGTCATCTGATACGGTACTATATAAGGGAATATAGCAAAACACACACCGATATAACCCATCAAAAATAGAGCGACCGTCAATAAAAATGGACGATATTCACGCTCAGTATTTAAGTCCTTACGCATTAAGAAGAATAGCAGTAATACAATAATTGGCATCGGCGCGAGATAGAGCAAACCTGGGAAGCTAAACCAGCCCTCAAGCGCATCGATATCTGAGAAGAACATAGATATCGTGACGGCAATCATCGCGGCTACTAATGCCATCAACATCCAGCCAGAGACTTTGCGCGCCCAAATTTGCAGTTTATGTTCAGTTTTGATAATCAGCCAAGTAGAGCCCAGTAACGCATAACCGATAATAAGTGCAAACCCGCACATGATTGGGAAAGGTGAGAACCAATCAAAAGGACCACCAGTATATAAGCGGTTACTTGCTTCTAACCCCTGAACCAATGCACCAAGCATAATTCCTTGAGAGAAAGTAGCTACCACAGAACCTACAAAAAAGAAGGTATCCCAGACATGACGGCGTGAGGAAGCTTTAAAGCGAAACTCAAACGCCACGCCGCGCATAATAAGACCAAATAGCATTGCGGTAACGGGCAAGTAGAGACCCGTCATAATAATACCGTAAGCGACTGGGAAAGCGGCAAACAAGCCACCACCGCCCAATACTAGCCAAGTCTCATTACCATCCCAAAAGGGAGCAATAGAGTTCATCATCCGGCTACGGTTTTTATCTGAGCCCGCAAAGGGGAACAAAATGCCACAACCTAAGTCAAAGCCATCAAGCAGTACATAAATAAAGACAGATAGAGCGATTAGTCCGCCCCAGATTAAAGGTAAATCTAATACATCACCGTAGTTAAACATTAGCGCAACCCTCCATCTTCTTTATCATTCGCTGGCGTATCAAGATCTTCAGAGTCATGTTGCTCCATCTTTTCACTGGCATGGCTATCACCACTAAGCGTACGACCTTGACCCTCAGTGATAGAATGCTCATAAAAGTTGTCATCCGCAGGGTCTTCATACGGTTTAGGCCCTTGAGCAATCAAACGTAGGATATAGAAACTACCCGCACCGAAAACAAAGATATACAGCACGATAAAGCCAATCAGCGTTGTTGCCACTTGCTGTGCAGCAACGGGTGACATACTTTCAGCAGTACGAATCACGCCATATACCGTCCAAGGCTGACGACCAGTTTCGGTAACGAACCAGCCAGCAAGCAGAGCAATGAAACCAAGAGGCGTCATCATCATCCATGCACGGTGGAACCATTTACTTTCAGGATTGAACTGCTGTTTTTTAAAGTATTTATAGAGGCTAAATAATCCTACTAACACCATCAGCGTTCCAATACCTACCATAACGCGAAACGACCAAAATACGATAGGGACATAAGGCTGGTCCTCTGGGGCCCAGTTCTTAAGCCCTTTAACTTCGCCATCTAACGAATGAGTTAAAATCAGACCAGATACATAAGGTATTTTGACTTCATAATGGTTTTTTTGTGCCTCTTGGTCTGGAATAGCAAACAGGATTAATGGCGCACCGCGCTCATCTTCCCAAAGCCCTTCCATCGCTGCAACTTTAGCAGGTTGATGTTCAAGAGTATTTAAGCCATGCATATCGCCAATCAATACTTGTGCTGGGGCGACAAAAATAGCCATGACCATCGCCATACCTAACATAACGCGGCCATGCTGACGATGTTCGGTATGCTTTTTAGACTGAATATAATAAGCACCGATACCACCAATCACAAAGGCAGTGGTCAAAAATGCTGCCGTCATCATATGTGCATAGCGGTAAGGAAATGAGGGATTAAAAATAATCTCAAGCCAGTTGGTTGGATAGAGTAGACCGTCAGCGCCCATCATAAAACCCTGCGGCGTTTGCATAAAGCTGTTAGCCGCCAAAATCCAAAACCCTGAAATGAGCGTACCAATGGCTACAATAGCGGTCGATGCAAAGTGCATGCGCTTACTGACTCGGCCCCAACCAAATAGCATAATTCCTAGGAAAGAAGCTTCTAAAAAGAACGCGGTCAGAACTTCATAGGCGAGTAGAGGACCTAAGACGTTACCAGCTCTGTCTGAGAATACTGCCCAGTTTGTTCCGAACTGATAGGACATGACCACGCCCGATACCACGCCCATGCCAAAAACAACGGCAAATATTTTTACCCAATGTTTATAGACTTCAGCGTAAATAGGCTCGCCGGTCCTGAGCCAGCGAAATTCAAGCACTGTCAGAAAGCTGGCAAGTCCGATAGAGAAGGCAGGAAAGACAATATGAAAAGAGATAACAAAAGCAAACTGGATGCGCGCTAGCATTAGCGCATCCATCTGATCAATCATAAACGTAGCGAACATAAACGGTTACCTTTACCTGTTAGCTGACTAGCGATAGCTTCCATGATACGCTCAAGTAACTGTCCGTAATCAGTAGTACGAGCATTACGGGCAATAGCCAATTGTTATTTAGCTACAAATGACATTCAGCTAAGAACGTCTTAAATAAAGATATCTTTATTTAAGACGTTCTTAATTGCAGTAGATAACTTATATCCTTATAAATTAAAGTCATTTGTCTATAAAATCAGTAGATTAATATACATTAACGTGCATATATTATGCGCCACCATAGGTACACACGCAAGCTGTGCATAGTAAGCGTCATTAACTCAATGACTACTAGTCCGTCATTAATAACTACCAATAATTAAGGGGTGTTTTACCTATAATCAAAGCTCTGAGAAAGACTATCAATGTCGACTAGAGCTATGAATAGTTTGCTACCAGCAAAAGCATAACAAGCTATTCATGATGCTAAGTGAAGGCTACTGTTGTAGCTGTTTATGCAAGATGCGTCGCAACGTCAGAATAGTTTGCGGGTTAGCTTGGATACTATGACCACCACTGATTACGGTTTCGGAGGCAGCACCATCGAGATGGGCGCTAGTATAAGGCACAATGCCATCGGATAAACGCTCAGTGAGTGCTTGACTAATATCTTCATCCACCATCACCGCTGCTACAAGTGGCGCACTCGGTATAGAAGATGTATCGGTCTCACCATTTGTACCTGATTTTGTCGCTTGGGATAAGTCTATCCTAGCTCCACCGGGCTGCATTCTTGCCAAGCCTTGAGTGATATCTGTATCATTATTGGCAATAATGGAGTGATAGGTAATACGATCGTTGATAATGATGTCTTTAGTCAACTGAATAAATGAGGACTTGTTACTCAGTTGACTTGCACCATTTTGCAGATATAGCGCACCTAACGGGTTCTGTGCCAAATCACCTTGAGTTGCAATAGTAGCTAAATTATCAGTAACGGTTTTTACTAAGCTTATTGGCAAATATATAATACGCCGTAGTGCACGGGTGAACCAGCGGTCTGCATAATCAGTACCCTGAAATGGCGCAGACAAAAATACAGCGGTATCAACCTGTGGTAAGGTTTGCAGCTGGAAACGCTTACGAATCTCTTCCTTACCAAAAGCCTGTCTGAGAGTTTGATCAATTTGACGTTTTGCGCTATCTGAAATTAAGTTCTTATCATCTAATGCGTCGAGGTTTTTTGCCAAATTGTCGTCAGAGAGCATCATACGAGAAATAATAGCTCCCATACTGTGGCTGACAATCACGCTGTTTTTACTAGCGCGATTTTGTCCGTTAGGATCTGTTTGTTGATAAGTGGTTTCAAGAAGCTTTTGAATCTGGTAGCGATTTTCTAGAATAGGCAGGTTGGTCGGATAAAATATTTGCCATACTTGATAGTTGTCACGTAGCTTGTCATCACTGAATATATCGTTGGTTAAGTTAACCCATGTCGCAGGACTAGAGGCTAAGCCATGTATCATGACAATCACACGCTTATTAGGATCATAAGGTTCAAGCATAAATAGTTTAGGCAGTGTTGTTTCTTGACGTCGCGTCAGTAAGTTCAAATAACCGACACCGTCAAGCTGGTTCTCTGCCAACCACAGTCCATAACCTGCAGAAAAGTTAGCGGCAAGCGGATAGTCATTACCAAGGATATTGACGCTGTTACTACGATAGGGGTTATATAAGTGAATATCGAGCTGATTGCTACTAAGTACGTCAAGCACACTGTCACCTATTGGCTTTACCACACCGGTCATAAGTAGATGCCCAGTAGGATAGATGCGCGTGCTCGTTTCGCTATCTTCCATGCTACCGTTGCTTGCCATTGCAGATAACTTACCTGATAGTGATGAAGCTAATAGTTGGCGGATAGTAGTGGTATAACGGTCATCCAGTGAGGCAACTAAGCTGACCCCAAGACCTGGACGCTTACTGACTGAGTTGAGCCCAGTCAAACGCAGCTCATAAGTTGAAGTCAAATCAGCAAGAGCAGAAGCTTGCTTATGTGCGTTTTGTAGATAGTTGTTTTCATTAGGTAGATAAACGTTGAGGTCATAGTTGTCGACTTGGATATTCATGACGTTAATCTGATCAGTAGGCTTACCACGCAACGGCGCTCGATTGGCAATTGCTGCCTTGTTACTAGTATCAATCGTAGCATTGGTTGGCAGGTACTTTATTTTGGTATTGTCCATCATGCTATTTGAAGAGTCTGTTGAACGATATAACTGTGTAACAACGCTGTTAGTGGCCGCATTATAGACGTCTTGAGTTTGGATATCGATATCGGTTGGAATACGTTGGGGTTGGCGCACGACAGTTTTGTCAGTACTAGCCTCTTCAAAATCGTGGGTTAAGCTATCATAAAATAAATAAGTATAACTAAGTTTAATCGCATCAAAAAGCCGCGCCTGATAGCTGTTGACACAGGTGTTGGTATTTCGCTCTTGAGCATCTTTTTGCTCTGCTGTCAAAGGAGCATTAGCGTAATAAGGGTCAAGGGGTGGTCGTGATAAAGCCTGTTGGCAATCTGCTGAGTTAGCAAGTTGAATCGCCTTTGCATAATGAATCTCAGCATAGACAGCAAGTGCCGATCTATAGTGTTCATTGAGTATGCTATCGGTTAATTGTGCTAAACATTGGTCAAAGTACTGTATACACGCTTGCTCATTAAGACCGGCAGACAATAGTGTGGCAGAAGTAGCCGTACTAAGCTTATTTTCAGTAACGATACTACCACGCTGGTTTTTAATGGTTTTTGCCTGAGTTTGCTTATTGACTGAGACTGTACTACAGGCCGTCAATAGCATCATAGTCGCTGCCATTGCTACTGACGCGATAGGCATGGGTTTTTTCTTAACATATGCTGACAGGACTGCAGTAAGACTGGCAAATGACATAGAAGACCTCAGTAGATGAATTTTGTAAAATAACGCTTTCAATAAGTACTTCTATAACGAATGCCCATATACTTACGAGTGTAGCGTACCTTGTGCGCTTACACTATATGCATTAACTGTTAACGTTTAAATCTTAATTATTGAACGGCGCAGACTGATAGAAGTAATGGTTAATATTATGGTTTTATAGATAGTTTCTTAAGACAGATATCTTAGCCCACAAAAAAGCGCGTTTGTTTTATGATTGATGCAATATCAATATAAAACGAACACGCTTTTTAAGGTAGCTCTTTATTTAATAATATAGATCAACGGTATGTATTTATAACAATAAATCTAGGTAATTGGAGAGTTCGGTTTAACGTTGATGTTCGGTGCCGGTAAGTCCCAGATGTAGAATTTGCCATCTTCAATCAGCTTGATCTGTTGACGAATGATGCTATTGTCCGGCACTTGTTGTTCGAGTCGACGTAGGCGATCTAAGGCTTCGTTACGGCGATCGCTCAATAAGTCTGACTGAGCTAGGCTTTGTTCTGCTTCGGTATAACCAAGTGAAACAGCCTTGTCCAGATACTTTTTCCCTTCTTTAAACCCACCACCTTCCGATAACATCATGCCATATAGGAAATTGGCTTCACCACTGTCAGGTTTGGCTTTGATAGCGCGATCGACATATTTACCACCGCGAACGGCAAAATCTGAACCCAAGTCTAAGTTACGACCCATACCGTTAAGTTTTGCAGCACGCAAGAGTACATCGTAAGAGGCATTAGGTGCACTGGCGTACGGTTCAATCCACTCGGTCATTACTTTGATTTTTTCGCGAGCATAGTGGCGCTGTGAGCGGTTAGGGAAGTTCGGTGGATAATGACGCGCGTTAGGTGACACTTCTTTAATAAAGTCATCAAGTAAACTGACATCAAGCTTGTCTGTACCAAGCCCCGTTGTCTGCGGAATCAATAGCGTAGGCACAAAACTGATATCTGAGATACGTACTTGTGGCGTTGGAAAATTGCCCAGCTGACCACCGCTAATGTCAACACCAGTACTAGTAATAGGACCACGTTGATAAACTTGCGTGGCACCTGTAGGTTTCGGAGTTACAGGAACCACAGGTGTGTAAGGGGTTGGCTGAGCTGGCGCAGCTGCACTGTTTTGCTGAGGCGTAGACTGAGCGGTAGTTGGGGTAGTAGCATCGGCTTCAGGAAGGCTTGGCTGTACACTACTGATAGTTGCATTTGGCTGTGCACGGCGAATAATGCGTTTGCTTGAGTCAATAGCACTCGGTGCGCTGGTACTGATTGCCGGTGCAGCAGTCGTATCAGGGGTCGCAGCTAAGGCAGGAGCTGAAAGCATCATTGTGCAAGCCGTTGCTAGGGCGGTTAGAGTAGCAAATTTATGGTGTTTATCGTGACTTATGGGTTGGCTCATGGCAATCGTTACCTTGGTTGTTAATAAGTTATTTTTAATCAATGATGTTCCATTAACATCTGCAATACTGCATGCAGTTAAAACGTTTGGCTAATAAAATATGCTCAGTGCTATAAAAACTGATGAAAAACTGTACAAATTTTTTATACCCTATCAAACTAGCATCAAGCCTCTCAATAGTAGGATTGTTAAAAATCCTACAGATTAGCTTCAGTTATCAGAATTTTGAAGTACTTTATCGACTAAAAGATTTTATGAGATTTTGAATTTTTAGCGGGCTATTTTGATTGTAAAATATATTTTTTAACTTTACACCTTTATAAATGATAAGCAGTGGCTTTCATACGATTGGCCATCCAGCGCATGGTATGGCGAATAGGGGGCGATAATGCTGTACCGCCGCCATTGATTGCCAGCTCCCGATGATGTAGCTCTTCAATATCCATCTGTGCCAGTATCTCACGCGAGCGCTTATCTTGGATGGGTAGCTGTCCTATATGATCTTGCAAATGCTCACTAACTTGAGCTTCAGTTTCAGCGACGAAGCCTAAGCTAAACTCATTCGAGATAGCACCAGCAACCGCGCCAAGACCAAACGACATGCCATACCATAATGGTGTAAAGACACTAGGATGACTACCCAGCTCTTGCAGACGAGTCTCACACCACACCAGATGATCTACTTCTTCCTCAGCTGACTGCTGCATGGCTTGCTTCACGCCATCATCTTTTGCACTAAAAGCTTGCCCATGGTATAGCCCTTGCGCGCAGACTTCACCAGTATGATTAATACGCATGAGCCCAGCCACGTGCCGTGCTTCAGTGATACTCAGTTCAGGAATAGTATCATCGCTGACAGGTAGCGGGCGAGTACTAGGATTGGAATGTGGAACGACTGCCCGTAGCGCCTTGTCGACGCCAAGTAACAGATTGTCTATCTTAGATAAGGAACGCAGTGCCATGATTAGCTCCTGATGTAGCTTTGTTTCGTTAGTGTCTTAATTTAATTTTGCAAAAATAATGATTCATTACTATAGCAAACAATATTGATTATCGGCATGAAAATTCTGTTAGAGCGATATTATATACACTGCATTAGTCTTGCCTGCTGAATGAGTCATCATCGTCAGTTTGCATGACGGCCTGCCTGAGATGTTTGTTGAGCTTGGTATATAGAAACACACCAAAGACAACGTTAAGTATGCCAGTGACCAAAAACAACTGTGGCAGCGACATATTTAACGTATTTAATACTACGATAGCAAATATGGCAGAGGTGACCATAAAAATAGCATTAAAAATATTATTGGCACCAACAATACGCGCACGATGGCTTTTGGGTGCATAAGCTTGCATAGATGCATATAAAGGCACGATATACAGGCCACCACTGAAGCCTAAAAAGAATAAATCAGCAAACACGCGCCAGCTGCCATTTATACCAAATAAATCGCTAATACCTAATAATGCTTCAGAATTAACGTTAATGTTTAGACCTGATAAGGAGAAATAAAGGTCAATAGCAAAGATACTTAAGCCTGCAATACCAAAAGGTAATAAACGCAAGCTAACTTGGTTCTTGGTTAAGCTTTTGCATAGTAATGAACCGATAGAAACCCCAACGGAAAATAGGGTTAATAGGAAAATAACAACGGACTCATCACCATGTAAGATGACTTTGCTAAATTCAGGCGTTTGGGTCAAGAATGTTGCACCATAAAACCAGAACCAACTATTGCCCAAAATTACAAAGAACAAAAACGGCAAAGAATATAAATAGCGCACTGTGGCCATACTGGTGGTAAAAATATTCCAATTAATAGTTAGGTTAGGCTGCATTGCTGGCATGATGGGGATAAAGCGCGCTGCTACATAGCCTAGTATTGCTACCAACACAACCGTTACACTAATCCAATAAAGCGACTGCGGCAATTGCGTCAATACGCCAGCGATAATCATACCAAGCAAAATAGCAAGGGAAGTACCCATCTGAAACAAACCATTGGCACCGACTAGCTCGTCTTTTTGCATTGCCTGGGGTAGATAAGCATATTTAATCGGACCAAAAAAGGTAGAATGCGTACCCATCAAAAACAGCGCCACGAATAATAGCGCATACCACTCAAATACAAATCCTATGGCAGCGACCGTCATAATAACCAGCTCAAGTAGCTTCACAAAGCGAGTTAGTTTGGATTTTTCAAATTTATCGGCGATTTGGCCAGCCAATGCGGAAAACAAAAAATAGGGCAAAATAAATAGCATCGCTGCCAAATTATTTAAAATACTCACTTCTACGCCGATTTGACTGGCAGCGGTATAAGTCAAAACTAAGATTAACGCTTGCTTAAAAATATTGTCATTAAATGCACCCAAAAACTGGGTAAAAAACATAGCGTTAAAGCGACGACGCTTAAATAACTGAAACTGATTTGCCATGTGGACTCCTACAAGCGGCCAGCGTCTCATGCATAAAGTGGGCTAAACATAGGCAACACAAGGTGCTTCTATGTTATATAATTATTAATATTATCAAAAACTTATCGAAATATAAGATAGGTTTTATTATTTTTAGACCGTATAATAGCAAGGCTTTGCTATAAATACATGTGCTAGATGCTATGATTTGATAATTAACTAAGCTATGATTTGTAAGTTTGACATGCTTTTATCGACGTTGATTATAAGCACTATTAATTTTAAATGTGATAAGTATATTCACCGGTAAGTATAGGCGGTATCCATCGTCAGTATAAGCATGCCGCGTGAGGTGATAGGAAATAAGTATGATAAGACAGCAGCCCTCAACGCAATCAGGCAACTTGTCAAACTTGCCGCGTACCTCTTTTACTCGCTCAACGCTTTTTACTGCGCTGACGAGTGCGTTAGTCGGTTTTGGCGCAGCATCTCCTGCCATTGGTGCTGATGATGTTAAGACAAACACTGATGGCTCAGCTCAGCTTTCAAGCTTGTCCAAATACAATGCTCTAATGTCTGATCAAGAGACCGAGCTTGATGCCGCTTTAGATGCGCTACGCCTAAAAAAAGCAGTAGAGCAAGGTGTTATTGATCAATCGGTATTAGATGATTATAGTGAGCAAAGTTTAGGTGGGAAGTCGCAAAAGTCTTTATCAACCAAACCCATCAAGCGTAACCCTAACGTCTCAAAAAGCTCAGATAGCTTAAATGATGTGGATATACTGCAAGCCAATATACCCGATGATAATCTGTTAGAGCAGGCAGCCACAGTGCAGCAGCAAGGCTATCAGATGATGACGCCTGAACAGATTGAGCGTGAACTTGCTGCGGTAGATGCAGAGAATAATCAAAACGATTCTGAAGGTAACAATTCTTCAAGCAACAATGCTAATGATGGTTTTGATAATCCTGTCGCGACTTTAGATAGCCAAGAGATTCCTATTGGTTTAGATCCAAGCCTAGATGCGGCAAGTTTACCAGCGCCGACCAATCTTGATACCCTTGGACGTGTGCAAAATGCTACAGAGCGTGCTGAGACGTCTGAAATCCTGTCACGTCCGCTTGATGTGAGTGATTCTGTTAGCAGTGGTAATGTCAATGATAGCCAACAGAGCCCTGCTCAAACTCTCGCACAGCAAGATAGTGATCCGGTGACTGGCGCTGAGGACACTATCGCTGATATCAAGGCTGAGGCAAGTACAGGCAAATTACCTATCCAAGGTGAAACGGTAGGGCAGCAAGAAGGTGCGCAACCAAAGGCCTTAAATCCTGATGACTATTTACCTGAATACCAAGCTGTCTCTGAGACGCAGGCAGTCACTGACAGTATCGTGCAAGCCTCTAAACCTTCGCGCAAAAACGGTAATATTGTCAAGCGCCTATACAACCGTTTGTTTAACGGTGGGGTAATGGCGTTGCCAAACGTAGAAACGACTATTTACTTACAGCAAGCTGCCACTAATGATAATGCTCAGCCAAAATTGATCAAGGCTGACGACGACAGTCAGCCAATCAATAACATCAAAGCGGCACTTGATGATACGAACGTGCAATCTGTTGCTGATTTTACCGCCGCCTTACCACGTCTACGCCAAACTGCATTAGATGCCGCGCGTGCAGTTGGTTATTACGATGTTACCCTACGCCTGCGCCAACCAACTATTGATACTATTGACGTCATTATCGAAGAACTTGGTGAACCTGTGCGCGTTGATAGTCGTATTGTAGATATTCGCGGTGAAGGTATCGAACAACCTGAATTTCAAGCGCTCGAAAAAGATATGCCGCCACAAGAAGGAGATATCTTTAATCATCGTGTTTACAAAAACAGCAAAGCCGCACTTGAAGCCTTAAGTAATACCTATGGTTATTTTGATCAATACTGGTTAAACAAATCAGTCGATATCATTTTGCCGGACAACACAGCTGATGTTTCACTGGTTTACAATACTGGTAATCGTTATGATTTTGATGAAGTGGTGTTTTTTACCTACGATGAGGCGACAGGTACTCTTACACGAGATCCTGAAAAACTTCCGGTTGAGACTTCATTATTGAAACAGATGTTTGACTTTGAAGCAGGCGATCCGTTCTATCGTCCGGCCATTACCAAACTTGGTAATGACTTATCAGCGACCCGTTATTTTAATACCGTCAACGTTGAGACGATATTGCCACCGGATGAGCTCAGCGAAAGCAGCACCTTAGCTTTTGATAATACTCCGATAGATGCTGATAATGATGGCATCATAGATGATGATGTCGACAGTACGGCTAATGTTAACTCTTCTGATAACGGCAATAGTGGCGAGTCGGCGATGAATACCGTCAATGCTCAAAGTGCTGACGATAATGTTGATAGCAGCGATGATGTCGAGAACAATGGTGATAACATTGAAGCCAATAGTGGCGCTACTGTAGATGCAATGGATGTTGCTCCTATTGAGTTTGAAGTCGATCAAGAAACGCAAGACAAGCTGCTAGCTATCAAGCGTAAAGCAGATCGGTTAAGTGGCTTGCCAGATGATCGGCTGCTCGATGAAAAGACGCAAGAAGCAGATAGTATTCTAGGAAAAATCAGTGACTCCATTAGTAAAGTTGCCAAAAAGATCTTCCCTGATGAAGAAAGCATACTGGCTGATGAAAACTTTGTACCGCCTACACTTGCAGGACGTAAAACACCCCAGCAAGTTCAAGAAAGCAAAAAAGTACCACTGTATGTCTTTGTCTATGCTGATAAGCCACGTGATGCGCAAGTGGGTATTGGTTATGGCACAGACACAGGTGTGAGAGCAACTGCTAAGATAGACTACAACTTGATTAATCGTAAAGGTTATCAAGCAGGAGCAGAAACTGAGATCTCACGAATCAATAAAAATGTTGCCGTCTATGCCAGTCGACCATGGAAACATCCGCTCAATGATAAGCTAGAGGGACGTCTTACTTATGAAGAAGAAGTGATCGATCAAGGCGAAGGTAACTTTGATTTATCCACCAAAACGCTAAAAGCAGCGTTAGCCCGTAATATTCGTCGAGAGAATGGTTGGAATCGTAGTTATTCTGTGCGCTATCGCTTAGACGAGCTGGAAACTGGCGTTGATGATGCTGAGTTGGATGATCTGCCTATACGTTTTACCTCTTCTAGGCCTACGCAAAAGGCACTACTGTTTGGCTATGGTATAAATAAAACGGATGTCGATAGTGCTACTAATCCGACTCGCGGTATACGTCAATACTATGCTATTGAAGCAGGAGCAGATAAGGCGCTTAGTGATACTGATTTGGCTATAGTTCGCGCTGGTGTTAGTGGTATCTATAGCTTCGGAGATTCTAATAAGCATCAAGTGCTCGGTAGTTTAAATACAGGGTATATTTGGGCAGATGATTTTTATGAAGTACCTTATAAGTTGCGCTTTTTTGCTGGTGGCGATCAAAGCATTCGCGGTTATGATTATGAAAGCTTATCGCCACTAGAAAATGGCTATCTAACGGGCGGGCAAGTACTAGCAGTTGGTAGTGCCGAGTATAATTATGAATTTATTCCTGGCTTTCGTGGTGCAGTATTTACCGATGTAGGTAATGCTTATGATAATGACTTTGAAACTGAAACCAAAGTCGGTGTCGGTGTCGGTATTCGCTGGGCATCGCCTGTGGGAATCGTACGTGTAGATGTCGCTGCTGGCGTGACAGAAGAGAGTGTTCCAATTAGACTACACTTCTTTATTGGCTCGCCTTTATAGTTAAAATGATAGACTCAATCGTCAACGTATAGGTTAAGTCGATCAAACTAGAAAAGCCCAATGAGTCGCTTTTATTAATTCTACCAATTGCTGGTAATAATCTTTTAACGTAGTTGAGTGTCATGTTGACCAAAAAGACCCCGCCTGACCGTTCACCGGATGAAGATCCTGCCCAAAGAGATGCCCGCGCGGTAAGACGCTGGTATCCACTGTCCTTTGTACTTAAGCTACTGGTACTGATACTTATCGTTCTGCTGATTATGTTTGCGATCTTCTTTTACATGACAGGAACAGAGTCAGGTACGAAGTTTATCTTAGAAAAGATAAGTGCTGAGACGGGGATTGAGCTTAAATACGGTAAGGGAAATTTACGTGACGGCATTTGGGTTACGGATATAGATATCCAAGCGACTGAGGATCTTGAAATATTGGTGGACAAAGCTTATGTAAAAATAGGCTGGCGTGCTGTCTTTGCTAAAGAAGTGCATCTTAGTGATGCTGATATTCAGCGTATAGAAATTATTAATAATAAACCTCCAACTGGTGAAGCATTTGATTATAAAACGCTTAAACTTCCGGTTAATTTGCGTTTTGATCAAGCAAAAATAAAGAATATCGTTTACAAGCAAGTAACCAAAGATCCTATCGTGGTGCACGATATTAATGCCCGTGATTTAACGTGGGTAGGTAGTAAAGTGACGGTTGGTCGTGGTGATTTACGTTATGCAGATATTGTCAAAATCAGTGCATTGCAAGGCAGTATAGATTTACAAGGCGACTATCCGTTAGATCTCAGTGCTATCGCTGAAGTCAGTGCGTTAGAAAAGGCCTATATTGATCCACTAAACGTGACAGCGACAGGAACTTTAAAGCGCACAGTAGGTAAGGTGCGTAGTCGTTACAACGAGGGCGATGTCCGAGGTGAGTTTGTGGTGCAGGGGCTTGATAACGACGCACCATTCCAAGCTAAATTGCAATGGGATGATGTTGTTATTCCTTATGTAGATGCACAAAATATTCATTTAAAAAGTGGCACCGCTATCGCAGATGGGGTTATTTCTGAGATACGTCTACGTATTAATACAGAATTGACTGCTAAAGACATCCCTTCAGGACATTATCAAGGACGCGCAATCATTGCCAATAGTCAACTGCGTATTGATCGCTTAGATGCTGATGTACCAGCTGGACGTTTAGTATTGCAGGGCATTTTAGACTGGCAAGACAGCTTTGATGCAAAAATACGAGCGACAGGTAGTAACTTTGATGTGCGTCGTGCTATTCCTGATGAATATACTGATTTTAAAGCGTATGCGCCGCAAAAGCTCAACGGCCGGCTATCAATGCATTATCAACAACAAAATAGCGCTGGGAATACGCAGATTGATGCTGACTTGCGTCAGCGTGATGGCGAACACGTCAATGCCAATATTGTCCGTGGCAAAACGTCATTAAAATCTAAGCAAGTGGCACCTTGGTACATTGATGCTAAATGGCAAAATCTCACTCGTCGCAATGTACCTAACATTGGCAATATTGACAGTCCAAATGGACAGGCTGATGTCATCGTGCGTGGCTCAAGCTTATCGATCGATGCCAAGGCTCTTATCAATGAGCTAAATGCAGCGCCTAAAGGTAACTACGATGTAAAAGTTCGTAAAGTTGGTAATGTCATCGATATCAACGGTCTTAATTATAAAGGTATAGTCGGTGATTTATCAGGTAATGGGCAGATTCAGCTAGCGACTAAGCAGCGACCGTTGACATGGCAGATTGATGCACGTACCAATGGTTTGCTACCCAAACAATACCGTGACGATTTGCCACTTGAGCGCCTGACAGGAAGTCTCAGTGCTCGTGGTCGTTTGCTCAATATTACTAAAAACGGTGTCAAAGGTCAGCGACACATTATTAATTTGAATAAGACTGACTTGCAGGCTCAGCTTGATGCTACCCAAAATGGTCGCGACATTGGTATAGCAGGTAATGGCGATGCGAGCATTGATGTTGTCGGTGGCAAGCTATCAGTATTTGATGTACGTTTTAATGGTCAACTTGATACTGCTGATGTTCCCAATGGTCGACTATCCATTGATGCTGCTGGCACGCCAAAGTTAATCAACGTGCGTAAGCTAGATTATGCTGGTGAAGCAGGTGCTGTTAATGTGAAAGGTGTGATTGATTTGCGCCAAGATATTGGCTGGACAGTGAATGGGCGTTTTAACAATTTCGATTTAGGTTATTTTTTACCGAACAATCCAGCCATTCTCACTGGTGATTTGAACACGAGTGGACAATGGCAACCTGCGCCCAAAAACCGCCCTGATGCAAAGAGTAAGTTACGACGCTTTGCTATAAATTTCGATGGCGTACTGGATGCCAAGCAGCTCCCTGCTGGCAAACTGACTATTGATGCTAGTGGAGACTCACAACTCATTCGTATTAAGCGTTTCCGTCATGTGGGTGCCGCGGGTAGTATCGATGCTCAAGGGTCAATAGACGTGAGTAAAGGTATTGCGTGGGATATCAGCGCAGTGATGGATCGCTTTAACCTAGGTTACTTCCTAAAAGACACGCCAAGTACCATTACTGGCAGCATAAAAACGGATGGAAGTTGGAGTAAAGCGCAGCAAATTATCAATCTACAACAAATCAACCTAAATGGTACTTTAAAAGGTCAACCTTTGAGTGCTAAGGGTAGTTTAGCAGCCAAGTTAAACTTGCCAGAAGATTTAAGCAGTTATTTCCAGCGTCTAAAAGATCAAGATGCTAAAGCTCAATATCAGCAGGTAAACGCGCTCATCGATAGTCTCAATGCTAATAATCTTGTGCTACGTTGGGGTGATAATTATTTGACTGCCAATGGCAACGCCAAGCAGCTACAAGCAAAGATTAATATTACTAGTCTCGATCAGCTTTCAGAAAAGCTTGCGGGTAAAGTAACTGGCGGTGCGACCTTGTCCCAGCCAGCAGGACAAGCGTTACCGACTATTTATATAGATCTAGTAGGTGAGCGTATCGCGTTACCTGGTTTTATATTACGTCAAGGCCGCATACGTGGTAAGTTAGTGAATCTAGCAAACAGTCCTAGCCAGTTCATTATTAGTGCCGAAGGTTTAGATGCAGCTGGACAAAGCTTCAAAAATGTTAATGCATCTTTTAATGGTACCGAGCAGGCACATGTCGTTAATCTTGAGGTGGCTAATGAGAAATTAGATATCTCAGCACGGTTAAAAGGTGGCTTCAACCGTGACCAGTTAAGTTGGTCAGGTGTGATAGGTAAAGGTCGCATCAAGTCACAGTATGCTACTTTGAATCAGTTGCAGCCTGCACAGGTAATCGTTGACTTGCCAAAACCAGAAAAAAACGGCGGTACTAGTGATCTAAAAGTTCAATTAGCGGCACATTGTTGGCAAGCAAAAGATCAGACTGGCAAGCTATGTTTACGTGAGAATCTCATTGCTTCAGCCGCTGGTGGACAAGTCAATCTTGCGTTACAAAAGCTCGATGCATCGCTGTTTTCAGTATTCTTACCTAAAGATATCGATTGGCATGGTCAGATTAATGGTAAAGCTATTGTGGGATGGCAACGTGGTAAGCCACCTACTATCAATATGACTTTGTATTCTGACAATGGCAAAATAGGTCTGATTCAAGATGGTGATGCTGCCCCTATAACCCTACCTTATGAGCGCGTATCTCTCATCGCATTGTCGGTACCTGAAGGACTAAAACTGCGTACAGATATCAATACTGGAAACGGTGCTCGCGGCTATGCCGAAGTAATCGTAGATCCGTACAAAACACCCAAACCAATATCAGGGGCGCTAGTACTCAACGAGCTTAATCTCGCTGTATTCAAGCCTTTCTTCCCAGGTATGCGCGTACTTGAAGGTAATATTACTATGGCAGGGGGCGTTGGCGGCACCCTAGATAAGCCACAGTTTTATGGAGATGTAAAACTTGCTAATGGCCGTGTTGCCATGCTTGATTTACCAGTTAATCTATCTAACGTCAATGTAGCTGCTAAAATTCGCGGCACCCAAGCGACGATTGATGGAAAGTTTAACAGTGGTACAGGTACGGGTACGTTGATCGGAACAGTTAATTGGCAACAAAAGCTGCAAGCTAAGCTCAGTGTTGTTGGCGAAAGATTGGTATTGACGCAACCACCATTGTTGTTGGCTGAGGTTAACCCTGATATTGATATAATCGTACGCCCAGGTGATCGTTACGTTAATATCGAAGGGGCGGTCAGTGTACCATCAGCGACTATTCGTCCTCCCGAAGCTAGCGAAGATATTATTACCCAGACCGAAGACGCTGTTGTGATTGATAGACGTTTAATTGGCAACATTGAGGACGTTTTGGCAGTCTCGAAACCATGGTCTATCAATGCTGATATAGGTATCGATTTGGGTGATGACATTAATTTCCGTGGTTTTGGTGCTGTTATTCCTTTGGCAGGTGCTCTCAATATTAATCAAAACGGTACTGGCATTATGCGAGCCAAAGGGGTTGTCCAAGTATCCCGTCGTACTAATATCAATGCCTTTGGTCAGAGCTTAGAACTCAATTACGGGCAAGTACGCTTCAATGGCGATGTTATGAAGCCAAACCTTAGTATCGAAGCAGTCAAAGTTATTGATGGCAAAACGGTTGGTTTGCGGGTTAAAGGTAATACTGAAAGTCCGAATATCATCGTCTTTAACAATGCAGGACTTACCCAGCAGCAAGCGATGAATGCATTAGTAACTGGCCGTATCAATAATACAGGTGCGACCCAAATCAGTGAGCAAGGCTTTAAGTCTCAGGTAACCAACAACCTAGCCGCTGCTGGATTAAGCTTCGGCCTTAGCGGTACACGTAGTTTAACTAATCAAATAGGTCAGGCTTTTGGTCTGCAAAGCCTAACTGTTGATGCTTCAGGCAGTAGTGAAGATACGAATGTTAATGTCACAGGTTACGTAACCCCTGATTTATATATTCGCTATGGAGTAGGTGTCTTTAATGCTCAAAATAGCTTGTCTATTCGTTATCAATTAACGCGCCGTATCTATGTTGAAGCAACTTCTGCGGCTGAAAATGCAGTGGATGTGGTCTATAGTTGGCAGTTCTAAACGGTAACGCTCTACATGCTTTCTTAAAAAGTGAGCGCAGTTGAAGACTATAATAAGAAGCTGCTATAAATAATCAGTACCCATTATTTTCCAATAAAAAACGCCTTTCGATAAAGGCGTTTTTTTGTAATAGCTTTCACATTATTTAGTCAGGATTAAACGATTATTACGAGTCAAACGCAGGCGGTATTCCTCACCTTCATGCTCAATACGCACCTCTTTAGTGAGTGCAAATAAATGCTGCGACTGAAGAGTAGGTAGTCGATTTTCACGGCAGTTCAAGTAACGAGAGATGACCATGCTCATAGTAAATTCCTTTTGATGAAATAGCTGTTTAAGTAATGACGATGCAATATTAATTAACGATAATAATTATCATTTACATTGGGGTTTTTTGCAAGGTAATTAATAAAATAAAATGCAGTCATTATGTAAACTTATCTGCAGTAGTCGTCATAAAGTGGTTATCAAGGAAGTTTTGAGTAAGATTTCGAGTAGATTAAACAGCTTCTTAAATTAACGTCAGCCTTACACCCTAATCTTTGTAAAATAATGAAACAGAGCGGTGATAAAAAAACCAATATAAGAACAGTAATAAAGGACATTACCATGCCAAACCAGTCAGATAAGCAATCAAAAAATATTCCAGTAACCATCGTAAATGTCGCTATCGCCGTCATTCATTATAAAGACAAATATTTGCTTGGGTTTAGAGATGCGTTGCAGCATCAAGGCAATCGCTATGAGTTTGTTGGCGGCAAGATAGATACCAATGAAACAGCGCAACAGGCATTAATACGTGAAGTCGCTGAAGAGACGGGTATTGAAATTTCTGACAACACAATCGTTAAGCTTGGGCGCTTACATCATGATTATGGTGATAAGCAGGTAAGCTTACAGGTTTATAATATCGAGCTGACAACACAGCAGTACGAAAAATACAAACCTTTTAGCTACGGCTTAGAAGGGCAGGCTTTGACATGGGTAAATAAGTCTGAGCTATTGGCAGGGAGCTATAACTTGCCAGCTGCTAATAAAACGATTCTTGAATGGCTACATCTGCCTTCAAAGATAGTGATTACTTATCCACTGGCACACTTTAGTATAAACCCTGACCCAGCGGCAGCATGGTTACAGTTTCATCAAAAACACTTAGCTGAAGAAGCTTGGGTATATATACGGGTCAAGTATGCAAGCTCAGAGAATATGGCAGAGCAACTGATGCGTTCACGTCCAGATATCTTCTCAATTATGCCTCATAATGATGATTGTCATTACTTGACAACTAGTCATCAAATAATAGCTTACCATTTGACGCATACTGCATTGATACAATGGTTCAATGCAGTTGAAAATAACTCTGTATCTGGTCAGTTATTACCTCCTAGTCATTCACTGATAATAAGTTGTCATGATGCAGACAGTATCTATGCAGCCAATAAGCTTGCCTCTGCACGTTTAGAGCAACAGCTGCCTCCAGTAATCGGTATTTTTTTATCGCCAGTACTAGCAACTCAAACGCATTCTAATGCTACGCCACTGGGTTGGGAGGAATGGTCAGCATTGGCAGTGCTTGCGGATATGCCTGTCATTGGCCTAGGTGGATTGTCACCAACTCTATTGGAACAAGCAACGCACTATGGAGCGACCAGCATAGCTGGTATTCGACAGTTTTTGTAATATTATGATAAAAGCTTCAAAGTAATGAAAAGACTGGCTATTATTTGATGAGCTATTGATTGCAAATCTCGATAATGCTTTTACATACGAGTTACTATGTGTTCGGTTTTTCAGATTAGAATAATATTACTTACAAACCGTTGCGTTTTCCTACATTGCCACACTGTTTTAAGATCAATCATGTCGTTAATATTGCATATGAAAGTATAGGGCGCTAAGTAAAAAGTAACAGTATTAGACACACAATACTCATTCTATTTTAACTAGATATTAAAGAACTCTATATTTCTAATATTCTATATTATTTTATAGATAAAATTTTTTGATAAACAAGATTCTAACCTATAAACCTCGATGGTATTTTTATGAAAACCAATGAGTTACCTACGCCAGAATGCTCTGACTTGCAGGCAGCTGGTTCTCAGTCTGGACGGACTCACCAATCAAGTTATAATTATTTGACGGGCGACAAAACAAAAGTAGTCGGTAATACCAGTTGCGCCAGTAATGATGCTAACTACAATGATAAGGCTGTGCACATGTTCTTAAGCGAAGAGATATCGATAGACGACGACTCTGCCGACGAGTGTTTAGATCATATTGCTGACATTACATCGATAAAAAAAAGCCGTTATAAGAAAAGTAAAGGCTTAGCATCAACCAAAGTATATGGCTCGAACGAACCTAGGGCAGCATCGCTCCATGCCTCTATAGATAGTAGCGAAAATAAAAAACTTTCTAAAAATGATACATTACTAGCCGCAGCTGCTCAATGTAGCGAAGTTCCGGAGCGCGTATTTATGAATGGTCTTATCAAACATACTGGAATTGCGCTGGCAATTATTGTTCCATTGGCAGCATTTTCTGCTTACGCTGCCACGCCACCAGCGACAACTATTCAAGCGGCAGGTACAGATACAGTAAATACTGAAAAAACGACAGCGGCGCTCATAGATATCAAGTCATCTTCTATCGTTCATAATTCAGCTACTGAACCAACTACTGTAGATAGTCTAGACTTAGCAAAATATAGCGGAACATGGTATGAAATTGGACGCTTGCCGATGTACTTCCAACGAAAGTGTGCCAGTGATGTGACTGCTACTTATACGCCAAAAACTGAAGGCTCTGGTATTACTGTACTTAATCAATGTTCTGCTGAAGATGGCAAATCTATTACTGCTGAAGGATTGGCAAAGCCTGCGGACAGTACAGGCAGTAAGCTTAAAGTTACTTTTTTACCTTCATGGATTCGTTGGTTACCTGTAGGCCGTGCAGATTATTGGGTGCTAGCACATGACCCGAGTTATAAAACAGCACTAGTCGGTACCCCAGACAAAAAGTATTTATGGTTGCTGGCACGTTCACCAAATGTTTCGCAAGAGACTTATTCGAACTATCGCAAGATTGCTCAGCAGCAAGGATATAACTTAAAAGAATTTAAACTGACTGATCATCGTAATCAAACGGTTAAGTTAGTACCTTAACTTTAACTTTTAATAATTTAACCTCGTATCAAGCCATAATAGCTAGTAGCTTACCAACGAAGAGTTTGGTATTGGTTGCGAGTTTGGATTAACAAATAATCGAAGAGACAGCTGGATAGGCTGTCTTTTTTATACTTACAAATGTGATTTTTGTCAAAAACAACAGATTAACAAGGTCAAACGTTAGCAATAAGCGTTATCACTGGCAAAATTAGGCATTTTGAGCTAAAATACACACCAATTAAAAGCCAAGATAAAGACTGCCAGAGAGGCTACAAACGTACATAAAAAAGCGGTTATAAATAAGTAGTTATAAGTAGCAATCTTATCTAAGTAACGATTAACCCAGTTCTTTATATTTTTTAGTATTTCTATAATTTTTCATATCCCACCAACTATATTTTACTGACCATAAGGATGTTCCTCGTGAGCCAAGCTAATACCTTACGCCAATTGCATCAAGACCGTCTAAACAGCTATAACAATCAAGAACAACAAGCTATTGAGCTGATTGGATTGTTAAATAAACTATATAACGAGCAAGACGTGCAAGTTACCTTGTTCGGTGAGACTCTTGACACAACTTCAGTGGGTCAAGTGCTAGCACTGCATCAAAAAGCTGCAATTCGTGAGCAGAATGGCAAGCCTATCGCTATTGCTGATACTTTAGAGATGGTCAAAGCGTTAGCAACCAGTGGTGACATTCAATCCGCACGTGTGGATGTCGGTCAACTGATTGCTAATGACACCGATTTGCAAGATGCTCTGCAAGCCATTGGTGATGATAAAGCTGCACAAAATGGTACTACTGATGTAGTGTTGTATGGCTTTGGTCGTATCGGTCGTGTGTTGACACGTCTGTTGTTATCGCAAGCATCAAGCGCAAGAGGCTTACAACTAAAAGCTATCGTCGTACGTCCAGCTGCTGCAGGTGATCTTGCCAAGCGTGCGTCACTACTTGAGCGTGACTCAATCCATGGTAGCTTTACCGGTGCCGTCAGTATTGATGATGACAACAACGGTATGGTTATTAACGGCCGTTTTGTCCAAGTTATTTATGCTAATGATCCAAGTGAGATTGATTACACTGCCTATGGTATCGACAATGCGTTAGTAATCGATAATACAGGTATATGGAAAGATGAAGCGGGTCTAGGTAAACATCTGCAATCTCAAGGCGTAAATAAGGTGCTATTGACTGCTCCTGCTGGTGGTGAGATTAAAAACGTTGTTTATGGTGTTAATAACGATACTGTTGGCGATGACACTATTGTCAGTGCCGCTAGCTGTACGACTAATGCTATTACCCCAACGTTAAAAGTATTAAACGATGAATACGGTATTGAGAACGGTCATGTTGAAACGATTCACTCATTTACCAACGATCAGAACTTAATTGATAACTATCATAAAGCTGATCGTCGTGGTCGTAGCGCTGTACTAAATATGGTTATTACTAGTACTGGCGCTGCTAAAGCGGTGGGCAAAGCGCTACCAGAGCTTAGTGGTAAACTGACTGGTAATGCTATCCGTGTACCTACGCCTAATGTTAGTTTGGCGATTTTGAACCTAAACTTAAAACAAGCACCAAAGAGTGCGGATGCACTAAACGAGTTCTTGCGTAAGATGGCCAACAGCAACACTTGGCAATCGCAGATTTCATATACCGATTCGACAGAAGCGGTATCAACTGATTTTGTTGGTACTAAGCATGTCGGAATTGTAGATGCGCAAGCTACTATCGTTACTGATAACCATGCCACTGTGTACATCTGGTATGACAATGAAGTCGGCTATAGCACCCAAGTATTACGCTTAGCGACTCAAATGGGCGGCATTAGCTATACGCAAATTCCTGCGTAAAACTTGTCAATATTAAGCTAAGCTTTTATTGAGCCGCTTTTTATAAGTACATTGTTGCGTAATTGGAATGTCCTTAATGTAAAACAACACCCGATATTCCATTTGGTTATCGGGTGTTGTTGCTATAATAGCTAGCATAGTGGTTCTAAGAGTTATAAAAAATTTCTAATACCTTTATAATATGACGATAAAAGCTTTGCTAACCAGTATCTAGTTTGAATTCATAATACACTTGCTTTATGGTAAGCGTATCTTGAAGTTAATTTAGGTCATTAAGCATGAATTTGATAACTAATCGATAAACAGACTAGTAGACAGATGAGTAGCAACCTAGACAAGCATACAGACACCTTGTAAGCACAAATATAAAATCAGTCAATGACTGTAATCCAGAAAGTAAATTAAGGAACGTAACATGCGATTTATTGATGAAGCCGTCGTAACGGTAAAAGCAGGTGACGGTGGTAACGGAATCGCCAGTTTTCGCCGAGAAAAGTACGTCCCGCGTGGTGGTCCTGATGGTGGTGATGGTGGTAGTGGCGGTGATGTATATGTCATTGCTGACGACAACACCAACACTCTAGTCGATTATCGTTATACTCGTCGCTACGATGCGATGCGCGGTGAGAATGGTCATAGTAGAAACTGCTCAGGTAAAGGCTCTGAAGATGTATTTTTGTCAGTTCCTATTGGTACTACCGTTATTGATACCGAAACTGATGAAGTCATCGGCGATATGACCGAAATAGGTCAGACGTTATTAATCGCTAAAGGCGGTGATGGTGGCCTAGGTAACACACATTTTAAAAGCTCAACTAACCAAGCACCGCGTAAGGCAACTTCAGGCTTTGAAGGCGAGTTGAAAATATTAAAGCTTGAACTGAAAGTTGTAGCTGATGTTGGGTTGATTGGTCTACCTAATGCCGGTAAATCTACTTTCATTCGTCAAGTATCTTCAGCTACACCTAAAGTTGCTGATTATCCATTTACGACTTTAGTACCCAATCTAGGTGTGGTTGATATTGGTATACATCGCTCGTTCGTGATGGCTGATATTCCAGGGCTTATCGAAGGTGCATCAGAAGGTGCAGGTCTTGGCATTCGCTTCTTAAAACATGTGGCACGTACCCGTCGTTTACTGCACATCGTTGATATTCAACCTCTTGACGGTAGTGACCCTATTAATAATGCTCGTATCATTCTAAACGAGCTTGAGCGTTTTTCTCCTGAATTGGCCAATCTTCCACAGATTTTAGTTTTAAATAAAATTGATCAAGTGGTTGATGAAGAAGAGTTGAATGAGCTGTGTGACCGTATCGTCTCCGAGCTTGGCTGGACAGGCGTGGTATTTCGCACTTCAACGTTAACTGGTGATGGCGTAGATCCAGTCAAATATCATTTGATGAACGAGATTGAGCTAGAACGTGAACGAGAAATTGAAGAGCCTGCCTTTGCTGAAGTACAAAAAGCGCGCTTTGAGCGTTTAGAGGCAGAAGTGCGTCGCAATACTGATGCACAACGTGAAGCTTATCGTGCTGCTCGTAAAGCTCAGCGCGAAGGTACTGATCTGGCAGATGACGATTTTGACGATGATGACGGTGTCGAAGTAATCTATACCCCTTAAATCGCCCATCTAAAATGTAGCGACATAACAAGCCGCATATTAGAAACAAAGAAATGCTAGCCGTAATGACGACTAGCATCCTCTGCTAACCATTATACAAATTTGTTATTATTATTTGTGAGCTTTAATCAGTTCCTCATATTACAAAAGAACAGGTTGCCTATTAATCTTTTAAATCAATCCCCACAATATACAGGAGTTTTTATGGCAGATGACATGGAACAAACGACCGAAGAAGCAAGGTTCATCAAACAGAACCGCAACTTTGATATTCAGCGCGTTATTGTCAAGATTGGCTCATCATTGTTAACCAATAATGGTCGAGGGCTTGATCGAACTGCTATTTATGAGTGGGCTAAACAGATTGCTAATCTGCATAAACAAGGAGTGGAAGTACTACTGGTGTCATCAGGTGCAGTTGCTGAAGGCGTAGTACGTATGAACCTTGAGGAGCGCCCAAAAAAATTGGCGGCATTACAGGCCTGCGCTTCTATTGGTCAGATGGGTTTGATTGAAACTTGGTGGTCAGCACTAATTCAACATGGCATACAAAGCTCTCAGCTATTGTTAACCCATGATGACTTGTCTAATCGTAGCCGTTATTTAAATACGACTGGCGCGTTAACCCAATTGTTAGAATGGCGTGTGCTGCCAGTAATTAATGAAAATGACACCATCACTATTGATGAGATCAAGTTTGGTGATAATGATACTTTAGGCGCGATGTCAGCGGCTATGGTCAATGCCGACTTATATATTATCTTAACGGATCAAGAAGGCGTATTTACTGATAATCCGCGCAATAACCCTAACGCTAAAATGATACGTCAAGAGCGTGCAATGGCAGATTATCTCTTTGACATTGCAGGAGATGGTGGCAAGCTTGGACGTGGCGGAATGCTAACTAAAATTCGTGCTGGTCGTCTTGCGGCAATGGGCGGCTGCCCAACCGTTATCGTGAGCGGTGCGATTGATGATGTCATTACTCGCGTGGTATCTGGTGAAGCAGTCGGTACACTATTAACGACTAACGATGCTGATAAGATTATTGCGCGTAAGCAGTGGTTAGCAGCGCATTTGCGCATGTCAGGCACTCTCATTGTTGATGCTGGTGCTGCCAAAGCGCTGACAGAGCATAATAGAAGCTTATTGCCAGTCGGTGTGGTAGAAGTGCGTGGTGATTTTGATGAAGGCGATGTAGTAGAAATCGTTCACCAAGATACAGGCGAGCGTTTAGCAGTTGGGCAAATGAACTTCTCATCTAATGATGCGCGCCGTGTCGCCCGTGAGCGTACTGAGCAATTTGATAGAATTCTCGGTAATAAGGAAGAGCGCGTAGTAATGGTACATCGTGATAATTTAGCACTATCCATGTGATGTTATCTATCAAAGGTAGATAGATGGCTTAAAGTGGTACGGATACATAGCTGGTCTATGAAAAACACTCACTATTGCCTAAGATTACTAAATAGTAGTAAGCATCGTTACTTTTTAAAACTAATGCCATATTAGATTCTTTCTTTATGGCATTAACTATGTATACGTTTATATTTGCTAATAATTGATAGTAACCTGTATTTGATTTATATATTTTCAAGCTTAATTTTTCTTCATTTTTAATAATGATAACAATGAATATCGTACTCTTTTGGAGATTTGTGCATGAGTGCCTCAAATAGTATTAACACACCTCAGCAAGATTTTGCGCCCTTAAAAAATGACAGATTGTTACGCGCATTACGCTTTGAGCCTATAGATACCACACCGGTATGGATGATGCGTCAAGCTGGTCGTTATTTACCAGAATATAAGGCAACTCGTGCCGAGGCTGGGGACTTTATGAGTCTGTGTAGAGATACGGATCGGGCGACAGAAGTGACCTTGCAGCCATTGCGTCGTTATGATTTAGACGCTGCTATCTTATTTAGTGATATTCTGACTATTCCAGATGCCATGGGTTTAGGTTTATATTTCGAGACTGGGGAAGGGCCCAAATTTAAACATCCTATCCGTCAACAGTCAGATCTTGATAGATTGCCAACGCTCGATGTGAATGACTCTCTTGATTACGTCATGCGCGCTGTGACTAGTATTCGTAAAGCTTTAAATGGACAAGTACCGTTATTTGGTTTTTCTGGTAGTCCGTGGACGCTTGCTACTTATATGATTGAAGGCGGTAGCTCAAAAGATTATCGTTATACTAAAGGTTTTTTGTATAGCAATCCTGAGTTTTTACATCAGTTATTAGATAAGCTAGCAACTGCTGTAATTGATTATCTAGATGCGCAAGTCATTGCTGGGGCCCAAATTTTACAGATATTTGATAGTTGGGGCGGGGCGCTCGGGCATCGTCAGTTCGTTAATTTTTCACACGCCTATAATAAGCGTATCGTTGCAGAATTGAAAATACGTCATCCTGATGTGCCAGTCGTATTGTTCACCAAGGGCGGTGGCCTCTGGCTTGATATCCAAGCTGATAGTGAGGCTGATGCTTTAGGCTTAGACTGGACAATGCCGATTAATCGTGCTCGTCAAGTGTTGATTGAAAGCCAGCGTCAGTTGACCAAACAGCATAAGAAGCTCCAGAGCAGTAAAGCCATCCAAGGTAACTTAGATCCAGCGACGTTGTACGGCTCACCTGCGACTATTCGCTCTGAAGTAAACGCCATGCTTGACAGTGCTTATATTGGTGGTGAAAAGACAGGTTACGTGGCAAACTTAGGTCACGGCATCACTCAATGGGTTAATCCTGACAATGCTAAAATATTTATTGACGCCGTACATGATTACCAAATTTAAGCGTTATTAATCTAAGTACAAGCCTCAGAATAAACAGAGCTTTTAACCTCAATTAATCTAAAGCTTAGTAAGTGTAATATTTAATGACTAACTATTAGAAGGATATCTTATGATTTCAGCAGCTATTGTTGGCGGTACAGGCTATACAGGTATCGAGCTTATTCGCTTGCTATCAGCACATCCTAAGGTGTCCATTGATTTGTTAACGTCGCGAAGTGAGGCAGGAACACGGGCGGATGAGATATTTCCAAGCTTACGTGGTATCTCTGATCTTGTCTTTAGCGACTTAGGAGATGATACGTTATCTGCTTTGCAAAAATGTGATGTAGTGTTTTTTGCTACGCCACATGGGGTAGCGATGAAGCAAGCTGAAGCATTAGTTCAAGCTGGTGTGAAGGTTGTCGATTTAGCAGCTGATTTTCGCTTACAATCATTAGCAGATTTCGAGCATTGGTATCAGCAGTCTCATGCCTGCCCTGAGCTGCTTAAGACGGCAGTATATGGGCTCCCTGAGCTTAATCGTGATAAGCTTGCGGCGGCATCAATTGTAGGCAACCCTGGTTGTTACCCGACCACAGCCATCCTAGGATTAAAACCCATTATTGAGATACAAAATAAAAAAGCAACACGATTGATTGAATCACGTATCGTCATCGACGCTAAATCTGGAGTATCAGGTGCTGGTCGTCAAGCAAGCCTTGCACTAAATTATGCCGAAACGACTGATAATTTTAAGGCTTATGGCGTTGGCGGACACCGTCATTTACCTGAAATTGAACAAGGCGTTGAGCAATTATTGGGCAGTCAATTCTCGCAGCAGATTCGTTTTTTACCCCACTTAGTGCCAATGATTCGTGGTATGTTTAGCTCTATTCATATGGTGCTAACAGAAGCTGGTAGTAGCGTGGACTGGCAGCAAGAGTTTGAGACTAGCTATACAGGGGAAGCCTTTGTGGATGTTTTACCACGCGGCATCTATCCTGATACGCGTAGTGTACGTGCTAGCAATCGTTTACGTATTGCCGTACATCAAGATAATGCACGCGGAGAGTTAACTGTGCTAGTAGTACAAGACAACCTCGTAAAAGGCGCAGCAGGACAGGCAATACAAAATATGAACGTAATGTTTGGGCTTGATGAAACATTGGGGTTAAACGCTGCACCGATTGTACCGTAAAATATAAAGTTTCAAAGTTAAAAGAGATATTTATACGGAATGTAGTGCTGACTTATCACAGAAACTTTACTATTAAGTCATCACGCTTACAGCGCTATGCTAGGTATTGACTTTAAATTCCGTTATAATATCTCGCCTTTACTGTTAAGAGATATTGTCCAGATGCGTGTTAAGAATGCCCCCCGCTTGCGCTCCCAGCCAGCACGATCATCGTGTCACGCGTCTGCATTTGTATCTTGTCAATCTGTTTCTGATGATACGGTACAGCCGTTAATAAATAGGAATGACCATATAAAATATAATAAAGGCATTGGCATTAGACAACAAGGCACATCAACATGGCTGCTGGCATTATTCGTGGTAGCTATACTGGTGACCGCGATAGTTGCTATTTTACTAGGGCACAAGCTTGGCTATCAACGCGGTTATTACGCCTTAAAGTCAGAGACTCAGCAAGCGACTATTAATAGTCAGGAAGCTACTAATGAGCTCAAAGATCTACGCATTAGTCATAAAGTCTTGACTAACCAAGTAGAGACAGCTAAGCAAGAGCTTACCATTAGCCTAGCAAATTTAGATGAGCTACGTCAAAAGCAACAAGACTTGAAGGTCGATAACAGACAAGTCTCGCAGTTGAATGACTTATATGCCGAATTTATCGCTGAACAAGGAGGCATGCCTTTACAGATATTAGGTGCAAAAATTGAACCGTTACCCGAAAATGCCTTCGAATATGGTTTTGATGTAGGGATGCTTAGTGAGGATGGTCTCGCCAAAAATCTTAAGGTTACGTTGACTCTACAAAATAAAGATAACTTTGTCGAGGTTCCATTAGATCCTGCACGTTATGCTATTGAAGGAATTGTTCGTATTCGCGGTCGTTTTGTGATGCCTACAGGGTTTAAACCGTTACAAGTTAAGCTCAGCTTAGAAGCAGGTGATCAGCAAGTCGAGCAACTATATGACTGGAAGCTCGGTGCTATGGTAGATAGTATGCCATTATCATTAATGGACTTACCAGAGGTTGATCAAAGTCCTATTGAGCCATAAACAGGTTACACACGACTATTATAAAACAGTTTTTAGGTAGAGTTTATATTGACTAACTCTTCCTAATTATCTTACTTCTTTATAACCTACTATTTATTCTATATCAATTATTCTTATACTAAACTCTCTATTGAAACTACCTTTATTATGACTAAAAAACAAATAATAGCGCACCCACAACCTACTGTTGCTGACTGGCATTTTCCAAGTATCCCAGCCGATCACCGTGCTCAAGATGGTGATACTGACAGCGAGACAGCTCCACAGGCAGACGTTTTGGTTGCAGATCCTGAAGTAGCCAAGCCACCAATGTATGCTGTGGTTATGTATAACGATAATTATACTCCGATGGAATTCGTTGTATATGTTTTACAGTCGGAGTTCCGCCATAACATCGACTCAGCGGTTGAAATCATGCTGACCATTCATAATAGCAGTAAAGGTATTGCCGGTATTTACCCTAAAGATATCGCTGAAACTAAAGCCAAAAAAGTAAATAGCTTGGCTCACCGTGAAGGCTATCCATTGCTTACTCAAATTGAACCTCATCAAGGCGAATGAAATTATCCATCTTATAAACTAATATCCAGATAATAAGTCAAACTCACACCTATATTCGTATCCAATATAATCCCTCTACTCTTGATTTTTAATAATGATAGCCTTATATAAGGCTTATCGATAAATTTTGTTTACCTTGTCACTTCATCTACTTAAATCATTATATTCCGTTAATATTAATCTTATCTTACTTCTAAACGTTTTTGATTTGATAATCTAGGACGTAGTTTTCCCGTCTTTTTTACTTTGGTTTTTTGATTCAAAAACTAATTATTAGCAATGTTCCTTATCAAAACCTATCCCTAATTTATCGTCATTTTCAGCTTGATTGATATTATAAGTAGAGCTATCTGGATTGCGTAGTACGTGCTCTTATGTATAAAGTGAAGCTTATAATGCATGAATCCTGATAATTATACCCTTTGATACATTTTAGTACGTGTTAATAGATTGACTATATGTAACTATCATGTTGAGATGAATAAGTGCTGATGCTAAATGTGGTTGCAATTGTATTATAGCCAATGTCTTTTGATAACTATCATGTTTTGACCTTGAACAATCCCTTTGTCGCCCTGATTTATCAATTAAGCTATTAAATTATTATAAAGAGTTGTATAACCGTAGGAATTTCTTATGTTAAGTCGTCACCTTGAAGTCTCTTTGCGTTTGGCAATGACGCTTGCGCGCCAAAAATCACATGAGTATCTCACTGTTGAGCATTTATTATTAGCCCTTCTTGAGAACACGCATGCTGCTAATACCTTAACTGCCTGCAATGCAAATGTTTCAAATCTACGTACGGAGCTTGAAGCTTATATTGATAAGCACACGCCTACGATAGATGTAGATATGGAGCAATCACCACAGCCTACCCAAAGTTTTGATCGTATCTTGCAGCGCGCTATTTTTCATGTTCAGTCCATCGGCGGAGGCCGTTTGGTTGAAGGCTCAGATATTTTAGTATCTATGTTTTCTGAGCATGATACTTATGCTGTCTACTTGCTCAAAAAGCAAGGTATTAGCCGCTTGGAGCTTACTCAATATCTCTCACATGGACAAGATAAAGATGAGCCATCTGAGCCACGTGCTTCTATTACTGGAGAGCGACGCAGTGCCTCAGAGAAGACTAGCAAAGATCCGTTAGTAGAGTTTGCGAGCAACCTTAATCAGCGTGCGGCAGAAGGCAAGACTGATCCATTGATTGGCCGTGCTTCTGAGATTGAGCGCACCGCACAAGTACTATGTCGTCGCCGCAAAAACAATCCGCTATTAGTAGGTGAGCCAGGAGTCGGTAAAACCTCTATTGCTGAAGGTTTGGCGTGGCTAATTATCAATGATAAAGCACCAAAACCGTTAAACGGCTGCGTGATTTATAGCCTTGATATTGGTGCCCTGATAGCAGGTACTAAGTATCGTGGTGATTTTGAAAAACGTATGAAATCGCTACTCGATGCACTTAAGAAAAAACCTAATGCTATCTTATTCATTGACGAGATTCATATGATTATTGGTGCAGGTTCATCAATGAGCAGCAATATGGATGTGTCAAATCTGATTAAACCGGCTCTTGCAAACGGCGAGTTGCGCTGTGTGGGTTCGACGACCTTTACTGAATATCGTCAAGTGTTTGAAAAGGATCATGCGTTATCACGTCGCTTCCAAAAAATCGATGTAAAAGAGCCGAGTGTCGAGGATAGTATCGATATTTTACGCGGTCTCAAACCACGCTATGAAGAGTTCCATAACGTTGAATATACTGATGAGGCGCTAGTAACTGCAGTACAGCTATCGTCTAAGCATATTCATGAACGTTTTTTACCAGACAAAGCGATTGATGTTATCGATGAAGCTGGTGCCTATAAGCGTCTAGGGGTTATTCCAGATGCGGACGATATCAATGCAGAAGACAGTTTAATTGCTGATTTAGATAAAAATATCGGTGATCAAGATTATGAAAGTATCGATACTGATAATGCTGATATTGATAATGAAATGCAGGATGAGGCAGCCGCAGCTAAAGCAAATGATCAGTCTAAGAACTATGAAGATTTGCAAACTGCTAACAATAAAAAGCCACCGATGAAAATTGATGTTGCTGATATTGAAGCTATTGTAGCGAAGCTTGCACGTATTCCGCCCAAATCAGTTTCCAGCGATGACAAGAGTATTCTTGAGCATTTAGATCGCGATCTTAAGCACTTAGTATTTGGACAAGATGAAGCTATTGCGACACTTGCAGATGCAATTAAGCTTTCGCGAGCAGGTTTGAAAGCTCCAGAAAAACCTATCGGCTCATTCATGTTTGCAGGGCCTACAGGGGTTGGTAAGACAGAAGTATCGCGTCAACTAGCAAATCTATTAGGAGTAGAGCTTGTACGTTTCGATATGTCAGAGTATATGGAAGCGCATACTGCTTCACGTCTAATTGGCGCGCCTCCAGGCTATGTCGGTTATGACCAAGGCGGTTTACTTACTGAGAAGATTAATCAGCATCCGCATTGTGTGTTGCTATTTGATGAGATTGAAAAAGCGCATCCTGATGTTTTCAATTTATTGTTACAAGTTATGGATCATGGTACGTTAACCGATAATAATGGTCGTGTGGCTAGTTTTAAGCAAGTTATCGTTATTATGACTACCAACGTGGGTGCAGATAGTATTAGTCGCTCATCTATGGGCTTTACCCAGCAAGATCATAGCCGTGACAATACTGAAGCATTGAAACGAGTCTTTACGCCTGAATTCCGCAACCGTTTGGATGCAATTATTCAATTTAATCCATTAGATACATCGGTAGTTATTTCTGTCGTTGATAAGTTCTTAGTAGAGTTACAAGTACAGCTTGATGACAAACAGGTTACCTTAGAGATTGATGACGAGGTGCGTGATTATTTGGCTGAAAAAGGTTATGACCGTCTGATGGGCGCGCGTCCGATGCAGCGTTTAATCCAAGATGAGATTAAAAAACCATTGGCAAATATGATTTTATTTGGTGATTTGGTTAATGGCGGGGTGGTACATATAACCCTAGAACCAGAACAAAATGATGAGCTAGATACCGCTGCTGATAGTGTTTCGCTTGACAAGAATGAAGCTACGCAAAGTAGTAACGTGCCAAGTGGCAACATGCAAAGTGATAAAGGATCAGCAGATAGCCGGATTATACTGACTGTCGTTGAAATCCATGAACCACGTTCAGACTCTGAGTCCCTAGCAAGCTAATTACCTTCTACTTCTAAATCAAAAAACGGTTACTTCGGTAGCCGTTTTTTTATGATTTTCGTTTATGCTATTGCTATACTTTATAACAAAGCGAACATAACATTTTGCTAGTATAGATTTTAAGATGAGTTTTGGAATATTACTGCCTATCTTTTATCTAACTGATAACGAATAAAAAAAGGATACATTATGGAACTGTTCAGTGAACAGACGACCAAAACAGCAGAGCAAAAACAGGCAATTTTAGACAATGTCCGTCTACCAGAAGACTGGAAAACTGCGTTAGCAGATGAATTAACGTCTGAGAATATGGATAATCTACGTGAGTTTCTAAAGGAGTCTTATCAATCAGATGATAGTGTATATCCACCTGCTCCTTTGATGTTCAATGCTTTTAACTTAACGCCTTTATCACGAGTTAAAGTCGTTATTTTAGGACAGGATCCTTATCACCGTCCAGGTCAGGCAATGGGGTTATCATTTTCTGTACCGAAAGCAATTCCTAAACCACCTTCTCTTAACAACCTACTTAAAGAGATGGCAGATGATATCGGTACTAGTTACTCGGCACATGGCGATTTGACCTATTGGGCGCAGCAGGGTGTTCTATTGTTAAATAGTTCCCTAACAGTCAGAGAAGGTGAGCCAAACAGTCATCAAAATAAAGGCTGGGAGCAGTTTACTGATGCTGTCATTGATGTGGTCAATGAACAAACAGAGCATACCGTATTTATATTGTGGGGTAGTAAAGCACAGAAAAAAGGTAAATATATAGACACTGACAAACATCTTATTTTGACAGCAGTACATCCTTCACCTCTTGCAGCCAATCGCGGTGGATTTTTTGGTTCTAAGCCGTTTTCTAAGACCAATGATTATTTAGTACAGTACGGTCAAGCGCCGATTGACTGGCAGTTGCCACAATAAATGATAAATTACCAGAATATGAATTTACAGTCTTATGACTTAATAGATAGCCAGTTAATAGCTAATAAATTCGCTGATATCCAACTCGCAACCAGTACGTTTTGGTCAATCCAAGACGTTAAATGGATGCAGGAGGCTCTTAGAATTGCTAAGCAAGGTGCTGAGCGTGGAGAGGTGCCAGTAGGAGCAGTTCTAGTGCATGATCAGCGAATTATTGGGCAGGGATTCAATGAGCCAATTGGTCGCCATGATGTGACTGCACATGCTGAGATAGTAGCACTAAGAGATGCCTGTACGCGTTTAAAAAATTATCGTTTGCCACTTCAGACCACACTGTACGTGACTTTAGAGCCTTGCACGATGTGTATTGGTGCGCTGATTCATGCACGTGTTGATAGGCTGATATACGCAACGAGCGAGCCACGCGCTGGCATGGTTGGTAGTCAAATGAATTTACCGATACAGTCTTTTTATAATCATAATATTAAAGTGCACAATGGTTTATGTCGAGCATATAGTAGTCAGATGCTTAAGCGCTTTTTCCGTGAGCGTCGACAAGTAATGAAAAAAATCAAGCACAATATTAATAATAAACAAGATATGAGTCTTGGTGATAGTGTGGTTTCTTTGCTATAATATTGCCCTATTTGATGGCTAACCAGTTAATCTGTTGTCAATCGTCTGATAAATAAGTAAATAATGTCCTAGGTTGCTATTACATAAGTAGCGTCTATTATTAAGTGAGTGTTATGACTGTCTCTACACCTAATGCTAACAATAGTAGCCAAATGCAGCCGTTGAGCTATCCTGTCATTTGTATTGATGGGCCAAGCGGTGCAGGTAAAGGCACGGTAACATGGCGATTAGCACAAGCGTTAGATTATCAGTTGTTAGACTCAGGTGCTTTATATCGTATTGTAGGACTGAAGGCTTTTGAGGCGGGATTGATTAGTGCAGATGCAAGCGAAGCCATTGATGAGATGGCTGTATTAGCGTTGACTCAAAGCTTAGAGATTGCTTTTGTACCTAATAATAATTCAGGGCGTGTCGATATTCTTGTCAATGGTGAGGCGGTCGGTGAACAAGTCCGTAACGAGACCATTGGAGGCTATGCATCACAAATAGCAATATTTCCGAAAGTTCGTCAAGCATTGTTAAAATTGCAACAAGATATGGCAACTCGTTCAGGGTTGGTTGCTGATGGTCGCGATATGGGTACAGTGGTGTTCCCAGATGCTGATGTAAAAGTGTTTTTGACTGCCAGTGCTGAAGCGCGTGCCGAGCGCCGTGTCACTCAGCTACTAAGCGCTGGTCAAACAGCAGATTTTGAAGCGATTTTAGCCACGATTAAAGCCCGTGATGATCGTGATGAAAACCGCGCAACTGCACCATCAAAACCAGCAGAAGATGCATTGCTACTCGATAGCTCATCCTTAGATGCTAATATGGTTTACGAGAAAGTTAAGAAACATTGTCAGGATAAAGGTATTTGTTTTAATAGATAATAAAAACAACATAGTAAGTGCCAAAAACTTTGCTATAAGGTGTGGTTTTAGTATAAAATCATAGTAGTAAAAATCTATAGATTTTAGAATTCTATTTGTAGAAATCGTTTAATAATACATATACGTCTATAGTAGATATAAAAAATCTTAATGTGAGACAGTTGTTGCTAATGAGTTCGCCAAATAATTCGCTTATTATCAACAAACGTTTTTTTATATGATTATATAAGATATAAAACCAGTATTCTCGTTTTATGTAATCATAAATTTGATCCGTACTGTGCTGGACAGGCTACGGCTATACAAAGGTAGACATAATGGAATCATTTGCTGAACTATTTGAAGCGAGCATCGAAGAAACAGGTCTGGATATCGAGCGTGGCTCGGTTATCACTGGTACTGTTGTGGCCATCGATAACGACTGGATCACTGTTGATACTGGTCTGAAATCTGAAGGTATTGTCGCTCGTGAAGAGTTTTTAAGCGAAGAAGGCGAACTTGAAGTTGAAGTTGGCGATAGCGTTGATGTCGTGGTTGAAGCAGTTGATAACGGTATGGGTCAAACCTTACTGTCACGCGAAAAAGCCAAACGCGTTGAAACTTGGAATATCCTTGAAAAAATCTCTGACAATGATGAGATCGTAAAAGGTATTATCTCAAGTAAAGTTAAAGGCGGTTTCACTGTAGATATCGGTTCAGTACGCGCATTTTTACCAGGTTCATTGGTAGACGTACGTCCTATCCGTGACACTACGCATCTTGAAGGTAAAGAGCTAGAATTCAAAGTTATCAAACTTGACCAAAAACGTAACAACGTTGTGGTAAGTCGTCGTGCAGTTATGGAAGCTGAAAACTCAGCTGAGCGCGAAGAGCTATTGAACAAGCTTGAAGAAGGTATCGAAATCGAAGGTATCGTTAAGAACCTTACTGATTACGGTGCATTCGTTGACCTTGGTGGTATTGATGGTCTATTGCACATCACTGATATGGCATGGCGCCGTATTAAGCACCCATCAGAAGTTGTTGAAGTGGGTCAAGACCTAAAAGTTAAAGTATTGAAGTTTGACCGTGAGCGTAATCGCGTAAGCCTAGGTCTAAAACAACTTGGTACTGATCCTTGGGATAACGTTGGCGGCACATACCCAGTAGGTAGTGTGGTTAAAGCACGCGTTACTAACTTGACTGATTATGGTTGTTTCGCTGAGATTTCTGAAGGTATTGAAGGTCTAGTACACGTATCAGAAATGGATCATACCAACAAAAACATCCATCCATCAAAAGTCGTTCAAGTGGGTGATGAAGTTGAAGTAATGATTCTTGATATCGATGAAGAACGTCGCCGTATCAGCCTAGGTATCAAACAGACTCTAGCTAATCCATGGGATGAGTTTGACAAGAAACATGAGCGCGGTGATAAAATCACTGGTACGATTAAATCTATCACTGACTTCGGTATCTTTATCGGTCTAGACGGTGGTATTGATGGTCTTGTTCATCTATCTGATATCTCTTGGAACGAAACTGGCGAAGACGCTATCCGTAACTACAATAAAGGCGACACCGTTGAAGCAATGGTATTGTCAGTAGATGCAGAAGCTAACCGTATCAGCCTAGGCGTGAAGCAGTTAAGCTCTGATCCATTCAACGAATACCTAGTCAACAATGACCGTGGTGCTATCGTTAATGGTAAAGTGAAAGAAGTAGATGCTAAAGGCGCTACTATCGAGCTTGCTGATGAAGTTGAAGCTTACCTACGTGCCTCTGAGATTCAACGTGACCGCGTTGAAGATGCTACTAAGCATCTAACTGTTGGTGATGATGTTGAAGCGAAAATCATCAGTGTCGATCGCAAAACACGCAACATCAACTTGTCTATCAAAGCGAAAGACGAAGCTGAAGAGCGTCAAGCGATTAAAGATCTTGGTAGCACGAGCACTACTGCTACTCCAGGTTCTGATGCACAGCCAAAAACTATTGGTGACTTGATTAAAGAGCAAATGCAGTAAGCTACACGCTTTTGATATATTAATAGCATAAAAAGAAAGCGACTTCGGTCGCTTTTTTTTATTTAATTTTTATCACTACTTACAAATAGTTATAATTTCATTTTCATTGCTAATAAATTCCGCTATTATTTGCAACTCTGAGTAACGAAATGTAAACTACTACCAGTAATCTAATATGTCATAGAGATTTAAACTATGACTGTTTATATTATAATTTTTTGAAGTACGCTACTCGAAACAGATTTTGACATTATATTAGTAACTTTTAAATGAGGGAGTTGGTTTAGATATTATGTTTCGCAATTAGCGTTAAGTTGTGAATCCAATGGTAGCTAGTACCTTAGTTAGCAAATATCTAATACTTTACTCATATAATCAAGATGATGACCATAAATTAATAAGGCAAGTGTAACAATGCAACAAGCGATTAATAAGTCCGACTTTATTAGTAATTTGAGTGTGAGCTGTGACACCATGACTGAAATGGTCGTTGATGATGCAGTACGAGAAATACTAAACCTAATGGTAGATACTTTGGCGAATGATGGCCGTGTTGAGGTTCGAGGTTTCGGTAGTTTCTGTTTGCACCATAGAAGAGCTCGTATGGGACGCAATCCAAAGACAGGTGAAAGTGTACCTGTACCTGCTAAAGCTATTCCACATTTTAAGCCTGGTAAAGCACTACGTGAAGCAGTCAACGATAAAGTAGCATCATAGTCAATACAGGGTGGTAATTAACAGAATAGGTATAAAATGATAGTTGTTTATGATTTATCATAAGCAATTATTATCTCTATTATTTACCATAATATTATTTGCTGTTATTGAGCAGATATTTCTATCTACTATTGAGGTATATGTATCATGCGCTTTTTATTGTTTGTCCTACTATTTTTAAGCTTTGCTTATGCGCTTGGTTTGGTATTAGCAAATAATACTGAAATCGGGGTAAATCTACTATTTTCGCAAGCACCTACGATGAATTTGGGATTATTGCTGATACTTTGCTTAATACTGGGTATCGTAATTGGCATGTTATTGGCGCTATTGATTTTCCGTGTATTACAAAACAAATGGGAAATCTCACGTTTGCAAAAGTTGAATGCTAATTTGCAAGAACAAGTGACACAGGCTAATGTTGTTATCGATCGTCAAGCAAATGCTCCAACGGTAGAAGAAGCTGTCTATGGAGCAAATACAGGCCAAGTACAAGACGAAGTAACTAATACCCTTGATGATGAAACTATGCTTACTAAACGTAAGCGAGATTAACTCGATTGATGAGTAATCTGATATTGATTTGTATAAAAATATGATGCTTTAATAACTCCGATATAAAATGGCACAATTATGAATAACAATGTGATAACTTCTCCAGTCATTGTTGCTTTGGATAATATGACTGTAGATGCAGCGTTAGCGTTGGCCGATAAACTAGATCCAACGTTATGTCGGTTAAAGGTAGGTAAAGAGTTGTTTACGCGTTGCGGTCCTTCGATTGTAGAAGCTTTACATCAACGCCAGTTTGAAGTGTTTTTAGATCTTAAGTTCCATGATATTCCTAATACTACCGCACAAGCTGTGTTAGCAGCAGCTGAGCTTGGTGTATGGATGGTTAATGTCCATGCAAGTGCAGGTTTAGAAGCGATGTCTTTAGCAAAGGAACGTCTGTTAGCAGGTAATTATAAAACGTTGCTAATTGCGGTAACGGTGCTCACTTCTATGAGCAAAGACAACCTAGTACAGATTGGTATCGCTGATGATTTAGATGATCAAGTGAGTCGATTAGCAAAACTTACTCAGCAAGCTGGTCTTGACGGAGTAGTTTGTTCAGCACAGGAAGCAAAAGCTCTGAAAACCCTGTGTGGCACTGACTTTAAATTGGTTACTCCAGGTATTCGGTTGCCTGAAGATAGCGCAGACGATCAGCAGCGTATTTGTACTCCGAAACAAGCTCTAAGCGATGGATCAGATTATCTGGTTATTGGTCGTTCAATCACTCAAGCACCAGATCCTGCTGCTAAACTACAAGCGATAATAAAAGGTATTTAAGGTTTTTATTACTGTATAAATACTTTATTTACTTTTAAGAAATAATAAAAAGGACAGCTGAAAAGCTGTCTTTTTTACTTTTTGCTGGTAGATGGAAAAGTGCTACACTACCTTGATTTATGCTTATACCAATTCTAAAGATATAAGTAGCTGTGTCAAACTCGCTTGGTCTGCTAGATGTAGTGCTTACGCGTGTTTTCTTGGATTTTTAGAATTGAAACTATTGGATAGTATTGGATAATATGAAATTACAGATATTGAGTGACTTACACATTGATAGTTATGCTCGTCAGTCACATCCTATCGGGCACATTCCTAAAACTGATGCAGACATAGTGCTAGTGGCGGGCGACACTGCCAATAGCGATAGTGGTATGCCATGGTTACAAGAGCAAGCTACGCGTCTACAAGTGCCTTTAATCACTATTGCGGGCAACCATGAGTACTTTAATGAAGATGTGCTACATTTCGATAAAAAGCTCGCTATGTGGGACAACTATAGCGAAACGTCAGGTCAAGGCGTACGAGTACTTCAATGCCAGCATATCGATATCGGTGATATACGTATATTAGGGTGTACGCTATGGACGGATTATCAGTATCAGGCCAACGAAGATACAATGGTGGTTGCTAAACGTTTTATGCGTGATTATAAGCAGATATATGCAGGTAGCGAGCTATTCTCACCTGAGGTATCGATGCAGCTGCATGAAAAGCAGCGTCAGTGGTTAAAGCAAGCACTAATAACTGCACAGCAGCTAGGTAAAAAAACTGTTGTTATGAGTCATCACAGTATTAGCCCATTGTCAGTTTCTGAGAAGTATGCCACGCTGCCGAGCAATGCTGCATTTGTCAGTGATTTCTCTGCTTGGATGCATGAATCTTGGGCACCAATTCTATGGGTTCATGGACATACTCATGAAGCGTTCGACTATCGTATTGGCAATACACGTGTGATTGTCAATCCGCGTGCTTATCCCAATGAGGTCAGTAGCACCGAGATTGAGTTTGCGTGGGATAAGGTAATCGATATTGGTTAAAGTACTTTAGATTATGTTATTGGTTCATTGTAGTATCCATGAGTATGAACATTAATCCTTTTAAAGCTTGATTATTATGATGATTGTTAGCTATGTTTTTTATTGCTAGTCAGCTGTTATTTCGTTCACTACCGCTCAAAAATCTGCTACGCTAGCTACCATGAGTAAACTCCCTGATACCCCAAATTCCAAGCTGTCTGAGACGACAAAGCCTCTTAAGATGAGCGCGCCTGCACCCGCGCATCTGCCTGATAGCATGATATCCTCAGTCAGCTTGTTGCCTACTGACAAACGCCTGATTTTGTTTACCAGACACTCACTACGCGAGCGCTCTGATGGTAATGGGTTTGCCAGCTATCAGCTACCATTGACTCCTAAAGGCCGAATATTAGCGAAGTCTTGGGGGCGTTGGCTAGCAGGTCATCTGCCATATTCTCTCGACGTAGATAGTATCTCAAGCCCAATCGGGCGTTGTATTGATACAGCGCAGCTAATGCAAGAAGGAGCTGGGTTACAGCGTGATATAGCCCATCAGTCGCTATTGGTTGAGCCAGGTAGTCTAGTGACTGAGCCTGATATTGCTAATGCAGTATTTAAAGAGATTGGTGTGCTCAATTTTATCAATCGCTTCTTGCAAGGGAATCTTGAAGGCACCAAAAATGCCTATCAAGGTGGTCTCGATATCTTATCGCTTTTTTATCAAAACCAGCCACAGCATGGACATTTAATGCTAGCTGTTAGCCATGATACGTTGCTGTCTGCTTTCTTAGCGGTAATGTTTGATGTGAGTGAGATTGATTGGAATGATTGGCCAAAAATGATGGAAGGCGTATTTTTATGGTTTGATGATAAGCCATTCGAGCAGGCTAATGCTTATTTTGTATGGCGTGGCGAGATTTATGTTCGTCCGATCAACACGTTGTTGGACAGCTACCGTGCTGCTGGTTTTCATCCTAGCAAACTATTATTACCACCAGAGGTAAAGTGGACATAATGACAAGCATGAATATTTGGGTTGCTGTTTTAACCATTACATTTTGAATAGACATAAAAAAACCTTGCCACTAGGACAAGGTTTTTTTGATAACCGGTTATTAACGCAGCTGATCTTAAGCTTGGAGAGCTTTGATAGCTTTGTTTAGACGGCTCTTACGACGGGCAGATTTATTCTTATGAATAATGCCTTTGTCAGCCATACGATCAAGAACAGGTACCGCTTTTTTGTAAGCTTCGGTAGCTGCGTCATAATCTTTAGATTCGATTGCCGCATCAACACGCTTTAAATAAGTACGAACCATAGAGCGTTGTGACGCTGAATTCTGGCGACGTTTAGTGTTTTGACGGGCGCGTTTACGAGCTTGTGCAGTATTAGCCACGCGTATCTCCTTTATGAAAGACAGATAAAAATATGAATGTTGATTGCAATAATGGGTTTAACAATCATCGGTGACGAGCAGCCGTCTCGCCAAACATGATGTCGATGCCAAATATAAGCCATCGCAAGCGTCAAGGCCATTTGGAATAATTAAATAGCTATGACGTGTAAAGCCGGACATCTTAGCAAATTATTGCGCTTAGAACAATATATTTGACCATCAAAGCGTAAAGAAGTTGTATGTATTGCCATACTAATCCCTATCTAAGGTGGAATATGAATAAATAAACGGCTAATATTCGAGCGTTTGATAAAAACTCTTACAATAAATCATGGATAGTAGCGACAGTTATAGGGTAACTTAGTTATGATACTGCGCTATGATTTCAAGATGATACGACTTGACGATTATAAATAGTTTTTATAACACTTTACGATTATGAAAAAATGGATAGGATATGCAGCAAAAAGCAATTTTAATTGGCGCGACAGGTTTGGTAGGTCAGCATCTTGTCAAACAGCTTAGCGAGCTCTATGATACTTTAATAGTGATTGCAAGGCGTCCGCCACGGTATATCAACGCTAGCATGAGGTTTTATCAAGTTAGTGACTTTGATAACTTAGCAGAAATTTTTGCAAATGTTGGTGCAGATCGAACGACGGATGCATTTAGCTGCCTTGGTACAACTAAAAAACAGGCAGGTAGTGATGAGGCATTTAGAAAAGTAGATCATGACTACAATGTGAATTTTGCCAAACTATGCCATGACAAAGGGGTTAAGAACTTCTTTTTGTTATCGTCCATGAATGCAGATATTGATAGTCGATTTTTATATAATCGAGTAAAAGCTGAAACTGAACAGTCGATTATGGCGTTAGGCTTTGAGCAATTAGCTATCTTCCGCCCTTCATTATTATTGGGTAAGCATAAAGGTCGTCCACTTGAGAGCATTAGCCAAAAAGCCTTTCAAATTATCTCACCTTTAGTTTCTGAGTCGTTACCGTTGCATCCTATTTCAGCCAAGCGCGTGGCAATTGCTATGGCAATGAGCGCTCATGATGTATATGAACGTCGTAAGTATAGTGAATATCGTTCTGAGTCAAAGCCTAGTGCTACTGATATCATCGAAAATAAACAAATGCTGGCGATGACCCGTGTAAAAAAGTAAATCGTAAAACAACTGATAGTCATCAACAAGGAGTGTATAACTATGTCAGAATCAAGAACAATGAATAAAGAAAACTTTGTAACCTGTGATCTGTTGGATGCCAATCCAGAGTCGCAGGTATGTTTGCCAAATATTGAAGGTAAATCTTTTTATAGCTTTGGAGCAAAAGATAAATTCTGCGGTGAGATTGTGACTGTTAAATGCTTTGAAGATAACAGCCGTGTAAAAGCATTATTGAATAGTGATGGCAAAGATAAGAATGGTGAAGGTAAGGTATTGGTCGTCGATGGCGGCGGTTCTATGCGTTGTGCCTTGCTTGGAGATATGATTGCACAGTCAGCGATAGATAATGGCTGGGCGGGTGTAGTGGCCTATGGCTGTGTTCGTGATGTAGATGATATGGCGCAGATGGAGATAGGGGTCATGGCGCTAGGTTGTATCCCGCGTAAATCTACTCGCCGCGATGAAGGCCAGACGGATATTGAAATTAGCTTTGGTGACTTGACTTTAAATTCTGGTATGTTTGTTTATGCTGATAATAATGGCATTATTGCTAGTAATAACTCACTACTTTAATAAGGTGCTTTATAGCTTAGGCTTATATTGTTGAGATATAAAAAGTATGTGCTGATTAATAACAGTTATAACAAGAGTATAAGAACCAACTCAAAATCTCAGCTCATAAGCTGAGATTTTCTTATTTACTAATATTATTCTTGAAATTAAAGGGCTAACTACTAATTGTCCAGTTTTTACTCCAATCTGAGTGACAAACCGTTACGGCATTAATTTTGGTCAATTGCGAAAATGTTCGTATAATAACTCCCAGACTCTTAACTTGATCCTACCTGCTTATGTCTATCACTGCTTTAACCGACGCCTTTGCTCCTATTAATCAGCAGCTATTTCCTATCCAAAACTCGCAGCGACGCTGGCTGGCACCTGTTCATGGTGCAGTCGGTAGTCTATGGCTGGCCAGTTTGGTTAAAACACCCATATGGGAGATGGCAGATCGTCTAAAAGTCGTTGTGGCTCGGGATCAAAATCAGCTCAATCAAATAGAAACTGAGCTGGCTTTTTGCGGTGTGGATGCTTACGTGTTTCCAGATTGGGAGACCTTGACTTATGATGAACTGTCTCCGCATCAAGATATCGTTAGCGAGCGGATTAATCTATTAACGGATATGCCAACGTCAGGTGTGTTACTTATATCAGTACAGGCTTTGATGCATCGTGTTGCACCGCCCAGTTGGCTGATTGGACAACACTTTGATTTAAGCATTGGTGATCAATTTGATATTAATACCCAACGTGAGCTACTAGCAAAGGCTGGTTACCGCGCAGTTGAAAATGTGTTCGAACCTGGTGAATTTGCGGTACGTGGGAGCATTATTGATATTTTTGCGATGGGGCAGCCATTTCCCCTGCGTTTAGATTTATTTGATGATGAGATTGAGACGATTCGTTTCTTTCATCCACAGACTCAGCGCACACTAACTAATGATGATCTAAAAGCAATGATGTCAGGTAATGACAGTAGTATGGGTCAAGAGTCGCTGTCGCTACTGCATAAACTGCCAGATATCTCTAAACCTATTCAGAAGTTTCAAATCTTACCAGCAAAGGAATTTCCTTTAGAAGAGGGGAAAGAAACTTTTCGCATGAATTTTGCTGAGATGTTCCCAAATGCTAGCAGCCGTAAGTTTGAGCTGCACAAAGATGTGATGGCAGGGATTGCAAGTAGTGGACTTGAATATTACCAGCCATTATTTTTTGATCTAAAAGATTGGCAGCAAGAAAGTAGTTTATTTACTTATTTACCTGAGGATGCTTTATTCATCACGGATGAGCTAATCAATGAGCGCCAAGCGGATTATTGGTCACAAATCCAGCGCCGCTATGAAGAGCGCCGTCACGATATTGATAAACCTATCGTGGCACCCGAGCTATTATATTTACTATCTAATACTCTCAATGAGCACCTAAACCAGTATCCACGGGTGATATTGAGCGCGCGAGAAGAGCTTGCATCTATGAAAGATGTGGCCGCTATCGATGATGCGCAAACAACGCTAACATCTACGTCTGCTCCGATGCAAAATAAGCAAGGCTTGGTGACACTTAGCGCTCAAGTACCGCCGCAGCTATCAGTAAACCATCAAAAGGCAGAACCTTTAGCTGAGCTGTTGGATTTTTTACACTTGCAAGCAGAAACAGGTACACCAGTATTAATCGTTGCCGAAACTGCAGGTCGCCGCGAGATTCTCATTGAGCTGTTTAAAGGTAAAATTGATGTCAAAGCCTATGATAGCTTTAAAGAATTTTTAGCAGCAGATAGGACAAGCGCAGCCAATTCGAGTAATAAACCATATGTTGGTCTGACAGTGGCACCGATCGAACGTGGAGTCTACGTTCCCGAACGTTTGGTACTGATTAGTGAGACTCAGCTGTTTGGTAGGCAAGTACTGCAAACGCGTCGTCGTCGGCAAAGTGGCGTATCAGAAGAGTTTCTGGTTAAAAGTGTCACTGAGATGACTCAAGGCAGTCCAATTGTTCATATCGAACATGGTATTGGTCGTTATAACGGTTTAATTATTCTAGATGTGGGTGAGGGTGAGCAAGAGTTTATTCATCTGAAATACGCCGATGATGCCAGTATTTATGTGCCTGTCGCTAATTTACAAATGATTAGTCGCTATAGTGGCGGTGATCCTGCGCTTGCGCCTTTGCACAAGATTGGTAGTGGTAAATGGGATAAAGCTAAGCAAAAAGCATTACAACAAATACATGATGTTGCTGCTGAATTGCTCAACATGCAGGCAAGACGAGAAGCTAAAGTCGGTATTCATTTCAAAATAGACATCTCGCAGTATGAGCTGTTCGCTAGTCAATTTGCCTTTGAAGAAACGCCAGATCAGGCTAATGCAATCCATGCTGTCATGGAAGATATGAAGCAAAACCAGCCGATGGATCGACTCATTTGCGGTGATGTAGGCTTTGGTAAAACAGAAGTTGCCATGCGTGCGGCCTTCATTGCGGTCAGTGCTGGTTACCAAGTTGCGGTATTGGTACCGACTACTTTGCTAGCGGGACAACACGAAGACAACTTCCGCGACCGCTTCGCTGATTGGCCAGTACGTGTCGAAACCTTATCGCGTTTTGGTGGTAAAAAACATCAAGATACCGTACTGGCGGATTTAGCTGCTGGTAAAGTTGATATTGTGATAGGTACGCATAAGCTGCTACAGCCTGATGTTAAGTTTACTAATTTAGGATTAATGATAGTCGATGAAGAGCATCGCTTTGGCGTGCGTCATAAGGAGCGTATCAAGGCTATCCAGACCGATGTAGACAGTATGTCTATGACAGCAACACCGATACCTAGAACGCTCAACATGGCGCTCTCTGGAATGCGTGATATGTCGATTATTGCCACCCCACCTGCACGTCGTTTGGCCATTAAAACCTTTGTGATGCAAAAGACAGAAGCTTTAATGAAAGAGGCTATTTTGCGTGAGTTGCTACGCGGCGGGCAGGTATATTTATTGCATAATGATGTTGCTAGTATTGAGCGTATGGCAGAGACTATACGTGAGCTGGTACCAGAAGCGCGAGTAGGTGTGGCTCATGGACAGATGCAAGAACGTCAACTTGAACAAATTATGCAGCAGTATTACCATAAAAAATTCAATGTTTTAATCTGTACGACTATTATCGAAACCGGTATCGATGTACCTAATGCCAACACCATTATTATTGAGCGTGCTGATAAATTTGGTTTGGCTCAGCTACATCAGTTGCGTGGCCGTGTCGGTCGTAGTCATCATCAAGCGTATTGTTATCTACTAGTACCGTCAATTAAAGGTCTCAAAGGCGATGCTAAGCGCCGATTACATGCTATCGAACGTGCTAATACGCTGGGTGCAGGCTTTATGCTGGCAAGTGAGGATTTAGAGATTCGCGGTGCAGGTGAGATATTGGGTAAACAGCAAAGTGGCAATATGCAGGCGATTGGCTTTAGCTTATATATGGATATGCTAGAGCGCGCTACTAAGGCTATCAAAGCGGGTAAAGAGCCGGATTTAAATACACCGTTATCGCTGACTAGCGAGATTAATTTGCATAGCTCAGCTTTGATACCTGAAGAGTATCTACACGATGTGCATCAGCGCTTGTTGTTTTATAAACGGATCAGTAATGCCGATGATAAAGAAACCCTAATTGATATTCGCACTGAAATGATTGATCGCTTTGGTATACTACCAGACCAAACCAAGCATCTATTCGCTATTCATGGTCTGCGCTTACAGGCAGAGCCATTGAAGATTAATAAAATTGATGCCAATAGTAATAGTATGACGCTGGAGTTTGCACCAGATACCCCTGTTGATGCGTTAGCAATCATTAAACTGATTCAATCTGATGGTCAGCGTTATCGCATGAATGGCGCGTCAGGTATTCGTTATAGTGATGCGGATAAACTTGAAACACCGCAACAGCGAGTAACGGTTATCCAAGAGCTGTTACGCTATTTTAGCGAGCATATGGTAGCCGAACCTGCATAGATTAATTTGACGACAATTGGATACTAGATAAGTCGTATAAAGGGAATAGGTAATGGCGCTATTTTATCCAGTAGATAACTGATAAAATAGCGCCATTATATTTATTAACTTATTTCATTGATGTTTTATAACAAGAGAAGCCGTCATTATGTTCCAACTACATCCTAAGCTTGCTGCCGATAGTTTTTTAGTGGGTGATTTTCCACTATCGACATGTCGTTTGATTAATGACTGTCAGTTTCCTTGGCTGATTTTGGTGCCTCGTGTGTCAGGTATCAAAGAATTGTATGAATTATCTGAGTCGGATCAAACGCAGTTTTTACGTGAATCAAGTTGGTTATCAAGCCAACTTGCTAAAACGTTCCAAGCCGATAAGATGAATGTCGCGGCACTTGGCAACCAAATACCACAGTTGCATTTTCATCACATAGTACGCTACCAAAACGATATGCAGTGGCCAAATCCAGTATGGGGTGTGCCTGCAATACCGTACACAAAAGAAGTATTGGCTCAAATGCAACAGACTTTAATGATTGCATTGCGAGGACATCATCAGATGCCGTTCGATTGGCAAATGTAATTAATACTTAACGGTTGAATATTTTGGTTATTAGATGGTTCAGTTTCATGCTACTTACCTTTTGCCATTCATTTCTGTCATACGTTATTATATGATTTCTATTGTACGTTGTTATATTTTAGACACTATTTATCGATATTGCTAAAATTGTAGAGCAATTGAAGATAGATAGTGTCTTTTTAGTTATTAATTACATATATTATATTGGGTTATATCCTTATAATATATGTAATTATATCTCCTATTATTTTACTAACTAAAAATGAATTCTGAGTCTAAATTGCTCATGTTTTTCACTTCCTTTAACCTAAGTGAACATCAAGTATGTCTTTTTCTGTTAGATTAAAATCACCGACTTCATCAGAGAATAACGAAGTCTCTCGTTTTGACTATCCAGAAATATTGGTCTTGCTACTCACTGTCGTACTTGTCGCTGTACATTTTGAATTTGATTCTACCTCGATGGCGCTATTAGCTATCGTATGCCTGCCAAGCCTGATGATTCTAATTTATAACTATCAGCATCAGCCAAGATTTTGGACTTCTAATATTGTCGTAGTGCTATTATCAACAGTCATTGGAAGTATGCAGTTCTGCACAGTATTATCGCTCAGTCTTACTCTATTGATTGGCATTCGAATTATCTTAAGTGATCCTGAGAATCGACTTAAACTGATTATGATATCTGCCATTACGGCCATGATGTTCTATTACGTCAGTATTACTTTAAGTCGTGAGGTGATGGATTGCAATGAAGGTTTATTATCACCGACCATATTGCTAGCTAGCATTGTTACTATATTCTGGCAATTCTGGAACGTATATCATAAATACTTAAATCATAAAAAAACTGCAAAGCAAGCGAAAGGGCGACTGAATACGATGGTATCAGTCATCAGTAAATTGACCCGTTTTATACCTCCACAAGTTTGGCAACCGATTGTAAAATCAGATAGTGTCGTACATGTGAACAACAAACGCGCCAAGCTGACTATTATGTTTTCGGACATTGCTGGGTTTACTGAGCTGTCTGATAGCTTAAGCTCTGACAACTTAGCTGATATTTTAAATACTTATATGAAATGTATGACTATCATTGCTAACAGACACGGTGCGATGCTGGATAAGTTTGTTGGTGATGGCATGGTATGTTTCTTTGGTGAGCCTAATAGTCGAGGGACACGGCAAGATGCATTGGACTGCGTGGCTATGGCAATTGATATGCGCCGTGAAATGCGTAGTTTGCGACAGGAATGGCGCTTGATGGGTTTTGAAGGTCTATATGTGCGTATTGGTATTACTACTGGTTACTGTCATGTGGGGAATTTTGGTAGTAATAATCGCATGAGTTATACCATTATTGGTAAAGAGGCTAACCTTGCATCTCGTCTTGAGTCGATAGCAGGAAAGGGAGATATTCTTATTAGTCAAAGAACTTATGATTATGTTTGCCATGATTATGAATGCGAATACGCTGGCACTTATCAACTAAAAGGTTTCGATAGTAGCATCAATGCGTGGCAGGTTTTAGACCCTGACGCTAATAAAGGCCGCTTATCTAAGTGGGTAGACCATACGCTACCAGGTTTTAATTTACATCTAAACTTCAAAGACATGCAAAATTACGACTACAAAGAGATTAAAAACAAATTAAATTTTGCCCTTGAACGTATCGAAAAAGAAGAAAAGATAATGGCTCCTGATAAAGAGGGAAAGGGTAAATAGAGTAGTAAACACTAATTTAAAAACCTTATAAGTAAAGGGCATTTGAATCTAAAACAAATAAAAAGCCAGCTATTACAGTGTAATAGCTGGCTTTTTATTGCAGCAAATAGTACTTGCTGATAGCGTAGCGCTTAATGATTTTCTTTTGCATGGTTGAGCGTATATTTAGGTATCTCAATGGTTAAGTCTTCATCTTCAAGCATAACCTGACAAGATAGGCGTGAGTCAGGCTCTAATCCCCAAGCACGATCAAGTAAATCGGCTTCGATATCATCCATCTCATCTAAGCTGGTAAAGCCTTTACGGACTACCACATGACAGGTGGTGCAGGCTTTTGACATCTCACAAGCATGCTCAATCTTAATGCCTTTTTCCAATAGCGCTTTGCATAAATTGCTGCCAGCTTCTAATTCGACTTCAGTGCCTTCAGGGCAAATTTCATGATGCGGTAGTACGGTAATCTTTGGCATAAATTGTCTTTCCAATGCTAATCAATTAAAAAAATGAAAGATATAAGAGGTTAGCTTAGTACAGTCGCTAATATATATTTTCAGGCGTATGTATTATTAAACGTATCTACTACCAATCTTTGGCACTAGTACCTGCCATGCTGGCTTTAACGCTTTGATTCATAATACGAGCAGCAAAGGAATCACTATGTGGCTTGAGCTTTGCTTGCTGTGCCTCAATAAGTGGCAAGTCATCTGTACTAAGTGTTGTTTGTAGTGCTTGTATTTGCTCAGCTAATGATTGCTGTTCATCAGTTGTTAGTAGGGCTGCGAATTCTTTGAGCGCAGATTGTAAAGCAAGCACTTCACGCTCAGCTTCTACTTTGGTCTCAATTAAAGAGCGCGCATTTTTATCTGCTTCCGCGTATTTAAATCCTGCCACTAGTAGCTGCTCTTTTTGCTCATCTGATAGTCCATAAGAAGGTACAATCTCAATCTTACTTTCTGTCTTGGTAGTGGTTTCTTGAGCACTGACTGTTAGCTGTCCGTTGGCATCAATACTAAAGGTTACCTCAATACGTGCAAATCCAGCTTTCATTGGTGGAATACCGTATAGCTCAAAGCGTCCTAGTGAACGACAGTTATCAACTGTTTCGCGCTCGCCCTGTACCACATGAATCACCATGCCTGTTTGACCATCTTGATAGGTGGTAAACACTTGGCGTTTTTTGACAGGAATAGGCGTATTGCGTGGAATCAGTACCTCAACCAGACCACCCATGGTCTCAAGACCGAGCGATAACGGCGTTACGTCTAACAGTAATAAGTTATTGTCACTATCACCGTTGACCAATTGATGTGCGGTTTGGGCAGCACCTAAAGCCACCACTTCATCTGGGTTTAGACGGCAAAGCGGCTCTTTAGCAAAAAACTCAGTCACTACTTGCTGTACAGCAGGCATACGGGTAGAGCCACCGACTAAGATAACTTCATCTAAGTCCGAAGTAGATAGCTTGGCATCACGCAGTACTTGTTCACAGACACTTATCGTGCGGCGGCTAACGGGCTCTGCAATAGCCAGCAAGTCTTCACGGCGTAACACGCCTTGATAAGACTGCTCATTGACAGTGATATCGATATCGACTTGTTCAGCATCAGTCAGCGCTTGCTTATAAGCTTTGGCTTGTTGTGCCAGTATCGACTTGTCATGACGGCTCACGTCTGTAGGATCGATGTGTAATTGCTTGATAAGCCAATTAGTCATTAGACGGTCAATATCATCACCACCTAATGCACTATTACCACCAGTTGCCAATACTTCGAAGACGCCATCATTTAGCTTTAAGATAGAAACGTCAAAAGTACCACCACCCAAATCATAAATTAAGTAATAGCTTTCTTTATTACTATCTTGTGTAGGCTGATCGAGACCATAGGCAACGGCTGCGGCGGTCGGCTCATTTAATAGACGCAGTACATTGATACCAGCCGCTTGCGCCGCATCTTTAGTCGCTTGACGCTGAGCTTCATCAAAGTAAGCAGGAACGGTAATTACCGCACCTTCAATACTGTCTGCAGGTAATGCAGTGGTGGCGCGTTGCTCAAGCGTTGCCAATATCCGCGCTGATACTTCAACAGGCGATACTTCCCCTTGAGCAGTAACGAATGCAGGCATATCGTCTTTATTGCCACTCAATTCATAAGGGTGGGAGAATTTGATATCAGCTTGGCTACGACCCATAAAGCGCTTAGCCGAGACGATCGTATTTTTTGGATCATCCGCTAAGTGTGCTAGGGCATCATAGCCGACTAATGGGTTGCCTGTGCTTGGATAGTAGACGACAGAAGGTAGTAAAGTGTCATTGGCTGCGCCTGCTTCTAAGACTTGCGCCTTGCCTGAGCGTACCACAGCGACCAATGAGCGCGTGGTACCAAGATCGATTCCTAGACCAAAACGATGCTGGTGAGGTTGGGCGCTTTGATTGGGTTCGGCAATTTGCAATAAAGACATAAGATAACTCAGAGATAAAATGAATAAGTGAAATGGAGCAAATAAAAAAATATACACTATTATAGTTTAACCGCTGCAATCCCGCTTTCAAATTAGAGGAGGGTGGCGGTTAAGAGTGCTTAAAATAAGAGATTATACGGTATCGTTGGTACTATTTTAACTATCATTTTGGAATACTGCTTTTAAATGAGGTTCATATGTTAAAAGCACTTATAAATAAACTAAGTCATAAAGCTTATAAATCGGCTATTTAAACGTACAAATCATCGTCATCTGAATGTTCAGCAGTTACTACTTCATCAAGACCAGTAGTAACGTCAGCATTTAGCTTTACTAAGAACTTCAGCTTTTGCGTCGCATCGATCGCCGTTTGCCAGTCTTGACTTTGGTATGCAGTGCTAAAACGCTCAGACTGTTTAGCGAGACGCTGCGTAATCTGCGGATGTAGTTGCTGTAGGGTCGCAAGATCTTTATCTTCAATCGCTTCATCTAAATCAATACGCATCTGCATAGCATCTTCTAAGAAGTCTAAGTCTGCGATTGAATGCTCTAGATTTTGTGCTTGATCTGCCATATCTAACAAATAGCTAGCACGACTATCAGGCGTACTTAGCGTTTGATAAGCTTGATTAATCAACGCTGAAGCTTGCTCAGACTGCTGTTGCGCTTGTGCCGTATCTGACAAGTTTTTTGCGACATTATCAGGGTGATAACGTTTTTGTAGCAGACGTAGACGCTGATCGAGACTGTCTTGATTGACTTCAAATTGTACAGGCTGCTCAAATAGAGCAAAGAAGTTATTAAACTGTGCTTCTGCTGTAATGTCTGTCATATCATACGCCTTGCATTTTTATTTGTTTTTTCAAAACTTTGTCTAGTTGAGGACTTTTTTACGGATTGGTTCGTAATACTGAGTTAATCGCTCACTACTGTCTACTATTAAACTCACAAGCGTTGAGACCTTAGACTGTAAAGGATTCACCGCAACCACATTCACCTTTCTGATTCGGGTTAGTAAACTTAAAGCCTTCGTTTAAACCTTCTTTTTCGTAATCCATCAACAAGCCATCTAAATACACCAAACTTTTAGGATCAATAAAGATACTGACGTCACGACTTTCATAGCGCGTGTCATTTTCATCAGGCGTATCTACAAACTCTAAAACGTAAGCTAATCCTGAGCAACCCGCTGTACGGATACCAACTCGAATACCTTCGCCTTTACCGCGATTGTCCAAAAAATCTCGAACATGCTGAGCGGCGCGTTCTGTCATTTCAATCATGCCAACTCCCATTGACTATCAATAATAAAGATATTAATTTAATAAAAAACTGTTTAATAAGAAACTATCAATAATGAATATAAATAAAATTCTGTATAAATGGGCAACTAGGATAGCAAGATTGCCGAAATAACATTTTAATAACTTCTGGTTAATAACTGCTAGAAAATAAAAGGTGACAATTACATAAGCGTTATTGTCACCTCTTTAGCATTAGTAGCTGTTCAATGTACTGCTACTAAAGTATGACTATTAAGATAGTGTACTTAAAAATACAATACTCACGCTAATAGGCTTAGCTAGTCGCTTCTTCTGTCACTGCTGCAGCGCCATGTTTACCTTTATAGTCACTGATAGCAGCTTTAATAGCATCTTCTGCAAGTACAGAGCAATGCACTTTTACTGGTGGTAATGCAAGCTCTTCAGCGATATGGTTGTTTTTGATTTCGCCAGCTTGGTCTAGACTTTTGCCTTTAAGCCACTCAGTAACAAGTGAGCTTGAAGCAATCGCTGAACCACAGCCATAAGTTTTAAAGCGTGCATCTTCAATGATACCATTATCATCAACTTGGATTTGTAGACGCATTACATCGCCACAAGCTGGGGCACCAACCATACCAGTTCCAACGTTTTTGGCATTTTTATCAAGATTGCCGACGTTGCGTGGATTTTCGTAATGATCAATAACTTGGTCACTATAGGCCATGGGGTTTTCTCCTAGTTAGATGATGAGTAGTCAATTACTGACTTTAAATGTCTAACTACTCATCGATAATTGGGGTCAAACATTTAGTTAATAAAAACTATATTTATAATTGTCTGATCAATCGTTTAATGGCTATGGTCTATAACCATATCGTTTTTTGGTTTTAGTGCTCAGCCCATTCGACTGAATCTAAATCAACACCTTCTTGATACATATCCCAAAGTGGTGATAGGGCACGTAATTTGTCAACCGCTTCATGCATTTGCTTGATAACAGTATCGATATCTTCTTCAGTCGTATAACGACCAAAGCTAAAGCGAATCGAGCTATGTGCTAATTCGTCTGGGCGACCGATAGCACGTAATACGTAAGATGGCTCAAGTGTCGCTGAAGTACAGGCTGAACCTGATGAGACGGCTAAGTCTTTTAGCGACATCATGAGTGATTCACCTTCAACAAAGTTAAAGCTGATGTTTACAATATTAGGCACACTGTGCTCAAGATCACCATTTAGGTAAATCTCTTCGATATCTTGTAGACCGTCCCATAGTTTCTGACGCAATTTTGCTGCATGAGCATTATCTTCTTCATAACGCTCATTGGCTAAGGCAAATGCAGCACCAAGGCCAACAATTTGATGCGTTGGTAGTGTACCTGAACGCATACCGCGCTCATGACCACCGCCATGTTGCTCTGCTTTTAGGCGAACACGTGGCTTACGACTGACGAACAAGGCACCGATACCTTTAGGACCGTATGCTTTATGGCCTGAAAAACTCATCAAGTCGATTTTCATCTCTTGAATGTTAATAAGAACTTTACCAACAGACTGTGCGCCATCGACATGGAAGATAACACCAGCTTTACGGGTTATTTCACCAATAGTAGCTACATCAGTAATTGTGCCAAGCTCGTTGTTTACCATCATCAATGATACTAAAATCGTGTCATCGCGTAGCGCTTCTTTAACTTGCTCTGGCAAAATAAGACCAGTACTTGGTTGTGGCTCAAGATAAGTAATCTCAAAGCCTTCTTGCTCAAGTTCGCGACAAGTGTCCAGTACGGCTTTATGCTCGATTTTGCTGGTGATAATATGCTTACCACGAGACTGATAAAAATGCGCAGCACCTTTAATCGCTAGGTTGTCAGATTCTGTCGCACCTGAAGTAAAGACGATTTCGCGCGGATCAGCATTGATAACATCAGCAACTTGCTGACGAGCAGTTTCGACTGCTTCTTCTGCTTGCCAGCCATAGCCATGTGAGCGCGAGGCTGGGTTACCAAAGATGCCGTCTACAGTCAGATATTCGCTCATTTTAGCGGCTACTGATTTAGCAACTGGCGTGGTGGCGGCATAATCTAAGTATATAAGGTTGTTATGTTGGCTCATGCTGGGTTTGCCTCGCTGGTCGATAGGGTAATAGTATTAATGTCTTTTATGGAAATCTCTTTAGTAGAGTTTTGCTGACGCTCTGATACTGATTGCACATTTTCCATATCTAATAATTGCGCCAATGTTATATTTTTCAAGTACTGCTCAATATGATTGGACAGTGCACACCATAAATCATGGGTTAGGCACATTGTACCACCTTGGCAGTCACCACGTCCTTCACACTGCATGGCATTAACCGACTCGTCAACGGCAGATATAATACTCATTACATCTATCTCATCTAGGGGTTTGGCTAAATGATAACCGCCTGCAGCACCACGAATACTAGTAACTAAACCGCGTTTACGTAGTTTGGAGAATAACTGTTCAAGATATGAGATAGATATCGATTGCCGTTTTGCAATGTCAGATAAGGATACAGCGCTGTCTTGTTGACTGGTCTGTAACGCCAAATCTAATAACGCGGTAACGGCATACCTGCCTCGAGTAGTTAAACGCATAAAATATCTCCAAGCTAATCAGTTATAAGCCAAATTCAATAACGAGCTTAGTATCTTTAGTACTCTAAATCATGAGTGATCTAAATCATGCAAGATTATTTGTGCAATACAGATATTAAGTATACTAAGTCAAACGTCATCGCTATTAAACAACAGATGGTTAACCCGATGTGTGCTGCGATAAAGTCATTATACTTAATCCTGAGTAATTTAGTCAAGATTGAAATGTCATAGAATGGTTAATCTTACCTATCACCACTATTAATAAAAGTAATTGGCTAAATAAAGCGGCAACGAAGTGGAAAAGCGCTAATGAGTGGTAGTAAAGGCTAGGGGTAAAAAAAACGCTCAATGACAGTTCGATGACTTCGTTGAGCGTTCTTGTAAAAACAAAGGTAAACCCCGAAGGTTAGTTCATTAGCAACGTGATAACAGCAACAATCGCCATAATAACTGAAGCAATTGTGATAATAGTAAGTGTCTTTTGCCTACTCTGTAGCTCTTTCACTGTAGTTTCAAATTCGCGATTTTTTATGGTCAGCGTATTAATTTGAGTCTGTTGTTCTGCAATACGTAGTTTATAGTTGTTCTTTTTTTCTTCCATTTCATCAGCGCTAGGTTTTTGCTTTGCATTGCCACCTTTAAACTTCTTAAGGATCCCTTGAATTAAGCCACCCAAACCTAGCTGAGTAATAAATTGTTTAACCAGTTGAACCTGAATAAGCTCACCACGCATTTGCAGTTTTTCAGTCGTTTCGCTGTCGTGTGAGGTTAAAGCACTTAAAACTTGAATGCTATACGCGTTAATAATAACGTCAGGCTCACTACGACCAACAGGTAGATTGGCATCTAGCAACACACCTTTATAGCTAAAAGTTGCAAAAATCTCTACATGAGGCAAATACAAGCGTAGACAGATAACAGTGCCCTGTTTAGCAAGCGGGTAAGCGGCTTTACGTAGCTCAGGATCTAAGCGTAACAGCAAGGTCAATGCTGACTCAGTGAACACTAGGATAATGTTGAGAAGAGAGTGAGACAACGTAGAACGCTTCATGTAAGTAATCCATTTTATTGGGCAAATTAAAAGTAAACATAAAATATGAGAAGCAGTGAATAACTGCAAATACAACATTAATTATAATTTGGTTTTTATAGCATATTATGTGATGGCTATCATAACGTTTTCATCATAAAAAGTAACGTATACCTATGTCAGTTAGCAAATTATTGCGATAAAGCCCGTTTTCTATACCTAGAGTTTTTGTAAGTCAAAGCTCTACTGTACTACAAATATGAACAAAGCCAGCTGAAGTAGCGAACACTGGCTAGTAAAAAGATATTATCAATTGTCTCTTCATAATATAGACTTTAATCGCTAATTTTGATTGAAAAATCATTGATTTCGCTAAAATTAATGGTTTTTTTAAATAAACTATATGTTCTCTGACGTAAAATATATCTTAGTAACCTAAAAAACGAATATGCATTATGCGATGTTTTTGAGCAGTATCTGTGGGACAAATGACAAGTTACAGGTGATTTGCGTAACGTTAGGTGTCAAATACGTAGTTTCGCAGGCAAAAAAATGTAAAATCGCTTGCGCTCCTTATGTTGCCTTGATATAAAGACGTTAACAACGCGCAACCCGTAAATAAAAGCGTCAAAAGTGGTTTTTATTGCTTAAATCGTATGAGAGCGATACAATGCCTGACGTTAGCGTTTATTTCAGCCCTTAAACTTGAAGGAAATTGTATGAATAAGTCAGAATTAATTGATAGCATTGCAGACAAAAGCGGCCTAAACAAAACCCAAGCTGGTGATGCATTGAACGCCGTTATGGAAAGCGTTGGTGAAGCTCTAGAAGCTGGTGAAAGTATCTCACTAGTTGGTTTTGGTACGTTTAGCGTAAAAGACCGTAAAGCACGCACTGGCCGTAATCCTAAGACAGGTGAAGAGCTAAGTATCCCTGCAAGCAAAGTACCAAGCTTTAAAGCCGGTAAAAACTTAAAAGAGCGCTTAAACTAAGCCAATCTTAGCTTGTTAGTATAAATTTGCTGTTTAACTTTAGACAGTAAAACAAGCAATAAAAAGCACCTTTATATAGAGGTGCTTTTTTTATCGCTAAAATTTGTATAGCAGATGCTTGGAATATTTTGAGTCTAGACTAAAATTCACGTATCATAGGGCGCGCGTAACGCTATTGCTTTATCAAGTTACGGTTTTTACAAGCATCAAATAACATTGACATCATTTATCATGCCATTGTCTGTCCACATATCGCTGACATCGTTGCAATGGTTCTTCATCAATATAGGTTAAAAAGTAGAAATAACTATGGATAAATTGCGCGATTTTTTGAAAAGCTGGCCTGGTCGCATTTTATTGATTCTATGCCTATCGCCACTCGCTTTATTAGGCATCGAGAGCTACTTTCAGGGCAATGTTGACCCCAATCAAATAGCCCAAGTAGGTGAGGCAAGTGTGGGTTTGTCAGAGTATCAAAATGCAGTAAACAATCGACGCTCTGAGATTTTAGACCAAATTGATGACGCAAGCTTATTAAATGAAGATGTGTTACATGAGCAAGTGCTAAAAGGATTGATTGACCGCACCTTACTTGAGCAGCAAGCTGGTAAGCTAGGTATGACTGTATCTGATGACACGATCAATCGTCTGTTGCGTCAAGAGGACGCTTTTAAAGATGAAAACGGCGAATTCTCTAACGATCAGTTTTCGAACTTTTTACGTCAACGCGGCATGACTAAAGACCAGCTGTTTGCTGAATTTCGCAATCAGTTAAGCCTAGATCAGCTTAATGCGAGTATCGTTGGTACTGCTATCTATCCTATGAAAGCAGTGAATCAGCTGATTGATCTACAGCTAGAATCACGCAATATCTGGCTACATCGTTTTAATTGGCAAGATTATCAGCAGAAAGTTAAGCTTAGCAAAAATGATATCCAAGCTTATTATGATGCTAATAAAGAGACGCTAAAGAGCGATGCCATGGTTGATTTGGCGTATATTCAGTTAAGCCCTGCGACGATTAAGGTCGATCAAGTTACAGAAGAAGATCTGCAGCAGCAATATGAAGGCTATAAGCAAGGGCTTGCTGTGGTTGATGAGCGCAAGCTAAGTCAGATTCTAGTTACTGGTAATGACGCTAAGACGCGTGCTGATAAAATCAAAGCGCGTCTTGATAAAGGTGAATCATTCGCAGCATTGGCCAAAACAGAGTCAGATGATCCATCAGGCGCTACTGGCGGTGATATTGGACTTTTCAATCCATCAGTATTTGGTAATGATGCTGCTGCCGTTGAAACAGCGCTGCAAGGCTTAAGTGTAGGTGACGTTACTGCCCCTATTAAAACCAATTTCGGTTATCAGATATTTACGGTAACAGAAGACAATGGTAGTAAAATACCAAGCCTAGATAGTATGCGTGAAGAGTTAACAGCTAAGGCAAAGGAATATAAGCGTCAATCAATTTATGCTGATAAAGTAACAGCAATTAATGATTTGGCAGCAGATGGTTTTAGTATCGAAGATATCGCTCAGCAAGAAAACGTAGCGTTAAAACGTATTAAAGATTATCGTAAGAACAATAATACGTCAGTGTTGCCGCAACCTGCTGTCATCAAGCAAGCCTTTGATGAGTTTACTATCCAAGATCAAGCAGTAACGGCAGGTATTGAAGTAGGTAGCGGAACGGCATGGGTGCAACCAAGCAACTATCGTCCAACTCAAACTCTTACCTTGGCAGCTGCAACTCCAATTATTACCAAAAGGCTGCGTCAGCAAAAAGCCAGTGCTATGGCTCTTAAAGATGCTAAGCAGTTGGCTGCTGGGATTAAAACCGTGGCTGATATCAATAAGCAAGCAGTAGGTTTTCAGGCACTCGGTCAGGTTAATCGTCAAACAACGTTACTGACCGAAAAGGAGCGTAGTTTAGCATTTAGTAAGCAAGCCTCTGAGAACGGGGTTGTAGCGCTGGCAAGTGAGACTGAGGTAGGTGCTAGTGTGCTGGTTGGCGATCGTATCGAGACTGAACGCCAATCGCAGTTGTCTGATCTAGAAAAAGCGCAAACAGCCTCAATTATCCGTGATAATTTAGGTCAAGATCAGCTGCAAGATTACTTAGATTATCTACGTCTGGTATATAAGGTTGAAATTAACGAAGCTAACATGGCAGGGGCACAAGGTCAGTAATAGTGCCATTGCTTTCTGTTGAGCTATTAATAAGTAACCAAAAAAATGTATAAAAATTCTTGAATAAAAAAGCCACTGTATTGCTACAGTGGCTTTTTTAATGAGCCATATTTTTGATAGTTTTATATATATCAATTAATAGCAGTACTTATATGAAGTGCTGCTATTAATACTGCTTTAGCATTTTGTACATGAAAGTTTTAATGACGGAAATGGCGCATACCCGTAAATACCATAGCAATACCATGCTCATTTGCTGCAGCAATGGTTTCATCATCACGCATAGAGCCACCTGGCTGGATGATAGCAGAAATCCCTACTGCAGCAGCGTTATCTATGCCATCACGGAACGGGAAGAAGGCATCTGAGGCCATAACAGCACCTTCAGTTGCTAATCCAGCATGCTCAGCTTTGATAGCAGCGATACGTGCTGAGTTTACCCGGCTCATTTGACCTGCGCCAACACCAATAGTGCGCTGACCTTTAGCATAAACGATAGCGTTGGATTTGACGTATTTTGCTACGTTCCAACTAAATAACAGATCAGCAATTTGTGCTTCAGTTGGTTGTACGTCAGTGACGATTTTCAAATCATTAGCAGTGATCAAACCGAGATCCTGTTCTTGTACCAACAGGCCACCGTTGACGCGCTTATAGTCAAGTTGGATGTCGCGCTGATCTGGTGCTGGTAGTTCACCGCAAACTAAGACGCGTACGTTTTTCTTAGTCGCAGTCGCTTCAAGTACACCTGCTTCAATACTTGGCGCAATAATAACTTCTACGAATTGATTGTCAATAATGGCTTTTGCTGCGGCAAGTGTTAATGGGCGGTTAAAGGCAATAATGCCACCGAAAGAAGATTCAGGATCCGTGCTAAAAGCAGTTTGATAAGCCGCTACTTGGTCGTTATCAATGGCGACACCGCAAGGGTTAGCGTGCTTGACGATTACGCAAGCAGGTGCACTAAATGCTTTGACGCATTCAAGGGCAGCATCAGTATCGGCGATATTATTATAAGATAATGCTTTGCCTTGTAATTGCTCGGCCGTTGCTATAGAAGCTTGCTTACTTTTTGAAGGTTGGCTTTCTATATAAAAAGCAGCATTTTGATGTGGGTTTTCGCCATAGCGTAGGTCTTGTGCTTTTTCAAGCTGCACATTAAACGTTCTTGAAAAATTCTCTGGCTGTTGAGTTTCATTGACACGACTACCCAAAAAGTTAGCAATCATCCCATCGTATTGTGCCGTATGTTCAAACGCTTTAACCGCTAAGTCATAGCGTAAGGCCGTTGTCAGTTCTGTGCCATTACCTAAGGCTACAAGTACTCGTTCATAATCGGCTGGATCAGTAACAATACCTACGTGGGCATGGTTCTTAGCAGCAGAACGTACCATAGTCGGACCACCAATATCGATGTTTTCAATAGCATCGTTCATAGTGACATCAGCACGAGCAATTGTTTCAGCAAATGGATAAAGGTTAACCACGACCAAATCGATACGATCAATACTATGCGAACTCATAATCGCATCATCTGTACCACGGCGACCTAAAATACCACCATGAATCTTTGGGTGTAGCGTTTTGACACGGCCATCCATCATTTCAGGGAAACCAGTATAATCTGATACTTCAGTCACGGCCACATTATGCTCTTTGAGCAAACGATAAGTACCGCCAGTGGATAGTAAGTCAAATCCTGACTGAATAAGCCCCTGAGCAAATTCTACGATATTGGACTTATCAGAGACTGAGAGTAGAGCAAGCGGTTTGGTAGCCATAAAAACGATTCCATAAAAAAAGCCCGACACAAACGTCCGGCAAGATAGTAGTGGCAGTCACAGATAGAGTTACGTCTAATCTATGAGTTGCCATGCACAATAATGATAAAGCTTAATGTTGTAAGCTTAATAACTGTTGTAAGCTTAATAACTGTTGTAAGCTTAATAATTAAGTTTCAGTGTTTAGAGCTTAATGTTCGCAGCTAGCTATGCATTACTTAGGCATGACTAGCATTGAATGGATAGAGCTTCAAAAATCACGATGCCTATGATAAAACATCTGACCAATTTACACAAAACTCAATATCATTTTAGAGCATAAATACTAATTTCTATACAATCAACTACATTAAATCGTAGATTTTAAGTTTTTTGCGTAGTGTGCCACGATTAAGGCCCAAAATTTGAGCGCATTTGGTTTGATTTCCACGAGTTTGCTCAAGTACTACAGTTAGTAGGGGGAGTTCTACTTCTTTTAAGATGAGCTCGTAAAAGTCGGTTGGCATTTCATCATCCAAGGCCGCAAAATACTCACGTACTACGCGTTCAACATGCACACGTAAAGGCGCATTCGCTGGAGTAAGTGTCGTATCACTGTGCATATGATTGTCTGCGCTATCCAAACGATTCTGTGTATCAGTGGTTGGTTGATTAGTACTGTCCTGATCATCATAGTTGTTATGGCAATCAGGATGCTGGGCAAAACGGTTGGCAAAGGATTGAGCGGAGTGTGCCATAAGGTGATGTCCTTAAAAAAGTGTGATACGACAAAGGTCATAGACAAAAAGATAACTAGTCGCTCAACTGAATATTAATATAAGTATTAGGTTGGAGATATGAAGCTTTTTAATAAATAGGGTTGATAGTAACTTTACTAATATGATTGATGGTAACTGGTACTGTAAACATAAATGATTTGTTTTGTTCAGCGAATAGTAGATTTTGCTTACTTGCTAGATAGTCCTTTGGCAGCGCAATGAACTCTCCAGTTAGAGCGTTATTGTCATAAATGCTAACTTTGAGACTAGGTAGGAGCTGGGACTTTGTGCTTTGGTTTGCCAAAGTGGCTGTTATATCAGTAAATACATCAGCATCCATAATATCACTAGGTTTATAAACCAAATCAGTAATATCAAAAGCTGCCATGTCAGCACTAGGTAGGCTGCAAGCTGCGACTGCGCAAACTGCTTGTAAGCGTGCTGCATGCGCTGGGTTTTTGACTATGTTATCTAGATTAAAAATAACATATTGTGCAAACAATAGCATTATCAATACTAAGCAGCCGGCTACCCAAAGGATCGAAGCGGCAGAAGTTTGTGCAAGAGATTGTGATGGGTAGATACGTGACTGACCATTGCTTATTTGCTTAGGGCTAATTTGAGTTTGATCTCTAAGTGGTACGCCCATGCTAGCCAATAGCTGCGATAAATCAGTGTCAGACTCTATCGTGTTTGTATCATTGTTTTGTTCTTCAAGGAGTTTTTCAAGCCATGCATTATCGTTGTCATTGGACATATTAATATTGTCGATAGAAGCATTGATATCATTAGCGGCGACTGAACCGATATTATATTGAGGCCTAGTGTTGACAACATAATCTGATTCTTCAAATAAAGTATCTTGATCGTTAGGCTCGATATTAGACTGATTATCCACAGTAGTGGCTGGTTTAGAGTCTGTTGGTTCAGAATCTAGATTTGTAGTATCCAGCTCAGAAAACCATGCACTCATTTCATCTAGCGAGTTATATTCTGAGTTTGACTCTTCAATATCGTCAACGGGCATATCATCATAGATAAGAGTATCAGAGGATAAAAAATTATTATCCTGCTGAGAATTATTATTTTTGCTTTTTTCAAAAGAGGTGAAATTGCTATCGGTATTTGAACGATCATCACCAGAGACCACAAGATTTTCATTTACTAAAAATACTTGTTGACAGCGTCCACAGCGTGCTTTCGCATTTAACTCATTTAATTGAGCTTGCGGTAAACTAAAGTAGGCTTGGCAAGAAGGACATTGGGTTTTGATGAGCGTGGTCATGTAATTGAGTCCAAAGAAATACGATAGTAACTATCGCGCATCCACTCACCAAAACCTGTCTTATTTTTTAGATATTATTAGGCATCTTTATAGCGATAGACAATAGGGGAGCAGCGTTAAGTTTGCAAAATTCAACTGACTGCCTATCGTAACAGATGTAATAAAGTGTTGCTAGTGTGTAAACAAAACTATTAGGTATTGCTACTGTGTAAACGTTCCTGATAAACGTTGCCAATGCTGATCTTCTTGAGCAGTGAAAGCATGTTTAGAATCAAGGGCAAAATAAGGCTTGTAAGCTTCTGAAACTTGCTCAGTCTGTGACTCAATTAATCCTGCTAGAACTATGCGTCCTTGTGAGGCAATTAAAGTTGCAAAGTAAGGAGCTAAGCCGATGAGGGGCTTGGCTAGAATGTTGGCTACAATAACATCCACTGGAACGACATCATGTTGTGCACAGTAGGCCACGAAATCTTCTGGCAAAAATGCTTGCAAGTGTTCATCAACATTATTGCGTGCAGCATTTTGGTTAGTAGCCAGCACCGCCTGCGGATCGATATCGACCGCATAGACATGTTTGGCACCTAATAGCAATGCGCCAACACCTAAGATGCCTGAGCCACAACCATAATCGATGACGACTTTATCTTGTAGGTCTTGTTCAGTCAGCCAATCTAAACATAGGCGTGTAGTGGCATGGTAACCTGTTCCAAAGGCAAGTCCCGGGTCCATAATAATGTTAATGGCATCTGCATCAGGTGGCGTTAACCAGTTTGGAACGATCCATAAGCCGTTAGCGCATTCGATTGGATGATAGTGAGTCATCCATTCGCGCTCCCAGTCTTTATCATCAACAGCGCTCAGCCAAATGCGACTGGCCTGTACTTGTGCTGCAATCTCATGACTTAGTTGCTCAACAGCTTGTCGACTCCCAATTTCGGTAGTAGCATCAAAGAGACCAGTCAGTATTACTTCATCCCATAAGGGTGATTCGCCCGGTAATGGTTCGAACAAAGGCTGATCACCTGCATCGTCTAACGCAATAGATAGGGCGCCTGCTTCTAATAACAGCGCTTCTGCAAGATCGACGTTTGCTTTTTCACATTGTAGGTGAAGTTGTTGCCATGCCATAAAAGTAACCTTAATTAAATTAGAATAAATTGAAGAAAAATAAATAATTATCGTTTGTAAAAAATAGAATAAACACATTCATTATTATACGCAGTTAGCAAGTTTTTCTTTGTCTGTTGCATCGAAAATAAACTGCGATAATGACTACTTAAGAGCTAATTGTGCCTCTCGTACAACGCGTGAATTGTTCTGTTGTTGACCTGATCTTAAGATAAGCTGCCATAACGCACGGCGACGACTGTCATCCTCAGAAACTGTCAGGCCACGACGTGCCATCGCTTCGGCTTTACGTGGCTGACCTTTCTTTAGAGCAACTTGTGACAGGTAAAAATAAACCGCTGAAGATCTAGGTGCTAGACGTTGAGCACGCGTAAAACTGTTTTCAGCAGCGGTCAAATTACCTGATTTAAGCTGATTAGTGCCTGTTTGCATCAGATTACGAAATGCTGGCAAGTTGCTTTGATTGCTAGTAGGTTTACGGCTTTGCTGCTGCGAATTCTGACGTGCTTGCTCTAATAGCTCATTATGTGAAGGTGTAGCGGGCGGTTGCGAGATCATATAATCATCACGTGGTGGGGTGTACACTGGCTCGTTAAATATGATTTCTGGTTGTTCTATTATCGGTGTTTGCTGGGTTAAAGGATTGTTGGTAGTTGTACTGCTCTCAGATCTGGGTATGGTTTGGGGCTCAGAGTAAGGAGGATTTGCTGGCGTTCTAGTAGTTTCAGCGGGTGCTGTATAAGGCTCACTAGAGTAGTCAGCTGTTTTACTGGCATCATTACGGTTAGTTATAGACCCTTGAGGAATATTAATCGTAGTCGTTGTTGCGCCTGCACCGGTACTGTTAGGAGCTGAAGGCGCGGTCTGACAAGCACTTAACGTTAAAGTACCGATGAGCGCAGTTGATACTAGTAATAATTTGCCCAATCCTCTGTGTGTGTCATTCAGTACTGCCAAGTATTGCTGCTGCATAGATGCCGCCATGTCAAACCCCTTATTCTATGTAATTTTAAATAACAGTATGAACTGATAGTTAATCAAACAATTTATTAGAACCACTCAAGCGCTCTATCGTACCAAGTGTCAGTACGTCTTTGAGTATCACCATTATCGCCATTTTCCTCATTCGGGTTGATTACCTCACTATTTGGTATATCTAAACCTTCACGCTGACGCTGCTGATTCATCGAGCCTTGCTCATCTTGCCATTGCATCTGATCACGTGCTTGATCTTGCTGGTACAAAGAAATTGCACAACTACTGGCTTCCTCTGGTAAGTATGCCGACATTACTGGTAAATATCGTGCCGATGCACAACGTTCATTGGACAGCTTGCCAGAGTTGTTTTCAAGCCACAGCCATTCAATGCCTTCAGGTTCTGGCATGGATACGGGTGTCAACTTTAGGCGATTCATATAATCGACCCATACTGGTAGGGCACCTGTGCCGCCGCTAAGTCCGATTGGTTTATTGTCATCACGTCCAACCCAGACAACGCTTACGTAGTTGCCGCTATAGCCTGCAAACCAGGCGTCACGGTAGTCATTAGTCGTACCTGTCTTGCCCGCTAGATTTAAATCGCTACCAAGTGATTGGACACGTTTAGCGGTTCCATCTTTCACTACTTGTTGTAGCGCATAGTTAGTTAGGTAGTTGGTTTCAGGCGGTATACTACGCTGTGTATTAAGACCAGTACGCTGCAAGATACGCCCGCGATCATCAATAACAGTACGAATGCTGTGAATAGGAGTACGAAAGCCACCAGTCGCAAAGACTTGGTAAACGCCAAGCATATCCATTGGACTTAAGTTAACTGAGCCTAATAATGCGGATGGATACGCAGGAATTTTTTCTTCAATACCTAGACGGCGCAGCTGCTTGGCAAATGTATCAATACCGAATTCCATGCCTAAGCGTACCGTACTTTGGTTATACGATTTAGCCAGTGCAGTGGTTAACGGCACATAGCCGTGGTCGCGATTGTCATAATTTTTAGGGTTCCATTTAGTACCGTCACCTAGATTGACTGTAATCGGTGAGTCATCAACGGAGCTGGCTAAATTATAGCGACCGCTTTCAAGCGCCGTCATATAGATAACAGGTTTTAACAGCGAACCAACTTGACGCTTAGCATCAACGGCACGGTTAAAGCCAGTAAACTCACTACCACTACCAACTACTGCGACCAGCTCGCCCGTTTCAGGGTTCGCACTGACTAATGCTCCTTGTAGATCCTTAGTCTTACTACTATTACGGCGTAGCTCACCCAGCTTCTTATCAACAGCTTTATCAGCAGCTAATTGAGCAATAGGGTCGAGGGTACTAATGATGGTAAGACCTTCATTTTTGAGGTCATCAGAGTAGTACACTTCATTAAGTTCACGCTTTACGATATCCAAAAAGTCTGGAAATTGGCTTTTGCCTTCAACAGGCTTATCAACAACACCAAGAGGTTTTTCTAACGCTTTATCGTAGTCCTCTTGACTAATACTACCCATTTCTAGCATGTTATTGAGCACTATATCACGGCGTGCCTTTGAGTCGTTTGGATGACGGCGTGGATTATAAACGCTTGGCCCCTTTGCCATACCTACTAACATGGCTTGCTGATCTAAACGTAGCTCATTGAGTGGTTGATTAAAATAAAATTGTGATGCCAAGCCAAAACCATTGATAGAGCGGTTGCCATTTTGACCCAGATAGATCTCATTCAGATAGGTTTGCAGGATTTCATCTTTACTATAATGCAACTCTAGCAGCACTGCCATCAATGCTTCATTGGCTTTACGTTTCAGGGTACGATCAGAGTTAAGATAAAAGTTCTTGATAAGCTGTTGGGTGATGGTCGAGCCGCCCTGCATAGAGCCGCCAGAGAAATTGTTAAGTACGGCGCGAGCGATACCACGTATGGATACCCCTTTATGTTCATAGAAACCGCGATCTTCGGTAGCGATTAAAGCATCAATCAATGGCTGTGGCACATCATCTAACGAGACGACCATACGATCTTCATTGCTATCAGGATAAATGCCGCCAATATTCACAGGTTCAAGACGAATAATACCAGTCTTATTTTGTTCAGTACTTTGAATCGTCTGAATCTTATTATCCGCAATGGTCATTTTGATAACTTGTTCTTTATCAACATCATTCGCGCTATAGGTAAATCCACGCGTATGGATAAAGTAGTTATTGCCTGATTTATGGAAGCTACCGGTGCGATCATAGGCTTTATTGCTACGATAATTAAGCAGCTCTAGCCATTTTTTCATGGTGTCGTTATCAACGGCAGCACCTTGATAAAGCTCAAGTGGTTGTGAATATACCTTAGCAGGAATATCCCAGCGCTTGCCTTCAAATTTTTGGGTAATAGTACGATCAAGCTTGACTAAATACAGCGCCAATAAAACCATGCCAACGATGACAATAATTAATAAGATACTGCTAAATACAATACCGCGCTGTTGCGAGGGTAGAGTACTAATAGCAGACTTAGACGATTGTGGTAGCTTAAGATTAGATTTTTGCACTGATAACGCACCGTATTGGGATAAAAAACTGCCTCATAATGACGCAAATTGACAAAATTTTCAATCTATCATCATCGACTTAAGGATTCATTAGGGTTTAGCTGGGAAGGTGTATAATAAGTATAGCTTCTAATATCACTATATTAATTAACTAAATAAAGCTTTGTGATAGTCGTTTCAATATGATTTAGAAAAAAATAAAAGCAGTGAAAGCTCTGCATTTAGCAGACTAAATGCTTTTGGCACTTTATGCATTTTATATTGCATTGGCTGTGCCTTTTAATGCGTTTGGTAAGTGCCATATAGGATACAGTCTATATGTTTGGAAAGGGTGTTTTTTGTGTGGATTATCAGCTGTTACTTTGCCAGTAGTGGCTGATTTATTGTTAGGCTTAAACGCGGTCTAACTTAAGCAATACTAATGCAACACAATGTATTTAAAGCTAATGTATCTAAAGCCAGTGTATTAAAGGCCAGTTTATCTAAAGGAAGTAAGCGCGACTATGTCTAGTGCCTCGTCATCAATATCATCGACTACATCTTATGAAGATAATTCTATTACCGAAGGCTTGGTATTGCCACTCGCTGGTCACTGCTTTCACTGCGGCGATCCGGTACCGCAGCCACCATTCTATGCTGAGATATTGGGTAAGTCACGTGAGATGTGCTGTATGGGTTGCCAATTGGCCGCGCAAAGCATTGTAGAAGCGGGTCTTGAGCAGTATTACCTTGACCGCTCAGAAATTAATCGTACAGCAAGCTTGCCAACCCAGCTGACTCGCCTTGCAGCCTACGATCATGATGAGATAAAGTCACAGTTTGTCTATGCGCAAGATGGCCTGTCAGTCGCGGAATTATCTGTGAATAATCTACGCTGCGCTGCCTGCACTTGGCTAATCGAATCGCGTCTAGATGAGTTAGATGGTATCAGTAAATGTCAGGTGAATTTAACCAATCAGCGCATGCGAGTTATTTGGGATGAGACTAAGCTGCCTATTAGCCGTATCTTAGCGGTCATTAATGAGATCGGCTATGAAGCAAAGCCTTATCGGCAAGATACTCATGAGGCTATGCTGGCGCGTCATAATAATCAAATGTTATTAAGGCTAGGAATTGCTGCACTAGGTTCGATGCAAGCGATGATGTATGCCGTTGCGATTTACTTTGGTGAATATAGGGACATGTTGATATTTCAGCGTGATTTTTTACGTTGGGTATCTTTATTTGTTAGTACGCCTGTGTTCTTTTACGCCGGAATTCCTTTCTTCACATCAGCTTGGTCAGCGGTTCGGGCGCGCCAAGTCAATATGGATGTGCCAGTCAGTATTGCCTTAATAGTCACTTTCTTTGCCAGTCTCTATGCCACTATTACAGGGCAAGGGGAGACGTACTATGATTCGGTCAGTATGTTTATTTTCTTCTTACTGGCAGGGCGTTATATTGAACATAATGCGCGTCTAAAAGCAGCGACTATGGCCAATGACTTAGTCGTAGTCGAGCCAGTATTGGTACAAAAGGTCGCTGAAGACCAAGAAGCTGCAGCGCTTATGTTGAAAATGTTAGCGGAAAATGAGCTTGAGCTTAATGAGGTAAACGAAGGTTTTATTGTTCAGACCAATGATTTAGTTGTTAATGAAGCTATTAACGAGTTAGATGATCGAAACCTATCAAGCGCCATACCAAAATCTACGCCCGATTTTATGAAGGGCATAGACGTAAACGTCCATAAGTTAACAACTCGTATTGCGCAAGACTGGCAGCAGACACGCAATCAACGCCTAGACCTCTCAAAACTAAAAGATGAAGCAGAAGAAAAACAGATGGTGACAGCCCATAGCTTGCAAGTGGGTGACATCATTATGGTTGAAGCTGGATCTGAAATTATTAGTGATGGTATTTTGCTCAGCTCAACAGCAACAGTCTCGCAGAGCTTGCTAACGGGTGAGGGTGACTTGATTGTCAAAGCCCAAGGTGACTATATCGTTGGCGGCGCACAAAACGACAGTCAACCGTTTGAAATGCTGGTCACTGCACTGCCACAAGATAGTCAAATAGGCTTGATCGATAGGCTTATGAACCGTGCCATGAGTGAAAAGCCCAAGCTTGCCCAACAAGCGGACAAGCTGGCACGTTGGTTTGTCGCGCGCATTTTAGTGTTATCGGCACTGGTTTTTATCGGTTGGTACATCGTTGACCCAAGCCAAGCGATTTGGGCAACCGTTGCAGTTTTGGTAGCGACTTGTCCTTGCGCACTGTCATTAGCCACTCCAATTGCATTAACCGTCTCGACCAATCGCTTGGCCAGCTATGGCTTTCTAACGACTCGTGGGCATACGCTACAAACCTTAGCGGAAATTACTCATGTGGCGTTTGATAAAACGGGCACACTCACTTATGGTAAGCCGAACTTATTAAATATTGAGCTATTAGATTCTGTAAGCCAAAATAAAACTTACAATTTAGAGCTAGCTGAGCAAAAAGATGACGTATTAGCAATCGCTGCTGCTTTAGAAGTAGGCAGTCGTCATCCTATTGCTCATGCGCTGCTTACAGCTGCTTATCAGTTGCATTTGCCGTCTACTCAAGTTTTACAGCACTATCCAGCGGGCGGGGTAGAAGCGATGATTGATGGTGTGCTATACCGAATCGGGCATGTAGATTTTGCTTTGGATAGAATCAATAATGATTCAAGTACAACATTAATTGATGAGCCAGTTATTGATTTAGTTGCCCATCGTGCCAGCTCAGCAGTAGTGTTATCTTGTCAGCAAGATGGCTCAAACGTATGGCAAGCGCTGGCATGCTTTTACTTTAACGATAAGGTGCGTGATAGCGCCAAATCGATGCTTGATACGCTCAAAGGGCTGGGTCTCGAGTCTGTAATGCTTACGGGTGATCCAAGTCCGCAGGCGCTAGTGATGGCTGAGAGTTTAGGAATGCAGTCAGCACATAATGGTCTATCTCCAACTGATAAGGTCAATCACATTCAAGCAATGCAAGCTAAAGGCGCGGTAGTGTTGATGGTTGGTGATGGCATTAATGATGCGCCCGTATTAGCAGCGGCAGATGTCTCAACTTCAATTGCTGGTGCGGCAGATTTGGCACAAGTATCTAGCGACAGCATTATACTAAACGGTCAAATCGAAGCTATTACTGCCGCCAAGCGTATCGCTAATAAAACCGAACGTATTATTAAACAGAACTTCCGCTGGGCCCTTATTTATAATGGTAGTGTATTAATACCAGCAGCTTTAGGCTATGTACCGCCTTGGCTTGCTGCTATTGGTATGTCACTAAGCTCATTACTGGTAGTATTAAATGCACTGCGTCTAAAACGTGCTTAATATGATATTAATTCTAGGAAGTATGATTATCTATACTATGATCGTTTAGTTTGATCCATAAAAAAACCGCCTATTATTAAAGGCGGTTTTTTTGTGTAGAATAATTACTAGACAGCTCTTTCTATTAGTCCTGTAGATAGCTTAGTAGACGCATAAACTCAATGTACATCCATACTAGAGTCGCAAGAATACCAATGCTGAATAACCATTCGTAGTCTTCAGACACACCCGCTGCTACACCGCGCTCAATATTGTCAAAATCCAATAAAAGAGTGAAAGAAGCAATAACAATCACAAATAGACTAAAGCCGATAGCAATAACGCCACCTTCAAATAGGAATGGTAAGCTTGAACCAAACGCTAAAGAAAGAACCCACTGCGCAACGTAAACTAGCATGATGGCAATCAAAGCTGATGTTACTATTGAGCGGAACTTTTCAGTCACTTTAACAAGCCCAGAACGATATAGTCCAAGCATTACTGCAGCGGTGACAAAGGTCGCACACATAGCGGTAACAGGAACGCTTGGGTACATTCTCATGAAAAACAGCGAGATACCACCTAAAAAGATACCTTCTAACAGCGCATAAGGCACAGCCAAAGTTTTGGCTTTTTGCGGTTTAAAGGTAATAAAAATGGCTAGACCAAAAGCGGCGAACATACTACCAAACGCCGCCATAGTAATAAAACTTTGCGATAGACCTGCCATTAGTGCATAAAAGAAAAATCCCACACCAGTGATAGCCGATAGCCCAAGCAATAAACTGGTCTTTTGTATCACGCCTTTAACAGTCATCGGAGCACCGCCGACTGCAAGTTCTGCGCGACTCACAATAGGATTGGCCATACATGTATCCTTAATAAAAAATATAAATAAAATAATACAGATGTCAGCTACTCTAGCAAAACCGCTATTATTGTCAACTGTGTTTGCGTGACAACGTTCGCACGATAACTGCCAAGGTTTGCACGACAACTGCTAAGGTCTAATGCAACTATTGAGTTGCTTATCGGTTAATACATACAGTGTTGTTGAGTAGCCAAACGAAAACGCCTAAAAAATGCGTACGATAGTTATTATGTGGGGTCGATTACGACAGTTAACAACGATAATTGATAAAACATGCTAGTTTAAGCGCTCATTTATCGCTATCATTGCCTGGTACTTTACAGTTATGCCGAGTCGTTTTATGGAAAACTCAGCGCAGTCCGCAAGATTGCCGCATCTACACGAATCAGAGCTATTTCACGCCATCAAAAATCCTGCCTTTCGGCGTATTGGGCTGATGGGTCGAGCTGGAAAACGTAGCGTGACCCAAAGCCTTGTACAAATTGCGCAAACCATTAATGAGATGGGTTTGACGTTAATTATGGACATACAAACGTCTAACCTACCTACGTTAGATTTATCTGAAATAGAAAAAGTTAAAATCGTCAAGCGTAGTTTGATTGGCGAGATTTGTGACTTAGTCATCGTAGTAGGTGGTGACGGTTCTATTTTGCATGCCGCTGAAGCGCTGGCACGTTACCGCGTACCTGTGTTAGGTGTTAACCGTGGTCGTCTTGGGTTTTTGGCTGATGTAAAGCCTAATGAAGCGGCTTTTAAATTGCGCCAAGTGCTAATGGGCGACTATCAGCTGGATCACAGATTCTTATTGACCATGGAGATAAGAGAAGGGCGCAATATTATTCATGAAGACATGGCGCTTAACGACATAGTGTTGCATGCGGGCAAATCGGTACATATGATTGATTTTCAGATGAAAATTGATGGTCAAGATGTTTATCGCCAGCATAGCGATGGTTTGATTGCTGCGACGCCTACAGGTTCAACAGCTTATGCGCTGTCTGGTGGTGGTCCAATTATTCATCCCAGTATGGATGCAATATGTTTGGTACCTATGCATCCCCATACCTTGTCAAGTAGACCGATTGTGGTCAGTGGCAATAGTGAAGTTTGTATTCGTATTCATGAAGACAATCGTACGCAGCCAATGGTCAGTGCTGATGGCAAGGCAAGTGTGCCCTTGGAGCAAGAGCAGCGTCTATATATTCGTAAACATCCAGATAAGCTTACTTTACTGCATCCACCAGGTTTTGACTTTTATGAAGCTTGCCGTACTAAGTTGCACTGGAACGTACATGCCGAAGAATTCAGTCTTGATAGTGATGATGATATTATAGACGATGAATAAGCGCATCTAAATAATAGTAGTGGAGAGTAGGAAACATGGATAAAGAAACGATATTAGCAAGTTTAACACCGGAAGTGGTTGATAAATTCCGTGTGGCTATTGAGTTGGGAAAATGGCCTGATGGCGCTAAGTTGAGTGCTGAGCAACGCGCTACTTGCATGCAGGCAGTGATGGTTTGGGAGCATGAACATCTACCTCCTGCCGAGCGTACTGGCTTCATACACAAACCAGTAAAAGACGATGGTTCAATCGTTGGTGCTGAGTGTGATGTGGAGCATGAACATCATTACCCGAATATGCCTAACCCTAAAGGTGCGATTCAGCCAGTCAAATTTCGAAATAAATAAGACGAATAACTGTAATTAGTCAACATAAAAAAGCCACGCTATGATGATAGCGTGGCTTTTTTATGTTGACTGTCCTGTTCTGGAATGAGTTGTCACATTTAGAACGAGACAGACGAATTACTATGGCTTATAACGCAGTAGTATCTACGTTTGGACGTAAAGTAAGCGGATTTTTTTGCATCAAAAACCCTTGCCAGCCCCAATGTAAAAAATTACGTATGTTGGCATGATCAGTACCATTTGGCGTTGCTTTAACCTTTTCATAATGCTCGCCGAACAGCTTTAGCGTGTCCAGTTGGTCTAAGCCATGATGCTTAGCAAAGCCAAAAACTTTAGCACTACCTTCGTTTTCACCAGCTTCATTATGCACCATACCATTCACAAATGGCGCTGGTGCGTAGCGATAAAAATCATCGATAAAACTGATCACATCATTAAATCCAATGGCTTTTTTGTTCAAACCATTAAGCAAAGCCGATACGTCTGATTGGCGGATACTCATAAGTAAATGACCTCAAAGCAGGTTAAATTAACGATTAAAGTAGTCTTCATCATCGAATGAAGGCGCAAAGTTGCCTTGCTCAAGATGCTGCATTTGCGACTGTACAGTACGCTCCTGCTGGATACGTTGATAAATCTCTTCACGGTGTACAGCAATATCTTTAGGTGCATTAACGCCTATACGCACCTGATTGCCTTTAACACCTAGGACAGTCACACTGACCTCATCACCGATCATTAACGTCTCGCCCACGCGGCGTGTCAAAATTAGCATGCGTCACACTCCTTATGTCGCATTAAGAAATTATTTCTCATTACATTACATCTCAATTGCAGATCATCGCTACGCCGTCGCACATAAATCTTATTCACAATAATTGTAAAGTTATATATGTGACTCATGCTGTACGCAAAGTGTTACACGACAAGCGATGATGATAGGTAGGTTCATTTAGCCCAAATGAGCCCCCATTATAGGTGGCATAATAGATACTGTCACGGGTTTTCACAAAACTATTAGGTAAATACTAACCCTAGCAATAATAAAAAATAAAAATAGGATCTAAAAAGACCCTATTTCTTCATTCAAATATTATTGAAAGTAATCAATAGCCACTTAATTAATAATAATTAAAGCCAAACTTATACTTTTGAAAGTCTTTAATAACAATTACAGCCCAGCGACTTTGCTTTCACCATCTTCACGGTCAAGACCAAATGCAGTATGTAATGACTTAACGGCTTTTTCTAAATGCTGATCTTGAATCAGAACCGATACTTTGATTTCGCTGGTCGATATCATTTGGATGTTGATATTGTTTTCAGCTAAAGTCTGAAACATGAGGCTAGCAACACCTGCGTGTGAGCGCATGCCAACACCAACTAATGAGACTTTGACGACTTCGCTATTGCCCAATATCTCTTTTGCACCAATTTCGTCTTTAACCTCATCATTGAGCACTTTCATAGTTTTGTCTAAGTCAGCGCGATTGACGGTAAAGGTAAAATCTGTCGTGCCTTGATCTGAAAGATTTTGTACAATCATATCGATTTCAATATTAGCGCGACCAATCGGGCTTAGAATAGCAGAAGCGATACCAGGATGATCAGGTACACCGCGTACTACAATTTTTGCTTCGTCTCGGTTGAACGCGATACCTGAAATAACTGCCTGTTCCATATTATCTCCTTCGTCTATCGTAATTAGGGTGCCGACATTGTCTTGAAAATCTTGGTCAAAACTACCGTCGTTATTTTCATCAAAGCTAGATAGTACACGCAAGGGCACACCATACTTACCAGCGAACTCTACTGAACGAATCTGTAAGATTTTGGAGCCAAGACTTGCCATCTCAAGCATTTCTTCAAAGGTTATTTTTTCAAGCTTTTTGGCTTTTGAGGTGACGCGAGGGTCAGTGGTATAAACACCATCGACATCAGTATAGATTTGACACTCATCAGCGCCCAAGGCAGCTGCAATGGCGACGCCCGTAGTATCAGAGCCGCCACGCCCTAAGGTCGTAGCGTTGCCATGCTCGTCTATACCTTGAAAGCCTGCAACGATAACAACGTTACCAGCATCTAGCTGTTCGCGAATATTTTCATCATCGATGCTTTCGATACGGGCTTTATTGTGCGCGCCATCAGTCTTGATCGCCACTTGGCGGCCAGTAAATGAGCGGGCACCAACGCCAAGCTCTTTAATTGCCATCGCTAGTAGTGAGATTGACACTTGCTCACCAGTAGAGACCATTTGGTCGTATTCACGTGGATCAGGCTGGTTACTGATTTGACGCGCTAAGTCGATAAGACGGTTGGTTTCACCGCTCATGGCAGATACCACAACGACCACTTGATGACCATTATCGTGCCAGCGTTTGACACGTTTGGCGACGTTTTTGATACGGTCGATACTGCCCATCGACGTACCGCCGTATTTCTGTACTATTAACGCCATAAAATTTACCTATTATTCGTCAATGACTGTCTGTGAGTTATTAGCATTAATCTGTTCTGAGTCTATTTATCCATATTGCTCTAGACTAGTGCCAATAATGATTAGGCCGGATTATAAAAACTGCGCCGCTGTCTATTATTTTTAATGGCAGACTGACTTGTTGGTTAACCGCCATACTTTATACCATATTAGCGCGCTAAAATTAAGTCACAGCAGCTATTAGATATATGGCGATTGGTTATAACGGTTATAACCAATCGCATAAATTGCCCAGTTCTGACTGGATTAGCTAAGTTGAGTCTCAACCCAAGCTGGTAGAGCGTCAATTACTGATGCAGTATTATCAGCCTTAGGTGCGCCGCCTTGCGCGTAGTCAGGCTTACCGCCACCTTTACCACCCAATTCACCAGCGAGATGACGAATGATATCACCTGCTTTGATGCGAGCAGTGACAGACTTAGCGACACTTGCTGATAACGCCAATTGCCCATCTTTATCGCCAATCAACACGATAACGCTATCTGGTAGCTTGGACTTAATATCATCCATTAAAGGACGAATTGACTTACCATCAATACCCGCTAACATGCTAATCAGTACTGGTGTACCTGCAATAGTCTGCACGTCATCGAGTAAACTTGCTGCTTGGGCGCTAGCCATCTTTTGTTGTAGACGCTCAAGTTGCTTTTCTAAGTCGCGCTGCTTGTCGGCCATAGTCTGTACGCGCTGTGCTACTTCAGGACGTTTGACTTTGAGCTTAGCAGCTAAGGTGCTCAGCTGCTGATCACTTTGCTGGATATATTTAATCGCCCCCATACCTGTGACTGCTTCAATACGGCGAATACCTGCAGCAATACCAGACTCACTGGTAATTTTAAACACGCCAATATCGCCGGTACGCTGCACATGAAGACCACCGCATAGCTCGATAGAGAAGGGCTGACGCTGACCATCAACGATACTATCTGTTCCCATCGTTAGAACACGAACGTCACTACCGTATTTCTCACCGAATAGCGCTACTGCACCTTTATTCATAGCTTCATCAATAGGCATGTTTTCGATACAGGCAGGCGCATTAGCTTGTATTTGCTCATTGACTACGCGTTCTACGCGCGTAATCTCAGCGCTGCTAACTGGCTTGTCATAAGAGAAGTCAAAACGTAATACTTCGCTTGATACCAATGAGCCTTTTTGCGTGACCTCGTTTCCCAACACTTGGCGCAATGCTGCATGGAGCAAATGGGTAGCAGAATGGTTTTTAGCACTAGCTGCACGAATGCTAGAAAGCACCTGCGCGTCCGCTGTTTGCTGCGCACTAATGGTACCCATGCTCACGACACCATAATGAATGATGGCTTGCCCAGACTTTTTGGTATCTTGTACTTCAAAGACACCAGACGCGGTACGAATTTCGCCCAGCTCACCAACCTGACCACCACCTTCAGCATAAAACGGTGTGCGGTCAAGCACAACAACGCCTTCCATACCTTCATCTAAGTTGTCAGTAGATTGGCCGTCTTGATATAAGGCAATAACATTGACGTCATCTTCTTGTAGTTGCTCATAACCAATAAATTCAGTAGGGCTCTCTACTTGGATGACACTACTATAATCAACGTCGAATTTACCAGCATCACGTGCGCGTTCACGCTGTGCTTGCATATGCTCATCGAACTCAGCTTCATCAATAGCAATGCCGCGCTCTCGAGTGATGTCAGCGGTCAAGTCTAGTGGGAAGCCATAAGTGTCATAGAGCTTAAATGCGGCCTCACCAGAGAGGATGTCGCCGTCCTTCAGGTTCTCAAGCTCGCTGGCAAGTAAACGTAAACCTTGTGCCAGTGTCTTGGCAAACTGCGCTTCTTCTTTTTGAATCGCGTTTTCAATAACGCTTTGCTTATCTTTTAGCTCAGGATAAGCAGTGCCCATTTCAGCTACGAGTGGCGCGACCATCTTATAGAAGAAATCGCTATCGGCGCCAAGCTTATTACCATGGCGCACAGCTCGGCGAATGACACGGCGTAGCACATAGCCGCGCCCTTCATTACTTGGCATGACACCGTCAGCAATTAAAAATGCGACCGCACGGATATGATCCGCAATGACTTTAAGCGACGACTGCTGCTCATTTTCAATATCTAAAATCTCAGCAGCGGCATCCATCAAATGAACGAATAAATCAATCTCATAGTTACCGTGGACGCCTTGCATGATGGCGCTAATGCGCTCAAGCCCCATACCAGTATCGACACTAGGTGCAGGCAGTGGCAGCATAGTGCCGTCTTTTTGGCGATTAAACTGCATAAACACGCAGTTCCAAATCTCGATATAGCGGTCGCCATCTTCTTCAGGAGTGCCAGGCAAACCGCCTTCAATATCCGCACCATGGTCATAAAAGACTTCGGTACAAGGGCCACAAGGGCCAGTATCACCCATCGTCCAAAAGTTATCGGACGCGTAAGGTGCGCCTTTATTATCACCAATGCGAATGATACGCTCGGCAGGGATGCCAATGTCTTTATTCCAGATGTTAAAGGCTTCGTCATCAGTTTCGTAAATGGTCACATATAGGCGATCTTTATCGATAGCCAACCATTCATCGGATGTCAAAAACTCCCAGATATAAGCGATACCTGCTTGTTTAAAATAGTCACCAAAGGAGAAATTGCCCAGCATCTCAAAAAATGTATGATGGCGCGCGGTGTAGCCGACGTTATCCAAATCGTTATGCTTACCGCCTGCACGTACACATTTTTGTGAAGTTACCGCGCGTGTATAGTCACGTGGTTCCATGCCCAAAAACGTCTCTTTAAACTGGTTCATGCCCGCATTGGTAAATAACAATGTCGGATCATTATGCGGAATAAGGCTCGATGAAGGTACAGCGGTATGCTGCTTGCTTATAAAAAAATCTATAAAAGCTTGACGAATATCGGCTGAGCGAAATGGTTGGCTCACAGCGGCTCCTTACTGACGAATAGAGATAAAGTAAAAAAGGACAAAATAAAGGAAATAATTTTGCAAGCGATTTTAGCACAAACGCCTGAGGTGTGTTGAAGATTCACAAGTAGGCTCTTGGTAAACGACGGTCACACCTGTATGTTGCCCTTATAAGTATTGGAAGGTTTAGCCCTAATACTAATTCGTTAAAATTGCTGCATCAGTCTGATCAAGCTGATTTTGAATCAAAGGGTCGGATTCAATCACTTGTACAGGGAGATAACGAAGTTGTAGCTTAATGGGTAGATAATCAGGAAAATTATCCGCCATATCTTGGGTGATAACCGTTTCAATCTTCTGCACATCATATGAGGTTGGGCTTTTTTCACCACGAATAACGGCACGAACAGTCTGATAGCCACCAACTTTTTCGAATTGGGTATTGGTCAGTACGTTACCTTTATCCATAAAATAGGTATTAATAGCGCCCTTTACGTTGTTTTCAAAAGTTTGTTGTTTGGCACTGATGTTTAAGTTAATCGTCAAATAAACACCTAACCCGACCAATAATACTAACGCAACGGCATTACGGCGAAAGAAAGTTAGGTAAGTGCTTGATTTATAGTCATCAGCGACTAAACGGCGAAAGCCTAAAAACCAAAGTACCATCGCATTGGTAAATTGAATGGCAATAATGTTGGTCAAAGCAAGTAAAGCGGCACCGAGACCTAATGTCATCTCACCATTGGCAAATAAGATGCCACTTGCAGCAAGTGGCGGCACTAACGCGGTTGCAACAGCAACGCCAACCACCGCTACGGACAGGTGCGGTGAAACCATTGCATAAGCACCAGCGGTACCGCCAGCCAGCGCAATCATTAAGTCCATTGAAGTAGGCTGCGTACGCGACAATATCTCAGAGGATAGCGGTTGACCTTGATGTATATATCCGACTATGAAACCTACCAATATGACTAAAGATACCCCAGCAGCAACGGTAACCAGCGACCTGCGTAGTAATGGCATACGATAGTCAATAATCGCTAATGCAGCTCCGGTAATAGGCCCCAGCATCATAGCGACCAACATCGCTCCAATAACGACTGCTGCTGAATTGGTTATCAGTCCATAACTAGCAATGATAGCGGAGAGGGTATTCATTACAAAATACATTTTGCTGGGTAGCGCATTGGCTTCGATGGTGAGCCGTACTTTTGGATAATCTACTTTTTGATTGCTAAATTGTTCCGCTATAAACTGCTTGTAAGACTCAAGCTTGGCTTCTTTTTCTTTTTTGACCTCATGAACTTCGTCTTCATCTGTTGGCTCGTCTTCCGATTCAGTCTGATCTTCTTCGTCCGAGTCAACATCGTTATCAATATTATTCAGCACTGGCTCTGATGCAGGTTTGGATGAGTCATCATTTGAGTCTACTGGGGTTGTAGAAAGTGTTTGCGCTTGAGAATTATTGTTTGATTCATCAATGGTGTGCTGGTTGTCTTCTATATTATCACTGTTGTAATTTTCATAAGACTTACTGTCGCTAGCTTCCGCTTCCGCCGATTCAGGTATGGAATTTTCTACAGTTGCAATGACCACATCTGGACTTGGCGAGGTCATAGTTATTTTAGGTTCAGGGTGCTGCGCACCTTCTTCTGCTTTATGTGCATCATCTAGGTCATGTTCATCTGAATGATCAACGTCATCGTTCAATGTATCCTGCTGTTTTCGCGCAGCAGCTTTAGCTTCTTTTTCAAAGTCGGACAAGTCTTTTTCGGGAGGCAAAGAAGGAGAGGAATCATTGGCAGGTGAGGTCATAACAATATGGCTTTATAAGTCAAAGAAAAAAGAGTTCCTATTGTAATGATAAAACATAAGAAACGTATAAATTTTTTATAAGCAAATAACATCATTATGAGAAATATAATTTGACTGGATTTATGATCAACCGTAACCATAGAAATTGCAGGTTAGATGTAGAGGTGAAAAGAAAATGAGCAATAACAAACACTGGGATCGAGTAGGTAAGGAGCGTTTAATAAGAACTGTATTAAGTTTTATAAGTCGATAGATAACTCCCTGATATTAACACGGTTTTAAGCTTAAGTCAGCTGATGTCTATGGACTATGAGTCCAAAGGAAAAGCTTACTATTATTGTGGATTTAGCGTATAAAGGTATTATACCCACACAAACTATGAGGATTAGGATATGAATTGGACATTATTTTCTATGATTTACTCAATGACAGCAACGGTTGTAATCGGCGTACTCATGGTCGCAGCATTAGTGTCGGGATTTAATGAAATTCCCCATATACAAATTGCTGTAGTGATCGGCATCCTAATCTCAGTACCAGTTGGATTGTTTTTCACTAAAAAAATTGGCAGTATTACTGGCGATGAGGAAGGATATAAAGCATAAGAAGGGTATAAAGTATAAATAGTTATTGCGTACATCAATCGCTATTTAAACCAATAAAAAAAGACCTTTATGATAAAGGTCTTTTTTATTTTCAGATACATTAATTAAGCGATACTGGTTTAGTTGTTATTTAAGTATTACTGTCGCACCATTTTCAATGTTGGCATAGACTTCTAATACATCCCAATTAGTTAGACGCACGCAACCAGCTGATGCTTGGCGACTAATACCTTCAGGTTTAGGTGAACCGTGGATGCCATAAGAAGGTTTGGATAAACCCATCCAGACGACGCCAACAGGGTTGTTTGGTCCTGGTGGTAGCATATGTATCTTTTTATCGCTACCTTCACCGACAGTCGCTTTATACCATGGCATCTTAACTCTATTGATGATCTTGAAGGTACCTTGTGGTGAAGGAGTAGCATCACTACCAATCGTAGTTGGATAGGTGGCAACCAGCTTATCACCATTATAAGCATATAGGGTTTTGCTTGCTTTATCAGCAACGACACGATTAATGCGCTCATTGAGCGGGCCACGAGTGTTGAGAACAGTGATTGTTTCACCAGCTTGATAGTTTTTGTTTTTGTTTAACTTATCAAGGTAGCGTACATCCATATGAAAGCGTTCGGCAAGCATCTCTTTAATATCTTGATAATATAAGCCTTTCATTTTTGACTTTGCTTCTGAACCTGAAGGCGTGGTTGCAAAGTTGGTTTTAATATCATCATCAGTCAGAGTATAAGTCACTAGTACAGGCTTACTAGCAGGGATTTTCTTAGTTAGCGCATCCCATGTTTTTTGATCCATATTACCAGTCGCTGGCAAGCCTTTCATCGTTTGAAAGTTGATCAAAGCCTTTTTACTGTTCATGCCCCAGCCACCATCGATAGGGCCAGGAGAGGCATGATTCCAATCAAGCAAAGCTTGCATCTTGATAGTCATCGCTGAGTTGACATTCATGTTTGGCGACCATGTAGCGTCGTTTACTTGCTTGGCATAATTTGACAAATTGAGCGTGGTATATCTTTTTCCATCTTTATCTTCGATGCTCTTGATTGTAGGATCATTGCTGAAATCCAAACTCTGTTCGTACTTAGGTAGCTCAAAAGATAATGGGTCTGTTGAATCAATAGATGAAGCGTCACTAGGGGCGGCAACAGCTTGGCCTTCACTGATATCATCAGTACGGTCAGATTGCTCATCTTTACGTGTCAGCTCAGCAGCACTCATATTGTCAGCAGCGACGGCTTTTGGTGCAGATGCTGTCTTTTTGTCTTGCTTGGTATCAATTAACTCACCCATACTATCAGTAGTCTTAGGCTTCGTTTTAGGCGTAGAGACTGAGCTATTAGTATCGATTGAGCTGCTACGATTCTCTTGAACATCAAGACTAGCTAAGACAGCAATGCCAGGTAACTTGTCAGCCGTGCGTACTGGTAAGGTACGTGCATTATTATCAGGTGCAGCAAGGGCACTGACACTCATACTAGCGCTAAGTACAACGATAGACATAGAAGTAATAAGTGGTTTTATTTTCATCATATTTGTTCACAGTAGGTTGTTACAATGTGGCTATTATGCGCATAATTCAGGTTCTAAGCAAACTTTTGACACATCTTTTTGTGTCGATATAGTGCTAAACATCAGCAGTTGACGTATGAGATACAATGTAGTGATATTTGGCTAATAGTTTGGCTGGCATATTGCGCAAATCGTTGTTGTAGTAAGTTTTCGGTAATATTGTCATCCCATAAATTTAATAAATATTGTTTAATTATTAAACAGTTATTAGAGATTTAGGGTTGGATATATAGCTGTGAAAGACCTTACTGTTACGTTTTATTAGGGTAACCCTTATAGTTATTGGCGCTACATAACGTTTGCGTCTATAATGCATGAACAGCGTTTTATTTAATTAACTAGCATGTAACTAATGAGCATGTAATCAACAAGGTGCGATATGTCAGAACACCAGACCATGAGTGCAGAAGAATTTCAAAATCAGTATTTTAACGGCCAGGAGTCTCAAGATTTCGAGCATGATCTACAAGATGATTTGGAAAGAAATGAGACAGAACAATTTGCGAATCTACATGGCGAGCTTGAAGAAGCACGTGAGCAGCTATTTAGTATACGTGACTTTATTCGCTTTGCAGTAACGCAGTTGCGCAATTACGATGTGGTTGTAGCACAAGGTACCACTGACGAGTTCGCTGAAGCATCCGCTATTGTTTTACATTCTTTATCTTTAGACTGGGCGGCTAACGAACAAATACTTGATTGTCGTCTGACCTCTTTAGAAAAGCAAGTGGTGCTAAGTTTACTAGAAGAGCGTATCGCTGAGCGTAAGCCATTGAGCTATCTGATTAACCTAGCTTACTTTTGTGATTTGCCTTTTTATGTGGACGAGCGTGTTCTCATCCCGCGCTCACCTGTAGCAGAATTGATTCGTCAGCAGTTCCATCCATACTTCGATGTCAATGAGCTTGCTAAGCCGCTTGGTGCGACTGTCAATGAGCAACCTGCAGCATTTTATGATCATGGACTTGACATGAAGCAATTGTCACAGCCTGAGCGTATTTTAGATTTATGTACTGGTTCAGGTTGTATTGCTATCGCAATGGCGACACGTTTCGTTGATGCGCTAGTCGATGCTGTTGATATCGATAAAGGCGCATTAGAAGTGGCGATGGTCAACGTCGATCATCACGACCTTGGTCATCAAGTCAATGTGATTGAGTCTGACTTATTTGCGAAAATTCCAGCTGAAAACCAGTATGAGCTCATCGTTACCAACCCACCGTATGTTGATGCTGCCATCATGGCAGATCTACCACCTGAGTTTTTATATGAGCCTGAGCACGCGCTAGCCGCAGGTCAAGATGGTTTAGACTTGGTACATCGTATTTTATTTGAAGCGCCAGATTATCTAAGTCCAGAAGGTTTGCTTGTCTGTGAAGTGGGTGATAGTGAGTGGGCACTTAGCCAAGCTTATCCAGATATTCAGTTTGATTGGCTAAAATTTGCGCTCGGTGGTCATGGGGTCTTTGCGATTACTTTTGATGAGCTCATGGAGCATCGCGAGTTATTTGCGCATTATGTACAGCTGCTGGATAACAGTCAGTAATGAGTCAAAACTCATGATTCGCTCTTAAGTATGTGTACATAGATTTTACTGGTTTAAGGATAGATATGGCAGGCAATAGTATTGGGCAGGTTTTTACGGTCACCACTTGCGGTGAGTCGCATGGTGCAGGTTTGTTGGCAATCGTCGATGGTGTGCCACCGGGCTTAGCATTATCCGCAGAAGATTTACAGGTGGATTTAGACCGCCGCAAACCGGGTACCTCTAAGTACTCAACCCAGCGCCGTGAGTCTGATGAAGTTGAGATTATCTCAGGTGTGTTCGAAGGTAAAACTACTGGTACATCTATTGGTCTGCTAATTCGTAACACCAATCAAAAATCAAAAGACTATAGCGAGATTAAAGATACTTTTCGCCCAGGTCATGCCGACTATACCTATAGTATGAAGTATGGTTTTCGCGACTATCGCGGTGGTGGTCGCTCATCAGCGCGTGAGACGGCGATGCGAGTCGCAGCGGGTGCTATTGCTAAGAAATATCTACAAGATCGCTTGGGTGTACAAATCCGTGGTCATGTGACCCAAATTGGTAATGAATATAGTAACGTCACAGACCCCAGCCAAATTGACTGGGATTTTGTGAACAGCAACCCGTTCTTCACTGCTGATAAAGAGGCAGTTAGCCGCTTCGAGACGTTGATAGATAATCTACGCCGAGAGGGTACTAGCTGCGGCGCGCGTCTGGAGATTATTGCCAGTGGCGTACCAGTAGGACTCGGTGAGCCAGTATTCGATCGCTTAGACGCTGATATTGCCCATGCGATGATGAGTATCAATGCGGTCAAAGGCGTAGAAATTGGTGACGGTATGGCTGTTGCAGGGCAGTTTGGGCATAGTTCTCGTGATGAGCTGACGCCAGCCGGCTTCACTGCCAATCATGCTGGCGGTATATTGGGTGGTATCTCATCAGGACAAGATATCAGTGTCAGTATCGCGCTTAAACCAACTTCTAGTATTACTACCCCTGGTAAGAGTATAAATACAGATGGCGAAGCAATTGATATGCTAACTAAAGGTCGTCATGACCCTTGTGTTGGGGTACGTGCAACGCCTATTGCAGAAGCCATGCTAGCGATTGTATTGCTCGATCATTATCTGCGTCATCGTGGTCAAAACGCTGATGTTAAGCAACCGGTAGCATCGATTACTTAGAGTCGCCTCAAAGTATATTATAAAGCTATCAGCCCTTTGCTGTTTCTAATGAAATATTATTAGAAACAGCAAAGGGCTTTTTTGTGGATGATTAAAAGGGTAATTACCCAATCGATGGTTGCGTTCTAGTGGGCAAATTAATAGCAGTCTTAAGCTGCCAATTGATAATCATCAATAGCCACACATTGCTGATGACGGAAAACCAATAATAATTGCTGACTTGGGATGGCTAACCAATGGCCAAATTCAATGCTGTCGATGCCTTGATTTAACAAAGTCTGTGCGCAATGATGGCGGTTCTGACCTAACAAGCTTTTAATAACAATATTTTGCATAGGATTTCTCTCTTAAGTTTTATTTACGAATTTGAATAACGCTATCGTAAAACAAAGAGATAGAAAGCATATGTAGGAATGATGGAAAGTTTATGAACTGTCATCAATGATTTGGCTTTTAATAATTGAAAAAGACTTATTGAAAAGAGCAAGTATTTATTTTGCGCAACCTTTTTAATTTTTAGCCAAGGGTAGGGTAATACTAACCATCACGCCAGAACGATTACTTATAATAATATGTCTATTATCGTTAGCATTAATGTTACGAATGCCCACATGGCCTCCGTGATGTTCAATCACCTGTTTGACCAAAGTTAAACCAAGACCAGTGCCTTTCTTGAGGGTGCTACTAGACATACTAGACTGTTCTTTCTCAACGCTTAGTGTTGGGTTCTTATTCAATGAATGCACTGATGGATTGTCAAAAACCTGACTTTGATGAGATAGGCTAAAATAACGGTCAAAAGCTTTATCAACCGCATAACCAGGTAATAACTTGCCATCATTGAAGATATCGATGATTACAGTTTGCACGGTGTTATGAATATCAATACTGACAGTGCTCTCAGCAAAGTGAATGGCGTTATCCATTACGTTTTGTAGCACTTGCACCAACCAAAACTGATCGGCAAAAACGCTGGTATTTGCCAACATATCTGAGGATAAAGAGGTTGTTTCCGTAAAGCGTTTGTCATCAATATAGATTTCAATAGGTATTAGATGCTGCTGTTGCAACTTAGCGGCATTGTCTTTTATTAGAGTCTGTAGTAGTGGTAATAAAGGTGTCAGCTGCCGATTCAGCTTAAAGCTTGGTTGCTCAATCTTGGCAAGTAATAGCAGTCGATCAATTAACTGCTGCATTTTGATGCTTTGTTCACCGACAGATTGGATTAGCATCTGCCGATCTTCTTCATCAAGTCTATCATCCTCTAGTAGCTCGCTGCTGGCACGAATTGCCGTTAAAGGACTCTTAAGTTCATGAGTGAGGGTATGGACATAGTCAGTGACATAGGCTCTGTTTTCTAAGCGATATTTCATGGTCTCAATAGTGTCTGTCAGGCTATTAAGCTCATGACCTAAGTAAAAATAAGGCTTTTTGGTATCCTCAGCCAGCGCACTTGTATATTGGATAACTAGAGTTATGCTTTGCTTCAGCCACCAGGCGACCAGTCCTGCCAAGATCAGTGCAACAATACTAATGAGCAAAGCAGTAAGAAGCATACGATTGCGAGTATTGTCTAGATAAGGCAACACGCTATCGACTGGCTTACCAACGCTAGCGACTCCGATAAGTGCGCCAGACGCATCCTTAATAGGCTGGGCCACATACATGATAGAGCTACCACGTGTGCTATTAATATCTGGGGTGCTTCTCGCGCCATACTGACCCTTTAAGGTCAAATACACATCATTCCAGCGACTATAGTCCTGTCCCTCAGAGTTTTCAGGGGCGGGTAGTGAATCGTATATGACTATACCTTTGCTATCTGTCACATATATCCGAACGCTACTACCACTTTTGTTTTTATCCGCTGGTTTTATAGGTTTATCAATGGCTGGTACGCCGATAAATGCAGCATCAAGTTTGGCCTGATAGGCGTCTTGGTATAGCTGCCCTGAAGTTAATGGCACTTGCAAGCTTGCTGCGAGCAATTTACTAGTATCTAATAAAGTGTCTTCGATGACTTGTTGTGCTGTGGGTTTGACATAACCAAACAGCTGAGTAAACACTACCACACCGCAAAAGATAAGTACTAAAGCAACGGCTAGCCAAATCCTAAAAAAAATACTCAAGTTCAGTAATCGTTTAGGTTCAGTCGTTTGCTGCGCAGTGCCAATAGGATGCAATTTTGCATACCAGTTGCTTTGATTAGTGCTAGCGTTTGCTTTATGGTTCATATTTTTAGAAGTGCTATTTAAAGTTGTAAAATGCCAGTACTAAGTGAGATATAACTAGGCAGGACATAATGCATAACCCAGTCCGCGATGCGTATGGATGACATCAATGCTAGAATCGACAGCCGCTAGCTGCTTGCGAATTGACTTGATATGGCTGTCTATCGTTCGCGCTAGGCGATGATCTGGATAATCGCTCACTGCATTTAACAGCTGTTCACGGCTGAAGACTTGATTGGGCGCTTGTAATAAGGTTAATAAAATTTTGCGTTCCGTATTGCTAAGCTCAAGTTTTTGATCTTGCCACTTTAAAGAGTAATTGAGCGGTTGGTAATACCAGATACCAGACTGGCACTCAAAAGTCAACGCTTGCCCTGACATATGATGAGAAGAGGATGCGCTAGATGAGAGGCTAGGTGAAGTGTCGTCAGTCGCATTATCTATTGCTGTTTTATGAGCAGTGCTTTGCTCATACAGTAACTGTTCACGTCGCCAAATAGCTTTTAAGCGTGCGACCAATTCTCGCGGACTAAAAGGCTTTGCACAATAGTCATCAGCGCCCATCTCTAAACCCAAGATACGATCGACCTCATCACTACGCGCGGTCAAAAATACCACAGGCACATCTTTTAGCGTGCCAATAGCAGGCGTATGGCGTATTTGTTGGCATAAACTTAAACCATCACCATCTGGTAGTCCTACATCCAAAATAATAGCTGATAAGTCTTGCACCTCATTACTATGTAGCATCGGCAGCACGCTACTAGCATTATCTAGCCAAGTTATTTTCCAGCCTTCACGTTTGCAAGTAACTTTGAGAGACATAGCAATAGCGGGGTCATCTTCTACCAATAAAATATGGGTCATAGGCTTTATATCGTTGTATAAGAAAAAATAATTTATGATGAATTGGCGTGAATAACGCTCATAGATATACGAACATTGAAAAATAATAATAGGGCGTCATAAAGTAGCTAGAGTGCTATGCCAAAATTATTAAATTATCGTAGCATAAAAGCATGGTCATATTTTGCCATCTCCTATCAAACGATGTGAAAAATTGATGGAAATTGGATTGGTTAATCTATGAGTTTTTGATTAGCAGTTTTGCTTAAAGGCTGTAAAATAACGGGCATTATGATAATAAAGAAGAAACTAGAGGTATGGCAAATGCCTCTACTATTGGAAATATGAGTTTTTTAAATATGTGGTTTTCTACAAAAGGAATACAGGAAATATGAATAATTATTTAGATGCGGTCATTGTTGAGCATAATCCATCACAAAAGAAGATAGATAGAGCTGTTATTTGGTTGCATGGTTTGGGTGCTAGCGGTCACGATTTTGAGCCAGTCGTACCTCAGCTAGGTTTGGCTGATGATATGGCAGTACGTTTTATCTTTCCGCATGCGCCTAAGCGTCCAGTGACTGTCAATGGTGGTATGGTGATGCCAGCATGGTATGACATCTTGGAGATGAGTCTTGAACGCAAAGTCGATATCGCTCAGATTGAAGAGTCTACGCAGCAAATACATGATTTGATTAGTCGTGAGATTGAGCGTGGCGTGTTACCTGAACATATTGTCATTGCAGGCTTTTCGCAGGGCGGGGCAGTGGCTTATCATGTCGCCCTGGGTTATCCAAAGCGCTTGGCAGGATTGATGACGCTATCTACTTATCTTGCGACCAATGATAACATCGACTATAGTGCTGCTAACAAAGACATGCCAATATTAATTGAACACGGTACTCATGATCCTGTTGTGCCTGTTATTCTGGGTGAGCAGGCACATCAATTACTAGCAGCGAAGGGCTATGGTGTTGAGTATAATACTTATCCGATGGCACATCAGGTGTGTATGCCGCAGATTCAAAATATCGGTAAGTGGTTAAACAAAATTTTGAGTTAAAGTTCTTGAGATTCTGTTATTTTGAGAATATGCAATAAAAGCCAACCATATTATATGGTTGGCTTTTGTTTTATGTTACTACAACTAATCACAGTAAAAAGAGGGTTATCTACTTATAATGACCAATATAGTGGTATGAATAAATTTCTATAATATAGAGTTATAAGGTCCTTTGGAGAGTGACCATGCAACGCACGTATTTGGCTTTTTATATTGCCGATCACGGTAAGCTGCTAGACCGAATCATTAGTGTAATTGATGGTTCACCGTATAGTCATTGCGAACTGATAATCAGCGATCATGGTAATAAGTGCTATGATTGTATTAGTTCAAGCTATCGTGATGGCGGATTGCGACGCAAAAATATTGACATGTCAGGCAGTCACTGGGTATTGATACCAGTCATGTGTGATATGGGCTATGTCCTGCGCTGGTTTAATAAGCGCCGCAACTTCAAATACGATTACCTTGCTTTATTTAGACCTGAGATACCAGGATTTTATAACCCTGTATATCGCTTATTTTGTTCCGAAGCTTGTGCGGATATGCTAGAGCTGGTAGACCCTGGAAGTTATGGCCTCAAAAAGCTATATCGATGGGCTATATTAAATTCTACTACTAGCTTATTAAATGAAGAGCCAGATGATCTTTTTTGAAGTTTATGAGGGCATGTCCTAGGTTATTGTGTGAAAATATATATTTAAAAAACGTTGTTAAAATGATAGTAACTATAGACATATAAAACAAAAAAACAGTCACTTTAAGTGGCTGGTTTTTTATATCCAATAGAAATAGCGAAACCTGAACGCTCGTTAGTTACTTAAGAGGATTTTGCTAAGACAATAGTTATGTGAGATGATAAAAATATACTGTAACAGAGATAAATTTATAAGGTCATTAATCCACAAATTCGTTAGTTAAAATGTCAGAGCAATTTTGAAGTTCAGCAAAGTCTAAAATTTGACTGATGAAGAAACTTCTGGAGATTTGCTATGAAAATTACTTATTTGGCTTTCTATATTGCTAAGCAGGGTAAGGCACTAGACCGTATTATTAGTATGATTGATCGTTCGCCCTACAGTCATTGCGAGCTTGTAATTAAGAACTTAGGTGGGCAGCGCTATGATTGTATTAGCTCAAGCCATCGTGATGGTGGTTTGCGTCGTAAGACCATTCATATGGAGCCTAGTCACTGGGTGTTGATACCAGTTATGTGTGATATCGACTATGCTCTACGTTGGTTTAATAGGCGTCAAAACTTTAAGTATGACTACCTTGCTTTAATTAGAACTGTAATTCCGGGGTTTTATAATCCTGAACGTCGATTGTTTTGTTCTGAGGCCTGTGCAGATATGTTAGAGCTGGTAGACCCAGCAAGTTACGGTCTTAGGAAGCTATATAAATGGGCTCTCGACAATCCTGCTACGCAATAAGCAAGCTAATAGCAGAACTATAAAGAAAGGGTTCAGATAATAGCCTAAGTATATAATTTTGAGCCTGAATACAGAATGTTGCCAATTAGACTGCAAACATACCAAGGCTAGGGATTTTAAGGATAAAAAAAACCGACCACTTTGAGTGATCGGTTTTTTAATATTTGGTGGAGATGGCGGGAGTTGAACCCGCGTCCGCCAGCATTACGCTCATGAATCTACATGTTTAGTTTCTGTCTTTGGCTTTAATCCGCACCGATCCGACAGTCAGGATGGATTGGACGATTCTCTACTTTTGAACCCAAGCGATTGAGACAATCCCTTGTGGCGAGCCTACATGCGGACGCTTCAACTTAGTTAACCAACTGTAGGTGATCAGCAACCAAGTAAGCAGGGTTTAAGCTGCTAGAGCGTAAGTTTCGTCGTTTGCGACTATAACAATATATGTTTGATTAACGAGAGGACATACACTCTCGACATGCATCATTGAGTTTCATCACCAGCGTCGAAGCCAGAACATCCCCAATAGAACGACGTATTATAATAGACATAGCCAGTTTTGGCAATAGGGTAATGCTAAGTCGTTACACTTGATAACACACCTATGATAAACATAGAAGAGTATCATAGGTGTGTTATCACTTCTTGTTTTTACTTTCTGAAGCTTTTGTGAAGGTGTTACTAAACCATAGATTATCTTGCAGCTCGCCATTCACATTAGGTTTTGTTATATTGCGAGCCGCTTTAACATAAACCTCATGTGATGATTTTGAAAATGACTGCCATTCAGCCCAGCGCTTCAAAACATAAACTGCCTTTGGTACATGCTCATCAAGACTGTCTATAGTAGACTGTAGGGTTTGTAGCCACCATGCTTTTTTCTCCTCATTTAACTGATAACCGACAGTCTTGCTTTCTTCTTTATCAACAAGCCATTTTTTAAGTAAGGTAACTGCATCGGTCATTCCAGGACTTCCCTGAATTATGATAGTAGCCATCAGTACTCTAAACCAATAACCCAAAGCATTGCGTTGGGCGCTTTCATCAAGATGTGGCAATACACATAAAACAGCGTATAAGCTCGTTAGTCCATGAAGTATAAAAAATTCATTGTCGCTGCTGTATAAGACAGTTGTGGCAATAACAGTCAACTCTTCAATTGATGAAGTCAGATCTTGCCCGATATCAGGCAGTTTAAGCGTCACCATCTCATTGAGAAATAGCGACATCGGCTCATCCGGATTGTCAAAAGTGATTAAGCGCTGTTGAAAACTACCTCTATTTAGCCTTTTATAGTCTTCAGTTTTACTTAATAAATCGGCTTTTTCAGTCAGTTGCGGTATTCTATCGTCGTTTAGGACTTTCTCAAGCGCTTCTATAGGGCGTGGCGCATCAGGGGACCAAAGCTGATGTTCGGTATGGATTGAACCGGTAGCTAATGGTTGGAATGCGGTTGCCATATATGCCAACCCTTCCGCTGCCATGTCATCAGAGTCAACATCAACGGCCCAGCCCGTATGTATCACAGGATGAAACGCTGCACCAGCCATGCCTTCTGACAGCGCAGGGTAGTAGCGTTTAAGGCAGGCGCTTAATCCTAGCTCTGCTATTTTTTTATCAAAAAAATTACGATATAAAGGAAAGGCAATCCGAATAGACTGCAAATTATTCAACCAGTTGGCATCGGTTATTTCTGTATAATCAATCGGGTTACTGCGAGGCGATTCTAACATTCCTGGCTTTTTTGCAGCGCTTTGAGATGTATCGTTAGTGGCATTATGAGTATAAGTATCTTGCCACCACTGCATTTTTTCTTGACTAGCACCAGCAGCGTCTAATGCAATCCAATTATGAGTGATATGATTTGATAAGTAGTCACCATATTCAATGTGCCAGTTTCTACCACGCTTAAGCCACTCATGCAGATGGTCAGAATAATTTGGCTTTGAGTAAAATGTCATGTGAACACTCTAATTCATAATAATCGTATAACGCTAAAGCGATGCTTATCTTACTATTTGGCATTATGATAAGAATCTAAAATAGGTTAATAACATTTATAGTAATAGGCTGTTGCTTCTATATCAAATAGTTTTACGTAGAAATACTTTGCAAGCTTCATCCTACAGCATATTCTCATATAGTGCGTGATACTGAAATAGTCCCCAAGACTCTATAATTATTGAGAAACAAAAAAAAGCCAGTAACTTGAAGTTACTGGCTTTTTTAGACTTGATTCAAACTTTCTAAAGATTACTCTTCAGAATAGTCTTCATTTTCGTCTTGTGCTTCATTTTCGTCATCAACTAAATCTTCGTCATTACCATCTTCAGAAAGAATAGTAACTAAGATGCTAGCAGTAACGTCATGATGCAATTGGATATCAACGTTATATTCGCCAACTTGACGTAAAGCGCCTTCTGGAAGTTTAACTTCAGAGCGATCAACTTCTAAGCCTGAGTTAGTTAACGCTTCAGCGATATCACGAGTACCGATAGAGCCGAATAGTTTGCCTTCGTCACCTGATTTAGCGCGCATGATGACATTAACATCAGTTAATGCGTCAGCACGTTCTTTGGCGGCATTGATTTCTTTTGCCTCTTCAGCTTCAAGTTCAGCACGACGTGCTTCGAACTTTTCAACGTTAGCTGCCGTAGCAGGTAGCGCTTTGCCGTGAGGGATAAGGAAGTTACGTCCGTAACCTGGTTTCACATCGACAGTTTCACCGAGTTTACCAAGGTTGACGATACGCTGTAACAAAATAATTTGCATGAGTCATTCCTAGTTAAAGTTAACGGTTAACCCTGATGGTTATCAGTGTATGGAAGTAGCGATAAATAACGAGCTTGCTTGATAGCAGTCGCTAGTTGACGCTGATATTTAGTAGATGTACCGGTAATGCGGCTTGGTACAATCTTGCCATTATCACTGATATACTGTTTTAGCAATTCAACATCTTTATAATCGATGTGAGTGATGCCTTCAGCAGTGAAACGGCAGAATTTGCGACGGCGATAGAAACGTGCCATGAGTATTCTCCTTTAATTAGTCTTCACTGTTGTCGTTGTCGTCATTATCGTTTTCACGACTGTCTGGACGACGAGTAGTTGCTTTGCGTGCACGTTTTTCATCGGCATTCTTAGCTAACTGCGACTCTTCAGTGATAGCGTCGTCACGGCGCATAACTAGGCTACGAATGATCGCGTCGTTATAACGGAATAATTCTTCAAGCTCAGCTAAAGTCTCACCGTCAGTCTCAATATTGAAAAGAACGTAATGAGCTTTGTGAATCTTGTTGATTGGGTAAGCCAGTTGACGACGGCCCCAATCTTCTAGACGATGGATAACACCGCCATTGTCTTGAACCAACTTGATATAGCGTTCAACCATGCCGACCACTTGGTCGCTTTGGTCTGGGTGTACAATTAACACCAGCTCGTAATGTCTCATTTGGACTCCTTACGGATTAGTAGCTATTAACCCTATGTTAATAGCAAGGAGATTTATAAGGTAAACTCAATCTCATATAGAGAAGGTAAGCTTAGGTTATAAAGCGCCGTATTATAGCAGTAGTCGTGTACTAACACAAAGGTTAATACAGTCGTCTGCTAATAAATAAAAAGCAACGACTAAGCGCTGCTTTTTGCAAACAGATATGATTTTAAATAACGAAGTGTTTTAGCTACTTTATTTTTGGTTGCTTGACCAATTGACTGCTATCAGCTTTTACTACTAAAGTCTTAGCCAACTTATCATGCCAACCAATATTTTCAGGACTTCTAGATGCCATATAATAATGAACAGCAATGACAACAAATCCTAAGAAACTCGTGAATGAGAACAATAAATTGTAGATAATAAATAGTACCAATGTACGCATGCCGATAAGTTTGATAAACGACGGTATACGGTGTGTGGTTTGATCGACCACGCGAATACCGGTAATTAATTTACCAAGAGACTGTCCACGTAATGTAATAAATACCAGTTGTAGGGCGAATAGACCAAAGACCATAACTTGTGACATCATTAAGGTAGAGCTAGGTAAGCTCTCCATGAGTGTCATCGAGTACTGATAAGCGGCATCCATATTCTGAATATCTTGGAACTTTGAGTAATCTACATCCATTTTGGTCAATGCTAGTACTAACGGAAAAATCGCTAATATATATAATAGGCCATTAAGTGCTGTTGCCAATACGCGTGACATAATAGGTGCAAGGACCACATCGCCAAGTACTTTGTCTTTACTATTGGCAAGTTTGGTCGTACCAGGTTTGTTCAATGATACATTTTTATTTGGCGTATGATGACGGTTGGACGTCATGCCACCTTTAGCATTCTTGTCAGTATTACTTTTTGGGCGTTCAGGCTTACCATATAATCTATCAAGAGACACGTTTTTGCCATCGCGACTATTAGTATCAGAGTCTTCAGGGAATACCGTCACATTATTAATGATAGAGTCGTTAGGCGTAGGAATGTTAGCAGGACTATAAAGAGGTTGGTTACCTGTCAAGTCTCCAACACGCTGCCACTTATCTAAGCCTTCATGCCATACCAAATCATCTAATAATACCTCACCAGATGTCAGCATAATATTGAGTTGATCCAAAGTATATGGACCAGCTTGTACGTTATTTCGAGCAAGGAAAATCTGCATAATTGCCTGCATAGTTAGTCATATCTTAAGTCGCTACTGTAAGCCATAGTATTAGGGTCTATTGAGGATTTTTCAAATAGACCCTAATGATTACTTACTTAATGACTGTGTGAATTACTGCGGTGACTTAACGTTACAGCTTATTGTACTTCTTCACCAGCTAAGAAGAACCAAGTATCTAATACTGAGTCAGGGTTAAGTGACACTGAGCTAATACCTTGTTCCATAAGCCAAAAAGCAAGATCTGGGTGGTCTGAAGGACCTTGACCACAGATACCGATATATTTATCAGCTTTACGGCAGGCATCAATCGCCATCGACAATAATTTCTTAACGGCAGGATCACGTTCATCAAATAGATGTGAGACGATACCTGAGTCACGATCAAGACCAAGAGTAAGTTGAGTTAAGTCGTTTGAACCAATTGAGAAGCCATCGAAGTGCTCAAGGAACTCTTCTGCTAGTAAGCAGTTAGTTGGTAGCTCACACATCATAATGATGCGTAGACCATTTTCACCACGTTTTAGACCATTTTTCTCTAGCAACTCAATGACTTGGGCTGCTTCACCAACAGTACGTACGAAAGGAATCATAATCTCGACGTTGGTCAAGCCCATCTCATCACGTACACGCTTAAGCGCTTTACACTCAAGCTCAAAGCAGTCACGGAAGTTATCAGAAACGTAGCGGCTAGCACCACGGAAACCAAGCATTGGGTTCTCTTCTGATGGCTCGTATAATTTACCACCAAGTAAGTTGGCATATTCGTTTGATTTAAAATCTGACATGCGAACGATAACTGGTTGATCCATAAAGGCAACGGCTAACGTTGAGATACCTTCGACCAATTTATCAACATAGAAATCAACAGGCGATGCATAACCTGCAATACGCTCATTAATCGCTTGTGCCACTTCACGTGGTAAGCTGTTCATATTTAACAATGCTTTTGGATGTACACCAATCATGCGGTTGATGATGAATTCAAGACGGGCAAGACCGATACCTTCGTTTGGCATTTGCGTGAATGAGAAGGCACGATCTGGGTTGCCAACGTTCATCATAATTTTAAATGCAAGCTCTGGCATAGACTCAATAGAGTTGGTCTGAATTTCAAAATCAATTTGGCTCTCATAAATAAAGCCTGTATCACCTTCAGCACAAGAAACGGTGACGTCTTGACCATCAACCAACAATTCGGTGGCATTACCACAACCAACGATAGCTGGAACACCAAGCTCACGCGCGATAATCGCAGCATGACAAGTACGGCCACCACGGTTGGTGATGATCGCAGAAGCACGCTTCATGACTGGTTCCCAATCCGGATCGGTCATATCTGAAACTAAGACATCGCCGTCTTGTACTTTGTCCATCTCATTTAAGTTGCTAACGATACGTACTTTACCTGCGCCAATACGTTGACCGATTGAACGACCTTCACATAATACTTTTGCATTGTTAGTATCGATGATATAACGTTCCATGACATTGCTATCTTGGCGGCTTTTCACCGTTTCTGGACGGGCTTGAACGATAAAGATTTCATTCGTATCACCGTCTTTTGCCCATTCGATGTCCATTGCTTGACCATAATGCTTTTCGATGGTCACTGCTTGTTTGGCAAGGTCAGTCAGCTCTTCAGTTGATAATGAGAACTGCATGCGCTCTTCTTTTTCGACATCGACAGTTTTGACCGATTTAGTCGTGCTGCCTTCATCACCATAAATCATTTTCTTATGCTTGCTGCCAAGGTTACGGCGAATAATCGCAGGCTTACCATCAGCAAGTAGGCGTTTTGATAAATAGAACTCATCAGGGTTTACCGCGCCTTGAACGACCATTTCACCTAGGCCATAGCTTGATGTGATAAAGACCACTTGATCAAAGCCACTTTCGGTATCTAGGGTAAACATAACGCCCGCAGCACCTGTTTCTGAACGTACCATACGTTGTACAGCAGCAGATAAGGCAACGCCTTCATGCTCAAAACCTTTATGTACACGATAAGAGATAGCACGGTCATTATAAAGGGAGGCAAATACTTCTTTAATAGCGATAAGGACGTTATCAATACCGCGAATGTTCAAAAAAGTCTCTTGCTGACCAGCAAATGAAGCATCTGGCAAATCTTCAGCAGTTGCAGAAGAACGTACAGCAACCGCGATATCTTTGCCATCACTCATCTCTTCGAATGATTTGCGCACCTCTTGCTCAAGATCTTTTGGCAATTCTTGTTCAATAATCCACGTACGGATTTTTTTACCCGTAGCAGTAAGCTTATTAACATCGTTAACATCTAGCTCTTTAAGCTCGCTGTTAATCTTGTCAAGCAAACCTGTTTCAGTCAAAAAACGATTGAAAGCATTTGAAGTTGTAGCAAAGCCGCCTGGGACACTAACGCCCAAATCAGACAGATGACTGATCATCTCACCAAGCGAAGCATTCTTACCACCGACCATGTCAATGTCGTTTTTTCCTAACTGATCAAGATTGATCACAAGTGCTGTAGATTGAGCTGCCATGATAACTCCAGAAAATAAGGTTATTTAGTAAGGATTATAACGGTAAATTATACCGCTATATTTGGACAATTTCGAGGGGTTAAGCCAAAAAACTTATGAAAAAGATACAAATTATAGAGTTCAGCAATAAACAATCGCACTATTGTCTCACTTATCCGAATATAAAGCAGCTAATTCAGTCTAAATGTTCCTATAAATTATATGCCTATATGTAGCACATAATATTTTAATAGTGAAAAAGGTCTATGACAATCTGTAGCAAGAACCTGCTATTAAGGTTCGCTAGTTGTGCTAACTTTGATTCCTATTAAGACGCTATTATGAGTATAATGTAGAGCATGAAATATCAGGCGTATATGGCAATGTAACTATTAATCTACCTATTTATAGGAGTGTGTTATAGCTGCTTATTGAATGTGCGTCACACAGCGACTTAATTATCGTACTTAATTAGCATAAGTATAATGAGTCAATTAAAGCTTACTATTGAGGTTTACACTGAGGTTTTCAAGTTATGTACTCTAACAATCCGTCCGAGCAAAATAAGCCTACTATTCAAAATCATCACGCTTTAAGTTTAGATAACTCACAAACTATAAGAAGTGCTTTTTTTATCTCTGATGGTACTGCCATTACTGCCGAAACGTTGGGTCGTTCTATATTGAGCCAGTTTGCCTCGGTACCATTTGAAACATGTGTATTACCCTATGTTGATAGCATAGAGCGCGCTGAAGATGCAGTTGAGAAGATCAATATGGCCTATCAACGCGATGGATTATTACCATTGGTCTTCGATACTATTGTCAGTCCTGAAATCCGTGAGAAGATCAACTCTGCGCACAGCTGCAACTTGGATATGTATGAGGGTTTGATTGGACGTATCGCTGAAGAGACCGGAGTAGAACCTGACGGTCACTCTGGCCATGCTCATGACAATGTCGACTCTGAAACTTATAAAGAACGTATTGATGCGGTACATTTTGCCTTAGACAATGATGATGGAGCACGCACCCGCCACTATAGTATGGCAGATATTATATTGATTGGCGTGTCACGTTCAGGCAAGACACCAACTTCTCTATACTTAGCTCTACAATTCGGTATTCGCGCTGCCAACTACCCGTTAACTGAAGATGATCTGTATGATAATCAGCTGCCAAAAGCGCTGCGTGAGCATAAAGACAAGCTATTTGGTTTGCTAATTGATACTGACCGCTTGGTAAAAATCCGTCAAGAACGCCGTGCGGGCAGTCGTTATTCGAGCTATCAGCAGTGTCAGCAAGAGCAGCGTGCCATACAAGGTATTTATATCACTCATGGTATTCCAAGCCTAGATGTCTCAGAGATGTCGGTTGAAGAGATTGCTACTCGTATCTTGCAGATGACCGGTCTCAAACGCCGCATTGGTTAATTTCGCTTACGGTTGTTTTCTTCGCCATACCATACAAACTATATAAACGTTGCTATATATTTATCACCAAATAGAGAGTGTTATGAGTCTATCCCATAAATCTAAAAAATCTCCCTTATTATTGATGGGCTTGCTATGCAGTACAGTTTTGCTCAGTGCCTGTCAATCATCTCCCTTCGCACGCGAACCAGTCCCTGAACCGCGCTATATACCTACTATTGTTTTAGGTGAGGCACAGACTTTAACGATTATGCCAGAGCGAGTGGCTTGTGCATCGGCACTACCAATGCAGTGTTTGCTAGCCAAATCTAGTAAAGATGGTTCAGTATTTCAGATTCCTTATGATTGGATTGATGACTTTACGCCAAGCCTTGGTACAGAATATGTGATTAGCGCACGTCCGCAAGTTGATGAAGAGCGTCAGAGTTTAAACGGGCACTGGACATTGCAAAATATCTTGTCACAACGTATGGTGGGCACGCCATAACATCATGATCTTGACTCATGTATATATTGATTCATGCACAGATTGCTTATGACTCACATAAATAGCTTAATGATTAAGTAGTAAATAAATAACTAAAGAGGATATCATGGGAAGCAAACGCAAAGATGATACAACTAATGATACTGGTAGCGACACTCATACCGAAGTATCAAATAAAGACAGTGGTGCTGCACCTGTCACATCTCCTGAGCAGACCGAAGATAAAAATAAGCAAGAACAAATTGAGCAAACCCACGACCAAGTCACTGAAGATGTTATGCATCACCCTGATTTGGTCAATCCGCTAGATGATACGCGTATTGATATCAAATCAGGCTTCACTAAAGATTCACAACGTATAAAAGGTGATAAGCATAAGTTTGAATATGATGCTGTGATATTAGGTGCAGGTCCTGCTGGTGAAGCTGCTGCTATGAAGCTTGCTAAGTCTGGCAAAAAAGTAGTGGTTGTTGATCCGCGTGATCAGGTCGGTGGCAACTCTACGCATGTCGGTACGATTCCGAGCAAAGCGCTGCGCCAATCAGTATTCAACTTGATTAATTTCCGCCGTGATCCGATGTTCACTAAAGCTATGGAATATAAGCAAGTACCTCTAAATAAGGTGCTAGCAAATGCCCGTAAAGTAATACGTAATCAGGTCAGCACCCATACGCGCTTTTATGAGCGCAATCAAATTGAAGTTATTCATGGTTGGGGAAGTTTTTTAGATGCCAATACTTTGCGCATTGAGACTGATGAAAATATTTTTGAAACCATTACCTTTAACAAGGCCATTATCACGGTTGGTAGTCGACCTTATCGTCCTGAAATTTTAGATTTTGATCATCCGCGGGTCTTTGATTCTGACAAAATCCTACAAATGGATTATGTAGTCAAAAAAATCATCATTTATGGTGCGGGTGTCATCGGCTGTGAATATGCTTCAATTTTCACTGGCCTTGGCTACAAAGTTGATCTAATCAATAACCAAAACCAACTATTAAGCTATCTTGATAGTGAGATTAGTGATGCTATTGCGCATGACTTTAGACAGTTTGGTGTGGTCATTCGTAGTAATGAAGAGATTGACTATTTGGAGACTCATGATGACTATGTCATATTGCATCTAAAGAGCGGTAAAAAAATCAAGTCCGATGCGATTTTATGGTCAAACGGTCGCTCAGGTAATACTGAAGGACTAAATTTAGAAGCCATTGGTTTAAAGGCTAACGGCCGTGGACAGCTTAAAGTAGACGATACTTACTGTACAGAAGTTGAAAACATTTATGCCGCTGGTGACGTTATCGGTTGGCCATCTCTGGCTTCAGCTGCTTATGACCAAGGACGCTGTGCGGCGGCATTTATGGTTGGCGATAGTGATGCAGAGCCAGTATCGAGTGTACCAACTGGTATCTATACGATTCCTGAAATCTCAAGTATTGGTAAAACTGAGCAAGAATTAACGGACGAAAAAGTCCCTTATGAGGTGGGTCAAGCATTCTTTAAACACTTGGCGCGAGCGCAAATTATTGGGGAACGTTCTGGGGTATTGAAGATATTGTTCCATCGTGAGACGCTTGAAATATTGGGTATCCATTGCTACGGTAATCATGCTTCAGAGATTATCCATATTGGACAGGCTGTGATGAAGTGTAATAATACGCTGGAGTATTTTGTAAATACGACGTTCAACTATCCAACGATGGCAGAAGCTTATCGGGTAGCAGCATTAAATGGTCTTAATCGAGTGTTCTAGATTTCAGTACACCTTAATTTAATATAAAAAAGCGCCTGTTATTGAATTAACAGGCGCTTTTTTTTGACCAAATGATTTTCAAGAGGGTTCTGTGATTTTCAAAGAGGGCTGTTTTTTCGCCGTACGCCAACAAAACAGCATCAGTAAAACGAAATAAAACACCCATAGTGCAGCAAGTGCATAAAATCCTATGGAGACTTGCGAGATGCTTGCACCCATTTGATTAAGCTGTACAGAAGTATTGATAGCAGGAGTGGTAGGTGCTAGCCAGCGCACAATTTGTAGTATTTCTGGAAGTTGGTTGGCAGGCCAGGGATAGCCACTGACAAAGAATATCGGTAGCGAGCTAAAGATCAAAATCTGTAGACTACGCTCCCGCTGACGAAACCACAATCCGAGCACGCAGCCAAGCGTAGCTACTGTTGGACAGAATAAAAGCAAGAATAGCAAGCTGCCAAGCATATTTTGCCCACGCGGATAATGATGAAGCTCAAAAGCCCAGCCATAATAAAAGCAACCAATGACAAAGCTTAGCGAGCTTAATGCAGCAATTCTACCAAGCCAACCGCCTATAGTCGTCATATGACGACGTTGCTCATACCAAGTTCCAATAAGCATGGCAGTTGCCATCAGTAACGTTTGCTGCAATATAATAATAGATACCGCTGGCACTACGTAAGCCCCGTAACCTTCAGTTTGATTATACAAAGGAATAATCCGTAACGATACAGCTTGCGTGTTTTGCGCTGCAGTAGACGAATAAGCGCCTTGTGCAATGCTTTTCTTGACATCAATACCAGCTGATACCGTACTGACCGCTTGTAGAAATCCCATCTGAACATTTTTATTCAAAAGAAAGTAGCCGCCATTACCCAGTACGCTAACACTCGCTGCCTTTCCTGATAGTACTTGCTGCTCAAGACCGCTTGGAATAATCATGTAGCCTGCAATTTGATCTGACCATATTGCTTCTTTAGCCTGTTGTTCATTAAGAAAGCGTGTAGTATCAAGCTGCGGACTGGCACTAGCATAGCGAACGATAGTACGTGATAGGTCGCTATTGTCCTTATCAATAATACCGACAGGTACATGATTGACTACTTCAGTTGAATACGGCCACGGATAAAAAAAACCATAAATAATGGGCGCAATAAGCAGCATCAAAATTACACCACTATCGGTAAAGATATCTTTTAGCGTTTGTAAAAAGCTACCTAAAAAAGTTTGTGACGATGTTTGTGAAGGTAGAGTTGCTCTTGATGGTTTGTGCTTCTGTGTATATGACATTAGCGGGCTCCCCAGCGTTCAGGATGCGCCAATGCGCGTTTGGTTAACAATGTGGTAATTACCATCGCGATAATGGTCGCAATCATTAGACCGTAAACAATCGGTAAAAAAATAGCCACTGGTGCTTGCATTTGTAATTGCGCGATATGTAGTTTTAGATAATGAGTTAAAGGTAGGGCGTCCGACCAATGCTTAGCACTATCGCTAATTGCGATATAAGGGAAAGTGACACCAGCGAAAGCGTAAGAGGGCGCAGATACAAAGCCTGTTGCAGATAAGCCTGCACGCAATGAAAATGAAGCTACCGTAAATATAGCACCGAGCCAAAATGACAATATCATCAACAGAACAAGCCCAATATAAGTAGCTAGCAAAGAAGTTAACGCAATCGTCTGCTGCGGTGTGGCAAGCCATAATGCCAATATCGACCAAATACTATAAGCTAATGTAGGCCAAAAATACTTGCCTATCAGACCAAATAGCAGCACCGGAATACTGATGTTTTGAGTAGATTGTGATTTGAAGTTAGCATTATTAACTTGGCTATCAAGTTCTGTTAACTGTCTATGACTGTTGTTTATTAACGTCAGGTTAGGACTACCTGTATCAATAAAACGATACCAACGACCGAGCTGCTTATCACGTAACTCACGACCGATGGTTGTCGCACCGATTACCATTGCTAAAATATGTAGTAGGGCAGGAATAACAGTTGAGGCCAAAAATTGCTGGTAGTCAGTTGCAGCATTAAATAAACTGATACGTTGAACACTAATAGGCGAATAAGCGATAGTCGCCTGTGATGGTGCCATGCCTTGTTTGACTAAGCGTTGAATTTCAATCCCAGCTGATAGAGTACCAGCTACCGTTTGTACACTTTTTTGGATGATGCCAGAATGAGTACCGTATTGAGCATTGACTTGCAAGACTATAGGCGCAGGCTTGCCAGATAGAATGTTGCGCTCGAAGTCTTCTGGGATAATGACAACTGCATAAATATCGCGCTGCAAAATAGCTGCTTCAGCTACTGCTGGCGAGGGATATAGCTGTCTAACCGTAATATCCGGACTGGCTTCCAAATACCGTACTAATGTGTTGGCGACAGGACTATTATCTTGGTCAATTACGCCGATAGGTAAATCCGTAATTTGGGTTTGCGCAAAAATCCACCAAATGAGTAATATCGTGACCAAAGGTATCCAGACCACCACGGAGAAGTCCCAATGGTTTTTGGTTAAAAAACGACGCTCGTACGCAGCACTGCGCAGAAAAGCCTTGAACAGACGCATAACCTACTCTGGAGTCTGATTAATAGAAGTGGGGTCGATGTTCACAATGACACTCATCCCTGAACGGACGCGCGAGTCAGGATTCATAGGTCGGGCTTTGACTTCAAAAGTACGTACATCAAAACCGTCGTCATTATTGGTTGGGCGCCAAGTCGCAAAATCAGACAATGTTGAGGTTGCATAAACGATGAATTGTTTAGTATGTGGGTTGTTAGCTGATGATAGTGCTGGAATAGTGCCAGTAAACTGCCGACCGATTGCAAATTGATTGAGATAGGTTTCGGTGACGTTAAGTACTACCCATTGATCGTCTGTATTGACGAGTGTTAGGAGAGGTACACCTTGACCGATGACTTCACCAGTGCTGACAATCACATTATTTACAATTCCTGCAATAGGGCTTTTTAGATTGGCCTCTTCTTTGGCGACTAGTGCTTCTTCTAACTGGGCATCGACTTGTGCCACTTGTGCAGTAGCTGCTGACTTATCTTCGCTACGAGTACCTTCTACCGCTAAGTCATATTGTAGACGTGCCGCTATTGTTTGATCTTTAGTCGCAAGATATTGTGCGAATGCCTCATCACGTTTTTGCCGAGCCATCAAACCTTCTTCATAAAGTCGGTTGATACGTTCATAAGTACTGGCGGCTAGATCAGAGGCAGCTTTATTGGCTTGCCAAGCAGCTTTTGCTTGAGCAATCTCTTGAGGACGCGCGCCATTTTCTGCTTTATCCAACTGACTCTGTGCCATTTGTTTACCAGCACGAGCTTGATTAATCTTCGCGTTAATCTCAGGCGAATCCATCTCAATTAGCTGCTGACCGGCAGTTACTCTATCACCTTCAGTGACCATGATTTGAGCGATACGTCCAGGCACTTTGGCTGCGATAGACGTTTGCTGCATTTGCATCTGCCCTTGCAAGGTGATGACTTGCGGTTCACTATTTTGGGCGCTTCTAAACAATCCGTAAGCGATGACACCAAGCACCATGATAACGACTAACGCAATAACAGATTTTTTGACTGTCGCCTTTTTTTTCGCTGATGTAGCCTTTGAGTTTAGGCGCTGATAATCAGGTGCTGGCTGTTCAGATTTAATATTATCCATAGGTTCAATAGGCGTGTTTTCTGCATCCGAGTCGTTGTGATGTTCAGTCATGAAAATGGTATTCCTAAAGCAATAAAGTTGAGAATGAAGGGTTTATTGTAAAGGTAGCAGCATAAAAGGCTGCAAGGCAGTTCTCTAATCTTGATAACAATCAATAACGATCAGAGGTACTACCCTAAAGGCGTTTTAATGAATTATCAGTTTATCAGTACACGCGAACAGCATGAGGTTTAGAGCTTTCTATGGCTTCGAAATTAAAAATAGCACCAAAGGCTACGATGAATGCTGAATAGTAAAGCCACAGCATAATGACTACGGCTGCTGAAAGCGCACCAAACTCAGCGCTATAGTTATTAAAGTTTTGGACATAAATCGAAAACAGCACAGACAATAGAATCCAGAGAACGGTCGCAAGAGATGCTCCTGGCACCAGTTTTTTTAGCGGTATAGCGTCACGATTTGGCGCCAAACGATATAGGCTTAACAAGCTTAAGAATATGATGCCAGCTAATATAGGCCATCTGCTCCAAAGTGCAATCGTCTTCGCTATTTGAGGGAAGGGGAAATAGGCCGCCCCTAAAGGAATAATAGCGATAGACGAGATTGCTATTATTAGGACAACTACCGCGGCAAAGGTTAAACCAACCGCTCGGATCGTACCTTGTATCAAGTTGCGCTCTTGCGTGATGTGAAAGGCAAGATTGACAAGAATAATTAGGGATTTGATGCCTTTAGAGCCAGCATAAAGGGCCAGTAATGTCGATGCAATCAGACCAAAAGTCAGTTTTGACGCGGTGTTAGAGGCCAGTTCGCTTAAACGTGAATTAAGGACTTCATATACACCATCAGGTATAAACTGACGCAAAATTAAAATCTGTTCTTGCATCTCAGAGGGTGAGAAAGCGAGACCATAAAGCAGCACAAACACGGCCATTGCTGGAAAAATAGATAAAAAACCAAAAAACCCTACGCTAGCGCAATGTGCCCAAACATTAGAGTTGTTCGCTATACGCCATGTCTGTAGCAAGGGCTGAAGCCAACTTGTCAATTTAGAAATCAGTTTTTTCATAAAACAGTTATTCGCAGTAGGGTTAGTATCAGTAAGATTAGTAGCAGTAAAGTAAGGTCAGTAATAATATAGGCATTAGCAATTTAATTATAATCAGTACAAGCGCTTATCAACACGCCCTATCATTCTTAATATCAAATCATTGTTCAGAATACAAAGTAGGCAGCCTTATGTCAGCCGCATTTAGATAAGCATTAAAAGCGAGCGGCGTGCCACTACTTTGCATTAAAGCAGCTAACCCTTGTACATAAGCGTTTGCAGCTTGTGCTTGTTCGGTGCGAGCTTTGAGAGCTTGTGTTTGTGCTTGTACCACTTCAATCGTAGTATTTACGCCTTCTTGCAGTCCGAGGCGTCGTAAACGTAATACCTCTGTAGCCAAATCAACATTGCTTTGTAATGCTTGATAACGCGACTGAGCATTATTGACATCGTTCCAGTTTTTTTCCACCAGTAGTAGTAGATTGTCGCTCACTTCAATTTCGGATAGATCAGCTTGGCGAATTTTAGCATTACTGGATGCCAGCGATGCTGTTTTATCAAGTCCGCCCCATAGCTTCCAACTGGCTGATATACCTGCAATCCAGCTAGGATCCTTCTCAACTTGTCCATAGCCATATAACATAACAGTGGGTTTATGACCGGTATCAGATAGCTCATGTAGTTTTTGGGCTTGCGCGCGTTTAGCAGCGACTTTCTGTAAGCCAGGATGATGGCTGAGTGCTAAATTTTGAAAGTAACTCACATCTGGTAGAGGCCGGCTGGAGACAAATAAAGGAGTCGTAGGTTTAATACGATAGTCAGTACGTAACAGACGTTGCAACGCAATCATAGCAAGGCGGGCGTCATTATTTGCGTTAACTGCTTCACTCTTTGCATCTGCCAGTGCAGACTGCGCTTCTAAACGATCTACACGTGATATAAATCCTTCTTCATATAGTCGCTTTGCCATATGGTCAGTCTGCTGCAACGTGTCATAGGCGTCTTCACGTAGGTAGGCGGCGATGATGGCTAGCTGTGCCTTAAAGTAGCGTTCAATCAAAGTATTATAAAGCTCGTTTTTATCGAGTATGCTGTCAGCCATTGCTTCTTGAGTGCGTGCATCTGATACACCCGTAAGCGCAGTAGTACGCCCAGCAGTATAAACAGGCCAAGCAAAACCTACACCTGCTCCCGCCGTTGAACCCGAACGCTTAAAGTCATAGGAATCAGGAATACGATCGCCGACCATCTCACCAAAGTTTGGCAAATCTGGTAAGGACGGGATAGGAGGAACAATATCACCAGTATTAGCACCAGCATTATTTACTCCGTTGATTACGCCATTCTTGAGCGTTGATAAATCAATATCTTCCTGCACGTTGTAGGTACTGGCTGATAGCTGCGCAAATAAAAAAGGATTGTCTATCGTTTTAAGTGCATCGGTTTGATATTCACTGGCTGCAATCGCAGCTTGATTGGCCGCGAGCTTAGGCGAGACTTGCAACAAAATTTCTTGGGCTTGTTCAAGACTCAAAAAGCTAGCCACATCTAAAGGATAACTGTTAGCGATGCTTTTATGAGTAATAGGGTCGACGAGAGTATCTAGAGTGAGGGTGCTTGACGGCTGTACCAAAACAGAGCTGGCGGCCTCAGTATCAGCCGTTAACTTTTTACTATTGCCTACCGTGCTGTTGTTGGTTGCATTGGCATCAGATGTATAGTTTATGTCTATAATCTGAGTAGTAGCAATAGGCGATATTTCGTCCTTTGAAATAAGGTTTTTATCCTTACTCATAATTTCTGTATTGCTGTTCGCTGCGGTATGAGTTGATATTCCTATCAGCATAATAGTGGCAATAGCACTAGGTAGAGATGAGATAACAAATTTCATAAGAGATATAAACCGTTAATCAGGAAGCAAAATTTTGTCGTATAAGATGTTTTAATACAGAATACCTAAATAACAAGGATTGAATTAATCATCATTTATAGTATAAGTCTTAGCACTGATAATAAAGCGTACACTGTAGAGCCACAACCATGACGGGTCAATGCTTATTATTTACTTGTTATTCATTCAATATTGAGTTTTCTTATACTTAAGCAGGGTTTTTAACCTAAAACACTATATTATTTATAAAAAAAGATAAAAACCTGCTTCTCAATAAGAGTCTTTTGTTAATAGAAGATAGGCAAAAGACTAATGAAAAGATTTCAATGTAAGCAGTAATGCAAGCAGTATAGAGAGGCAGGCGCTATGTAGTATTATAAGACTATAAATTTCACAAAATGATGATGTATGTTTTATTTTATAACCTATTATGAGAAGAGACTACTATTAAAGTAGACCGCTATATATAAATAGATACTGAAAAATATAGACAGCTGTTAAAAATATTGGACAAATATAGCAAGCGATATTGCGAATTAAGAGTGAGAGGTAAATGATGGCAGGATATATATTAGCCTTGGATCAAGGAACAACATCGAGTCGGGCGATTTTATATGATGATCACGCGCGTCCTATTGAGATTGCCCAACAGCCCACCACGCTGCAAACGCCAAAAGCTGGCTATGTAGAGCAAGATGCGCGGCAAATTTGGCAAACTCAAATCAGCTGTGCTCACGATGTCATTAATCAAGCAGGATTACTCGCAACTGATGTCACTAGCATTGCTATTACCAATCAGCGTGAATCTATCGTCATTTGGGATAAGCAAACGGGCACACCGTTGGCACCAGCCATTATTTGGCAAGACAGGCGCACAGCAAAATACTGTCAGGACTTAGCTAACGATAGTATGGGTGATATGTCGGTAGGTCTGTCAAAGAGGATGCAGCAGATTACAGGCTTACGACTCGACCCTTATTTTAGTGCCAGCAAGATTTCTTGGCTGCTTGAGCACTATCCTAAGATTAAAGCCCGCGCTGCAACTGGGCAGATAGCAGTAGGTACTATTGATAGCTGGTTGATTTATCAGCTGACAGGTGGCGAGCATGTCATCGATGTCACCAATGCTTCACGTACACTATTATATGATATTCATAAGCTGGCGTGGTCGGAGGAGCTGTGCGCACGCTTTGATATACCGATGGCGATACTACCAAAAGTGCTGCCATCAGATGGTGAGTTTGGTAAAACCAAAAAGGGTTTATTTGCCAAGCAGATTCCTATCCATGCCGTATTGGGCGATCAGCAAGCAGCATTGTTTGGTCAAGGTTGTCTCAATCCTGGTATGGCTAAAAACACCTATGGAACGGGTTGTTTTATGCTGATGAATATTGGTCAGACCCCCAAGCTTAGTGAACACCAACTATTGACTACGATAGCTTGGCAGCGCAAAGCACCAATAAATCGTGTAGATAACTTATCTATCAGTGACATTGTGCAATCTGGTAAACGTATACTACAAGCGCCGTCCACTTTTTTTGGACGCGAAGTCACTTACGCGTTAGAAGGTAGCGTGTTTATGGCAGGCGCTATCGTACAGTGGTTACGTGATAATCTGGGCATGATTAAACAAAGCTGTGATGTCGAAGATTTAGCTCGGCAGGTAGAAAGTAGCGAGGATGTCGTGTTGCTTCCCGCATTTACTGGTCTTGGAGCACCTTATTGGCGCTCTGATATTCATGCCAGTATTAGTGGCATGAGTCGCGGTACTACCAAAGCACACATTGCTCGTGCTGCTCTTGAGGCGATTGCCTTTCAAACTTATGACGTTCTTATCGCCATGCAAAAAGACAGTCCGCATCCATTAACCGAGCTACGAGTCGATGGAGGCGCTGCTAATAATGATCTGTTGATGCAGTTTCAAGCAGACTTGCTTGGTGTACCTGTTTTGCGTCCCAAAGATACGGAAATCACTGCTAAAGGCGCAGCGCTTCTTGCTGGTTTAAAAAGTGGATTGTATGATGATCAAACTATGAAAGAATCATGGCAAGTAGACCGTATCTTTGAGCCTAACATGTCAGCTGAGAGACGTGCCCAACATCTTGATAAGTGGCAACGCGTTATTACTAAGGCGTTAATGGATATCTAAAATATCTTTCAAAATGTATTAGATATAAAATTTTCATTAGGTATAAATAGGCAAAGAATATTATCAAAGATACCTAAAACACTGTATTAACGACCATATCAGTATCAACATAAATACCTAATAATATGCTCTTTAATTACTATATTTAGCATAGATTTATATACACACGTTATAACTATACACCGTGTAACATAAGGTCATCGCAGTGTTGACATAATTTACATAAACGTTCTATCGATAAGTGTTGATAGTTTTTTATACTTCAAATGTGATTGATTAATACAACTTAATCCATTTCAAATTAATAACTAATAAGTATATAACTATCAATTTAAGGATAATATTATGAATAAACATGACAATGATCTTATAAACGACCGCGTAATCGATAATAATGACCGTGTCCTTACTGATGACTATCTTGAAGTTGGCGATAGAGAGCGTATCATCGATGACAATGAGCGCCGATTAACTGGTAGTGATCATACTATCAATAATACTGTCATTATGCATGAAAATGACAATATTATAGAGGATCATGATGCGATTGATCGTACTGCTGTCAAGCACATGTCTAAAGAATCGAGAGAAGATCTTAATGCAGATCCTATTACTGGTGAGCCAGGATCACATCCAGTAGGAACAGGTATTGGTGGCATCGGTGGTGCCGCAGCAGGCGCAGCTATTGGCACGATGGCAGGACCATTGGGTACATTAATTGGTGGCGCTATTGGTGCTATTGTTGGTGGCGGCGCAGGTCATGCAGCAGCAGAAGCTATTGACCCAACCCGTGAAGAAGCTTATTGGCGTGCAGAACATGCCAATGCTAGTTATTATCAGCAAGGACACGATTTTGACCGTGATCTACATCCAGCTTATGCAGTAGGTTATGCTAACCGAGCACGTTATCCTAGTGACGCGCGTTTCGAAGATCATGAAACAGATTTGCAGCGTTCATGGGAAGAAGTAAAGGGCGAATCACGTCTAGCTTGGGATGATGCTCGTCATGCATCACGTGATGCGTGGAACCGTGTTAGTTAATTATTATTTGAGACTAGATTGCCATCTCATTTGCTAATATATAATTATGAATTGTTCAAATATAAGCCGTATTATTTCAATTGAGTGAGAAGTGGTAAGCATAGTGTACAGAAACTTACTGCTTTGTGAATTACAAGGTGATAAATGTATACGTAGCCTGACTGACAGCCCCAACTAATGTAATTTATGCTATGTTAAAGCTTCCAAAGATGACTTTGGAAGCTTTTTTATTTGCTCATTGTTTTATTTTCTAATATCTTATAATTAACTGCCAGAAGACAGCATAATCATAAAGGATTATGAGACAATTTTGACCTCTTAGTAGAGTGATATTTTTAGTGCAATATAATAATATAAAACCAAATAAAAATAAGAATAGGTAAACTATGAATCGTCATGCGAATAATGATGAACAAAAGCAATTTTACATAGCTACTGCTAATCTACTTAATTTTGCCAATCCTGATCGAATTTATTATGACAATGCACCAGCATATGACCGTAAGGCTTACCAGTATAAGTTGCAAGGAATAACCGAATTACTTTCTAAAGCCCATGCAGATATTATTGCGGTACAAGAGGTGTGGGATAGTGACGCTCTAGAAGCATTAGCTGTTTCATTAGGTTTTAAAGCAGAACATGTGATTGCTCCACTTGCTAGTAATGACCGTACTAGTCAATATACTCAAGGCCACGGCGCGCAAAAAACGCCAGCTGTCGGTTTTATTAGCCGCTTTGCTCAGTTAGAAACTACGTTGTTAGAGAACATAGTCCCTGAAGCGGTAATGGATATCCCTGATGTTGGACCTTATCATCAATTTAATCGTCCACCATTATTACTACGTGTTGATGCGTATGGTCAACCAATAACAATTGTCACAGCTCACCTTAAAAGTAAACGCGCTTATTTTTTACGTGATGAGTCAGGCAACTTATTAGAAGATATGGATGACCCTAATATCCGTGTTCGTGCCAAGCTGCGCAGCTTGTGTATGCGAGCGGCAGAAGCTGCATCAATACGTATGTCTATTATCAAGCGGCTACAACATACTCGTGAGCCATTGATATTGTTGGGTGATATGAATGATGTCACTGGTAGCGTAACTACTCAACTAATGGCTGAGACTGGCGAGGTGAACTATGACAAAAGTATGCGTGATGTCGCATTGTTCGATGCTGCTCGTATCCAAGCTCGCTATGGTTGGATGAAAGATGTCGCTTATACGCACATCTATCAAGGTATACCAGAGGTCATTGATCAACTATTCGTATCAGAAGAGTTTTTGCCTGATAGCAAGTTTTCGCTAGGTCATGTTGAGCGAGTAGACTACTTTAACGATCATTTAAAGTGGGATTATTCAGATAGAGTAATTGACCATGGCATTGTCCGAGCAAAGATAAAACTTTACGATTAATCATATTTTGCAGTTGGTTATATCATTAATTGGCACATTATCATTCTAATCCGTTCACGCCCCTTGTTTGATAATGTGCAAGTGTTTATGATGCTTCTTCATTGGATATAGTAGTAACAATATTTACCACTAAACTGACATTAGCATGCTGATTTAGTGCTAATGTTATTCGATGAAGATCGTATTTATACATAATAGGGCGTAATACTAAGAGGTTTATAATGAGTGATCACAGAGATGACAAAATAGAAGACATATTGGTCGATTCAGAATTGGCAAAGAAGTTGGTGCCTAATAAGTTTAAGTTTACTAGTCAGCAAGGCCGCGTACGCCGTCAAAAGTTATTGATGGGTGCAAAAAAACTAAGCGAAACTCGTTCTATTAACGATATTAGTTTAGCTGATGTATGTGAAGAAGCAGGCATTCCACGAGCTTCTGCTTATCACTTTTTCCCTAATATTGAAGCTATTTTTTTAGCGCTACGCTTTTTAAATGCGATTGAGATTCTAGAGATTCTCACTACCGTTGAGACTGTAGATTACGATAGATGGCAGGGTTACTTGACTGCGCTTATCCAACGCTGCGTAAATATCTTTCATGATGACCAGACCAAAGCTAAGCTGATCTATGATACTAATACACCAGATTTTGAAGGTGATAGCTTCGGTGAAGATATGGATCATCAAATCGTTGAGTTAGTCTATAAGCGTCTATCAGAACGTTATGAGATGCCAAAGTTTGAAGATCTTCAAGATATATTCTTAGTGACTTATAGTATTATTAACGGTATCTTTACTTTATCTTACCGCCGCCATGAGCGTATTACAGATAACTATTTGCAAGAAGCTACCACTGCATCTATTGCTTATCTGCGCTGCTATCTGCCAGAAAAGCTACCACGCAAAAACCGTTAAGTTTTATTTGTCAAAATAAGGTTACTAATACGACATAATAAAAAAGCTGGCGCGATGCCAGCTTTTTTGTGTCTTACAATCAGTACTCTATTCAATTAAATGACTTATAGTTTGATATCCAATACGATAAGTGGCGGTCGGTATTGGCATCGGTATCATTGTAGATTGCGCCAAAAGTAACCTGTTATTGGTATTGCTGTCAGCAGCTTGAGTCGTCGGAGGTAATGATTGACCATGACAAACATCATCATGTGGATCTAATGGTGCATATTGCTCATAGTAATCGACAATTGCATTTTGGAGTGCTACGTTAGTCTCTGAGTCATGAGCATTAACATATGCTTCACGTACCTGCTCTAACCAGCGTTCAGCCATACGGAAATGCGTGCCAGACTGACGCCAACCGTGCGCACATTGATCAGCTGCTGCCCAGATTAGGGCAACCTCACTAAATGCTAGCTCACGTGGCGCAATAATTATACTGTGGCTATTTTTTGAAGCATTGTCTTTTAGAGCGCTTATTATTGCCCACAAATCAGGCCTCATCAAAGCAGACGTCGATGGAATATCAGTCGTTAAATTTAAGTCGTTATCAGTTTTACTTCGTAGCTTCTGTAAAATACTAGCACCAGCTTCTAATGCTTGACTACCCGCTAGTGTGCTGCTTTTAATACTATTTTCATGAGAAGCATAGTTAAGCCAAGCTTGGGCTTTATAAGCAAAATATTGTTGGCGTGAGGTTAGTGGGCTTTGCTGGTATAAGGCAAGCTCGGTCAGCAGACAGTCGATAGTTTGCTGCTCGGTCACTTTATATTTTAGACGAACGTTTTGCGCGGCTTTAGCGTCATAGCAGGGGCTGACTGAAATAACATTATCTTTAGCTAGGTTGGTATGAGTATGAACGCTATCTGCAGCCTGTACCAATGGCGACAACGATACTAAAGCCATAACAGAAAATGCAGTATATGTATGGCGCTTATAGGCCGCTACTGACGCTATCAGTTGTGAAGTATTTAGCATAACGCAAGCCTTATATTATGGTAATTCGTTTACGAGCTGTCTTATAAGTTCTAGTGTAATGGACATATATAAGACTATATTATCAGCTACATATCGCTTAAGTCTCAGTCTCAGTACTTAGTCTCAGTACTTAGACTCAGCGCTTAGGCGTTTGTTTTTGCGTGGATCATCACGTTTGAACAAGTCTTCATCAAACTTAAAGCGTAGTCTAAAGTAAGCGCCTTCTTGAGTACTATCATCATAAGCGATATCTTCATCTTCAAAGCCCATGAAATTGTAGCCAAGTGACAACCACAAGTTAGTCATTGGACTATAACCAACCTCAGCACCTAACATATAAGCTAAATCGTTGGCTTGATTATTCCAGTATGTACCTGCTTGCAAGCCAACGTCCCAACGCTCGCCAATATCGTATAGACCGCGCACATAGGCGGCATGAGCTGTGTTTTCGCTCTCGAGATTATCAGCTTGGTATTGATTGTATTTACCCGCATAGTGTCCAGATAACGTCAATGGACGTGTTGGATGATAGTTACCACTCCATGACCATATTAGTGAGTCTTTTTGATACGGATCAGTGCCCGTGTCATTATCGTCTAAGCGATATTCAAGCTTGGCTAGCATGTCTAACTGATTACTGTCATAGTCACGGTAGGCAGCACCAAGCTGAAAGCGGTTGATAGTACGATGACCATCGTCATAGTCTACTCGTGAGTAGATGTCTTTTGCCAGTAGGGTAATGTCATCAGTATAGCGATAGGCGATACCGGCACTACCGAGCAGCGTATCACTAGTGTCACCCCAGCGTTTTTCTAGGCGGCCTGATGCTTTGTAGTCTTCTTTGGCAAGGTATTCAACACCAAAACCAACTGCGGTCGCAGTGCTATCTTTTTCACCTTCAAGCGATTCAACACGCTCAAATAAAGTGTTTAAGGTCAGACCTTCTTGGACATACCATTTGTTCTTTAGACCAATAGCTGCTTCAGCTTCACGTGCACTAATAGCATCGCGAGCACGGTATTCACTATAGACCTTACCATCTTTCATATAGGTGGCATCAAAACCTACAACAGTACGCTGACGCTCATCGGTATCATCAAGACCGTAGCTGCCTGATAGGCTGTTGATTAAGTCATGACGCGCATAAAGACGACCTAAATTACCTAGCGGAGTTTCGCCGCCGATAGAGGTTGCGTTACGTGCGCTATGATCAATATCTTGCTCATATTCAGCAAACACCAACGCTTTATTAAGCTTAGGCAAGCGAGCAGTAATACGGGCGCGGGCGGTCATGCCTTCGATATCTTTTTCTAAAGTATTTACGCCATTAAGTGCCGACTGGTTAATCAGACTGTCATTAAATATTGGCTTCTCATCCTCATCTACAATATCAGTGTTTATGACATCAGTTGCAGCTTGCGTATTACGTGAGGCAGCAGTCGCTTCTTGTTTATAATAACGTAGTCCAATCTCACCAACGATGTTTTGGCTTAGGCGTTGTTCGATACTCGCCTGTATGCCTTCACGACTGGCTTCGGTAGTATGGTCTTCGGTACGTATGCCTTCAAACTTTAGCGCAGTTGTTTTGTTCTTTAACTTATGAGTGACTTCTACTCCAGATTCAGTACGTCCAGCGGTTAGTGGAGAGGCACCAGTAACGAAGCCTTCATCAGCTTTATTATAATAAGCTTTAGCGCGCGTGCGGTTTTTATCATCGTAGTTTAGCTCGATGCGTAGGGCGTCGCCTTTTGCATTGTCGCCTTCTTTTAGCTCTTTTACATTGATCTGATTGCTAGGCTCATAGTCAGGGTTTTCAGCTTTACTCTTGGCATATTCCGCAACCAGTTTTAACTTGTCGTTAAATTTGATCACACTGTTAACGCTGGCAAGCTCTTCTTTATTTAGTGGATCATCGCTATTGATGTAGCTACCACCGACAGAGACTTTATCTGTTAATTGTTGTTTGCCTGCCACGCCACCGACCCAATAGTTTTCGCCGCCTTCGTCCACTTCAACAGTGACACGTAAATAGATAGGATTGCCATCAATATCTTGACTAGCAATAGGGGCTTTAAGATACAGGCTGCGACTAATAGGATCAATTTCGTAGTCAGCAAAGCGCGTTAGTGTTTCACGGCTAATGATCAGGCCAGGGTTATTCGCATCACGAGTGATGACCTCGATGGTTTCAGAGTTTTCGAGTACCGCGTCAAAGTCGCCAGCGAGTGGATAAGGACCCGAAATACCGAGACCACGCGTTTCATTAACACGTTGTGATGAGCTGGTTTCAGCGAGGAAAGTCGTGATACGGGTATCGGTATCCTCAAATTGAGCTTTAATACCTGTTAAAGTGCGGCTGTATTTACCAAGCTTAATACCATCGTCGTTATCAATCTGAGTTTTTAGGTCGCCGTACATAGCAAATGAGCGACCTTTATCTAAACGAATATATAGCTTGCTCGTAGACTGAGCGTCAAAACCTTTGGCTGATGAATCGCCGTATACTGGATAATATTCACCTGGATCAATATCACGGAACAGACGTTCGCCTTTTTTGTCGCTATCATAAGCTAGGGTCAGCAGATAGTCTCCACGTACTTTGCCTTTTAGGAACATCGCCGCACGACCAGTTGCTGAATAGTCGTCACCACCTGCAAATTCATGTAGCTCTTCTTCAAATGCGCCTTGGGCATCGGTTATACTGCCGCTATCAAAGTCTTTTAATGATATAGCGCCTTCTACAATACCAACCGCGATGAGCGGGCGTAGCTTTGCCGTAAATTGTAGCGGAATCACTTGTTTGCTGCTACCAGTATCGATAATCAACTCACCTTTACCTGGCGCATTTGGTGCAATTACTGGAATCAGTAGCTCGCCACCGTCTACACTAAACTGGGTACCAGCTTGATCTTTATTACTGTCTTTTAGATTGATACGTCCAATATTGGTATCGATAGTGATAGGTGTTGATGGGATGTAAGGAAGGTTGTTACGATCTTTTAGGCTAATGACTACTTGGTATTCGCTCACACCGTCAGCTTCAATCAAACGCTCTTGAGTACGATAATTAATCGCTTGTAAGCTGTCAGGCGCGATGATGTCGATGGTTTGCTCTGAGATAACTTTGCCTGTTACGTCAGTGGCAACGCCGCGTAAGGTATTGCTACCACGCTTAAAATCAACAGCATAATAATCAAAAGCAGTAACGCTTTGATTGGCTTGTTCAGCTGTTTTACCGATTTTTTCTTCTGATACGGCTTTACCATTAGCATATAGGGTAAAGTTTGAGCCTAATGGTGCTTGAACTTGAACCAACTGCTTGTACGAGTTCAACTGTTGACCCGAGCTCAAGTTAATGAAGGCTACATCATTATTAGCCACCTTTTTCAGATATTCTTCAAGCTCTTTTTGTTTTGGAGGTGCGATAGTATTGACCGTTAGGTTAACACGCTCGTCAGTAGGGTTAGCCATATCAGCAACAATTGCTGAGTCACATTGAATACCACGGTCTAATTCATCATTAGACTTGCAGCCACTGGCATCGACATTGTCGTCATTATTGAGGTCGTAATCAGGCTCCAAAGCCAACTCGCTCTTGACGGCTTGCTCAAGGGCATCATTTTTAGCACTAATATTTTTGCTACGCGTAATAAGTTCTTGATTTAAACGTTCAGTACTGTCGGCCATACCGCCTACCAACGCAAAATCTGCACGATGCATTTCACCATATTTTAAGTCGACGAAACGGCTACCGGCATCGCCTGCGTTACGATTACTTTGAGTAATGAGTTCAGTACCAATAGGTAAAGTCGTGCGATCAACTTTTAGTACGTGAGTCTTGGCGCTGATACCGTAGAAATTATATTTTCCTTCAGGATCTGTGACGATATAGTTGCCGTTTTCCATATAAATACGAACACCAGCTACGCCAAGCTCATCATTATCTTTTTGTTGAATACCATCGCGGTTGATGTCATGGTATATTTTACCAACGATGATACCATCGGTATTCATAACGCCGCGGCTGACATCAATTTTCCATTGTGATTCTCTAGAGACTAATACTTGGTCGTTTTCATTGCGACCTTGAGCGATAGCGCGATTAATACCGTCACCGCCCAAGGCGGATGAGCCTACTAGAACGCGATAAGTAATTTCTTTTCCTGTCTTAGGACCCATATTACCTAAACTTAAAACCTGGTATTTACCATCTGCTTTAAACTCAGTGGTTTGAGCCTTATCAATGCGTAAGCTACCACTCACGTAATCAAAGCCACGTGGTAGGGCATCTTTTAGCTGGACGTCATAAGCAGTTGCGACGCTATTGTCATTGGTGACTTTAATAGTGTAACTGACGTAGTCGCCAAGCTCAGCAGTTTTGACATCGCTTTCTTTTTTGACTTGTAAGTCGGGAGTCTCGTCAATGATAGCGACTTCACTACTAATCTGCTCATCAATGTAGTTTAGATCAGATTGACTAGGTTGTTGATCGAGACCGACAGAAGGATCAATACAGGCGACCAGTTTAGCTTGTAGCGTGTCGTCTTGTAAGGTTTGAAGAATATTATCATCGAGTGCATTGGCATTATTTTGTGTTGGCGCTGATAAACGATACTTTCCCGTGTTATTACCTGTCTCGATAGCTTTAAGTGAGTAAGTGTCACCAGTTCCAACTGGTGGATTAGCAGACTTGATAGTCACCCAAACTTGATCTGGTTTATCAGGCTGTACATTACATTGTGCATAGCTGGCTTCAACATAAATGTCATCGCCAATTTGCGAATTTATTTTGCTACCGTTAAAGTTCCAAGTAGTGAAATTAATACTAGGCTCGACGATAATTAAACTATCGGTCACAGCTGCCTTTACTGACGCATCTTCAACGACGACTGCACCAATCTTAATATCAGCAGTATCACCATCTTTTGCATTTCTATCAGTAAGAGCCTGTACGATGAGCTGAATACTCTCACCTTGCCCAATTTTGATTGAGTTGAGATTGGTGATCAATAAGTCATCTGAATCAATCAGACCGTCTTTATTGATATCTTGATAGACTGTAAAGTTAGATAGGCTGCTTGGAATATCGTAGCTTAGAGCGATGGTTTCATCACTATAGCTATTATTGGTTAATAGGTTTTTCCATATCACTTCACTGCCAGACGCTACAGTCTGCAATGGTGATTGGCTTAGGCGAAGGTCATACTTCTCTAACGCAGATGCTTGGACTTTTACTTGGTTTGAGGTGCTGGTTAATAATACTGCTTTGTCATTACTAACGTAATAGTGAGCATTGGCAATATTATCGATGATGCTGAGTACATCAGACGTAGCTGCCGCAGCGGAATTTGATTGCATAATCAGTATAGCTGCCGTTAATGCAGATAGCTTGGCTGCTTTAGCCGATAGACGAGTAGACTGAGCGATACAGTGAAATGTCATATTACGTGATTATCCAATCAAATCCAAAAACAGAGGGGCTGTCTTTGCTTTGCTTACTTGTAGAGCAACCTAAGCAAAGACAGTTTTTGCGTTATCTATAAGCTTAATCACAGATAACGGTATATAAAAATAAGTAATTTACGTAATGCTAAAGTGAGCCAGGAGCAGCACCGTCAGGATTAATTTTTACCGAAAATACTAATGCTGCATATTTTTGAGGTGCTAAGCTAGGTACCGTGCCACTAACAGCAGTAGAATTAGCTGATGCCCCATAAGTATTGTCTGCAGGCGATGTATCTGCGTCAGCTACTTCGGCTAGCTTGACAGTAAAGGCAGGGGTAGTACTTGAAGTTAGTACTTGAGCTTTATTATTAAAGCGATCTGTCGTATCCGTTACGATCAGGTCAGTGAAGTTAAATCGTGTATCCGATGCTGAAAAGTTATTAAAGGCTGTAATTTTATAGACGATACAATCACCGGGTTTTGCAGCGACATCACCTTGTGTAAATACAAGAGAAGCATTGACAGCACAGGTTTCATTTAGTGCTTGTTTTTTGACCAGCTTTAGACCTTTTACTATAGTAGTATTCTCAACAGAGCGAGCACCTACCGTAGGCGCATCCTGTCCACCAACGACTAACGTAACTGAGGTTTTTTCAGTGGAGTCAATGATTGCTTGTGTAGACTCTACTTTGTAGTTGATAGTGACACTTGAGTTCGGTGCCATACCAGTCCATGCTGCTCCGCCATTTTTGGGTACGGCTGTACTTAGATCATAATCGCCATTACCGTCCCGTGTGACTGTGTAGGTGAGGTTGGGAGTTGCTGGGTTGTCGTCAGCATCATATACCACCTCTACCGTGTTCGGTACTCGGGTGATTTGGTCGTTGGCACCTTCAGTGATAGTGAATTTAATTTCACCTACTTGATCGCCTTCAGTCTCTCTACCAGTATTTCTTATGACAGCTGAATGTGTAATCTGCGTCGTATCTGTCGTAGTAGTTGGTATCTCTTTAGTAGTAGGTGACGATATGTTAATAGCACGCTGGTTAGAAACTAAAGGTGCTGCTGAGTCACTACCAGTAGTTGTACTAACAGTACCGTCTGTAACTTCACTATCATCAGCAGCTGGATAGAAGTTACTGGTATTTTGTTTAGGGTCAGTACTATCCGTAGTGTCATAAATGATTTGGTTTTCACCAAGATTGAGAGTTATAGAGGCGTGGTTGATAGTTTTTTTAGGATCAGCAAGTGGTTCGGCTTGATCTTTTTGCACATCGAAGGTAATAGTGGCTGTTTCACCTGGTGCTAAATTCAATAAAGTAACTCTAATGCTATCGTTAGAAGTGCTAGTACCTTTACCTTCTCTACCCGGTACAATAGTGGCATTATTACTGACGCTTAAGTTCGGCTGATCTGCTAGACGTAAGCCCTCTGGTAAACCATCGAAAACAACGATGTTGTTGGCATTGGCAGCATAAGGTGCAGTCTCATCGTTACGGACAGTGACGGTATAAGTGACCTTCGATGTTGGATCATTTAGGTTTAGGGTGCTGCTTACCTTACTGGTAATTTTAAATACAGCTACCTTAGGGTGTGTTGAACATTGAGTATAAATTTCTGGCAAAAAAAATAGCGAACGGGTAATCTTTAAGTTCTCACACAAAAAAGATCTCGTTCGCTATGCCTCGTACTATGCTCAAAAATGAACACTGGACAAGACTAAGACCTATATTACTAGAACTTAATATCTATGACAAAGGAAATCTGAGACTGACCATTGAGGGCATCCTTTATCGTATGCGAACTGGCTGTCCTTGGCGCGATTTACCGGCTTACTTTGGAAAGCCCAATACTGTCTACAAGGCTTATCAACGCTGGTTTCGCAGTAATAAGCTCATTGGACTATTTGCTTTAGTTATCAGAGAGCCTGACCTTGAGTGGGTGTTTATAGATGGTACTCATATCAAGGCACATCAGCACAGTAGTGGTCGTCATGAAGCTGCTCAAGCCATTAGTAAGAGTGTCGCAGGACGTGCCACTAAAATTCATCTAGCGGTCGATGCTCATGGCAATCCGATTACCTTTATTCTGTCAGATGGCACAACCCACGATGTTAAAGTCGCATCTGACTTAGTAGATAAGGTTGATTTGAGCAAGACAGACGTTGTATGTGCAGATAAAGGCTATGACTCTGACACACTACGAGAGTATATTGAACAAACAGCAACTTGTAATAATATCCCTCGGAAACGAAACACCAAGTCCTCTAACGACCATATGGATTGGGACTTGTACAAAGCACGACATTTAGTAGAAAATGCTTTCGCTAAGCTAAAACAGTATAGAGCGGTTGCCACCAGATTTGATAAGCTAAGACAGAGTTATGAGAATACGGTCGCTCTTGCTTGTGCTTATATCTGGCTAAAATTATGAATGTTCAACACGCCCTAGTAATACTGTTATCGATATTGGTTAACGTCGCCTTAGTGGTATCAGCACCTGTGAAGAAGTCGCTGACTGCTGATAACGTTAAATTCTGTGAGTTACCGCCAACGTTCCCTGCTGTTTTTGCTGAAATTAAGATCTCAGCGCGCTCATTAGGTTTAAGTGTAATGTCAGTGTTTTGAAAAACGGTACCAGTAACAGTAGTAGTGCTTTTTACAGAATTATCCGCATTATAGATAATGTAAGTGACATTGGTAGCGTCTAGATCATAAGAGCTTGCATCTTGCGTACTACCTGGAATAGTACCGCCCTGAGCTAAGTTAAGCTTATAAGTATCTTCTACGTTACCTGAGTTGGTTAAGATATGGTTAAAGGCAACACGACCTTTCGGGGTCACAATGATGTTGCGGTTATAGTCATCGGCAGCATTATCATCAGTAGTTGTAGCCGTTAAACTGAAGGCTGCACTTTGCGTGATGTTAACAGTTACAGGATTAGACTGAACCGCAGTTTGCGCAACAGTGCCTATTTTATACGTAGCACTGGCTATGTTTTTAATGGTAGGAGTCGATGCGGCTATTGATTCAGCTGCATTCGCAACATTAGTCATGCCAAAAGCCGCTGCGATACCGACTGTCAATACTGAGTACTTAAAGGTGCTGGATTTCATCCAGAGATTCTCCTGAGTAAAAAAATGAATAGCTAAGGTCAAAGTTAAAAGGTTTAGTTGACAGTGGTATTAAGTGATACATCTGCTGATTTTTTTGCAGGAAGTAATTTAATATTCCAACGAAGAGCTTTGTATTCAGATAATGGAACTTTGACGACTTTGCCATCTACTTTACGTACAAGCGGCATATCAGCATAATTTTTGCCATCGATAGTTGCTTGTGCGCTGTTTGGTTTTGCCTCGCCAGTAAATATCATGCTGGCAGGAATAGGGAGAGTCACAGCAACATCGCTAATAGGCTGATCAATGACATTGGTATAAGTAGCGCGGTACTGTACGGTCTCACCCTTCTGAGCATTTGATGCTGCAATGTAGCTGACCTTGCCGTCAGCAGTTTTTACAATCTTATTGGCCTGTAGCTCCATTTTTAGAGCATCTGCTGCGTACGATATATTGATTAAGCATGCAGATACTGCAGTGGTGATAAGAGCGTGGCGTAAAAATTGAAATAATTTCATATCAAAATCCTCAGTTGGGTAAATTCTACGTGCAATATCCTTGCCAACCTACATAAAAATGTGAGTACGAACAATGGTTTGCTAGTAAAAAGTGCAACAATTTTTTGTTTTTTATTCTCACAGAGAACCGATAAATAGTCACCAAATAACCGATAAATGACGTTTACGAGTTCCTCAGTGGGATGTGAATTACTTAAAAAATCAAAGCCTTAGTCATTTAAGGGTTTGTATTTTTAGAGCCATATTTAGTATTAAAGTATAAAATTGCCTTAGTTGGCTCCGTTGAAGATACAGACGTTTTTAATAAATCAAAGGCATCAGAAATAATTACACCGTTTACGCCTATAGGTGCTGATGTATTAGTGCTTCTGAATACTGATGAAGGGTTTCCTAACGGTCTTGGCAAGTTAAATACAGACTCGACGGGCGTACGCTGTAAAGAGTCGTTAATTTTAACTTCATTCAAGTCAACATGACCACGATTGTAAGCTTCTAACTTATAAGCGATACAGTTTCCTGGCTTAACATCATTGGCTGGATTGATACTAAAACCTGTAGTCGGCTGACTAGTATTAGTGATGCTAGAGTAGTTAAGCGTGTCATTACAGGTATGTACATACTGGAGCTTTTTGAGTACCAACGCTGTGTTGTCTGCTTTTACTTCACCAAAATCAAGATTGCGTGTGACATCACCTGAGCTGTTCTTTTCAGTTTTATAGTTATAGACGTTAGCGACTAGCGCGACTTCTTGAGTATTAATAGTCGTATCTTCACTATAGTCCCAAGGGTTTGGTTCAGTTTCAACTAGACAAACTTTTGATCTACCTACAAGGACGTTTGGGCTGACGCTGAAACTATATCTACCTAAACTTGCTGCAGCACTTGAGACGGTTTGCGGATTGGGTGAAGTGGATACGATATTGTTGCCATTGCAATCAGTGAGACTGATACGTAAGTTAGGGTCATAGATACCTGATTCATTGCTATCAAATACACCATTATAATAATTACCGTTACCTGTAAAGGCCGCAGAAATATCCTGCTTAGTACTGGTGCTAGCTGTGATACCGCCATTGTCATTAAAGACGATACCTGCAAAGGTATAATTCGATGGGACACTAGCAGATGGACTGTTAGTAATAGTACAAGTGATCTCGTCGCCATGAGTGGCATTGGATATAGTAAATGAGCGAGTTTTGGCAGACGCGTTATAAGTCATCGCAGTAGTAGGCATGACGGTCGTACTACCAGTCGTAGCGTTGTTGCAAGTGTAAGCCGCATTGTAGGCAATGATATCGCCATTGTTTTGATTGTTCGTAACGCGCTCAATGATCGTATAAGTCGTACTGGTTGCAAGCTCTACGACACCGCTATTATCATTAGTAACAACTTGTCCTGAGCCAGTCGTTTCAAAAGTCTTGAGTGATGTTGTAGCATTGTTGATACTGATAGAAAACTGATCGCGATTGATATTAGTATCATTGACGCGATTACCATCAAGCTGTTTTTTAACAATAATTTTGGGAGGAGCAAGACAGAAGTAAAAATCTGAATAGCCAATAGCATGCGGACTATTGTATTCGCTAAGTGTATTGTTGTGTCTCAAAATAAGAGAGGTGTTGGCGAGGTTGTAATTCCAATTAGCATCGACATTACATTCTCCAACACCACAGTTTTTACCTTTGATTGCAGTGACTATATTTCTATTAGCGTTTATGGTTTGAAAGATACTATTGAATGTTACTTGCCCACCATTGGTAGAGACATCAACTTGCTCTATATATGGCGCTTGATTATTGTTATTAACAGTTGAATCCAAATCTTGTATCTTGTAGCCCACTTTACTTACTGTACGATTAATGCTGATATTCAGATTATGGTTATTCTTGACTGCAGGGGAGGTATGAACTAAGTTTAATGCTGCTGACGTCGCACCAGTTATAGAGCCGAAGAAAGGCGAGGTCTTTGTAATCTGATTAGTATCAGTATAGATATCTACAAGTAATGGAAAGCTAATTTTGAAGGTTTTGATATCGCTACCTTCTGTGAATGTAAAGTCGCGACTGAGCGCACCATCGGTCCAGTTCAGTGACTGGTTGACAGATCCTGAAGGTGGAGTGGCTCCAATATAGTACATCTTATGGTTAGCTGGACAGCTACCTGCTGTAGAGGTTGGGGTAGATGATGGTAAGAATGGGTTGGCATGTGCATTTTGGCTACTTGTGCTTAATCCTATAAATAATAGAGTGGATATAGTTAGGCCTAGTACTGGTTTTATGTCTATATGTCTTTTGGGGGTCGCATGGTTACTTTCTTGCATCTTATTCCCTCGGAGCTAAATTTACTCTAAACATTACAATGTGGAATGATTAAAGTGCTTATACCGTAAACGGTAACTAAAGCATGACTAAAGGCAAAAAATCACTGAATTTAGATTGGAATGTGCAAAATATATGCCAAAAATTAAATATTGATTTAAGGTGGCGCTATTAAAGCTTAGGTTTAGAGATAAAGAATGAGGCAAAAATTTCCTCAGTTTCTTTGACGAAAATTGGCAATTCACACAAAATCGGCTACGCAAACCTGAGGTTTAGGTTTGTATTCTGAAAAGGGTATGTGGATAATAAAGTGATAGGCTTTAAGTATTAATAAAAGCTAGGTAGGAAAATGGAAGTTAGAAAGCAGAAGTCAGCAAACTGAAATTGGAGCTACCTTAATACGCGATTAAGATAGCTCTTTAAGCTTTAAATACAGTATATGAGAATTGAGTTAAGGTTGGTTAGTACCTGTTTGAGAAATCTTCGCAGAGAAGTAAACAGTACCTGTTTCACCTGCTGCTAGGCTACTAAACGTCCCTATCAAGTTTGGAGCAGTATAAGTTGCTGTAGCTGCAGGTGAACTTCCTGAAGTCTCAGAACTAAAGTCCTTTTCATAGATAATTTTAGGTGTCTCTAACACATCCGTTACTGCAAGACCGCTAATGATTTTAGCAGTATCTTTGAAAGTGTTTTCAGCAGTGATTTTATAGTAGATACAGTTACCAGGTTTGGCTTCACCACCACTGATAGTAGTATCAGCCCAGCTAAGCGAAGTTAAGGCTGCGCCACAAGCTGCTACTGCTTGGTACTTGAGTAAATTGATACCTTCCATAGTGGTAGTAGAGCTTACACTAGCGTTAGCAGGTGCAGGTGTGTCGGCAACTGGTCCTTGTGGCAATACAGTAATAGCCATGGTTTCAAGGCTACCAAGATCATTCGTGCCACCTGTAAGGTTACTGCTTGAACCGCTTGTATTTACTTTTACGCCAATCTTTACAAACTCGTTAGGCAATAAACCAGTTGTTGCTGCTTCATTAAGGTCATATCCCTTAGCAGTTTTGGTCAAAATGGTCTCACTGCTATCATAGCTACCATTATCGTTAGCATCTACAAACACTTCTGTTTCAACAATAGTGATGTTGGCATGATTAGTAGTTGGGGCTACCGTAAAGTAAACTTTATCAGCACTAGCGGCTTCGGTTATATCTGTACCTGCGTTAGTGATAGTATAGATATAAGTATTATTTTGACTTATAAGTCCAACTTCTTTGTCATCAGTATCGCTAGTAATCGTTAGGTTACGAGTCTGGCTACTGGTGGTAATAGTAGAGTTAGAGTTGCTATCTTTACCTTTGTAGTTGGTAGCAGTGGTATCTTCGTAGGTTTTTTCAGTAACACCACCTGCCGAATCACCTGAGCTATCAACAAGATCAAAAGAACCATTGCCATCAACATCATCTTCAACGAGGGCATAGTTGGTGATATTAGTGCCAGTAGCAGGCGTAGTCGTATCTTTCTTCGCACGGAAAGTAACAGTAATGGTTTCATTCATTTTGATATCTTGACCACTAACAGTTATCTCTTTGCCAGTGGTTGAAATATTTGCATCCTTAGCCGTACTTGTACCAGACGCGACTACCGTCGGCGTTATATAGTTAGTCTCTCCAGACTTTATGGCCACCAAACCTACAGGTAAGGCGTCAGTAATTCTTACTGCTGTACCATCGATGTTACCTTCGTTTTTCACAGTAATCGTATAGTCAACATAGGCGTTAGCATTATTGGTATCGAATGTTTTGTTGTTAAGATTGGTGGTAGCAGACTTAGTAATGGCATAAACAGGGGTAGTCGTAATAGCGTTGTTGGTGTTAAGCGCTTTTTGGTCTGCTGTTGTCTGACCTTTGTTTGTTAGATATGCACTGGTCGCTGTAACGGTAAAGGAGGTGTTATTACCGATAACACGATCAGAACTCGTGGTAGCGGTAATAGTAATGTCAGCAGTTTGACCTGGTTTAAGCGTTATCGTTCCACCAATTGCAATGGTCTCAGAGTTACCAACATTGGTATTGCCTTCTTTTATTTGGTACTTGATGGTAGCGCTAGCAGGTAAGCTGTTTGATGGATTGGCTAAACTAATAGTATACGTATCAGAGATGTTACCATCGTTACTGAGCGTATGGTTGAAGTCTACAGAAGAACCAGCGGCAGGGTGGATTGCGATGTTTTCGTTTAGGTCATCACCAATAGCACCACCACTACTTGTATCATCATTTTTGGCAACTAAGCTAAATGCTCCCGTTTCAGTCACATTGACGACGACTTCATTTGACTCGGCTCTTTGCTGATTACCTGTGTTATCAGCGATAGTATAAGTAGCCGTTGCCTTGTTCGTCACAGAAAAAGCATTCTCTTTGTCATATACTACATCGGCAGCGTTTGCAGTAGTTAAACTCATAGCGGCTACAACACCGACAGTTAATACTGAATATTTGAATATATTAGACTTCATAAATTAGTTTTCCTAAAAGTGTCGCGCAAAGTAATCAAAGTTGTTAATTGATAAAGGTTATTAATTAATAATGGTATTAAGAGATACGTCTGCTAGTTTGTTCGCAGGAAGCCACTTAATATTCCAACGAAGTGCTTTATATTCAGCCAATGGAACCTTGACGACCTTGCCGTCTACTCTGCGCATAAGCGGCATGTCCGCATAGTTTTTGCCATCGATTGTTGCTTGCGCACTTTTTGGTTGTGCTTCACCAGTGAATACCATGTTTGCAGGTATCGGCAAAGTCACAGCGACATCGCTAATAGGTTGATCAATGACGTTGGTATAAGTAGCGCGGTATTGTACGGTCTCACCCTTTTGAGCATTTGATGCGGTGATATAGCTAAGCTTGCCATCAGCGGTCTTTATAATTTTATTAGCTTGTAATTCCATCTTTAAAGCGTCTGTCGCCTGTGCGCTACTGAATAACGCAGCAGATACCATCATGGTAGTTATAAGTTTTTTTAGATAAAGTTTAGCTTTCATGATTTTTTCCTTTCTTCCTTTACCCTAATCAACCAGTCAAAAAGCCTCAATGTAGGGCAAATACAGAGTGTCTAAACACAGTAGATTTACGGCTGCACATTTCTGCAGGCAAATATAGTACTTACACTTTATATATATAAAATGTATTTTTATTATGTTAGCGATATTTGTATATTACTTATGTGGAATATAAAGGTAAAACTCGGTCAGTGCGACTAAAGTCAGATAGGTGGAGTTTTGAGATAGTTAAGCGGTAAAGGCTAAAATTTAGCCTTGTTTAAGTTTTTATTATCAATCATACAATCACAGGTTTGTAGTTAAAATAAGACCAGCTTGATCAGCTCAAGCTAATTAATCTAATAGCTAACATTAGCAACTACTTGGACTGTGTCGAACCATATTGGGTATTAAAGTAAAAAATACGTTTCTCTTTTTTGGGTAAAGTAGCAGATGTAGTAGTAATCGTGCCGTTCTGACCATTACTTAGACCATCGTTAAAGACACCAACCGTTCGTGCGGGTCCTGCTAATACAGAGGTAACCGTAGGATCTGCTGGATTGTTAGGATCTTTACGCTGTAATACGTCTTGCATCACAAAGTTATCGATAGCGACATTTGAGCGATTGGTCGCAGTGATCTTATAGGCAATGCATTGGCCTGGTTTGACATCTGTACCTGCGCCTGTAGTAGAGCTAGAAAGAGGGTTTTTACTGTAAGTTAAGCTAGCAAAGTTAGTAAGTTTACAGTCATTGGCCGCTTGTTCTTTTTCAAGAACCAGCGCTGCATTGTTGGTAATGACTCTACCAAAGTTATTATTTAAATAGTTATAATTGTTTGCTATTAGAGCAATGCTTTGCTTTTCAGTAGTCGTACGAATAGGGTAAGCAGGGCTGCTATTGTTATTGCTTTCGATAAGACATACTGAACCAACACCAGCCAATGTGGTACTAGCTACAGTAATTTGATATTTCCCTATATTAATACCAGAGTTCTCTGCAGCTTTTGTAGCATAGACAGTACTGGTATTGGTGCAATTCACCAGACTAACTGTACTACCCGCTATACCGCTCTCAGAGGGGATGCTAAATAATCCGTCAAAGTAGTTAGCATTGTTATATACACCGCTGTCTATAGTAGCGTTTCTGATATCCGCTTGAGCTTCAGTGATACCACCATTGTCATTAAAAACCGTTCCTGAGAAAGAGTAGGTTGCTGGACTATTGGTGATGGTACAAGTAATCTCATCGCCGTAAGTAGTACCAGAAATAGTGAATGAGCGAGTTTTGGCAGTAGCATCATATTTCATTGCGGTAGTCGGTATAGTAGTGCCGTTTGTCGTGGCATTAGTACAAGTATAAGTGGCGTTATAGTTCGCGATATCACCAAGCGTTGAGCCATTCATAACTCTTTCAGTAATCGTATATGTTGTGCTTTCTGCTAAACTTATGACGTTGCTACTACCGTTAGTGATCGTTGTGCCTGTGCCAGTGGTTGTAACGCTATTACTAGCGATAGAGCCACCAGTGACCTTGATCTCAAATTGATCGCGCTTGGCTTCGGTATCATTGACACGTGTACCATTGAGTGCCTTTTTTACAACAATTTTCGGTGGTGCAAGACAAAAGTAAAAGTCTGAGTAGCCCATCAAGTGATTACCAGTCGATTCTGTGCTAGATGCTCCAGAATAAGTATTACCATGAGTTACTATAAAAGGGGTGTTCGCCGATTTATAACCCCAATCTACATTGAAGTTACATGAGTTGGAGGTGCTACAGTTGTTCCACTGAGTCCCTGACACAGTACTACCAGACTGTGTTAAATAATTACTGCGTAAGTTGGAAAACAGTCCGCCGGAAGTAAGAAGTGAGATTGACTCAACATACTTGCCAGCCTCATTAGAATCCAAATCCTGAACAACAAACCCATATTTTGAGACAGGTCTGTCTATGACAGCGATTAGTTTGTGATTGATTGCAGCACGTTGGCTACTATGGAACATATTGAGAGCATTCTCTGTTACGCCAGGATCACTACCATAGCTTGGATAACCAGAAAGCAGATGTGTAGTCTCAGAAAAAGCTAATTTAAATTTGATGCCGTTAAAAGTGTATTCGTTACTCAAACTTCCATTTGCCCAGCTTACATTTGAAGGTTGTATAGCGCCAGCAGGCTTATTTCCTCCAAAGTAATACATCTGATGACCACTTGGACAAGTGGCTGGTGTGGTAGTCGAGCCTTCGTCAAATGTTGAGTTAACTGTATTGCTATCACTTGCACTTTTGGTGGCCAAATTTGCATGACTGATGGTAGCGATGTTAGTTACAGTAGCGCCTGCAGACGCAGTCACATGAGTAGGCACAATAATGCTATAGCTCTTGCCGACAGGAATAGATGGGATCGTAAATCCTGTCCCTTCTAGTTGAGACACTGTCGGTACGGTAGTACAACTATTGGTAGTATCTGTCGTGTCACACGTGATGTTGGATTGTTTGCTGAGTCCGGCAACGGCAGCATCTTTTATAGTTACGTTGTTTAAGGTAGCACCACCAGTATTGATGATTTTAACTATGTAGTTAGTCGTGTTGTTAGTGCCCATGCTATTTATACCGTCAGTCTTAGAAATTTCATAAGACAAAGGCGGGGTATAACAATAATTATCTACTTGAAAATCTATATCCTGATCTGAAGGTTTACTAATTTCGTTAGTATGGCCATAGCTCATGACTATTGATTGTACAGGTTGTGCAAACGAGATAGAGGCTTGACACTTGGTGTCAAGTTCGGCACTACACTGTGTGTTTTCCGATGAGAAAAAGGTGTTTCCAGAATTTGTTACATTGGAGCCAGTGAATGTCTTGCCAGCAATAATATCACCGCTTATAGTCTTACCAGTAATCGTTACCTGATCACTCCAGCCCCTACTATTGGCAGTGTTAAAGATGCTTTTATCAATGTCAAATATACTCAATGCAACATTGCTTAGGTAAAGAGGAGTAGTGGTGCCAGAGTTCCGAAAGCTAAGAATTACAGTAGTTGTTGTTAGGTTCTTATCATTACCAGTTTTATCAATGTGAAGGTAGTTACTCCCAATCGAAGGCGTAACTGTAGAGTTATTCGTTTGCGAAATATTCATATTGACACTGAGTGGTATGGTATTCGCAGGTGTGCCTACTACTGGTACATAACTATTGTTGTTGTAGCTCGATAATAAATTAGGATAGTCATTATCTGCAAATTTGCCTTGGACAGTGCCAGAAGGACAAGTAGCCCCAGGATTAGACTCAAAAGCAAAAGATGAATTGCTGAACAATAGTAGTACAGTAATGCTCATTGAGATTAGTGTTTTCTGTAAAGCTCTACTCAATAAAGATGAGCCTCGCGAACCTAAAAGACATTGAGCTTTGTGCATACGACTATTCCCAAAATCAGCTATTTACCACGATGGTCAATAGTTAAGCAGGTTTTCACAAGCTTACTGGTAGAAGATGTTAGGTAGTAAGTATCACAAAAGCCAGTTTAATATTACCAACGGTCATTTTGATATGATAGAGAGAATATAATTATTTAATGAATAACAATAGTTTGTTAATACGCGCTATAAATATTACATTTAGCTTTGTCATTTTTAAAAAAACTAATCGCTATTTATCTACGAAATACTTGTTATGTTGTCATTTCTCTACAGCCATAAACATTTGAGTCATAAGAGCCTATAATGAACGACTGTAATTATTTTATGATCATATATACAGATGTCACTAGTATGGTCAGCAAATGGCTTTGACAAATTAAAGTCACTATGTAGCCAATGTCATAATTGTGCTTATTAGTCACTCAACTGGCATAATATTATCTCTATTACCGCGTAAGACAATGGAATGCTTAAGCGTAGCAAGGACGTCGTAAAGTAGCCCGTTATCTCATTACACACTATTAAATAACACCCTACCTTTAGGTAGGAATGACTGATATAAAAGGACGAACAAAGATGAATTACTATAAGGATGCTGATAGCACCGAAACGCAAGAATGGTTGGAAGCTTTTGAGTCCGTCATCAAACATGCTGATAAGGATCGTGCACAGTTCTTATTAAAAGCGCTATATAATATGGCCGTACAGGAAGATCTACCTTTCAATCGTTTAGACACTGCCTATATCAATACCATCGCAGTAGAAGATGAGCCGATGTACCCTGGTGATTTGGCTATCGAGCGCAAGATTCGCGCTTTGATTCGCTATAATGCTTTGGCAATGGTGATGCGTGCAAACAAAAATGACGATGACTTAGGTGGTCACTTAGCGACATTTGCATCGAGTGCCACACTGTATGAGACGGGTTTTAACCATTTTTTCCGTGCGGCGAGCGATCATTTCGGCGGTGATATGATTTATTACCAAGGTCATTCAGCACCGGGTATCTATGCGCGCTCTTATTTAGAGGGTCGTTTAGACGAGGAGCAGTTAGATAACTTCCGTCGTGAAGTAGGTGGCAAAGGTTTATCAAGCTATCCGCATCCGTATCTGATGCCTGACTACTGGCAGTTCCCAACTGTTTCAATGGGTTTGGGTCCAATCATGTCAATTTATCATGCGCATGTGCATCGCTATATGGAAAACCGTGGATTGCTTGAGAAGGAAGGTCGCAAGATTTGGACGTTCTTAGGTGACGGTGAGACGGATGAGCCAGAAAGCTTAGGTGCAATATCACTTGCTGGTCGTGAGAAGCTTGATAATTTAATCTGGGTCGTCAACTGTAATCTACAGCGTCTTGATGGACCAGTACGTGGTAATGGTAAGATTATTCAAGAGTTAGAGTCTGTGTTCCGCGGTGCTGGCTGGCGTGTGATTAAGGTCGTTTGGGGCGGTAAGTGGGATAGTTTACTGGCTAATGATGATACTGGTGTTCTTAAATATCGTATGGAAGAAGTAGTTGATGGTGAGTATCAGCTATATGAAGCTCGTACCCCTGAATTTACCCGCAAGGAGTTCTTCGGTAAATATCCAGAATTAGAAGAGATGGCAGACGCCTTGTCTGATGAAGATATTTCACGTTTAAATCGTGGTGGTCATGATCCGATGAAAGTCTATGCCGCTTTTAGTGAAGCGATGAAGACGAAAGGTCAACCTACAGTTATTCTTGTCAAAACAGTTAAAGGCTATGGCTTATCTGCTCAGACCCAAGCCGTTAATAAGTCGCACCAAGTCAAAAAACTAGATCAAGAAGCCCTAATGTATTTCCGTGATCGCTTTGATTTGCCATTTACTGATGAGCAGTTAGAGACCCTACCGTTTTATCGTCCTGAGGAAGGTTCTGCGGAGATGAAGTACCTAAAAGGACGCCGTGAAGCCTTAGGTGGTCACTTGCCGAATCGTCGTAGTGGTCACATTCCACTGAACATTCCTGAACTGTCTATGTTTGATCGTGTACTGAAAGGCAGCAACGGTAAAGAGCAATCTACCACTATGGTGTTTGTGCGTTTGCTATCAGCAATGCTCAAAAATAAAGATATCCAAGATCGCGTCGTTCCTATCGTACCTGATGAAGCACGTACTTTTGGTTTAGAAGGTATGTTCCGTCAACTAGGTATCTATTCTGCTGTTGGGCAAAAATATACACCAGAAGATAGCGAAGCCTTGATGGGTTATAAAGAAGCAATCGACGGCCACATGTTAGAAGAAGGCATCAACGAAGCAGGCGCGATGAGTACTTGGATTGCGTTAGCAACAAGCTATTCTGTGAATGCGTTACCGATGATTCCGATGTATATTTACTATTCAATGTTCGGTTTCCAGCGCATCGGTGATCTAGCATGGGCGGCGGGTGACTGTCAGGCACAAGGCTTCTTATTAGGAGCGACAGCGGGTCGTACAACCTTAAATGGTGAAGGCTTACAGCATCAAGATGGTCATTCGCAAATCTTATTTAACGTTGTACCGAACTGTGTAACTTATGATCCTTGCTTTGGTTATGAGCTCGCAGTAGTTATGCATGATGGCCTACGCCGCATGTATGGCGAAGGCGAGCGCGTTTATTATTATTTAACTTTAATGAACGAAAACTATGAACAACCTGCGATGCCAGAAGGTTGCGAGGAAGGTATTAAACGAGGCATGTACTTGCTTGAAGATAATGGATCAACACAAGTTCAGCTGTTGGGTTCTGGTGTTATCTTACGTGAAGTACAAAAAGCGTCGCAGATATTAAAAGACGAGTTCAATATTTCGTCTAACGTATGGAGCGTGACTAGCTTTAATGAGCTGACACGTGATGGTATGGCTTGTGATGATTACAACCGTCTGCATCCTATGGAAGAAGAGAAAGTATCATGGGTGACCGAGCAGCTTGCCCCTCATGAAGGTATTGTAGTCGCCGCAACTGACTATATGCGTAACTACTCAGAGCAAATCCGTGGTTGGTTACCAGATAATCGTCCTTATACTACCCTAGGTACAGATGGTTATGGTCGTTCTGATACCCGTGAAAACTTACGTAGCTTCTTCCACGTGGACGCCGCTCACATTGTGGTAGCAACGCTCAAACGCTTAGCTGATGAAGGTGAAGTTGAGATGCGCCTTGTAAAAGATGCTATTTCAAGCTTTGGCATCGAAGTGGACCAGCCACCTGCATGGCAGCAACAACCTCATTATGATCATTTCCCAGATGCGCCAGCACCAGCACCTGATAACGTTAACCCGAATCCTGTACCTGAGTTTGTCGATGAAGATGATGATGAAGTCAGCACTGAAGGCCGCGCTGAAGATAAAGCCGATGCCAATTTGCTCAATGATGATGACATCAAAGAATGAGATTCACAAAATAAGACAAATACAAGATAAGGAGAGCAAGGATGGAAATTAAAGCCCCCGATTTGGGTGTTGATAGCGCCGAAGTCAGTGAGATTATGGTAGAAGTCGGCGATGTTATTGCCAAAGACGACAATATTATCTTGCTAGAATCTGATAAAGCCTCGGTCGAAGTGCCAAGCTCAGCTGCTGGTAAGATCACTAAAATTAGTGTTGCTATCGGCGATCAAGTTAGTGAAGGTATGGTGCTTATCGAGCTTGATAGTGATGCTGATACTGACAGTCAAGATGATAACCAAGACGACAGTAAAAGTGCGAATGAAGATAGTAAAGAAGCACCTGAAACCGAAAAACAAAACGAGCCTCAAGATACTAAGCAAGAAGAAAAACAAGACGATACTGAATCAGCTCAGTCAAATACGTCTAAACCTGCCGAAAAAGCAGGAAAAGCTACCACGCATGCATTGCCAGATTTAGGGGTTGATGAAGCGCAAGTGGCTGAGATCATGGTTAGCGTAGGTGACATAGTCAGTGCTGATCAGTCAATCTTATTAATTGAGTCTGATAAAGCCTCAGTTGAAGTGCCAGCTCCAGAAGCAGGCAAGATTGAAAAAATACTTGTTGAAGCTGGTGATATGGTTGCTAATGGTCAAGATTTCATCGTTATTGTTAGTAGTGGTTCAGATACTGCTGATAATAGTGCAGATGAGTCAAAAGATACTGAGTCACAAACGAAAGCTGGCTCTAACGATCAAGACGTTAGCACTAAGCCTGAAAGCAAAACTACTGGTGAGCCCAAGCAAGTTGCCACTAAGTCTGCGCCTGCAGCGAGTGACTCTAGTGGTAGCAAGCTAACAGAAGCTCAAGTTAATGAAAAATTAACCGAGGTTTATGCGGGTCCTGCTGTACGTAAGCTTGCTCGTCAGCTAGGCGTAGATATTACTCAGGTAAATGGCACAGCGATAAATGACCGTATCTTAAAAGAAGACTTATTTGCGCACGTCAAAAACAGCCTAACTACGCAAAAATCTGCACCTGCTGCTAGTAGCAACGTAGCAAGCTCAAGTCTGCCAAAACTGCCTGACATGAGCAATACGGATATCTGGGGCGAAACAGAAACTCAAGACCTTAGCCGTCTACAAAAGGTCTCAATACCACAGCTCAACTACAATACTTTGCTACCGCAAGTAACGCAGTTTGATTTGTCAGATATCACGGAGACTGAAAAGCTACGTGGTGAGTTAAAAGGTGGTATGAAAGCGCAAGGTATTGGTCTGACCATCTTGGCATTTATTGTCAAAGCGACCGCCTATGCGCTTACGCAGCATCCACGCTTTAATAGCCATCTAAATGATGATAATACGCAGATTATCTTGCGTAAAAGTGTCAATATGGGTATTGCCGTGGCGACTGATGACGGCTTAATTGTGCCAGTAATTAAGAATGCTCAAGATAAAGGTATTAAGCAGATTGCGATTGAGATTGGCGAGCTGGCAGTGAAAGCTCGTGATAAAAAACTCAGTACCAAAGATTTGCAAGGTGCTAGTTTCACGATTTCAAGCCAAGGCGTTTTAGGTGGGACTTCATTTACACCATTAGTGAATTGGCCGCAAGTAGGTATATTAGGCGCTTCTGAAGCAACAATGCAGCCACGCTGGAATGCCGACAAGCAGACTTTTGAGCCGCGTCTAATGTTGCCACTATCATTGTCTTATGACCATCGTGTCATTAATGGTGCTGATGCCGCCGTATTTACGCGTTATGTCGCAAGCTTACTTGCTGATCCACGTCGTATCTTGCTATAAATTGTGTAAACGGTTCATATAATGATCGAACAAAAAGACTGTCCTTGGATGGTCTTTTTTTATGGTGTAAATTTAGATTTTTTAGAATGTGTTAAGCATTTTCAAGTAGGCATTGTTTGCGAATATTCAATACGTTTGAACATTGGATGTTTTTAGTTTTATTGATCAACAGGCACAAAAAAGCCGGCAGATACCGGCTTTCTTATTACCATAAGTAATGCTAAATAAAACAGACTTCTAATTAGAAGCTTTTAACGTAAGCTACGCCATAGACCCAAGGGCTAATATCAACTTCACCAATTTCATCACCGTTTAAGCTAGCATCTGTTTTGATATCCATATAACGTGCATCAATACGGAAAGACTCAGTTGGAGCAAAAGGAATATCTAAGCCAATGTGACCTGCAACGCCAACACTATCATCAAGATCTAAATCATAGTCACCAGCAAGAGGAATATAAACTTTTTCTTTAAAGAAAGTTGTGTAGTTCACACCAACGCCAATAAAAGGCTTCACATTCATAGGCAGATTATAGCCATCGAAGTGATACTGTACAGATAGAGTAGGTGGTAGGTGCTGTGTTTTTGCATCAATAGTAGTGTCGCCAGACTTGAGAGTGATGTCATGATGAAACGGAATGGCAGCTAGTAATTCGATACCAACGTTGTTAGCAACAAAGTACTCACCACTGACTGTTGGGCGCACATCGCCATCAACGTCAACTGCAAAGTCGCCTAAGGCAGTAGATACTGTGCCATTGTCACTTTTAGGGTCAACATAATGTGCACCGGCAGCCACTGTCCAAGTACCAGCAGGGACAGCAAAAGCAGTAGTCATAGTAAGTGCAGCAGCAGTCGCTAAAACTAGGGATTGTAGCTTCATCTTGTAGATCCTTAACATAATCAGTAATAAAAAAATAAGTATTCAATGAGGGATGACATCAACTACTTATAAACAAAGTTACATTCATGAAATAAAAAGTAACTAATCAGTTGCATTATAATACATTTCCTTTACTGAGGGTAGTGTACTAAAGTCTAATAGGCGATATAACTGATATGTGGTAGTAAGTATGACTTCAGTAGCGAATAATATTTTGTGTTTATACAATGTTACTCAAATATCTCTTATAACCATAAGGATTAAAGTTGAGGATATGCTCTCAATATTTAAATAAATTATCTGTGGTAACCGATATAAGAGTGTTATAGGCTATAACGTTAGTTTTATATTTTTGACTCGCATAGATAAAGATGTCATAGACAAAACTTATTGAAATATTTTTATAAAGATAATATTAATCAGAGGAATGGCGATATATTTATGACTGGCTATTGTAGTAATTCTCCCATGCGTTGTACTAATGCACGCTCGATGACCGTACTGAACCAAGCTGACAATAGCTGTCCTCAATGTGGCTTGTCATTGGTGCCTGCTGATAACTCGAGTAGTAGCTCTCGTATGGAGTTGCAGTTTTTACATGCTAGCTTAGCTATCATAATTCTATTACTACTGGCCTTAATATATATATCTTACGCAAACTTTGTATAGTCAATCCAATCTTAAGAAGCCTAATAAAGTTCAGGATAGATATATCGAAGATACGCTATAGATTATTCTTATTATTGAGACCAACAGGGAAATGATAAATAATGCTTCTATACTGATACTTCGATGTTTGATTGTTTGATTATATAAATAACCCTATTCTTATATAGCTGTATCTATTTATTAACTTGATGGACTGAAGACTTTACCATTCATTTTTCATTCATTTAATCACGGTGTTACACCGCATAGGGACGGCATGCAATTCCAGTCTATACGGCGCCTGCGTCATTTTGTCTATGATATTTTACAAAATGATGACCACGACACCCTATTTAGTCGTTATGTCGATTACTTTCTGATTTTTTTAATTATGACGAACGTAGCTGCCGTAATTGCTGAATCTGTTGACCAATGGTATTACCCTTATCAAGAATATTTTACTTTATTTGAAAACTTCTCAATAGTCGTATTCTCTATTGAGTATTTGCTACGTTTTTGGAGTATTGCTGAAGCCAAGCCAGATAACACTACATGGCGTCAACGCTGGGACTGGGTAAGAAGCCCATCAGCTTTGATTGATTTGGTAGCGATTGTACCCGCGTTCTTAAACTTCTTTGTCAGCTTCGATCTGCGTTTCCTAAGAATTCTACGCCTGTTTAGAATTTTAAAGCTTACACGTTATTTTGTCTCAATGCGTATCTTGCTAGTGGTCATCAGTAAAGAGAAAGGCTCATTCCAAGCCGTTGTTTTTATCTTAATTATCATGATTGTGACTGCCTCTAGTGGTATTTATTTAGTAGAAAACCACGCGCAGCCAGAAGAATTTGAATCGATACCGAAAGCAATGTGGTGGGCCGTGGTAACGCTAACGACTGTCGGTTATGGTGATGTGACGCCAATAACCAATGCAGGCAAGATATTAGGTGCAGTTATTACTATCTTGGGTGTGGGTTTGGCGGCTCTGCCAGCTGGTATTTTAGCGACAGGTCTTGCTAACGAGCTTGCCCAACGCCGTGATGAGTTGGAGCAAGATTTTCGTGAACAGTTGGTGGATAGTGATTTTGACTTAGTGCAGAATCAAACGATGATTGATAAGATTCGTCGTGAGCTTGGACTGGATAAAGAACAAGCACAAGATATTGTATTACAAGTATTACGTGAACAAGAGCTTGAACGCCGCGAGCAAGAAGTTCGTAAAAAGAACTTTTGCCCCCATTGCGGTGAGGCGTTAGAGTAGAAAAAAATTGACGTAAAGTCATACGGTAAAACGACAACTATCGAAAACTAAAAAAGCTGGCGACCTACAAAATCGCCAGCTTTTTTATCTATAATTCTCAGCTAAGTGCGCACAATTTGCGGTGATGAAATAGGTAAAGCACGCGCTAGTTCATGCGCGACTTGTTGAGCTGCTTTTTGTAAGCCATTTTCAGAAAGCGGTAAGTTTTGTAGAGTGAGATGCCAATCATCTATTTCGCGGCGCAAACTAGCAATCCAAATTGCACTACAATCACGCGGAACTTGCTTTAAATTAACCTCAAAAGCACGGTTACCTTCGTCATCGCTAAGATGTACTTCACCTGCTTTTACTTTGCCTAATGGCTGTCCATAGTATGAGCTAGCAAGCAGACCAATATGGGTAATATGAGCAGGAATCTTGTCTAGATAAAGACGAATTTGCTCCTGATCTACTGGTGCATCATATAAGGCTTGCTCGCCACGATCTTTTCCATTAAGACTATCGCCTTGATGACAGACAGACTCAGCTTTATCACGCAGTTGTTTAAACCATACAATATCGTTAATCGTACAATTATCATCGTATAGTACGCAAGCAATATCGATATCAATCGCACTTTGGTTTTTTTTAAAGCGCTTCATCATGCCTTTAGGTTCGGTTTTAGTAAACTCATAATTTAGCGAAAAAAACAACATATCGGCCGTTAAGCCTAAGGCGCTTAAGCTTTCTGAAAGTAGGGGTAATGAGGCAGTGGATGGCATGGTATTCCTTGTTGATGCTTAAGTTTCTTATTAGTTAATTTGACTATTGCTCATCATCTAGTTGTTTATCCAACACTACTTGATGAAGAAGTTGCGGCTTGGCATCCAATAAACCTTTGCCAAAACCACGTAGCCACCAGACCAATTGTGACGTTAGATTAACTGTCGCATGGATAGTTAAGGTGTCATCGTCGTTGAACATTACTGTCTGATCATCACTAAGCTTGCTTTCAGTCAGGCTTTTACCAGCTCTCGTAGTAAATTTTAGCTCAATCGCGGTATTTTTACCGTGATCAGGCAATTGGCTCAATAATGGATGAGTAAAGCCCATGCTACCAGCGTCCAAATAGCTATCCAAATGGAAGTTCTCTGGTGTTAGTGCTGTGCTTTTAAGTATCTCCACACTAGCAAATCGATGCAGGGCAAAAGTGCGGATAATAGCTTCTGGATCATCAGTACGAGTCGCTAGCAAATAAATAATTACGCCACGCTGAATGATAGCAATAGGGTTTAATATATATTCGCTAGCCTCTGACTTATTACTGCGTGTATAACAGGCTTTGATTTGTAATTGATAAAACAGAGCATGATAAATATTATCTTTACTGTCCAAATCAATATGCGGGGCAATCAACGGCTGAGTTGCAGTCTCAATGCGTACACGATCAATCCAAGAATGCGTGACTTTACTATTTTTAAGCTGTCGCCGTGCCAAGTCAAACCATGGAAATAACTCATCTAAAATAGCAGGAGGAAGTAGCTGAGTGAGATTGGCCTCGACCATATTAAAGGCGACCGCTTGCGATAGATTCATATGTGGCAGGCTTTGTAGTGGCGCGTCATCTTTCCAGCGCCAGCCTTGCGGGTTGGCATTATTTTTCTCAATTGGGAAGCGTTTAGCCAAAGCATTTAAGTCTCTTTGTACCGTACGTAAGCTAATATCAAATCCTGCAAGCTTAAGCTGTTCATAGATATGCGTCGTACCAACCCAACGGTTACGCTGAAGCTGTGAGAGTACTTGCCATTGACGCGCAGTAGTCGCTGCCCCATGACGGCTAGCTGCTGTATCGGCAGCCACATTGTCAGCCTCCTCAGTAGATGATACGGAAGGCTTATCTTCCTGTATATCCTGAGCATTGGAGGTAGATCCGTCTGTTGCGTTAGCGTTTTGCACAGTCATTAAGAGATAACCTATATAGAGTCTGTCATAATGTTGAATCGATATTATCGATTACAGGGTGTCATACTAAAAACAGTATCATATTAAAGCATATCTTGCTTGCTCAGCATCGAAGACATTTATCATCGCAGAAAATAGCCGTAGCGTCTAGGAAGTTTAGATGCAGCTTTTAGGGTTCAATCATCTGGCAATTTTCTAAAAGTTTTATCTGAAAATATGAGCAAAGAGGGTTCTTTAGAAGAACGATATTGAATCCCAATCACTACTGTTCAATTCCATCACGAATTATGCTTTCTTTGCTATTGTCTTTTTTATACTGATCTTTCTTCTTATCATCTTTTTTTTGACGTTTGGCTTTTCGCTTCTTTTTGGCTTTCTTTTTTGACTTCTTATCGTCAATAACATCATCTGTATCTTGATTTTCATCCCACAACATCAAACGCTGCAAGACTTTGCCAAATAGAGTGTCCTTACGATAACGACCTTTTTTATTCATCGTATCAATGGGTAGGCCTGTCATCAGTGTCAAGGCCTCATTAATCGTGCTCACACCATAAATATGAAAGCTACTTGCTTCGACTGCTGCGATAATGTCGTCACGCAGCATTAACTGTTTGACGTTGGCCATTGGGATAACGACGCCTTGTTGCTCCGTCATACCTTGCTCGCGACAAGCATCGAAGAAACCAGCAATCTTAGCGTTAATACCACCGACTGCTTGTACTTCTCCCAGCTGATTCATTGAGCCAGTGATAGCGAAGGACTGATTAATAGGCGCGTTGGCTAAGGCCGAGAGGAGCGCACAAGCTTCACTAACTGTCGCGCTATCGCCATCAATATGAGCATAGCTTTGTTCAAAGGCTAGAGAGGCACTAAAATTCAGTGCATGATGTTGGCTAAATAGAGCACGCAAGTAGCTGGTCATAATTAACATGCCTTTCGCATGTAAACTGCCGCCCAAATCGACATCACGTTCAATATCGAGAATCTCACCAGCACCAATATTAGGCTGAATCACAGCAGTAAGACGTGCTGGCATGCCAAATTCACTATCAGCATAGCTGACGACAGTCAAGGCGTTGACCTGTCCGACGGCCTCACCTTGAGTATTGATCAGCTGTTGACCATTTTTGAGCTCATCCCAATATAAATCGCGCAAGTAGCCTGAACGTTCATCCATATCACTGATAGCTTGAGCAACATGACTGGCATCGACAATATCGTTTTCACTAAGACGTGCGTGGCGATTGGATTCATGCAAAAGCTTAATAAGGCGGTCACTGTGTAGGCTTAAACGATCTTGGTCTTCAGCCTGTAAGCTTAGATGTTCAAGAAGTGCCGCTTGCGCACTATTATCAAAAGGATAAAGGTCTGCATAATCGATAATATCTGCCATTTTGGCAACGAGGGCCAGCTCATGATCAGGTGTGCGAGTAACATCATCATGGAAGTCGGCACGAACTTTGAACACCGCATCAAACTCTGGTTCTAACTCTAATAGCTCATAATATAAATCTGCTTCTCCGAGCAAAACCACCTTAATATCAAGGTCAATCGGAGCAGGCGCTAATGACAAGCTGCCCGTTAACGTCAACATTTGCTCAAGGCTAGATAGCTTAATTTTACGTGATTGTAGGGCACGTTTTAGACCTTGCCAAGCGTAAGGGTGCTCAAGTACATGGCTGGCTTCTAACAATAGATAGCCGCCATTTGCTCGGTGTAGTGCGCCGGCACGTATCATACTGACATCAGTTGTCACGGTACCTAACTGAGTAATTTGCTCGACATGTCCTAACAAATTAAGGTGAGTAGGTAGGTCTTCAAATATGACCGGTGCGCCACTTTCAGGCTCATGACTGACCATGACATTGACTGCATATCGGCTAGGGGTTGTTGCTAGCACGGCAGTGACAAACTCTTCATCATCACCATTAACGATACGCTCTACATGGGTAACCATGTCAGCAAATATCGCATCAAGATAAGTAACGATAGCTGGGAGTTCGTCAAACTGCTCACGTATAAGTGTAAATAAAGGTTGTAGGGCTCGGCGGGCAATATTGCGATGTAGATCTTCTATGGCGTCATTGGCCTCATCTTCTAGTTGTTCTAAGGCAATGGTCAGTTGACTAAGTCGCTTTTGCATGTGGTTTTTTTGCGTAAAATTACTCAGCTCAGACTCATAGTCACTTTGCGTGTTAATGTCTGTTAGATTGGTAGTGTCAGGGCTGTTTTCTATTGAATCATGATTTATTGTAGCCCCATCTATGGCCTCATTATTTTCAGGTATATTAGTGGACGCAGATATAGAAGTGGCAAATGTTGTTTTATTATTTTCATCTACTGGCAGTTGGCTTGGATGTACAAACATCGCTTTATTATCGAACGAGCGAAACGTCAGCGCCAAATCATACTGTTTACCTTCAGCGTTTAGGGCATCATAAGCAAGGCTTTCTTTTTGATGAGTATCGTTTTTGATCGCTTCGATTTTGCTTTGATACTGATCACTACGAAAACGTTGGCTCAAACGTTTTTTTGCCTGTAACCATAAATCATTGATTTGCTGCTGTAACACTACCGCTTGTCCAGCAGGCAAGTGCATTGCTAAAGGCGTACGAGGATCAGTAAAATTATGCACATAGACCCAATCATCCGGCGTCGGCGCATCCATAGCAATACGCTGTAATAGTCGACTAATAACTGTACGTTTACCAAGCCCGTTTTCACCAGCCGCAAAGACATGATAGCCGCTAGCTTTGATATCAAGTGCAATGTGCAAGGCTTTGAGCGCACGCTGCTGTCCAAAGCCAATATCTAAATCTGGTGCAGTACGTGTATCAGTAGGCAAGATACTAGCAGCACTATAACGCTTTAGCTGTTTAACGGTAATAAGACAGCGCTCATTAACCGCTTCGAATATCGGATGGGGTGATGAGATATCCTGTTTGTCTTCTGCAGTATCTGTTTTTACTGATACCTTGTCTGTCACAATAGTAGTCGCAATCATTAAGTCGGTATCTTCTGAAGTTTGCATGTTAGGAGCAATGGGCTGTTCGGTCATAGGCGTATGGTAAGTCATCTTATAGAAGTTGAAGAAAGTAAAGAATTTAATAGATACATCTTACAAGATGTCTTAACATTTATAATCAGTCATTAAACGCAATTTTGTATCATGTAGATATGAATCTTTAAACCAACAATGATAAAACTGCGCTTATATCCAAAGCCATATTTAATGGTAGAAAGGAAGAATAAAACCTCAATGCTAGCGCAGATAGTATAAGATGACGGACATTAGCGCAATCTGCAACTATTCAATATGCAGCCTGCATGATAAAATAAAAGGTTCACATGCCAAAACTGGATAATTCGTCGTATGTCAGCTTCTGCTAAAATCGCTTCACCTTCTACTAGCACGGATAATATCAATGTTGATCCGACTGGCTTTACAAAGCTTGGGTCGCAGTTGCCAACGCTTGCGAATATATTAGTACAAGCAACGCAAGAGCTCGGTTTATCACTAAGTGGCATGCAGCAGCGCACGTTATTATTATACTTAGACCAGCTTTTATTATGGAATAAAGCGTATAATCTGACCGCCATTACTGATCCGGTAGAGGCTTTGGTCAAACATGTCATCGATTGTTTGGCTATTATACCGCATTTGCCGTCAGGGTCACTGCTAGATATTGGTACGGGAGCAGGGTTGCCTGCTGTTATTATCGCGATTTGTCAGCCTGAGCGCCAATGTACCGCACTTGATAGTAATCAGAAAAAAATTCGCTTTATTAAGCAAATTAGTAGTGAGCTTGGTTTGAGCAATGTGCAACCGATTGCTTCGCGTATCGAAGCGCATGAGACTAGCTATGAAGTGGTCACCTCTAGAGCGTTCGCAAGCCTTATAGACTTTGTCGAAGTTGCAGAGCCACGTTTGGCAAAGGGGGGGCAATTATGTGCGATGAAAGGCAAAGCGCCAACCGATGATGAGCTACAGGCGCTAAATCAGGAATGGCAAATTAAAACCATTGAGCTTAAAGTGCCACGTTTATATGATAGTCGTCATTTGATTGAATTATCTTCTAAAAATGTCTAAGCTATGAGCACCTCAGTAGCTATGAAACAACTAACGTAGCTAGTTGGACTAAAACTAGAAGTAGTGCATGAAGTAATTAGTCTGGTGTTTGCAAGGTTTTCATTCGTTATGCATTTAGAACATATTAAAATGACTATCAGATTTTTTGTGAAACATGATAATAAAAATTTAGAGTTAAAGACTGTCAGAGTGGAAATCAGTAATAGACCCTAATCAAATTGAGTAAGTGTATGGAAATCATAGCAATTGCGAATCAAAAAGGCGGCGTTGGAAAAACGACGACGGCAGTAAATTTGACTGCTAGCTTAGCTGCAAAGCGTAAACGCGTACTGTTGATTGACTTAGACCCACAAGGTAATGCTACTAGTGGCACTGGTCTAGATAAAAACGATTTAGAGCTGACAATAGCAGATGTGTTACTTGATGGCGTTTCACTGCAGGATGCTACTGTTATGAGCCCGGCAGGTTTCGATGTTATCGGAGCCAATCGTGAGCTGGCAGGTATGGACGTTACCTTAATGGGTCAAACCAATAGTCATGAGCTATTAAAGAAAGCAATGACTCATTTAGTCGATGCGCAAGTTAGCTCCAAAGAGGGGCATTACGACTATATCGTTATGGATTGTGCACCCAGTTTAAACTTACTAACGATCAATGCTTTGGTGGCAACTGATAGCGTCATTATTCCTATGCAGTGTGAATATTATGCATTGGAAGGTCTAGCCGATTTATCACAGACAATTGAGCGCTTAACTGAGCTTAATCCTAAGCTGTATATTCGTGGTGTGGTAAGAACATTGTTCGATGCACGTAACACGCTAGCCCGCGATGTATCCGCTGAACTTGAGGCTCACTTTGGCGATATTATGTATAAAACCCACATTCCAAGAAACATTCGCTTGGCAGAAGCGCCCGCGCACGGTCTACCAGTAATTGCGTATGAGAGGTGGTCAAAAGGTGCGCGCGCGTATCAAAAATTAGCAGCTGAAGTTATCAAACAGAGCTGCTAACAGACGCCAGTCACTGTCGTAAAAGCTAGCAAGTGAATAGACACTAGCTAGCCAATAAAGCATTAGATACCATATTTATCAGTAAGTACTTATTAACAACCATTTGGCTTTTATTTTAGCGTTAGAGGATAGGTAATCATGGCGAAAAAACGAGGATTGGCTTCCAATCGAGGTTTAGATGCCTTATTAGGATCAATCAAAAAAGAAAAGCAAATTACCGCCTCTGCTTTGCAAGACGATACCGTTGTGCGTGATATCGACGCAACGGTTGATGCTAAGTCTATTGCTCAAATACCAGACTTATCTGCTACACAGGTCAATAATGATCCTGCGAAAACCAGTGCAAAAGCCGTTACTGGTGCAAGTAGTCGTGCACCACGTACTATCCGCAACAGCACAAAAATCCGCCACCATGCTAAAAATAGTACTAGAACAGCTAATGAGAGTATCGATAGTAATACTTCTGAAGATCAGATAAGTTTGGTGCAAATCGCGGTGACACAATTGCAAGCTGGTAAATATCAACCGCGCCGCGATATGAGCGAAACAGCACTAGCAGAGCTAGCATCTTCTATTGAGCAGCATGGAATCATGCAGCCTATTGTTATTCGGCCACTATTGGCAAACGAAGATAAAAGTACAGCAGATGTCACTCATGAAATTATCGCTGGTGAGCGACGCTGGCGTGCCGCAAAAATGGCAGGTAAGTCGGTTATTCCAGCAATTGAACGCGCATTATCGGACGAACTAGCTATTGCATTAGCGCTGATTGAAAATATTCAACGCGAAGATTTGTCAGTGATTGAGCAAGCTGCGGCATTGCAGCGCTTTCATACTGAATTTGGCATGAGTCATGCAATGATTGCAGATGTAGTCGGTAAAGCACGAACGACAGTTTCGAACTTACTGCGTCTCAATCAGCTGCACGATACGGTAAAAGACCATTTAGCGAACAGTGCTTTAGATATGGGTCATGCGCGTACACTGCTTGCCTTATCTTCTGAACAGCAGCCTATCATTGCACAGAAAATAATTGATGGGGGGATGACTGTACGGGAGGCTGAGAAGCTGGTTAAGTCAATCTTAAATCCTGCACCTAAAGCTGATCGTACTGAACAATCACAGTCTCATGATGCTGAACGTTTAACACAGCGCCTGACAGATATGTTGGGAGCAGAAGTAAAGCTTAAACATAAAAAAGATGGTCAGGGTAGTGTGGAGATATTTTTTCACAACCAAGATGAGTTATCAGCGTTAATAAAACATCTAGAAGCGCAACGTTAATACACTCATTAGACCAACGTACTTAAATAACATACTTATTAAGTCTAAAAGACTTTTGCTATTGTACGCGATATATTATACATGGCTTTCATTATGTAATAGTTGCAATATTTTGAGCATTTTAAACGATACACAAGAGAGTCATTATGTGGGAATTGGTAAAAGCAGGTGGTTGGTTAATGATGCCAATCGTCGTATGTTCGATAGTCGCGCTTATCATTATTATTGAGCGCAGTAGTACGCTACAGTTTAACAAAATCGTACCTGGTAGACTACGTGAACAGCTCATAACCCGCCTACGTGAAAACGGTGACATCGGTCGTACCCAGTTGATGAATGTCAAAGAGAAAACGCCATTAGGTGACATCTTAGCGACGGGATTGATGTATCGTCAGTATGGTCTAGACTCTATGACTATGCATATGCAAAATAGAGCGAGCGTACAGATCCATCAATTGGAAAAAAATATCAATATGCTAGGTACGATAGGAGCAATTGCCCCACTACTTGGCCTATTAGGTACTGTATTGGGCATTATATCTTCATTTTTAGCCATTACAGATGGTGCAATGCAAGATCCTACCTTGCTTGCCGCAGGAGTCTCGCAAGCATTGATTACAACTGCCGCAGGTATGGTTGTTGCGATACCAGCACTAGTAGCTTACCGTTATTTTCAGCGCCGAGTTGTAGATGTTAATGCCAGATTTGAGACTGAAGCTGGGCTTATGATTCAAGAGCTTTACGATTATCAGCTACTAGCAGATGCTCATCTACCACTGACTAATTTGCCTACTACGACAGTGCAAAGCGCAGAGACAAGTGATGAGCAGTTGAGTGATACGTTAGGGTTTGACTCTGAAACCAAGCATCAACCTGCATAGAGAAACCTAATATTTTTATCTTCCAGCCTTAGGCCATCAGAGAAATAGCTATGCGTTTTAGAAAGCCTACCGTTGAACCGCTAGAAATCAATTTAACGCCAATGATTGATTGCTTACTGTTTTTGATTGTGTTTTTGCTATTAGCGACGTCATTTAATCATTTTAGCCGTTTAAATATTGTTTTGCCTGAAGCGGAAGGCGTTGCACTTGTCGAGCAGAAGAACAGTATTGAGGTGGCAGTACAAGAAGATGGCAGTTACATGGTTAATGGTATTAGCCTTGCTAACAACAGTGAGGCTGAGCTGACCAACATGCTACAGCAAGAAGCGGGCAGTGAGCGTGACATCCTATTTGTAATTGCTGCTGATGCTAATGCTACCCATCAATCTGTGGTACAGGTAATGGACATCGCTGGCAAACTGGGCTTTTTAAATTTAAATATCAGCACTGTAATGCCACTCGGACAAGCACTACCGCACTAGGTAGTAGACAGTTAAGCTAACTACTGGGTTCTATCTCGCCGTTATACCTCTTCTTTATGCAGTGGCGCTGCCTGTTTAATAAATTCATCTATTAATACTTGACCTGAGGCTTTTATGAGCCAATCTGATACAACTCAAACTCCTATTAACACTAAGCTTGTGCCACCGTCAAGTCCGCCTAAGAGTAAGACGCTATTGCGTCTTTTGAGCTATTTGAAGCCTTATTGGTGGGCGCTACTGCTAACAGTAGTAGGGTTTGCTATTAATGCAGCAACAGAGATCTGGATTGCCAAATTATTACAATATATCACCGACGCTATTAATCAAAATGATCAAGCGAAACAAAACCTGTTTCCAGTCTTGATTATCGCGTTGTTCTTTATACGCGGTGTTGGTAGCTTTTTGGGTAACTATTACTCTGCTTTAGTCTCACGAAATTTGGTGTATGAGTTGAGAGTGCAGGTATTTAACAAGCTGTTACGTCTACCAAGCTCGTTCTATTTAGCCAATCCTGCTGGAACTATCTCATCCAAGCTGATTTTCGATGTAGAGCAAGTGACGGCTGCTAGTACCGATTCCATGAAGACCTTGTTGCGTGATGGCTTAACAGTTGTCGCTTTGCTTGGTTTTTTACTTTATAGCAACTGGCGTTTAACCTTGATTTTGTTTTTAGTACTGCCACCGATCTTGTGGCTGATTCGTTTTGCCTCTAAGCGTTATTTAAAGCTATCCAAAGGTATTCAAGAAACCATGGGCGATGTCAGCCATATTACCAATGAGGTAATCGGCGGCTACCAAGTGGTCAAAAATTACGGCGGCCAAGCTTATGAAGCTCAGCGCTTTAACGCTACTTCAAAAAAGAACTTGCGCCAAGGTATGAAAGTGGTAGTTACCAATAGTATTAATACACCCGCTGTACAGTTATTGATGGCAATGGCGATGTCAGTGGTAGTATGGCTCGCTTTACGTCCATCGGTGATCGACAATATCTCGGCAGGTGAGTTTATCTCCTATATTGCAGCAGCAGGGCTACTCAGTAAACCTGTGCGCTCATTAACCGATATCAATCAAAAACTGCAAAAAGGTATTGCGGCGGGTGAGTCTATATTTGCATTGCTTGATGAGCCTGAAGAGAAGGATACTGGTACGCTCAGCCCATCGTTGTCAGGTGAGATTCAATTGGATAAGGTTAGCTTGGTCTATCCCGATTCAACTGTGGCGTTACATGACTTTAGCTTAGATGTACGTGCAGGCGAGACAGTAGCCTTAGTTGGGCGTAGTGGCGCTGGTAAGTCATCACTGGTTAATCTGTTAACGCGTACCTTAACCACGACCTCAGGGCAAATTACGATGGATGGTATGCCCATCGAAGATATTACTTTAGAGAGTCTACGCGCACAGATTGCGATGGTTAATCAACAAGTCGTGCTGTTTAACACTACGGTCTTTAATAATATTGCCTATGGTAGTTTGGCAGGCAAGTCACAAGCTGAGGTCGAAGCTGCTGCTAAAGATGCCTTTGCTCATGATTTTATTATGAAAATGCCACAAGGCTATCAAAGTCAGATTGGGGCAGAAGGCTTACAGTTATCTGGTGGTCAACGTCAGCGTTTATCGATAGCACGCGCACTATTAAAAGACGCACCGATTTTGATATTGGATGAAGCGACCAGTGCTCTTGATAATGAGTCAGAGTATTATATTCAGCAAGCACTCGACAATGTAATGAAAGACCGTACCACCTTAGTCATTGCGCATCGCTTGACGACGATTGAATCTGCTGACCGCATTGCAGTCCTAGATGGTGGGCAAATCGTTGAGATTGGTACTCATACTGAGCTCATGCAAAAGCAAGGCCATTATGCCCAAATGTATGCGCGCGATTTTGAATCATGAAGGCGAGATGAGCTTTGAGTTTCTGTTTAAAAGGCTTCGATGTTAATATCATCAAGTCTTTTACTTTTATACTATTCAACAACGCACTATATTAAGCAACAAATCATTGGCAAAATTGGATGGATGCTAAATAATGAGTATTGAGACCGCGATTACTCGTGCTTGGCAACGAAAAGCAGCTTGGTTATGGTTATTACTGCCTATCAGCTGGCTATATGGTTTGCTTACTTTATTGCGTCGTCAGGCTTATAAAGCAGGGCTATTTGCAAGTTATCGTGCGCCTGTACCCATTATGGTCATAGGTAATATTACGGTTGGTGGTAGTGGCAAAACGCCGTTGATTATAACTCTCGTTAGTTATTTGCAGCAACAGGGTATAAAGGTTGGTGTTATAAGTCGCGGTTATGGCGGTGATAGTAGCCAGATGCCAGCATTGGTAACCAAAGATAGTTTGCCAAGTACAGTAGGCGATGAGCCTTGTTTAATTGTCAATGTGACGGCCGCACCGATGGCAGTATGTCCGAACCGCGAACAAGCGATTACGACTTTGCTAAACGCGCATTCTGATTTACAACTTATCATTGCTGACGATGGTTTGCAGCATTATGCTCTACAACGTGATATCGAATGGATTGTGGTCGATGTAGCGCGCGGATTTGGTAATCAGCAGCTCCTACCAACAGGTTTTTTACGTGAGCCGATGGCACGATTAACAGATGCAACCGTTATTTATCATAAAAAACCAGAGGTAGTATCCGCTTTTAATAATAATGAAAATCTAGCTCAGCGTTTGACCATGCAGTTACAGCCAAGTAGCTTATATCCTTTATTATCTGACGATAACATACATGATTTAGACATACTTACCTCTTCATCAGATGCGGTAGTGCCAATGCAGGGTAGCGTGCATGCAGTTAGTGGAATCGGCTATCCGCAGCGTTTTTTTGCAACGCTCAGGACGCTTGGTTTTGATGTGATAGAACATCCTTATCCTGATCATTATGACTTTAGTCTGGTCGAGTTACTGCAATATACCGAGCATCCTATTATTGTGACGACTAAAGATGCTGTAAAAATCCGTACGTTACTATTAGCAGAACTCAACAAAATTAATTCTATAAAACCTGATGAATTAATTAATGATGATATTAAAGCCTTAGTGAATAGACTATGGGTACTACCCGTAACCGCAGAACTCTCTAATGCTTGCTATCAAACGTTACAGCAGCAATTAACAGCATTTGGTATTGATATGCCTACGTCAGGTTTTAGAGATAAGTAAAATAAACCTCATTTTTTCAGCTATTATTCAATCTCGCTTTTAAGCTTATATATTGCCTGTTATAGGAATCATCTATGTCGACTACACCTGTGCCTGCCAAAACTCATATTGTTATCCCTGCACGCTTTAAAAGCACTCGTCTGCCAGGTAAACCATTATTAAACATTCATGGTAAACCTATGATACTTTGGGTCGCTAAAAAGGCTCAGGCGGCGCACTTCGCTGATGATATGTGTATCGCTACCGATGATGAACGCATTGCCAAGGTTTGTCTAGATGCAGGGTATGAGGTAGTGATGACCAGCGCTGATCACGCATCAGGGACAGATCGCTTAGCTGAAGTTGCAGCGATTAAGGGTTGGGAAGAGCATGATATTATTATCAATATGCAAGGCGATGAGCCGCTGGTACCACCGCTGTTATTAGAACAAGTTAAAAATTTGTTAGTACAAGATAGCGATAGCGTTATGGCAACTTTATACGAACCTATTGAAGACTATCATACCTTTACAAGACCATCAGTAGTCAAGGTCGTGAGTGCAACGGTTAATGATAGACAGCGCGCGCTATATTTTAGTCGTGCGCCGATTCCTTGTGATCGTGATGTGGCGCTAGCAGTAGAAGCTGGTAATCTAGACACAACTGAACTACTTGCACCAAAAGATGCTTACCGACATTTAGGACTGTATGCTTATCGGGTAAGCTTACTACAGCAATTCGTCCATTGGCCACAAACACCGCTCGAAACGCTTGAGAGCTTAGAACAACTGCGCGTCTTAGAAAACGGTGGCAATATTGCCATCGCAGCAGCAGAAGTTCAGCTACCTGCTGGCGTGGATACGCAAGAAGATTTGGATCGCTTAAACGCTATGAGCCTTAACGAATTTAAAAGTGATATATGATAAATAGCCTAAGCAATAGTTTAAAAGTTAGCATTTAAAGGTTAACGTTTAAAAGTTACCTACAAGATAAGTGTTAAGCTCAATAAATTCTAAAAAACAGTAGGCAATAAGCGTGAATCATATGACAGACAGTATTTACTTTGCGCCGCTATTACCATGGCAGCAAGCGCTGTGGACGCAGCTCACTAGTCGTGTGCTATCACCGCCACACAATCTGCCGCATGCATTACTCGCTGCTGGTATGCAAGGGATGGGCAAGCGTGCCTTCGTTTGGCGTTTGGTTGCTTGGCTGTTGTGCCGTGAGCACGATCAGCATCCGCTTGGCGCATGTGGTGGTTGTCAGAGTTGCCAGTGGCTTAGATCTGGTACGCATCCAAGCTTACAAGTATTGCCTATTACTAGCATGCCTGTCAGTGCCGAGAGTCGAGAGATTAATGAGGCCTCAAGTAGTACCGCTAAAAAGACGAAAGCTGATACTAAATTTGCAAAAGCAACCAGCAATGCTGCGCTGACAATAAAAGTGGATGATATCCGCGCATTACAACCATTCATCTATCAAGGTGGGCAGGGGATGCGTATTTGCGTATTAGATCATGCTGAAAAAATGACCATTGCAGCGGCTAATGCGCTCTTAAAAACGCTAGAGGAGCCGCAAGCACAAGTCCATTTATTTTTGATTAGTGACATGCCAGCAAAGCTGTTGCCAACGATTAAAAGTCGTGTGCAGCAGTTACCGCTACAAACTATTGTGTCCTCTATGGCAAATGACTATGTTGCACATGAGCTTGGCAGTACGATTAATCGTGAAGTGGTGAGTCCGATACAAATTGCGCAATTACTACAATTAGCAAACGGTGCGCCGCTTGCCGCAATAGATTTGGCAAAGGCTGCATGGTATAGCAAGCGCTCATTATGGTTGACTACGTGGCAGGCTCTACGTAGCGGCAAGCGTAGCAGTACAGCGGCCAGCGACTATTGGCAAGCTGAGCTTAGTCTTCCAGATTTTCTCAAGCTCACTGAGCTGATGCTAATCGATATCCGGCGCGTCTGTCTCGGTCTTGATAGTAGCCAAAAAGATATTGCTTTATCAGCGGCTTTAGAAAAATATCAGCCGACAGATAGCGCATTAGAAGCATTGGTAAGCCAATTGCAGCAAACAAAAACGGCGCTGCAACAGAATGTGCAAGAAAAATTCGCCTATGATAAGCTGATGCAAGATTTAGCATATCTTTAAGCTAAATCTTGCATCAGCTTGTAGACAAACTATATTAAAAATATAAAGACCACCAACCGCTATCTAACCGTATATTTGAACTAAGGATTTGATTATGGCAATGCCAGGACGTGGCGGTATTATTACCTGTCATATTGAAGATGTCGAAAAGTTATATGCTAGCTATTTATCTTTCGTAGATAATGGCGCACTGTTCGTGCCTACCAGTCGTGTACAGGAAATGGGTGACGAGGTCTTTATTGCGATTACTTTACCTAATTCTAGCGAACGCTTACCGATGAATGGTAAAGTGGTTTGGATTAATCATAAAGCCCAAGCTAATCGTCCTGCAGGCTTCGCAGTGCAGATTGGTACCGATGCGGCTTGTCAAAAAATAAAACATGAAGTAGAGCGCTTGCTAGCAGGTAAAATTGATAGCCAGCAAGCGACTTATACCATGTAAACTTATTATTGGTTTAGTAGCTGCTATATTCTAATAATCTAGTAACGTGGCGGCACGTACATATCGTCTGGAATAGGTTCACGATAATACTCATCGTCGCGCTTACGCTCAGGTAATTCTACTTCTTCACGCGGTACTTCTTTATACGGTATCTGCTCAAGCAGATGAGCGATACAATTGAGGCGCGCACGCTTTTTATTATTACCTTCAACTACCCACCAAGGCGCTTCTGGGATATGAGTGCGCTCAAACATAGTCTCTTTGGCTTTGGTGTAGTCTTCCCAGCGACGCCTTGACTGCAAGTCCATTGGCGATAGCTTCCATTGTTTAAGCGGGTCATGAATCCGGCTCATAAAGCGCGAGTGCTGTTCGTCATCAGTGATAGAAAACCAATATTTAACTAACCTAATACCGGAACGTACTAACATACGCTCAAACTCTGGGACGGATTGAAAAAACTCCTCGTATTGCGCATCGGTACAAAATCCCATCACACGCTCGACACCGACACGGTTGTACCAACTTCGATCAAATAATACAATCTCACCAGCCGCTGGCAAGTGTGCCACATAGCGCTGAAAGTACCATTGTGACTGTTCGCGCTCAGTTGGTGCGGGCAGAGCAGCCACTCTACAAACGCGTGGATTGAGACGTTGAGTGATGCGTTTGATCGCACCGCCTTTGCCTGCTGAGTCGCGCCCTTCAAATATAACTACAATGCGCTCACCGCGATCGACTACCCAATCTTGTAGTTTAATTAGCTCACGCTGCAGGCGCACCAGTTCTTGAAAGTAGGTACGACGATCAAGCTTCTCTTGCTCCGTCATCTCAAGCCCATCAAAACGAAAATCACGTACATAATCGTCTATTTCGTTTTCAAGCTCTTCATCATAAGCATCGATTAAGTCTTGATGCATCTTGCGGCGTAGCTCATCATTGAAGACTTCTTTATCCATGCGTCCAATGAAGTTTCCTTGTTCAGGCTTAGTTAGTTCATGATGTTCTTGCAGTGTTAAGGATTTTGGATCAATTGCCGAAGGTATCTTTGCCATGCCAAACTCCTTTTCATTTATGTATGGTCATTCACATTAATTTTTAGTTCTTCTAAGCCTCTACTTTATCATATTAATATACCGTTTCATTAATAGGTTAAACGCTTTAAAGCCTTATTACATCCAATTTTTAGCATAATAATGACAGTTAATAACTAATAAAAAATGGACAAAAAAACACCCTCTAATCAAAAAATTAAAGGGTGTTTATCGCTAATTAACGGTTAACCTATTAATGTAGCTAGGACAACTTAATCTATAACTTATTTTTCTAAGATACAAGTCACACCTTGGCCACCAGCTGCGCAGATAGAGATAAGCACGCGACCTGAACCTTTTTGATCTAGCAATTTAGCTGCTGTCGCTAAAATACGTCCACCAGTTGCGGCAAATGGGTGTCCAGCGGCAAGTGATGAGCCATTAACGTTCAACTTACTACGGTCAATAGAGCCTAATGGCGCATCAAGGCCTAGGCGCTCTTGGCAGAATGTCTCATCTTCCCAAGCAGCAAGGGTTGAAAGCACTTGTGAGGCAAATGCTTCATGAATCTCGTAAAAGTCAAAGTCTTGTAGAGTAAGACCAGCACGCTCAAGCATACGTGGTACCGCATAGGCTGGCGCCATTAACAGACCTTCTTTGTTGCCAGATTTACCAATGAAATCAACAGCGGCAGTTTCCTGATGAACGATGTACGCTAATGGCTTAAGTCCACGTGCTTCTGCCCATTCATCATTTGCTAATAGTACACAAGAGGCACCATCAGTTAATGGGGTAGAATTAGCGGCAGTCATGGTTGGATTAGCGTTCTTTTTGCCAAATGCTGGCTTAAGCTTACCCATTTTTTCAAGAGTAGAATCTGGGCGCAGATTGTTGTCGCGAGTCAAACCTTTATATGGAGTGATGAGGTCATCAAAGAAGCCTTCATCATAGGCGCGCGCCAAGTTTTTATGACTATTAAAAGCCAATTCATCTTGTGCTTCACGGCTGATATTCCACTCAAGAGCAGTGATTGCTTGATGATCACCCATAGATAGACCAGTGCGCGGCTCGCCGTTTTGTGGTGATTCGATTAAGTCTTTTGGATTTAAACCCATTAATGCTTGCAAGCGTTGCTTGTTATTTTTCGCAGCACCTAACTTTAAAATCACTTTGCGAAGGCCATCACCAACGGCGAGAGGGGCGTCTGAAGTCGTATCGACACCACCAGTAATAGCTGAGTCGATCACGCCTAAGGCAATTTTGTTTGCAGCAGCAAAAGTAGACTGTAAGCCAGTACCGCAAGCTTGAGAGACATCATAAGTAGGTGTGTGCGGGTCTAAGGCAGTATTTAATGCTGCTTCACGGGTCAGGTTTAAATCGCGGCTAAGCTTTAATACTGCGCCAGCAACCACTTCGCCCATACGCTCATCTTGCAAGTTGTAGCGTTCGATTAGGCCATTAAGGGCGGCAGTCAACATATCAATATTGCTAGCATCCGCATAAGGACCGTTTGAGCGTGCGAATGGAATACGGTTACCACCTAAGATAGCAACGCGATGCTGGCCTGAGCTTAATGTAGTAGCACTGCTCTTTTTGGGCGCTGCGCTTGGTTTTTTAGCCTTAGCCGCTGCTTCATCAGCTTTCTTGTCATCTTGACTGCTGTCTTTTTTGCTGCTCTTAGTCGACTTTTCCGCTGTATTAGATTCAGCTGTAGTATCAAACACATTAAGATCTTCTGACTCGCTCATATTAGATTCGTCAATTAAATCTTCTTTGATTTTCGCTTTTTTCTGAGCTTGCGCGTCATTCTGAGCGTTTTTAGAGTCGTCATCGACTGGGTTGCCATCGGCATCAACGATAGCAGTTGCTTTTTTAAGCTCAGCAATTGAATCATAATGAGCATTACTATCTTGGTCATTATTTTTGGTTTGAGTGTTTTTTTGGGTATTATCAGTTGCTGTGCCGTTGCCCTTAACGACAGTACTTTCGATAACAGGGCTATTTTTTTTGTTACTCATGGAATTATCCTTAAAACGAGTGAATGTAGTAAATGATAAGGCAATAAAATATTGTGATAAATAAGTTAGATCACCAATATATAAGATGTTAGCGGTTTATCGTCGTAATTTTTACCATGTTATTGTATGCCTTTGGCAAGTCAGGTAACAGGTGTTCAGGTTTGAGTAAACAATGAACATGTAGACTGAACAGTATTACTTATTAGTATTGCCTAGATAGTTATTTGATAATATATTGTTATCGGTATTCAATTAAGCTATAACTTCTAGATTTTATTTTAACATATACATTTGTTTTTTAAATATAGAGAAAGTAACTGCTGCGTTTGTAAGTAAGCTCGTTAATCCTTGTTTATATCGTTGACTTTTGGACTTGTTTACCCTAGGCGTGTATAGTTGTGGCAGGTTAAAGCTCACTTACTAAAGACTAATAATTATTCATTATTATGATAGCAGTGAGCCTTTATAATAAGTGTATTCATAATAGGTATGTTTATTTATACCAAGCGCATTCATTAGACACATTCTTTTTTCTATTCGTTATTGATTGTTTAAATTTTCAAATACAGGAGTATTTTATGTCAGACCGTTATGGTGATTTTGTTCAATCTTCTATTGGTAAAAAAGTCGCTAAAAATTTAGGTTTACCGCTACCAGTAAGTCTCGATCGTTTTGAGAGTGGTCAGCGCCTTGTACGAGGTAGTGTATTGGTAGGTTCAGCTACCGGCAATGATAACCGCGTTAGCGAATCTATTGCCCGTATTTTGTCTGAGCTGCATGCTGAAGTCTTTGTTAATAGCAGCGATAGTATTAAAGATACGCTTGCCGATGCCAATGTTGAAGCAAAAGCCAATACAGGTAGCGAAGATAAGTTTAAGGTGTTGTTGTTTGATGCTAGCAATATCAGTAATGCAGATGAGCTAAAGCAAGTATACGAGTTCTTTCATTTTGTCGCACGCCGCGTAGAGAAGTCAGGTCGCGTCATTATCGTTGGTCGTCCACCTGAAGAGATTACTGATGTAGAGACAGCACTAGCTCAACGTGCACTTGAAGGCTTTGTGAAGTCTGTCGGCAAAGAGTTTAAACGTGGTATTACCGCGCAGCTAATCTATGTCGCTGAAGGCTCAGAAAGCAATCTTGATTCAACATTGCGCTTCTTTACCTCAGCACGTTCAGCTTATGTATCAGGACAAGTAGTACGTGTTGGCAAGGGTAGTGCAGTTGAAGTCGACTGGACGCAGCCTTTAGGCGGCAAAACCATGCTAGTCACTGGCGCAAGCCGTGGTATCGGCGAAGCGATTGCTCGCGTTCTGGCTCGTGAAGGCGCGCATGTTATCTGTTTAGATGTACCGCAACAACAAGCCGACTTACAAAAAGTTGCAAGCGAGATTAGCGGATCTACTTTAATGGTTGATATCACTAGCGATGAGGCAGGCGTACAGATCGCAGAAGCTGCTGAAAAGCGTGGTGGTCTGGATTCTATCATTCACAATGCTGGCGTGACTCGTGATAAAACGCTTGCCAAAATGGATGAGCAAAAATGGGATATGGTAATTAATATTAATCTTGCCAGTATTGCCAAGCTTAATCGTTACTTACTTGAAAATGATGTATTAAAAGATGATGCGCGCATCGTTTGTGTGTCTTCAATCTCGGGTATCGCAGGCAATCTTGGTCAGACCAACTATGCTACTTCTAAAGCTGGGGTAATTGGATTGGTCGATGCGACTGCTAAACAGCTAGTAGCCAATGACAAAGGTATGACGATCAATGCAGTGGCTCCTGGTTTTATCGAGACTCAAATGACTGAAGCCATTCCATTTGCGATTCGTGAAGCTGGTCGTCGCATGAACTCAATGAGTCAAGGTGGACTACCAGTCGATGTTGCTGAAACCATCGCATGGCTAGCGTCTCCTGCGTCTGCTGGTCTCAATGGCAACACGGTACGTGTCTGTGGTCAAAGCTTGCTCGGTGCATAATATTTTCGTACTGTATCAAAACAATGGTGACGTTAGTCAGATTATAAATCATTGATATCACTATTGATTTGTTGTAATTATAATAAGTGCTTACGAAAAATTTGCTGATTTATTGTAATAAAGCTGCCTATGGGTGGCTTTTTTATGATAAAACCACAAGACAAATAAAATAAGCAGAAAGATTTGTTGTTTAACCATTACTTTTATATATGTTTATTTAGTAACTTTTTTGTCCTGTATTTTTGGGGCAAGATGCTGCAAAATAGGCGACTCAGTAGCCAATGGATGTGCTAAGAAAATTTGCTTAAGCCCCAATCAGGATAGATTTATGTCAGATAAACACTATGATGCGTTGCCAAAAGCGCATACCACTTACGCCAATATTATCAAAAGCCTATTACCTATCGGTGATAATGCGAAAGTCGGCAAAGATGAGTTGCCACAAGCGACTTACTATGTGGACGATCTGCACATTGATCAGGGTAACTTAAAAGATTACCGTAAGATTTGCGGTTTCGCTGATGATGGTAAAATTCCGATTACTTACTTTTCGGTGCTATCACAAGCGCTACAGATGAATATGATGGTCAAAGAGCCATTTCCTTTTGCGATGTTGGGGCTAGTGCATGTAGATAATAGTGTCACGCAGTATCGTCCTATTGGCGAACGTGAGACAGTTGCTATGTCCGTGGCGTTCGATAACTTGCGCGATCATGCCCAAGGTCAACAGTTCGACTTTGTCACTACTGTTAAATCGCAAGAAAATGTTATTTGGGAAGGGATTTCAACCTATTTGGCTCGTGGTAAAAAGCCTGATAGTAACGCCAGTAGTAAAAGCAAACCACGTCCGTTGACTGTCAAGCCTATGATTGATGAAGAAGGCACACATGCTATCTTTGAAGTGCCAGAAGATATTGGCCGTCGTTATGCCTTTATATCTGGGGACTTTAATCTTATCCATTTACATCCATTATCCGCACGTGCTTTTGGTTTTCCTAAAGCAATCGCTCATGGTATGTGGTCTAAGGCTAAGTGTTTAGCAATGATGGGTGAATTACCTGATGCGTATACTGCTGAGGTATCATTCAAGCTCCCTATATTTTTGCCATCTGAGGTCGAGTTGATTGCTGAATCGGTAGCAAAACTTGAAAGCAGTGATAACACCTGTAATTTTGGGTTATATAGTGCCAAAAATGATAAGCCGCATCTTGCTGGTGTTGTTAAATTAATCGCAGAAGATTAATCAGTATAAGCTTAACTTTAATCCTAATATCTAACTAACATATATACGACTATGACTCTAAATTCAAATGCCCAACCCCTTACTGATGCAGATGATAATCAAGCTTCGATAGCTGACAATGGTATTAATCTCGCTACAATACTTGAGCCTTATTTTCGCCCTGATGAACAGACGATCGTTTGCGGAGCACTTGATGAAGCCAAAGTGAAAGCTCTAGCAGATGCAGGGGTTGAGCTAATTATTAATTTGCAGCCTGATGACGAGTTGAGCTTTGATGAATCAGCAGCGGTTGAGCGGGCAGGTATGTTTTATGAGCAGCTGCCTATCAGCGGTGTTGCAGATTTAAAGCAGCTTAAAATATTGGCATTTGACAATATTTTGCGTCAGCATCATGGTAAAAAAATAGCCATGCACTGTGGTTCTGGTAACAGAGCAGGAGCAGCGATTGCTCTGCGTGCAGGTTGGCTACGTGGGCGTAAGATGGATACTGCTATGGAACGTGGTCGCAGTCATGGGTTGACGAAGCTGGAAGACGAAGTTTATAAGCGTCTGTTAGTACCGCGTTAGAATATGACTGAGTAACGAAAAGGCGACCAATAGGTGGCCTTTTTTATTAGCAAATAATATATTTGTATTTATGATATGAATCATCAGTATTCAATGCTAAAAAGTTTTATAACCTTTAGCGATTCTAAAAAGAACGGAGCAGGACAACCATGATCGTCAATAATAAAAAAAACAATCAGAATCTTGATAAACAGATCAATAGTGAGTTTCAACAGCGCCTACAACAATTATTGACAGATTTACAATTAGATGATGCGCCAGCAGGTGGCTCATTAGTCGTCTATCAAGCTGGCAGGTGTATTGTGCAAGCAAATGTTGGTATGGCGCAGGCTAACATACCATGGCAGCCGGAAACTTTATCTTTGAATTTTTCAACAGGTAAGGGAGTATTGGCAACACTGGTTCATGTGTTGGTTTCGCAGCAGCTGCTGGATTATGATAAGCCGATTGCTAGTTATTGGCCTGAATTTTCCTCTAATGGTAAAGCAAATATCACGCTACGCACGCTAATGTCCCATCAAGCCAATTTGTTTTCGATTACCAGTATTGATGCTGATAGCGAGGTTTTGCTTGATTGGGATACCATGCTAGATAAGATTGCTGCGATGCCCACAACCTTACCTGAAGACTCATCATTGTATAGTAGTGCTTACAGTGCTTTAGTTTATGGCTGGGTGTTAGGAGGCGTAATAGAATCGGTCACTGACATGTCTCTAGCTGGGGCGCTGTGCTATTATTTAACTGAGCCCTTAGATATTGCAGACAGTTGCTATTTTGGCGTTCCAGGCGACAAAGTAGATAGAGTTGCCCGATTGGTAAAAAAATTCAACATCTCGTATCAAGGTCATACGGCAGAACAACCTCAACTTCGTTCTCGTCGGAACAAGCCAGTATTGAAAGCTGATTCTGAAAATACATTGCGTATTTATGCAAATCTACCAAACTATCGTTGCTGGGAGCAGCATGCTGCAACACCTCATGCAGTTGTAGAGAGTAATAATGACAAAAATATAGATGAATTACCTACATTAGATACGGCACAGATTAATCGCTTGTATCTCAATACCAGCCAGCTAAATTTAAAAAATTATAAGTCAGCACTCATACCTGCCAACAAACAACCTATTGATTACTATAATCGACAGACACTGCAAGCAGTCATTCCAGCGGCTAACGGTGTGGCTTCAGCAAATGCATTAGCGACTATCTATGCCATGCTAGCCAATGGCGGTACATGGCAAGGACAGACCTTAATCGACGCGGCAACATTCGAGCAGCTATCTACTCCGCAAGTCATGGGAATGGATGCGGTAATGCCAGCGCATATGAATTGGCGCTTGGGATATCATCGATTATTTAGCGTTTGCGCTGATACTGAATCGGGTTTTGGGCACATGGGCTATAACGGTTCGGTCGCATGGTGTGATCCTACACGACAACTGTCTTTTGCCTTTGTACATAATTTTGATGTGACTATGTTAAATGATATCCGTCAGTTTGCGCTAACAGAGGCTATATTAAATCTAGTTGATAAAAATATAGCTTAAATATATTTTACGCATGTGGTTTAGTTGATGTCATCTGTAATAATTTTGGAGCACTTAACCCATGCATAAAAATAGACGCTAAGATAACGATAGAGCATACAACCCAAAGTTTTAGAGCGTCTTCTTCACCAAAAAAACCCTGATTAAGCGCATACGATAAATAATACAGGGTACCAATACCCCGAATACCGAGGGCGGATATCGCATATTTTTCTGTTCGGGGTAGGTTTAATCCTGATAACGCAACAATGCCGCCAATCGGACGTATCAATAGCAAAAAGGTAAAGCTAACGATATAGACTCGCCATGTCAACTCAACACCTGACTGCAAACCTTGACCAATTAACATGCCAAAAGCTACCAGTACTAAAGACATTAACAGACCTTCTGACTGCTCAGCAAAATCATGTAATTTTTCATGATAGCTATGCTTATGCTCTGAGCGACGAAACGCAAATGCCGCAACAAATACAGCAATAAAGCCATAACTGTGTACATACTCAGCTAAGCCATAAGCCAGTAATGTCAATGCAATGACCACATAGCCTTGAGAGATAGTAGTCTCACGAGTATGTTTTGAAAACACCAGTTTTGCCAAGACTTTTCCAACGACAATACCGACTACTAGACCGGCACCAATCTTCCATAACACGTCATGTGTAAACCATGACCACAGCATCTCGCTGGTAAAGCGTTTATCTTTGCTAAACGCCTCTGCTATTTTAATTGCCAAATAAACGAATGGAAAAGCCAGTCCATCGTTCAAACCTGCTTCTGACGTTAAGGTAAAGCGCGGCGTATCTTCACCGCCCGTGTTCGGCGGGCCTACCTGAATGCTTGACGCTAATACGGGATCGGTAGGCGCAAGTACTGCTCCCAACAAAATCGCTGCACCCATGCTTAGACCAAACGCATAATAGCCCAAAAAAGCCATTGCAAAAATACCAATAGGCATAGTAATCAGCAGTAAACGTATAGTAGGGCGCCACAAGCGCCATGATAATGGCGTATCAATCTTGATACCAGCGCCAACGAGCGATACGAGCACTACAATCTCAGTGATTTTCTCAATAACGACGCCATTCTCCATAGGATCCAGAAATGACAATGAGAGCCATAAATAACCGACTATGATGCCAAAGCTTACTTGAAGCATAGGTAGAGATATGGGTAGGCGCTTAAACATAATTGGGAACAATGCCCCAAATAAAAAAGCGATACCGCAGACCAATAAGAATAAATTATAATTTTCAATCATTAGGTTTGTGTATGCCCATAGAACCATCTAAAACATTATTTCGTCTTTCAATGGAAGGTTAATGATAGTTATCGGTGAAAGTAGAAAGTTATAAGATTTCCAACACGGCTAATAAGGCGGCTGAAAAAATCTATCATGACTGGAAAATAGAATTAGTTCCGCAAAAAATCGTTATCAAAACGATAGCTGCGTTGTTTTTTGGTGAAAAAAAAGCCTGCATAGCGCAGGCTTGATTTAAAAAATTAAATTGTTTGTCTGCAATTAACGCTCGACTTGACTCACATCACGTACCGCGCCAGTATCAGCGCTGGTAGTCATGGCAGCATAAGCACGTAGGGCAGGAGAGACATGACGTTCACGACTTACTGGCTTCCAAGCATCGCGACCGCGAGCTTCCATGGCTTCGCGGCGAGTGGCCAAATCTGCATCGCTGACCTGCATATTGATGGTGCGGTTTGGAATGTCGATATGAATAGTATCGCCTTCTTCAACCAGACCAATCGCACCGCCTTCAGCCGCTTCAGGGCTGGCATGACCAATTGATAAACCTGATGTGCCACCAGAAAAACGGCCATCGGTGAGTAGGGCGCATTCTTTACCTAGACCTTTAGATTTAAGATAAGTCGTTGGATACAGCATCTCTTGCATACCAGGACCGCCTTTTGGTCCTTCATAGCGGATGATAACGACGTCACCTGCTACGATGTTGTCAGCCAATACGGCGGCGACGGCATCATCTTGTGACTCAAAGAGTCGTGCGCGACCGGTAAAGGTTAAGATGCTCTCATCGACGCCTGCGGTTTTGACCACGCAGCCACGCTCAGCGATATTGCCATACAACACTGCAAGGCCACCATCTTCTGAATAGGCATGCTTAGCACTACGAATACAGCCTGACTCACGGTTAACGTCTAGATTTGACCATTCTTTTGACTGAGAGAACGCTTCGGTTGTACGTACGCCACCAGGGGCGGCGATATATCGTGCACGCGCTTCAGAATTATCAGGATTCATAATATCCCACTTATCGATAGCTTCTTTCATCGTCGCACTATGAATGGTCGGCACGTCAGTCTTCAGTAATCCTGCACGATCAAGCTCGGCCAATAATGCAAAGACACCGCCGGCACGATGCACATCTTCCATATGGTATTTTTGTGAGGCAGGCGCAACTTTTGCAAGGCAAGGCACACCGCGACTTAGGCGATCGATATCTGACATTTTAAAATCGACTTCTGCTTCGTTAGCTGCTGCCAATAAATGCAAAATAGTATTGGTCGAGCCACCCATCGCGATATCTAATGTCATCGCATTTTCAAAAGCCGCCTTGCTGGCGATTGAGCGCGGTAATACCGAATCATCATCTTGCTCATAACGACGTTTGGCAAGCGAGACAATGGTACGCCCAGCTTCTAAAAACAGCTCGCGACGTAGAGAGTGGGTGGCCAGTAGCGAGCCATTACCCGGTAAGGCCAATCCTAAGGCTTCGGTCAGGCAGTTCATCGAGTTGGCAGTAAACATACCAGAGCACGAACCGCAAGTAGGGCAGGCTGAGGCTTCAATAGCAGCGACATCTTCATCACTAATGCTATCATCAGCGGCGTCCATCATCGCATCAACAAGGTCAAGTTTACGAACCGCACTGCCGTTACTGTCTTCATTATTGTGACTCTTACCGACCGTACTGGCTAGAATTTTGCCCGCTTCCATTGGTCCACCTGAAATAAACACTACTGGAATATTCAGACGCATTGCTGCCATCAACATCCCTGGAGTAATTTTGTCACAGTTGGAAATACAAACTAATGCATCAGCGCAATGAGCATTGACCATGTATTCGACAGAGTCGGCAATCAAGTCGCGACTTGGCAGTGAATACAACATACCGCTATGACCCATCGCAATACCATCATCGACCGCAATAGTATTAAACTCTTTTGCGACACCGCCAGCTTTTTCAATCTCGCGTGCGACCAGTTGTCCAAGGTCTTTTAAATGCACGTGACCGGGTACAAACTGGGTGAATGAGTTGGCAATGGCAATAATAGGCTTGCCAAAGTCGCCATCAGTCATGCCAGTTGCGCGCCATAGTGCGCGTGCACCTGCCATATTACGACCGCCGGTAGAGGTTTTTGAGCGATAATCCATTTGATATTCCTTACAAATAGGCGAGGTTTATTGAAAAATTTAGCCTCAGCTTTGATATTGATAGTGTGCTTTTTTAAAGTGTGCTTTTTATAGCCTCTGAGTACTAGTGAATAATACTAGGCCGTTACCATACCATTAGATATGAGTAACTAAAAACAATTCGTCGATAATGATACTTCGATTGTAATATCATAATAAGGAGCCTGAAGGTAAGGTGCTACCCAACCCGTTCTAAAATTGCCGTTTCAAACCAAGGTAGTTCTGTTTTGTCGGCTTCTAATTTGCTAATAATTGCTAAAGCGTGAGGGGCTAATAGCTGTTGATAATCAGTACTAGCATCAATAGTGAGTAGCGGCTCATCGCTTGTATTCTGCTCATCAATACTGACTAGGGTTTGCTTAGCATTTTTATAAAGAACATCTACACGGCCAAAAAATTGCCAATCTTTAAAAGCAGCTGTCATAGCATCATCCGCGTCCTTGGTGTATACCTGCTGCGTCGCTTTGCCTGTATTCGTCCAATGTAGGCGTACGGCTAATTGCAGGGCTTCACTAAAGACAACCAGCGAGCCGATTACCTTGACGTGCCAAGGGCTTGCTAATAAACCATCTGCAATCCCAATAAGCTTGGCAGCAGCATCGGCAGTCATAGGCGTATTAAATTGTGCAAGCAGAGCAGGTGTCAACGGATGGGTCTGTTTGACACTATCATCTAAACTATCGTAATGATACAAGAACTGCATTGGAACATCTTGTGTAACCGTTTTTTCACTGATTTTGCAGTTGTGAATTTGCCAACTGATAGTCGTATCGGTTAGTGCTTCAGCTAGGATAATGGTGTTTGGGGCGATAGTTTTTGGACTGGCGCTATTTTCCAGTGATTCTACATGATCTGACACTGCAGATAATGGTGTATCAGAATCAGAATTAGATGATGACTGAGTAGGTAAGGTAGTCAAATTCATAAACCTAACATTAACAAAGTGAGGGCTTAATATAGCATTGAATAGGGCTTGCACGCCAATAAAATAGAGTGTTTAGATTGCTAATATTGTTAGAAGATAGCTATCAAGTAGCGACTTGCCTGCACGTTAACAGTTTTAGATGTGTCTTGTACTCAGACTATATTTCGTCCACTATATATGGCAGGTAATATGTAACCAGATACGATGATGCATTAACCATTAATAAATATTTAAGGAAAAAATAATGACACAAGCTAATCAGAAAACCAAATACGATGAAAACAATATTTTTGCCAAAATGCTAAACGGTGATATTCCATATCACAAGGTTTATGAAGATGATAAAACCCTCGCCTTTATGGATATTATGCCGCAAGCAGAGGGTCATGTACTGGTAATACCTAAGCAAAAAGCCGTTGATTTAGTGGATCTTGAACCAAAATATGCCGCAGCTGTTTTGATGACGTCTAAAAAGGTCATGCAAGCGCAACGTCAGGTATTTGAGCGTGAAGGTATTATTCAAATGCAATTGAATGGATCGCAAGCTGGGCAGACGGTATTTCATTACCATGTACATCTGATTCCATCAAGCATCCATGAGCTAGGTCGCCATGCAGTTAAGCAGGCAGATAGTGAAAAACTTGCTGAAACTGCCAAACAACTTGCAGCGATAATTTCCGATTCATAAAATAAAAACACTGTTTTTTAATCTGTTAAAGCCAGTTTGATCGTTATATATTAAGATTTTCTCAATAAGTATAACTAGGCAGCTAGCAAGCTGCCTTTTTTATTGCTTGGTAATAGTCATGTAACAATCGTTAAAGTAGTGTTACAAGTCAGTGCTACATCTGGGGTTCAGACAAAGAGTATGGTACAAACTATATTTTGTTGGGCGCATCGGTTCTACATTGCTTCTACGAATGACCTTTTTATTCAATAACGCTGCATTAATTTGAGGACATTATTTTTTATGAGTAAATTACCTCGCTCTACCATTTTGCTGCCAGTATTTTTACCAGCAGCTGCCATCATGCTGTTGCTGGTGATTGGCACAGCGATTAATCCAGTAGCTGCTGGCGAGTTATTTAGTACAGTACTGGCTTTTACCACCGATACTTTCGGTTGGTTTTATATGTTAGCAGTCGCTATATTCTTAGTGTTTATTGTTGCCTTAGCATTTTCATCTTATGGCAGTATTAAGCTGGGTCCTGACCATGCAGAGGCTGAGTATAAGTTTCTTGAATGGTTTGCCATGTTGTTTTCGGCAGGCTACGGTATTGCCTTGCTATTCTATGGTGTCGCCGAACCTGTGCTACATTTTGCAACGCCGCCATTGTCAGAGCCTCAAACCATAGCTGCGGCCAAAGAAGCCATGCAAATTGCTTATTTTCACTGGGGTTTTCATATTTGGGCTATTTATGGCGTGGTAGGTTTATCACTGGCGTATTTTTCCTTTCGTCATGGCTTGCCATTGTCAGTGCGCTCAACCTTATATCCATTAATTGGTGACAAGATCTATGGCCCTATTGGGCATACTGTTGATGTGTTTGCAATTGTGGGTACCATGTTCGGTATCGCCACCAGTCTAGGTCTATCGGTGGCGCAAATTAATGCTGGGCTAAATTATTTGCTACCAAATATGGTTCCAGTTAATACGACTGTGCAGGTTATTATCATTGCCTTAGTGACAGCTGCTGCCTTGGTATCTGTGTTAGCAGGTATGGATAAAGGCGTAAAGCGGTTGTCTATCTTAAACATGTTGCTAGCAACGGCACTGATGCTATTTGTATTTATCGTTGGCCCTACTGTTTTTCTTCTAAATGCTTTTATGGAAAATACAGGCAGCTATTTGGGTAATATCGTTGAGCGTACCTTTAGCTTGCAAGCTTATCAATCGAGTGATTGGATTGGTAGCTGGACACTATTTATCTTTGCATGGACGATTGCATGGGCGCCTTTTGTCGGTTTATTTATTGCTAAGATTAGTCGTGGTCGCACCATTCGTGAGTTTGTATTAGGCGTAATGTTGGTGCCAACGCTATTTACTTTCTTCTGGTTCTCGGTATTTGGCGATACCGCGTTACATATGATTATGGTTGATGGTTACGACGCCTTGATTAGTGAAGTGCAGAATAACCAAGCGATAGCGTTATTTAAATTGTTAGAGAACTTGCCATTCACCCAGATAGTGTCATCATTGACAGTAATATTAATTATTACCTTCTTTGTGACCTCATCGGATTCAGGGTCATTGGTTATTGACTCGCTCGCTGCGGGTGGGCGTAGTGATACGCCATGGTGGCAGCGCTCGTTTTGGGTGATAACTGAAGGGGCAGTCGCCGCAGCTCTACTCATCGCTGGTGGTCTAAGCGCTTTGCAAACAGCCGCTATCGTCAGCGCCTTACCCTTTGCAGTCATTATATTGATTTCGACATTTGGTATGTGGCGTGCGCTACGTATTGAAGGACATCGCAATCAGAGTCTAGCCAATGACAATCATCTTCCGCCACATCTACTCAAACTCGACGCATGGCGTGACCGTATTGATTATATAACCAATCAGCCAACGCGTGATAAAGTGCTTGGTTATATAAAAGGCACGGTTCTATCGTCAATGCGTGAAGTTGCAGAGAAGTTTGCCGAAACAGGTTGGTTACCTGATGTTAACTATGATGAGGTTAATGATCGTGCTGTATTGGAGTTAAGACGTGGTGATAACGTTGAATTCTGGTACGAAGTTCGTTTGTCAGAGCATGAGATTCCTGACTATTATACTGAGGATATGGCCAATGAATTACCGCAAGAGCACCATCATCGTGCTGAGGTATATCTGCGCCGTGGCGGTCAAACCTATGATTTATATGGTTATCAATCAGAATCGGTGATTAATGATATTATTGATCAGTTTGAAAAATACCTACACTTCTTAAATGTCTCGCCAGATAGTTTACCGTGGCGCATGCAAGAGCATGATGAAGATATCACTTTAGAGCAGGGTAGTGTGTTTGATAAGTAGTGCGTTTGATAAATAGTTGGTTTAATTATTAAAACTGAGTATTTATTGTTGCAAGTTATTCATCTGAATGGCTTGCAATAAAGTCAAGAACCCTTAGAATAACGGCTTGTTTTCACCATGAATCAAGCCGTTTTTTATGCCTATAAATAATCCAGTTTCTTCTGAGTCGTCAGCACAAATCGCCAATGATCATCCGTTGTTACAACCGTTAACTATCGGTGGTCTGACGATTGAAAATCGCCTGATGGTGGCGCCGATGGCAGGTGTGACGGACAATCCCTTTCGCAGATTATGCAAATCATTTGGTGCCGGTCACGCAGTCAGCGAGATGATAATCGCTGATACGGCGCTTTATGCTCGCAAAAAATCTCTCTATCGTGCCAATTTTGATAACGAAATCGCGCCAATTTCTGCCCAAATAGCTGGGGCTGAGCCGGATAAGCTTGCTGAGGCGGCACGTTATCAGATTGATAATGGTGCGCAGATTATCGATATCAATATGGGCTGTCCCGCCAAAAAAGTCTGTCGCAAGCTAGCGGGTTCTGCATTGTTGCAAGACGAAGATTTGGTCGCGCGTTTATTAGATGCTGCGGTAAATAGCGTAAATGCACCTGTGACATTAAAAACGCGCTTGGGTTTTGAGAATGGACGCGAGAATATTTTGCGTGTGGCGAAGCGAGCAGAGCAAGCGGGTATTGCTGCCATTGCTATTCATGGGCGCACTCGTGAGGATATGTATACAGGCGAAGCGCGTTATGAGCTGATACGTGAAGTTAAAGAAAGTATCAGCATTCCGGTCATTGCCAATGGTGATATTGATAGCGCGCAAAAGGCTCAGCGTGTTTACGAGTTAACAGGCTGCGATGCGGTGATGATTGGCCGTGCTGCTCAAGGGCAACCATGGTTATTTCGTGATATCGGGCATTTTTTGCGTACTGGTGAGAGTCTATCTGCGCCAAGTGTTGGCGAAATCAAAGAGATTGTACTGGCACATCTGCAAGAGCTATATGGTTTTTATGGTGAATACTCTGGTTGCCGTATCGCCCGCAAGCATATTGCTTGGTACACCACTGGAATTCCTAACTCTAATGCTTTTCGTCAAGCTATGTATGGTGAAGAGAGCACCGCTGGACAGTTTCGCGTAGTGGAAGCTTTTTTGCACGCTCATGAGTAATAAAGCTAATCAACTTGATTGACTTTTGGTTTTTGTTCAGACGAGGGGTTTTCTTTTTGCCAAGGAAAACGTCCTTCTAGCTCGACTTGTAATGACAAGCTCAAAAAAGTTCGAATAAGTACGATAAAGCCTAATACTAGAACACTGCGTAACGTAGGTTCTGTAACGACAGTTGCCATAATGTCGGCAGCGATGAGTACCTCTAAACCTAGCAAAATAGACTTGCCAACGGTCTGCCTAATCTCGACGTAGGTATCATGATTGAAACCGCCAGTTAAACGAATGCCTCGATAAAAAGCAAAAAATAGTCCAAAGAACATAATAAGTACACCAATGACTTCGACTATCTTGGCAATCAGATCAATGTAATGGGCTAACATTTCTATCAAAATATTCATCCTCGTTATTAAGTAGGGTTAATTGGTTTGAATATAGGCAATACTCTACAATCCAGATATTCGCTTAACTTAAATTGTTATGTTATTTGTTAGGGTCTGTTGAACATTGGGAATAAATTGATGGCAAAAAAAATAGCGAAGCAGTAATCTTTAAGTTCTCACACAAAAAAGATACCGTTCGCTATGCCTCGGACAATGCTCACGAATGAGAACTGGACAAGACTAAGATTTATACTACTAGAACTTAACATCTATGACAAAGGAAATCTTAGACTAACCGTTGAAGGCGTCCTTTATCGGATGCGTGTTGGTTGTCCTTGGCGTGATCTGCCAGCTTACTTTGGCAAGCCCAACACCGTCTATAAGGCATATCAGCGTTGGTTTCGCAGCAATAAGTTGATTCAACTGTTTGCTTTATTAATCAAAGACTCAGACCTTGAATGGGTGTTTATAGACGGTACTCATATAAAAGCGCATCAGCACAGTAGTGGTGCTAATGAGACTGCGCAAGCTATTAGTAAAAGTGTGGCAGGTCGCGCTACTAAGATTCACTTAGCAGTGGATGCTCACGATAACCCGATCAGTTTTATCGTATCAGATGGTACGACTCACGATGTTAAGGTAGCACCAGATTTAGTTGATAATATCGATCTGAGTGATACAGATATTCTATGTGCTGATAAAGGCTATGACTCTGATGCGCTGCGAGAACATATTAAACGAGCAGGAAGCTTCGATAATATTCCTAGAAAGCAGAATACAAAATTGGATAATAACCATATGGACTGGGACTTGTACAAAGTTCGCCACTTAGTTGAAAATGCATTCGCTCACTTAAAACGATTCCGAGCAATAGCCACTAGATACGACAAGCTTAAACAAAGCTATGAGAATACAGTGGCGCTAGCTTGTGCCTTTATCTGGCTTAAATTATGAATGTTCAACACGCCCTAATAGTTTGAAGTGTTAGCCAAATACGCGCCATAGTATCCAAAACAATCCTGCCATAATGGCCGCAATGACTATCAGCCGCTTAGCCCAATAAGGGAGGAGCGGTTTTTTATAGCCTATATCATTTAATTTACTATCAACGCCTTTTTGTAAGCTTTTAAATCCTTGTTCAGATTTCGTTGTTTTGACGCGATGCTTGATTAATGATTCAGGCATGGTTTCTACTTCTGGCTCTCTATCAAAGCTGAGGGCTTCGTTTGGAATGCCTTGTTTATTGGCAATAGTGGTAAGGTTTTGCTGTTGTTTGTTCTTAAGCTCGGTCTCATAAGCATCGATACGCAACTTTGCTTCGTCCATACTGATATTCTCATCTTCCGCTAAAGACTTAATCGCCATGACTAAATTGCCTTTTTCGACCATCATAATGATAGCTTTTGGCAGCTTTGCACTGATAGGTTTTAAGTTTGGGTCGGAGTTAAACATGGTAGTCCTTGCTATTTAATGACGTTAAAGCGCTGGTAAAGAATGATGACCATTATAGCAATGTTATCTCTATAAAATTATTGTTGGATGGTACAGTTGATACTAGATTAAATGGATACACTAGCTTATGACGCGAGACTGGGAAAAATTTTTCTTGCGTGCTGTGTCTACGCTGACAAAGGCTGCGCAAAATTTGTCCCAGTCTCACTGAATCTCTTTTATATTGACCTGACTATAAGGTAAAACCTTTATAACTTGATAGTTTTTCAATACGACCTAAATTTACACAAAAAAATACCGCCGTCATAACGATGACTGCGGTATTTTAAATAATGCTTACTTATCACCTAAAGCGATAATTTACATATCTTTCCAGCGTTGGATAGACTCTTTAATCACTTCTTTCGCTTCTGCGACATCACCCCATGATTCAACCACAGTAGTACCTGGTTTTTTAAGGTCTTTATAGTGACTAAAATGGAACTCTAACTGTTTGATGATTTGCTCAGGTAGGTCTGCTAAGCTGTTATAGGCATTACCATTGTTGCGATCATCAGCTGGTACAACGACGATTTTGTCATCAACTTCACCATCATCAACGAACTTCATCACACCGATAACTTTGGCTTTTAAGAAAATACCAGTCGTTAAAGGCTGCTCAGTAAGAATTAGCGCATCAAGCTCATCACCATCTTCATCAAGCGTTTGTGGGATAAAACCATAGTTGCAAGGTTTGGCAAAAATCTGTGGGTCAATACGGTCAAGCTCAAATACGGCTAACTCGCGATTCCATTCGATTTTGTGACTGCTACCAGTTGGGATTTCGATTACGACATTAATAATGCCGCCATCAACGTCGCCTGCGTCTAAGATTTTATTGAAGTCTGCCATAGAATGCTCCTATTTGCTTTTGTTATAAATGCTTGGTTAGCGGAAAATAATTAAAGGGTCATATATTGGCGTAGTATGTTTATCGCTATGCCTAATCTGTGCCGCCTGCGAGTATAACAAGTTTGGCTTAAATTTTCTCATTAAGCTTAAGTCCAAGAAGGCACGATATTATGCAAAATAAGACTCAATAACGCAAATTGACACGAGACGATTAACTCAAGACGTTAAGTCCAGCTGCTATTTACAGGAGGCGATTGGACGTAATTCAATCAGGCCTGCATGACGTTTGGCAATGTTATCGATGAGCTTTTGGGTAATTTGCTCATAACTTAATGCTTCGTTTGTTTGCTTATTCTGTTTCTCACTCATCGCCACAAAGTCAGCCAATCGCAACATCTGCATGCCAGCATAACCGCAAGGGTTAATCGCATTAAATGCTGATAAATCACAATTTAGATTTAACGCAATGCCATGATAGCTAAAGCCATGCTTAATCTTAAAACCTAGTGAAGCGATTTTACCTAACATAATGGCGTCTTCTGCTGGCGAGACAGACTGGTTGTAGCCATCGCTATCAATATCAACGTCAGCATCGCCATTTTGCGTATGAGACATGTTGGCATATAAATAGACACCTGGCGCATCGCGACGCGAATGAGCGCTGATATTGCCATTAATATTGTCATTATTAATGTCAGATGATGCCAGACTTTTTAAACAGTCGTTGACTACATCTTCTATCGCTTGCTCGGCATGTGACACGAGATTGCGGACGCTCCAGCCGAGACTATGTAGGTCAAATAGCCAGTAGACGACCAGTTGTCCATGTCCATGCCACGTCACCTGTCCACCGCGATCGGTCTTAATGATGGGTGTGTCTGTATACTGCAAAATATGTTCTTCTTTACCTGCCTGCCCAAGGGTATAGACATCGTTATGATCAATTACCCATAACTCGTCAGGCGTACGCAAGCTTTGTTCTTTCTTTAAGGCGATACGTTCCAGTGTGCGCTCTAGCATCGCGTCATGAGTAGGATTGTAGTCAGCAGATGACAACGATTTTCTGACGAGCATATCGCTTATTTGTTGTGAGGTTTGTTGCGACGTTTCTGATGATGTTATTTGCATCGTTTCTGGTATGGGTTTTTGCATGACGGTCAGCATCTTATTGTTGTATGAGCAATTTGCTTTAGGTAAGATAGATAATGATACTAAATAGGTAAGGATATTAAATAATTAATGATAATAACGAGTTTAGCAGTTTTTGCTATTATCACCCAACCTTAAATAGGCGAATGCTTCCTTCTTAGATAATACAGATGCTGCTTCAAAAAATAATTTATGCAAACCTACCAGTATGTGAATCGACCTTTTCATTCATTGATCAATGCGCTACATTAAATAGCAACTGGCTAGGGTGCTTTCACTTTAGCGTGTACGACAAGGACGACACATGACAGATCATGACCAAACTATAAACGACCAAGCTATAAATACTCAAATGACAAGCAGCTCTGATACCTCGCTGAGCACTATTACTACTATAGAACAATTACAGGCGAAATTTTCACACCTGCAAACCCTAAGTCGCACCCATCCTATTACTGATTGGGCAACTCGTGAGGCTCAGTTAGACAATCTAGAAGCTCTACTTAGCGATAATCAAAAAAACTTGGCCAAGGCTATCAGTGCAGATTTTGGCTATCGTAGCGAGTCAGAAACTCAGTTTGCAGAGCTATTCCCTAGCTTTACTGGTATCAGTCATGCCAAAAAACATGGCAAGGCATGGATGAAAACCCGCCGCGTTTCTATTTCAGCATTATATATGCCCGCGCACAATGAGATTCAGCCGCAGCCATTAGGAGTGGTTGGCATTATGGTGCCATGGAATTATCCGCTATTTTTGGCAATAGGACCGATGATTGATGCGCTCACCGCTGGTAATCGGGTAATGGTTAAGATGAGTGAGGCCGCGCCCAAATTTGCCGAAGCTTTTGCTAAAGCAGTCGCGCATTATTTTTCACCAGATATGGTCTGTGTGGTACTGGGAGAAGTCGATATTGCCGAGGCTTTTAGTAAGTTACCTTTTGATCATCTACTCTATACTGGCTCTACTGCAGTGGGCAAAAAAGTCATGGCGGCTGCGGCACCGAATTTAACGCCAGTGACTCTTGAGCTTGGTGGTAAATCACCGGTCATCGTGCTTGATGATGTGAATCTTGAAAATGCGGTTAATCGGGTAATGATGGGTAAAACCCTTAATGCGGGTCAGACTTGTATCGCGCCTGATTATGTATTGATTCAACGTCAACATCACGAACGCTTTATTAGCCTAGCAAAAGAGTGGATGCAAAAACACTATCCCAATATCGACAATAACCAAGACTATAGCCACATTATCAATGATGAGCAGTTTAAGCGTGTAGCAGGTTATCTGCAAAAGTTGCCAGCTGATAGTGTGCAGCCGCTTACTGATGTTGAGGCAAGCTCTGAGACGCGCTTAATGCCACCAGTTGTCGTTGCTGATCCTGAGGCGGATAGTGAAGTAATGCAAAATGAGATTTTCGCACCGATTTTGCCACTGATGCATTATGAGACGCTTGATGATGCGATTCATTTTATCAATGCGCGTCCACGTCCATTGGCGCTATATGTGTTTGGTAACAATGATCGCGATATCGACAAGGTGCGTACGCATACGGTGTCGGGCGGAGTCTGTATTAATGAGGTCATCTTGCATGTGACCCAGCATGATTTGCCGTTTGGCGGAGTAGGACATTCAGGTGTCGGTGCGTATCATGGCAAAGCAGGGTTTGAGCGCTTAAGTCATATGAAGCCTGTCTTTGTACAATCTAAACTTAATGGTATGAACTTGCTGTTACCGCCTTATGGCGAGCTGTTTAGAAAGGGTATGGCTCTGCTGTTAAAGTAACCAATATTTGAGTTTTGCTGTTCAAATAAAAAATAGCGCCTATTAGCATAGGCGCTATTTTTTATCTGAAATACAGTCAGTCTTCAAGAAAAAGCTATAGCCATTAGAACGTGCTATTGGTATAAATTTACCTTGCTTGCTGTGCGCTATGCCAGACAGAGACTGCGCAAAATTCATTTAAGCAGCACTGTATTTGTTTTATCGTGGATTGCTGTATCGATTTTGCGATGTTATTCATCTCAGTAGTATTTGAGACTCCATATGCACAACGGTCTAAGGATTAGCGTTAGTGATTGATAAATAAGCATTTGTCATCAATACTATAAATCGCTACACTTCGTAATATTACTAGACGGTAGTTGTGGTAAATTTATATTTCTGATTAGAAACAAACTTCAATAATAATGACCAGCTAAAGTAACGACAAATAGGACATAACATGCGCCAATGGATTGCGTTAAGTTTACTGTGTATGAGCGCGTTGTTATTGCCGGTGTCGGCGTCAGCAGCTTGCGAATCACCAATCAAATTTGGCGCACTGACATGGGAGAGCGGTCAATTCATCTCTGGAGTGCTCAAGTACATCGCTGAAGATGGCTATGATTGTACGATCGAAGAGATGCCGGGTGCTGGTCCTGCGCTTGAAACTGCATTGTCTCAAAACGACATCCAAGTAATTGGGGAGCAATGGGTTGGACGCTCACCAATCATGGAACAAGCCATTGAACAAAATAAAGTGGCGGTCATTGGCGATACGCTCAAGGGCGGCGCAACTCAAGGTTGGTATGTTCCTAAATATGTACTAGAAGAAAACCCAGGTCTACGCAGTTATCAAGATTTGCCTAAGTATGCTGAGCTATTTAAAGACCCCGAAGAACCCGGTAAGTCACGCTTTATGAATTGTCCGTCTGGTTGGACGTGTGAGATTTTTAACACTCGTTTGCTTAAGAATACTGGTTTGGATAGTGTTTTTAACAACGCCCATCCTGGAACGGGTGCTGCTCTCGATGCCGAGATTGCCTCCGCTTTTGAACAGCATAAGCCGCTATTATTCTACTACTGGCAGCCTACGGGCTTGATGGCAAAGTATGACTTTGCATCATTAGAATTCCCTGCCCATAATGACGTCTGTTGGCAAGATTTGCTACGAGCTGATGGCACAGCCGACTGTGTCTCTGGATTCCCTGTATCACCTTTAGGTATCGCCGTATCTACACCATTTATTGAGTCTAATCCTGAGCTGGCCGATGTCTTCAAAAACATACAGTTCACCTCTGATGAGCTCAATGGTGCTATTTTGGAGATGAGCGAAAGCAAACGTAGTGGGGATGAGCAAGCATTAGCGTTTTTGCGTGATAACCCCAACGTTTGGCAACAGTGGTTGTCTGAGGAAGCGGCCACAAGTCTTGCTGCTAAGTTAGGTATTAGCCTAACAGGTACTGCTGTTGCTAATACTGGTATTGTTAATAAAAGTGCAGCCGGTGATAATCGATTTGGCTTATCATCAAGCTTCCCTTCATGGTCACTTGAGACTCCGCTTAATAACACATTAGCAAACGTTGTCCAAAATTACGGTGATGTGTTTCGTACCATTAGCACGATGGCATTAACCTATTTACTGTTACCCATTGAGCGTCTATTAACCATTATGCCACCTTGGCTGATTATTGCGCTTGTGACGGTATTGGCATGGTTTGGTGTGCGCAAGATATGGTTTGCGCTAGCATGCGGGGCAGGGTTATTTCTCATTGGCGCGTTTGGACTGTGGGGCGCGTTGATTGATACCTTTGCTCTGCTTATTGTATCGGTGTTGGTCACGGTGGTGATTGGTATACCTATTGGCATTGCTATGTCGGGTAGTAAGGTGCTGCGTAAAATCGTCACACCTATACTAGATGTCATGCAGACCATGCCCAGTTTTGTTTATCTCATTCCAGTGCTTATGCTGTTCGGTATTGGTAAAGTGCCAGCGCTATTTGCTACGGTCATTTATGCACTGCCGCCACTCATTCGTCTGACGACTTTGGGTATTACACAAGTCAATCACGAGATGGTCGAGGCAGGGCGTTCGTTTGGTAGTACGCATTTACAGCTGCTCATCTGGATTAAATTGCCGCAAGCGCTACCCAGTATCATGGCAGGGATTAATCAGGCAGTAATGATGTCGCTTGCCATGGTAGTACTTGCCTCCATGATTGGCGCACCTGGTCTTGGTGAAGATGTCTTGCAATCTATCCAAACGCTCAATATCGGCCAAGGCTTACAAGCAGGTACCGCTATCGTCATTGTCGCCATTATTATTGACCGTATTACTCAAGCATTTGGTCAGGGCAAGCGTGCGCGTCAAAAAACCATTGACGCAGGTAAACGCCCGATTGGTTAGTCGTTTGCTTAATGTTAAGAGTGAGCATGACCAGTTAAAAGTGAGCGTAACAAACAGCGAAAACCACAATAACGAAAATAAAAAAATATAAACAGCGAGAGCAATGATGAATCATATCCAGCTAGAGAACATCAGTAAGATTTATAATGCCAGCAGCACACAAGCACAGGCTGCTCTGGCACTACTGTCTGAGGGTATGGATAGCATTGCGGTTAAAGAGCAAACTGGCTATTCGGTTGGGTTATATGATATTAATTTGAATATTAAGGCAGGCGAGCTGCATTGTATTATGGGGTTGTCAGGCTCTGGGAAATCAACGTTGATACGGCATATCAATCGCTTAATTGATCCAACCAGCGGTAAAATATGGGTTGATACCTCTATCAATGCAAAAAGTCCTACTAATACAAAAAATCCTGCCAATATGAAAAAACCTACCACTGACATTCAGTCAACTGCAACGACTACCGATATCAATAAAGATCCAGTGGGAAACGAAAAGTCACCTTCTGCGATTAATGTGTTAGAGCTTGATGACAAAGAGTTGCAACATTACCGTCAGCAAACGGTCAGCATGGTGTTCCAGCATTTTGGCCTAGTGCCACATATGACCGTCATGCAAAACGTCGCTTATGGTCTGCGTGTGCGTAAGATGAGTATTAGCGAACGCCATGAAGTTGCAAGACATTGGCTTAACGAAGTTGGATTGCCAAACTTAGAGCATAGCTATCCTGATGAGCTGTCAGGTGGTATGCAGCAGCGTGTCGGGCTGGCACGCGCACTGGCAACAGATAATCCAATCTTGCTGATGGATGAGGCGTTCTCCGCGCTTGATCCGCTCATTCGTGCCCAGCTGCAAGATCAATTGCTTGAGCTACAAGAACGGCTGAATAAGACTATTGTCTTTATCACCCATGATATCGATGAAGCGGTAAAAGTCGGTCAGCGTATCAGCATCTTGAATGGTGGGCGTTTAGTGCAAACGGGTACACCTAATGAGTTACGCCATAATCCGGCTGATGATTATGTGGCGCAATTTATGAGTGCTAAAGCCTAGAGTGAGTTAAACATTTATAACCGTTAAAAATTTTGAATCACAAGAAGCTCTTTTATGTAATCTTTGGTACGACTTAAAGGCTTTGGGACGACGTACAGCCAGCGAATGAATTTTTCTCAGTTACACATTGTTATACCTTTTTTATTTAGGAGTGTCTGTATGTGATACTGAATCTTCTAAAATGAAAATTAAGGAGACCATAATGAGTAATTTTAAAAAATTAAGACAGCAAATGGTAAATGACCAACTTGTGGCTCGCGGCTTACATGATCAAACAGTACTTAATGCGCTAAATGCGGTACCACGTGAAGCATTTACGCCTACCGATCTCATCGAATCTGCTTACAGAGATTCACCTTTACCTATTGAGGAAAATCAGACCATTTCACAGCCTTATATTGTTGCATTGATGACTGCGGCACTTGAGTTGAAGTCAGATGACCGCGTACTTGAAGTCGGTACAGGGTCGGGATATGCCGCAGCCGTGCTTGGGGAGATCTGTAAGACTGTCTATACGATTGAGCGCCACAAAGCTTTGGCAGATACTGCTCAGGTAAAACTTAAAGAAACGGGCTATACCAATGTTCAGGTCAAGCATGGCGATGGTACCCTTGGATGGCCTGAAAAAGCACCTTTTGATGCCATCATAGTGGCAGCAGGAGGGCCTGAAGTACCGCAAACACTTAAAGAACAATTAGTCATTGGCGGACGCATGGTCATTCCCGTTGGTAAGTCCTTGAAGTCACAAAAACTTGTACGTATTCGGCGTATCAGTAAAGATGAATATAAGACAAAAGATTTGGGAGGCGTTCGTTTTGTACCTCTGATTGGTGCAGCAGGTTGGGGAGAGTAAAGTAATGAAAAATTATAGGACTTTGCCTGAATTAATTGATCAATCAAGTGAACATTTTGCAAATATTGATGACGTCAATCTAGATAATCTCATGGAGCGTATTGAAGACAGCCGTGTTGTGTTGCTTGGCGAGGCATCACATGGAACGGCTGAATTTTATGAAATGCGGGCACGTATAACTAAAGAACTCATAGAAAAGAAAGGTTTTACTATTATCACTGCTGAAGCTGACTGGCCAGATGCCGCGCATATCCATCGTTATATTCATGGCAGAGAACAGGATGCTTTGCTTCAAAATAAGCCTTTTTCCAGATTTCCTACTTGGATGTGGGCCAATCAATCCATGCTTGAATTTACCCATTGGCTTCATGCATACAATGATAAAACAGAATCTTCAGAAGAAAAAGTAGGATTTTATGGTCTGGATTTATACAGCTTATACAGTTCTATTGAAGCGGTATTGGACTATTTACAGCAAGTAGATCCTAAGACTGCAAAAATTGCCCGCGAGCGTTATGGCTGTCTGATGCCTTGGGCAGATGAACCTGCTTTGTACAGTCAGGCTATTGCAAACAAGCAACATGAGGGCTGTGAGATAGAAGTGCTCAGAAATCTACAGGGTTTACTCAAGAAATATTTAGAATATTCTATAGCCAATAGAGAACAATTTTTTGACGCTGAACAAAATGCCAAGCTGATAGTCAATGCCGAACGTTATTACCGTACTCTATATTATGCTGAGAGCAACTCATGGAACCAGCGTGATCAACATATGTTTGAAACACTACAGGCGGTGCTTGAGTTTAGAGGCTCCAAATCAAAGGCTGTCGTTTGGGCGCATAATTCGCATATTGGTGATGCTCGGGCAACTCAAATGAGCGCACGTGGAGAATTAAATATAGGTCAATTGGCACGTCAAAAATATGGTGACAAAGCTTACAATATAGGTTTTGGCACCGATTACGGTACTGTTGCCGCTGCTTCTGAATGGGGAGGGCCAATGGAGATAAAACAAGTACAGCCCTCACATATTGACAGTTATGAACGTGTTTTTCATGAGGTATCTACTGATAATTTTCTTTTACCATTGCGTTATCCACTTAATGAAGACATCCGTAAAGAATTACTCCCAGAGCGATTAGAACGAGCGATAGGCGTCATTTATAGACCTGAAACTGAGCGACAGAGTCATTATTTTTATGCCTCTTTGCCCTTTCAGTTTGATGAGTATATCTGGTTTGATAAGACGCGTGCGGTTGAAGCTTTGACGAAAGAGATAGGGGAAGGAACATTCGATACCTTCCCGTTTGGTTTATAAATATTAATGTATTAGACCTCTTGCATAAATCAGTGCTAAGCCTTGAAGCTTCGTTCATAAAGCTCAATGAAGTGCTACTTTTGCAAGAGGTCTAGCTTAAGGTGCAGATTGAGGACAAGCCCGCCATAGGCAAGCGTAGTAATTTTGCTGCAATCAAGAGCGAATTCTGAAAAAAACAACAAACTTCGTTATACTTAACTTTTTACTGATAACTCACGCTTAGTAGGCGTTGTAAGCTTATCGCCCTTATATTATGTCGCTTTACATATTGGTGACGTTTATTTCTTATTTTTGCGTTTTTAAGGCCATAGCATGACCGTTACCTATGCACCTATTATTACCTCGTTACTCGATAACGATTTGTATAAATTTACGATGTTACAAGCCATGTTGCATCAGTTTCCGCAGACGCATGGCGTTTATCGCTTTCGCTGCCGCAATAATAAAGACACGGCCTATCCGTTAGCCGATATCAAAGAGTCATTAGAGCATCAACTAGATAGCTTGTGTGAGTTACGATTTTTAGAAGATGAATTGGAATATTTGCGTGGTTTGCGCTTTATTCGTTCAGACTTCGTTGATTATCTGGAATTGTTTAAGCTGAAGCGTCGCTTTATCACTGTCAGTACCGATGGAAAAGGCCGTTTATGTATCGATATCGAAGGGCCTATGATTCAGGCGATGTTCTTCGAAGTTTTTGTCTTGGCGATAGTGAATGAGCTATATTTCAATGCCCTATCAGATCCTAGTGTCATTGAAGAAGGACAGCGTAGACTGGACGCAAAAGTTGCGTTGTTGCATCAATATGCAGAGGAACAAGCAAAGTATAGCCATGACACGCCGCCTTTTATCGTCGCTGATTTTGGTACTCGTAGGCGCTTTAGTAAAGTTTGGCAAGCTCATGTGGTTGAGACCTTGCACAAAGCTGAACCAAATATCGTTAGCGGTACATCAAATGTTTATTTAGCGAAAAAACTAGGAATGACACCAATAGGAACAATGGCGCATGAGTTTATGCAAGCATTTCAGGCCTTGGATGTGCGCTTACGTGACTCCCAAAAAGCCGCCCTTGAAGCGTGGGTGCATGAGTATCGTGGCGATTTAGGCATTGCGCTGACAGATGTCGTCGGAATGGACGCGTTCTTACGTGACTTTGATTTATATTTTGCCAAGCTTTTTGACGGCCTGCGTCATGATAGTGGCGATCCGTATATCTGGGGTGATAAGGCGATTGCTCATTATAAAAAGCTAAAAATAGATCCTAAGACTAAGATTTTGACCTTCAGTGACGGTTTGAATCTAGAGAATGCTTGGGAGTTGCATCAATATTTTAAAAATCAGATAAAAACTAGCTTTGGCATTGGTACCAATCTCACCAATGATATGGGTATCACCCCGATAAACATCGTCCTCAAATTGGTTGAGTGCAATGGGCAGCCAGTCGCTAAATTGTCTGACAGCCCAGGCAAGACTATGATCAATAATGATACCTATCTTGCCTATCTGCGCCAAGTCTTTGAGGTTGATGAGCCTGAATAGAGCTGAATTAGCTGTTACTATTCTCTGTGTTATCTTCTTCAGCAAACGCCGCATCTAGTGCTTGTTGCACGGCATTGATACGGGTTTCGCAAACACGGTAAGCGGCGATTGACTCTTCAACCGTTGTCATTAGATTATCAATGTCTGGCTCATCTTGTTGTTGTAGTTCAGCAGCATTGGTTTTTAGAATATCGTAAGCCGCCTTAAAGGTTTTTGGGGCGGCTTTTTTGCGTCGGCGAGTAGGGGTTGTCATAAGGTTTCCTAATATTCAAGTCTAAGGTTAAGAAAAAAGGTGGATAAATAGTCATTAAAAGTTTTGATTTCAATGGTTGTTGATATTACTTATTATGGTTGATCCTAAATAAAAGAAGCACACCCATTGTAATCGGCTGCTGGTACAAATTTTCCTTGCTTGCTGTGCGACTTCGTCACTCCAGAGGCTGCGCAAAATTTATCTCAGTAGACCTGTATCTTTTATAGTAAATAGACTATAACTACTTGGCCACCACATCAATAATTTGTGCTTTTGCTTTACCATCTTTTAAGACAATATGTACCGTTTGCTCAGAATAAAGCTGCGTACTGCTGGTCAGTATTTGCTTGTCTTTTGCATCAGTAAGCATGGTATAGCCTTGCTTGAGCACACGAGAAGGACGATGCAAGAGTACAATATCACGCAGATGTTCGCTGTCCCGTCGTGCTTGTATGACTTGTTGCTGAGCACTTTGCATAACAGTTTTTTGATAGTCTTGACTATAAGTAGCAGCGATTGTTAACTGCTGATAAGCAGAGGATTGAGTCTGCGCGCGCAGATCGCTTGTTAATCTTGCTGCTTGCTTAACTTGGCGCTGGGCGCTTTGCTGAATACTACGCCACGCATAATCACTATCTTTTTGCAGTGCCGTTAGCTGGCCGATAGTTTGCGATTGTATTTGGCTTAACTGGCGTGTCGTCTGTTGCTCAGCAGTGTTTAATTGCCGCTGCGCTGCTTGTTTGATTTGCGCTTGGTATTGCAGCGTCTGAGTGACTAGCTGGGCTAAATGCGCCATTATAGCTGCAATCACTTTAGATGGCGTATCAAAGCTAGTATGTGCCACCTCATCTAAGATAACTTTGTCACGCTCGTGACCAATACCGACCCACACAGGGATAGGCTGCTCAGCAACTAGGGCGGCGAGCTCATAATCATTGAGATAAGCCAAATCACCTACTGCACCACCACCGCGAATAATCACTAACAAATCAGGCAAACGCTGATAAGTATCTTGGAATTGCTGTTGAGCACTGACGATCGCTTGACGGATCTCGCTCGGGGCATGATTACCTTGAAAAGTGGCGTTATGATAATGAAAATGACAAGCACTTGTACTCGCTAAGCGATCTGCATCGGCTTGGAAGTCGCCCAATCCGGCAGCCTTTTCAGGGGCGATGACCAGCACATGCTCAATATCAAATGGAGTAGGCAGCTGCTGATTAAGGTGTAATAGTCCTTCACCCGTCAAACGGTCGACCATCTCGGCATATTGACGCGCCAAATCTCCTAACGTGTAGCTGGGGTCAATATCTTCAATAGTCAGCGAAAAGCCATATTGAGCATGAAAACCTGCCGATACTTTAAGGAGTACCGTCAAATCACGATCAAGCGGCATACCGGTTGCACGCTCAAACTTCGCTAATACGCGTGCGGCTTTAAAGCGCCAGAGGTTACCACGGCAGCTGGCAATGACTTTGCCATCGTCATCTTTTTCTGCCAATTCAAAGTAATAATGTCCACCTTTGCTAGACAGATTACGAATTTCTGCTTTTACCCATACACGGTGGTCAAAGGTCTGCTTGATAACCATCTCAACCGCTGACAAGTAGTCACTTAAACGCAGGACAGTGTCTTCTAATTCTAGACTATTCTCTTGCTCAGCGAGTTCGGCCTCTAGAGTCGCTAAATCTTTTGCAGGCGCTAAGACCTTAGCTTGTTTAACGTTTGAAAGATTGGGTTTACGCATAATAGTAGACCAAAGGTAGTTAAGACTTACAGGTTGACTAGGGGGTGCTAAACATTGAACAGGATAGTTTAACTTAAAAATGCACACACAAAAAGAGAAGCCAACAAACCTGCGATTAATATATTATTATTCTCGCAGACTTATTGGCTAAATGCTAAATCACAGTGTTTTTCTGAGCAATGTTAACGTTATTGGCAACGGAAGTTGATCGTATACTCATAGTCGTCGCTACGTGACAAGTCTGGCGAGCCAGTACCAAAAATTGAACCGAGGACTGCACCGGCCTGTCCAACCATGCGGCCAGTACGTTCATCTAAAATACCGTTATATTTGACTTTGTCATCGACAATAATAACTTGTTTGCTTCGGCAAGTTTTTTGCGCACTGTCTATCGCATTTTTTTGAGCTTTTACTTTGGTATCTGCAATGCCAGTTGTCTCATAAATAGAGTTGGCACGCTGGATAACAGGAGATGAAGGCGTACTTTGACAAGCGCTCAATGCGAGAGCTGCGGCTAAAGTAGCCGTTAAGGTTGCGGTTTTATTAAAAGTATTCATAAATTATTCCTAGTTCCTGAAAATCAAACATTAAAACTTAAGTATAAAAATCAAATATGAGTTAGGCAACTATCTCGTCATCTAATCAGTTTATTCATAGACAGCGTAAATCTAACCTATTCGACTCTTAAGTGTCTAGGCGGTTATTGTGTTCGATATTGCAGTGATATTGCATTTTGCCATTGAATTAATTGAAAACGCGATAAGATTGCTAATAATTTTAGATTATTGCTAATTGTGATAGAGCAAAAACAAGACAAACACCACCAGTACACAGCAAATCACTTGAAATATAAATCATATCTAGGATAATTAACGTATCCATTCTTAATTAGTAAGTAAGTCTATGCAATTGATTCCTGCTCCTGCTGGCGTGCTCGAAGTTGACGCACTATGGCAACAAGATAATCCGAATGATGCGAATACTGATACGGTGGCACTACTTTGTCATCCCAATCCGCTGTTCGACGGCACGATGAATAATAAAGTAGTCACGACTATGTACCGTTTTGCACGCGATAATGGCATGCATGTGGTGCGTTTTAACTTCCGCGGTGTGGGGCAGTCAACTGGTGAGCATGATTATGCTGAAGGTGAAGTAGTGGACGCAATGACCGTGCTACAATGGATCGCAGAACAAACCAATGCCCGCAAACTGTGGCTTGGTGGTTTTTCTTTTGGCGGTTATGTCACAGCGCGCGTTGCTGAGCAGGTGCTTGATGCCTCGCATATTTGGGGGTTGAGTGATTTTGAGATTTCAAAAGTTGCCCTTATTGCGCCATCAGTAGAAAAGAACGACAGTAGTGATTTGAGCTTACCAGTTGATAAAACTTTTGAGATTTACGGTAATGCTGATGAGGTTATTGACCCTGAGAATATGCAGGCTTTTGCTGACCGCTTAGGGCTTGCTGTCAGTGTCGTGGACGGCGCAGGACATTTTTTCCATGGACGCTTATCCGAATTGAAGAAGCTGCTTGAACAGCACAGTTTTAGTCAGTAAGTATGGTTTAAATTAAGCCGTGTCAACTGTATAGAGTAGTCCAAACACAATTAATTATTTTGTCTAACGATGAGTCGCATTATGAGATTATCCCCATTGCAACGCTATGAGCAAGCTATCAATACTGATGAGTTTACTCGAGATGAGCAGCAATATCAGGCCATGAGCTACCTTGATGAGCTTTATCATCAGCTCAATAGTAGTGCAGAACAGAAAAAAGGCTTTTTCAGCTTTCTAAAATCCAAGCCTGCCGCACCAAAAGGTCTGTATATGTGGGGCGGGGTTGGTCGTGGTAAAACTTGGATGATGGACATGTTTTATGATTCATTGACCATTGATCGCAAGATGCGTCAGCATTTTCATCACTTTATGCAGCGCGTGCATCGCGAGTTAAATGCGATACAAGGCGAGAGTGATCCACTCGAAAAAGTTGCTGATATTATTTATGCAGAAGCAGTGATTATCTGTTTCGATGAGTTTTTTGTCTCCAATGTCTCTGATGCTATGATTTTAGGCGATTTGTTTACCATGTTGTTTAATCGCGGCGTTACTTTAGTGGCGACTTCAAACATTGAACCATCAGGACTGTACAAAGACGGTTTGCATCGTGATCGTTTTATGCCCGCTATCGCTGAAGTTGAGCGTCATACCACTGTAATGAATATTGACTCTGGCATTGATTATCGTTTGCGCGTATTGCAGCAAGCGGAGTTGTACGAGTCGCCTATGACCAAAGCCAATCACCATTGGTTAGCCAACCGTTTTGCCAGCTTATCTAATAATCAAAAAATCAGTAACGAGCCTATCATCATTAATGGTCGTGAAATCAAAATCAATGCCCGCACCGAAGATATCTTGTTCTGCGACTTTCGTCATCTATGTATGGAGCCGCGTTCCGCTTCGGACTTTATTGAAATCGCTAAGCAATTTAATACGGTATTGGTCAATGCAGTACCAGCATTAGATGATGACTTACGTGATCCTACTCGCCGTTTTATTTATCTTGTAGATGAGTTTTATGATCGCCGCGTCAAGCTGTTGGTACGCGCGGAGCAGTCAATTCTTGAGTTATATCAAGGGGAGAAACTGGCGTTTGAGATTGAACGTACGCGTTCACGCTTGCTTGAAATGCAATCAGAAGATTACCTAAGAATGGAGCATCGCGTTGAAGATGTTGACGCTGCGTAATTACTATTCTTTGAAAGACAGCCGTTAAAGGTGGCTGTCTTTGTTTACTGTTGGTCTTAATCTCAACTCATAGCATTTATGAGTGAGTATTTTAAATGATTTCTATAACAATATTACATTCATAAAAAAATAGCTTTAATCGATAAAATAGCGCTGGCATTTCACAATAATAAGCAAGGATAAATAATGGAACCTGACGACAATAAAGATAAAAACGATAAAAAAATACTTGTTGAGAATATAGCGACTGATAGCGTCCCGCTCACGAGCGAAGAGATGATAGGCTGGATTAACTCAAGACGCAGTATGGGTAATCTGGATGCTCCAGCGCCGACTCGTTCTCAGATCGAAGCTGCCATTGAGTGCGCTGCAACAGCTCCTGATCACAAAAAGCTGCGTCCATGGCGCTTTATAGTGACTGAAGGTGATGCTCGTCATGAGTTAGGTCGTGCGCTTGTTGAGGCTGCACAAGCAAAAGCGCTGCAAGATGGTGAAGAGTTGTCTGAAAAAACCATAAAAAAGACCCATACGATGCCGTTACGTGCACCTCTCATCATTACTGTCGTCACCCACATGCAGGCGCACAAAAAAGTGCCTCCTTTTGAGCAAATGTTAAGTGCGGGCGCCGCTGTGCAAAATCTAATTTTAGCTTTAAAAGCGCAAGGTTTCAGTACGGTGTGGCGCACTGGATTACTATGTAACGAACCAGCGGTAAAAGCATATTTCGATGTAGGTCCAGATGATTATGTGACGGCTTTTGTTTATACTGGCACCAGTCCTAAGGATGAACCTACACGTAAATCTATTGATATCGAGCCATTAGTACGCTTCGAATCATAAGTGTCAAACTCAAAGCCTCACATAACGCTATACCTTTTTAAGCAGACAGTGTAATCTGCCTAAATGAAATAAGCAGTCAACACGGATAACTAGATATGACAAGCTCTACTGAAAACAATACTTCTAATAAAAAGCCTAAGAAAGAGGCTATTGATAAAGTAGTTCCTAATAAAAAGGCCACTGATACAGATTCAGACCAAATCAATGCTGAAAAATCTAGTGGGCTGCTGGCAAGCATTATCGAGCGTGCTACCAAATCAGGGCTTGGACGTAGAAAGCTTAACCCTAGTTCCGTTGAAGCAGATGTCGCTAAGAATATGGAGCAGGTACGTGATAATCCAGCTCAATTGCGCTTAGCATTCTTAGGTGGTGGTAGTTTTGGTACGGCAATGGCAAACTTAGCGGCGCGTAATGGTTGTGATGCGACGCTTTGGGTTCGCGATAAGCGTACGGTTAAAGCCATGGCTAAATCGCAGATGAATAAAAAATATCTGCCAGGTTACAAGTTGGATGATCGCCTTAAGTATAGCCATGATTTAGAGTCAACGGTTAAAGATAAAGATATTATCTTTCTTGCCGTACCGAGCTTAGCTTTCCGTGAAACTCTTAAAAATATCGCCCCATTTATTACGGGGCAATCGATTGTATCTCTAACTAAAGGTATGGAAAAAGATACCTTTGCTCTGATGAGCGACATCATCAAAGATGAGTTGCCAGAAGTAAACTTTGGGGTTATGTCAGGGCCAAACCTTGCTATTGAGATTATGAAAAATATGCCGTCGGCTACGGTAATTGCTAGTCATTCAGAGCCACTGCGTCATGCGGTACAAGCAGCGTTGCATAGTGCATTCTTTCGAGTATTCGCCAGCGATGACATTCATGGGGTAGAGCTTGGCGGTGCGCTCAAAAATATTTATGCGATCGCCATGGGTATGGCTGCTGCATACGATGTAGGCGAGAACACTAAAGCTATGCTGTTGACGCGCGCGTTAGCAGAAATGAGTCGCTTCGGAGTTGAGACTGGTGCTAATCCATTAACTTTCTTAGGCTTATCAGGGGTTGGTGATTTATATGCCACCTGTAGCTCAGAGCTGAGCCGTAACTATCAAATCGGTAATATGCTCGGACGCGGAATGAGCATTGATGCGGCAGTAAAGAAACTTGGACAAACTGCTGAAGGGGTCAATACCATTCAGCAAGTGCATGAAAAAGCGACTAAAGAAGGCATATATATGCCAATTACACATGCACTCTATGCTGTTATCTATGAAGATAAAGCGGCATTAGGTGTTGCATTGCATTTGATGGAAGCAGGGTTCCGTAGCGATGTCGAATTTGTAATGCCACATGATTATAGTAATGCTGCGCTTACTGCCCAGATGCAAGCGGCTGCTAAGAATTCAGATGACCAAGACCAAGAACAAGACTCTGAAAACGTTACTAATACTGATGATGATTCAGCTAAAAATAAAGTTGCTAAAAAAGATACTGCTAACAAAGATGATGTTAATAAAGACAAAAAGTGAGTTCGATAAAACAGCACATAAGAAGTTTTGCTAAAGGGATATTATGAAAATTATATTGATGCGTCATGGGCAAGCAGAAGATGAGACTCGTCCAGACAGTGCACGTCAACTGACCGACTATGGACAACAGCAAGCTTCACAAACAGCTGATTATATTATTGGGCGTTATGCGCCAGACCACTTTGTAGTGAGCCCTTACAAACGAGCGCAGCAAACGTTAGCTGAGTTGCAATCGCGCGCTCCTACAGTGCCAGTTACGATACAAGATAATATTACCCCATCTGATGATGCCCATGTAGCGTTAGCAGATATTGCAAAGATTGAAGCAGAATCTTTGGTCGTGGTTTGCCATATGTCTATCATCGCCTATCTTGCCAGTTTACTGACTGGCGATAGTCCTGAGTCATTTGCTTTGGCTGAAGCGCGCGTTTTTGAGATGGAATTTGTCATGACCGGTATGGCAACAGAAATAGACCGTTTTGTGCCGCAGCAGCCGTATTAATTAATGGTTGGTTTTATTTTAATAATTAGTCTCATAAGTAAGGACACGCTTGGTGTTACATGTTTGGATAAGAGCGCAACATAGTCCGTTAGCAGTTTGGCATGCTGATGCAAAAGAGTGGCAATCTGTTAGCGGCTGGCAGCAACTGTATGATATCTACGGCAATAGTAGAAGTAGCCATACATCACTGTGTCTGTATTTTCCTTCCAGTCATTTATTACAAGTCGATACCAAGCTTAATGCAGCCCAGCTTAAGCAGCTCGGTAGCACAGGCAAACAGTATTTATTTGAAGAGACATCACTAGCACCAGTTGAGCAGTTAGCCGTTCGCCAGATTAGTGATACCCATGCACATCATCTGTACGCATTGGCTGAGAGTGATATAGAAGCATGGAAACAGAGCGCCGCTTTGGTTGGCTTAAGTATCAATGCGTTACTACCAGATTTTTTGCTGTTGCCTATTCCTGAAGAAGGGGCAGGCCAGCAAGTAGTCTTATATCAAGATCAATATACCGCTCTATTGCGACAATCGCAGCGCCAGGGGTTAGCGGTCAGTTATTTACCGTTAATGTTTGAGCGCTTACCGCATTTAAGTGAAGTCTGTTTACTACGCTCAATACAGTCAACTGTCAGCTCTCCAGCTGATGCATTTAATGATATGGTGGACAATCATGTTGATTTGCAGAAGACTGTTTTAGAACCAGCAACAGAATCGACACTAGACTCTAATATCGCGACAGAAACAGCTGCTTTATTGACTGAACAGCAGATATTATTGACACCGCTATCCACTGTTCCCATGCCAATTGAAACTCCAGAACGGCATGCGCTTAATTTCTTTGTTAAGTCATCAGATACCCAGCTATCACCTTATTTGCGGATAGCTATGATGGTCGCACTGTCAGCATTGGTATTGCAAATGGCAACCGATGGCTTGCAAATCTATCGCTATAATATTGCAACCGATGCCACGCAGACAGCAATCGCAGCTCAGTATCAATCTTGGTTCCCTGATGAAGTGCTCAATACCAGTCGTACTAAGCTGCAAGTGCAGATGCAGCCAAAACTACGTAGCGACAGCCAAGAATCAGCTTCACATTTAGCAGTATTGGCACGGATATCACCGCTTATTAAGCAATCCTCGTTACATGCACAGGCGTTGGTTATGGAACCAACCGCGCTGAGCTTTACATTGATAGCGCCAGATCGTGGTAGTCTCGATCAGTTTGCTAGCACATTGACTGGCCAAGGTATCGCTGCTAGTTTAGAGCGGGTCAATAGTAATGAGCAGGGGCAGTTTAGTGGCCAGATTACTGTTAATATCGAAAATGATCCTGCTGCCACAGACAGCTCAGCTCAATCTTAGATTTTTGTAGTCTGATAAATTTATGAGGGTTTGACGATCATAGTTTTTGACAGTTATAGTCATGCGCCAATTTGGTTGCTACCCATTGTGTTTAATAGTCAGTTACTATTCATTTATTAACTACGAATTCATAGACAAATTTTATACCATCCATCAAGGTCAGGTAATGAAACTATTACAGCGCCGTGCTAAACCTAGCCGTGCTACCCATAATCAGCCAGTCACCAATGCGTTATCAGAACGCGTCGGTAACTACCAAAATGCCCTGTGGTCGCGCTGGCAGACATTATCTCCTCGTGATCAGTTAGCATTAGCTGTTTTGCTATTATTTCTACTATTATTCATTGGTGGTTACGGTGGCTATAGTGTCCATCAAGCTGCTAAAGACAGTAAAGCTGATTACCAAGAGCAAGTCGCTGATTATTTTTGGTTACGTTCGCAGGCAGGTAACATTGACCCAAATGCATTAAATGCTGCCAATACTCAAGATGGCGCTGATGCAATGCCGCCAGCTAGTCGTGTGAATGCTACGTTAAATAATTCTGGTATCGATAATGCGCAAGTGGTTGCTAATGGCGAAGGAGTGCAATTGAGCTTTAGTCATCCTAGCCAAGCGATTGTAAGTGTCGCCCTTGGTAAGCTTGAACAGCAAGGGTGGCAGTTCACTCAGCTATCGATGCAGCAGGATTTGGCTACCAAGCAGATGCAAGTGCAAGCGACTGTCACTTCTTAATACTTTTAAAAGCCACTCTGAAAACTACTTTGGAAAGCTCTTGTTAAAAACTACTTGTAGATTCATCAATATCAAACGCTCATCGTAGATCAGACCATTCATGAGCATAGCTCAGGCATTAAAGACTTGCATCTTGAAAACGGTCGCATTTGCCACAATTGAGTAGTTAATGGCTACTGTCAGTTATGGATATTTATTATGAACCAGTCTCCTAATCATAATCTCGATGAGCATTCAGGTACTCGGACGCAAACGACTGAATCTTTTATTGAGTCACAGGCGACGCACAGCCTTATGCATGGGCGAGGCCAGCTGTTGACTGAAGAAAAGCAGCGCTCATTAATTACTTATAACCATATAACTTATTTGCTTTACGTGGTCAGTTACTTTACCGCAGGATTATTGTGGGTTGTGCCGATTATAATGAATTACGGCAAACGCCGTGATGCTGATGGCACATGGCTAGCGACACATTTTGACTGGCAGATTAAGACTTTTTGGTACAGTATTGTCTTTTTTGTTATTGGTACTATTATCATCACCTTTGCATTAGGTGGCTTTGGCGTCAGCATGTTAGCCGATAGCGGCAATATAGCTATTGGTTCGTTTTTATTAGCTGGGTTTGGTGTGTTACTTATGACCTTCACTTTCATCTGGCATTTATACCGTATTGTGAGAGGCTGGATTGCGCTTACTGACAAGCGTCCTGTACCATAAGTTTGTTAATTATTAATGCTGTCATTGATGCTCGTCAAATTAAGTCTAATATTAAGTTTTTGTTAAGAATACTAGGTATGAAACTTTGGTTTTACTCCTGTTAAGCTGATATAATCGCAGCGTTTTATGACGCTCAATGCTTCATTCATGTTATTCCATTCATCATTTTCATCCAAGCAGGGTTTATTGTCATTATGTCCTACGCCTTACTTCGCCCGTTTTTGTTTAAGATGGACCCCGAACACGCTCATGATATGACCCTGTCTTTACTAGCTAAAGCTCATAAAGCACGTGCTTTGGGCTTGGTATATGGTCAATCCATGCAACCAACCGAGTGCATGGGTTTACAGTTCTCTAACCCTGTTGGGTTAGCGGCAGGATTGGATAAAAATGGTGATTATATTGACGCGCTTGCTGAGTTAGGCTTTGGCTTTATTGAAGTGGGCACGGTGACGCCCAAACCACAAGTCGGCAATGACAAGCCGCGGTTATTTAGAATAAAACAGGCAGATGCGATTATTAACCGGATGGGCTTTAATAATCAGGGTGTTGATTATCTAATTGATAATGTCAAACGCTGTAAGTATAAAGGCAATATCGGTATTAATATTGGTAAAAACGCCAGCACGCCTGTTGAACACGCTGCTGATGATTATGTGTATTGTTTAGAGCGTGTCTATCCGCATGCTTCCTATATTACGATTAATATCTCATCGCCGAATACTAAGAATTTGCGTGATTTGCAAAGTGGTGAGGCATTAACTCAGCTGTTAGATGTAATCAAAAACCGCCATAGCCAGCTGGCGACGGAGTATGGTTTTTATGTGCCTCTAGTACTAAAGGTTGCCCCTGATTTAGACCCGCTACAAGTTGATTATATCTCGCAGCAACTATTAGACTTTGAAATTGATGGTTTGATTGCGACCAATACGACCTTGAGCCGAGTAGGTGTTGAGGATCTGATTGATGGTGACCAAGCAGGCGGTTTATCTGGTCGTCCAGTCAGTCATATTAGTACCCAGATTTTGCAACAGTTCTCAGATCAGTTGGATGGTAAAGTTGCTATCATAGGTGTTGGTGGTATTGATAGCGGTGAAAAAGCCGTCAAAAAGATTAAAGCAGGTGCCGATATGGTACAGCTTTATACGGGTCTTATTTATCGTGGCCCAGGGTTAGTACAGTCTTGTATTCAAGCTATTGGCGGCTATTATGATGCGCAAGAGAGTTAATTGAAGTAGGTTCGATAGGATAATAAGGTGGTAAATATGAGTGGTTTAGATATCGTAATTGCCATTGTTGTTCTTATTGGCTTATGGCGCGGCTTTCAAGTAGGTCTGATTAAAACGGCAGTGGGTTTAGTAGGTTGGTTCATTGCCTTGATTGTTGCTACTCGACTAGCAGGTTCGATTGCCCCGCAGTTATCAGGATTGGTACAAAATCCTGTGCTACAAATGGCAACGGCTTTTTTGTTGGTAGTGATCGTTGTATTAGCTGTTATGCATTTGGTAGCGTTTGTATTTTCAGGGGTGCTTAAAACTTTACGCTTGGGCGTGGTAGATAAAATGGCGGGCGGTGTACTAGGTGCTGCCAAAAACGTCCTTGTGGTTTTAGTGGTTCTTAGTGTCAGCGCACCATTATTGGTACAGCTTCCGCAGTGGCAAACTTCTGTATTAGCACCTGAGTTGCTTCCTTACGCACCGATGGCTAAAACGCTAGCATCAGATGTGTTAGGCGGTGCTTGGGAACAGATAAATCAGTCCTAGCTATGATAAAATTAGTTAGCTTCGATAGATAAGCGTTAATAACACACCTTGATAAATTATCATTCAATATCATTTAGCATCCACAATATTTAAAATATAAATTTCTATTGTTGATAATGCATAATCTAAATATTGCCACTTATGTGTCATCATTATAATAGCTATATTCTTAAATTAAACGGTATCTTTATTCTTATATCAATTGAATCTTAAAGATAGTAGCACTCTACTGTCAATGAAGTAATTATCAGTATATAAATATCATCAGGTCATCGGTTAACTGGCACATATCACTGCCACTAAGTTTGCCGTTATTGCGTTACTAATGTATGGTTTTAAATAGGACATAACTATGTGTGGAGTCGTTGGGGTTGCAGCTCATGAGCCAGTCAACCAAATTCTTTATGATGCCTTAACTATGTTGCAACATCGTGGTCAAGATGCCGCCGGTATTGTGACTTTGCAGGATGGGCGCCTATACTTGCGTAAAGAAAACGGTATGGTTCGTGATGTTTTTATGAACCGCCATATGGTCAGACTGGTTGGTAAGTTCGGTATTGGTCATGTTCGCTATCCTACTGCGGGCACGTCAAGCAGTGCGGAGGCGCAGCCATTCTACGTAAACTCTCCTTATGGAATTACCTTGGCACACAATGGTAACTTGACCAATGCAGAGAGCTTGGCTAAATCGTTATATCAAGATGATCGTCGTCATTTAAATACCGATTCTGATTCTGAAGTATTGTTAAACGTGCTTGCCCACGAGATGCAAAACTTAGGCAAAACTCATCCAACGCCTGATGATATTTTTGAAGCGGTAAAAGCAGTTTATGCTCGCTGTGAAGGTGCTTATGGCGTAGTAGCAATGATTACGGGTCATGGCTTATTAGCATTTCGTGACCCTAATGGTATTCGTCCACTTATTTTTGGTGAACGTTTAGCTGCCAACGGTGGCACAGAGTATATGGTTGCCTCTGAGTCAGTCGCATTGACAGGTTGTGGCTTTAGCATCATCCGTGATGTTAAACCTGGCGAAGCTATCTTCATTGATTTAGATCATAAGCTGCATACGTATCAATGCGTAGAGCAACAAGAGTACACGCCTTGTATTTTTGAATACGTTTATTTTGCGCGTCCAGATTCTATTATGGACAATATCTCTGTCTACAAATCTCGCCTACGTATGGGCGAAAAACTGGGTCAGAAAATCCTTAATGAATGGGGCGAAGATCACGATATTGATGTAGTGATTCCAATTCCGGATACTTCGCGTACGTCAGCGATGGAGCTGGCACTTAAGATGAATATTAAGTACCGTGAAGGGTTTATGAAAAACCGCTACATCGGTCGTACCTTTATTATGCCAGGTCAGCAGCAACGTAAAAAGTCGGTACGCCAAAAGCTTAGCGCAGTACCGTTAGAGTTCAAAGACAAAAACGTCTTATTGGTTGATGACTCTATTGTGCGTGGTACTACTTGTCATGAAATCATTCAAATGGCACGTGATGCAGGCGCGAAAAAGGTATTTTTCGCCAGTGCTGCGCCACCGGTAAAATACCCTAACGTGTATGGTATTGATATGCCAGTACGTAGCGAGCTTATCGCTTCAGGGCATAGTGTTGAAGAAGTGCGTAATATCATCGGTGCTGATCGTCTGATTTTCCAAGACTTAGATGATCTTATCGATGCGGTAAAAGATACGAAACATAGCCGAGTGGAAGGCTTTGATTGTGCCGTATTTAACGGTTGCTATATCACTGGTCAAATCAATGAAGCTTACCTTGATCACCTGCAAGAGCAGCGTAGTGAAACCGCTAAAACAGGCAAGAAAGGCGTACAAGTTGTCGCTGATACTCCTGTCGATATGATGGGTGTGGAAGAGTTTTAAGCAGCTATATAGCTTAAGAGATGACGATATTTAAAGACAAAAGGCTGGATTCATTATGAATCCAGCCTTTTTTATTGTGTCTAATTTGAAGTTATTAGTTTAAAAAAACTATTAACTTAAAAAGTTATTTAATAGCCAAAGTAGAGCATTAATCGCTGCGATACCGACGACCATGCTTACCAATAACTGACGGCTGACATGGTACACAATGAGCACTAGCGCTAATGCACCAATCTGAGCCAGTAATAATTGTACTTGTGCGCTATTTAGCCCGGTACTAGCGGATAAGTCTTGATAGGAGAGGCTAGTTAAAATTAATAACACCATGACTGATAGCGGTAGGCTCTCATTTAGTCGATGCAGCCAAGGCGTATCAAGAAGCTTTTTGGGTATCAAGGCGGGAATAGCACGAGTAATAAAAGTAACTCCGGCCATAGCGAAAGTGGCTGCAATCAAATAGCTGCTATTCATTAGTCTCTCCTGTTACTTTACGCTGTACCCAAAAACCACGCGCCAAAATCATCAGCATGCAAATGGTGATTGCTACTAACAACAGCCAGTTACTAGTAAATAGTGAGGCGATAGCCAAAGCAATGACAGCGATACCAATAGGGAAGTAGCGTTTGATACTTTGGAATTGTTCGTAAGCCAAAATTGCGAATAAACAAACCAATGCAAAGTCTAAGTGTGGCACCAAGTCGCTAAGAGTGCTGCCTATCATTACTCCAATGATAGAGGCCAATACCCACCAGCTTTGGTTAAACAAACTTATCGGTAATATGAGTGCGCGTCGCGTCTCATTAGGTAAGCTAGTCATTACTGAAAATGTCTCATCAGTAAGTGCAAATAAGCAGTAAGCTTTAGCCAGTTTATGCGTAGGGAAATACTGTAGCAGTGGCATCCCGTAGAACACATGACGTAGGTTGATGGCTGCAATGTTGGTCGCGATACTACCAATCGGCAAACCGGCGCTAAGCATCGGTAGACAAGCGTATTGTGCAGCGCCCGCATATAAGACGATACTCAGCATAATAGTTGCCCATATTGGCACTCCAGCGACCTGAGCAAGAACGCCAAAGGCGATACCTGCAGGTAGGTAGCCCATGGCAACTGGAATGCTTTTTTTGAAGCCCTCTGCCCACTGATAGGTAGAGTCTTGATGTTGTTCAGAGTAAGTGTTCACGAGATATCCTAAGATTGTCTGACTTTGCTATTTATTAAAGACTCTTTCGTTACAAATTTTTGTTCACGTAAATGATGACTGTCAAGCTATGTTTCCTTCAAGCTATGTTTCCTTCAAGCTATGTTTCCTTCAAGCTAAGCTTCTTTCAAATTAGGCCTCTTTTGTAGGCTATCAAATTGGCTGTAATTTTTCATAGCTACCTGTTCTATGTGCATGGTATAAAAAGCCACTGAGAATAAACATGCGTAATAATAACAAGCACCAAACACTGAGCCAAATACCCGTCATATCCCACTGCTGATATAGCAGCCAGCTAAGCGGAAAAAAGATAACGGCTAATATCAAGGCGGCATTACGAATGACATGGCCTGCGGTTAGACCAAAAAATATTCCATCGAGCCAATAAGCGCCCACACCAATGAGTGGTAGCAATATCGCATAACCTTGATAAGCATTGGTTAAGGTAAAGACCGTTTCAATATTGGTCATGAGATCTAGATAGGTAGGCATTGCAAGCCACCAAATCGCGCTTAACAGTAAGGCGAGACCGTAGCTGACCACTCCTGTACGCTTTACGATAATACGAAAGCGCGGCCAATCTCGCCGCCCTGCTGCTTGACCACTTAAGGTCTCAGCTGACACTGCCACACCATCAAGTGCGAAGGCTGAAATGCTCAATACTTGCAATAAAATTGCATTGGCTGCCAAAACCAAATCGCCACTTTGAGCGGATAGACGAGTAATCCATGCAAAACTTAAGGTTAAAATGAGCGTACGAATAAAAATATCTTTATTTAGCGAGAATAGCCTAAGCATTTTTTTTTTAGTAAAGTGCTGTGGATCAACCTCAAAAAAGGCTATCCAAGTCAATTGCAAATTCCGGCGACTAAGCCATAACGCTAATACAACCCCTGACCAAAATGCGATAGTAGTCCCTAGAGCAACGCCAGCTATTCCCAACTGCATACCATAGACAAAAAATAGCGTCAGAATGATATTAAGGATGGCAATAAAACCTTGCTGATAGAGCATATAGCGAGTCTTACCTTGCCCTGCAAACCAGCCAATAAAGGCAAAGTTCATTAGCTCAGCTATGACACCCCAAAAGCGCACATCTAGATAAATCTTTGCAGCAGCACCACTATCAGGATTGGCTGACAACGCTTGCAAGCCAAAATCTATGAGCCAAGGCTTCGCTAGTAGGAGCACTAGACCAATGACGACGGCTAGTAAGAGCGCACGCTGCAAAATAGACAGGAGCGGTGATGCTTTATGCTGCAAGTTTATAGAGTCGTTATTATCAGCAAGTTGCCCTAAAGCCTGTGCGGATAAACCAGAAGACGCATACTGCAAAAAGTTAAAGCTAACGAGTAATAGGGACAAAAGCTGTATCGCTAGCCCCATACCTGCAAGCTTTGCTGCATCATTCATATTGCCGACGATAGCCGTATCAATCACGCTTTGTAGTGGCATCGCTAAGTTTGCTAGTAATACTGGAACGGCAATCGCGATAATGCGCGTATAGCGAGTATCAATAGGTGGCATAGCTTTTGGCGGGGTAGTCGTTGGCATAAAATGATCGCTTGTGCATAAAACACAGATGATAGTACCCGTCAGTGTATTGCATAGGTGCGGGATGAGCTTGTACTATTCGATATATTTGGTAATTATATAAAGATAAAAGCACCTAACTAATAGGTGCTTTTATTTGATGCTTTAGTTATGTTTAGGACAATGCTGCTATTGTTAAAAGTCAGCATTATCCAAACAACTTTTTAAGATTAATCTTGTTCAAACATCTTTGGGTCATTGAAAGTAACAATCTCTTCCTCAAACTCAGGCTTCACTTTAACGATGAAATCATCGCGTGATAGACCCATTCGAAGAGGGATAGAGCTAGCGATATAGGTTGATGAATAAGTACCAGCAAGTAGACCAATGAATAGTGCTACTGAGAACCAATACAATCCATCACCGCCCAAGAACATCATTGCTAATACAACTAACAATACCGTTGAAATAGTCATAATAGTACGACGCAGGGTCTCTGTTAATGACAGATCAACCGTCTGATAAGGACTGATGCCACGGACACGACGGAAGTTTTCACGAATACGGTCATAGACGACAATAGTATCGTTCAATGAATAGCCAATCAATGCCAAGATAGCTGCTAATACGGTTAAGTCGAATGGAAAGCCGAATAATGCAAAGACACCGATGGTGACGATAGCATCATGAAATAATGACATTACTGCGCCAAGCGATAGCTTAAATTGGAAGCGTAGGGCCACATAACCAAGCATACAAACCAGTGCCAGCACTAAAGCCATTACTGAGTTTAAGTACACCTCATTACCGACTTGGCTACCGATAATATTAACGTTACTGATATCAGCATTATTATTGGGTAGGGCTAGTGCTTGAGTCAGACTTGCGCTTAGTCCGTCAATATTATCAGATTGTGGTGGCAAACGTACTAATAGCTCTTGACGGGTGCCTAGATACTGTACGACAGCATCATCAAAACCATTATCAGCCAGCGCTTGTACGACTTCGACTTGCTCGGCAGGCTGCTCATAACGCACGTCTGCTGAAACCCCGCCAGTAAAGTCTAAACCTAAGTTGAGGCCATTCACAGCAATCGCAATGATACTACCAATCACCATCAATAGAGATAAAATTGCCATAGGCTTTTCTATCTTCATAAATGGAATAATGCGCTGATTACCAACCGCTTTAATGCCGCCTTCTTTTACAGCAGCGTCATCAGCAGCACTATCAATCAGGTGGTTATGATTGTTATCAACAGCAGCGTTAGATGCTTGGGTGCTCAATGCCTGATTATCTTTAGTGCCTTGAGCACTACGACGAGACTTATCTTTGCCAGTTTTTGCAGTCGTAGGATTATTAGCTTGGGTATTGCTACCTTTACCATCACGGCGTGGCTTGTTACGGCGACGACGTTTGTTGTTTTCGTTAGGACTGTCACCTGCACCGCCACCTGAGCTGCTAGATGTCGGCGTGTTGTCATTCTTTGGGGGATTATTCTGTTCAATCGCCATGTTATTCTCCTAGCCGATACTCAAACGTTTGATAGATTTACGCTTACCATAAGCAATTTGTACCAGTGCACGTGTTACCAAAATCGCGGTAAACAGCGAGCTGACGATACCAATAGCTAAAGTAATCGCAAAGCCTTTAATCGGACCAGTACCAATCGCAAATAAGATAAATGCGACCAACAACGTGGTGATATTGGCATCGAAAATACTACTAAAAGCACGGTCGAAGCCTGCTACGATTGCAGATTTTGGCCGCACCCCGTTCGCTAGCTCCTCTCGGATACGCTCAAAGATTAGTACGTTGGCATCTACCGCCATACCGATGGTCAAGACCACGCCAGCAATACCCGGTAAGGTAAGCGATGAGCCTAAAATTGACATAATCGCGATGATAATGATGACGTTAACTGCTAGCGCTACGTTGGCAATTACCCCAAACAAGCGATAAAAAATAATCATAAAGGCGAATACTAATAGATAACCGACCTGAGTAGAAAACAGACCTTTAGCAATGTTTTCTTGACCTAATGAAGGTCCAATCGTCCGTTCTTCAACGAAATACATCGGTGCAGCCAGTGCTCCTGAACGTAATAGTAGTGCAAGCTCAGCAGCTTCAGCATTACTATCAAGCCCTGTAATACGGAATGATGAGCCTAATACCGCTTGAATATTAGCGCGGTTAATGACTTTGGTCTCAGCATAAGGAGTGCGTACTTCGACAGATTCACCAGTAGTAGGGTCTTCTTCGTAAGTGATTCTTTGCTTATTTTCAATAAACAATACCGCCATTTGGTCACCAACAGCAGTACGGGTAGCGTTTTGCATGAGCTTCCCGCCAGCGCTATCTAAAGTGATATTGACCTCAGGGCGACCGCTTTCATCAAGACTGGTCTGGGCATTGGTGACCTTATCACCAGTGACGATAGCTTGACGCTCTAGTAATACTGGCGGACCATCAAGCGTTTCGAACGGGAACGATTCAGTACCAGCAGGAGGTATACCACCCATGAAGTTTTCGCTGTCTTTAGCGACTAGGCGGAACTCAAGGTTTGCAGTACGACCAAGTACACGTTTGGCTTCAGCGGTATCCTGTACACCAGGTAACTCGACAACGATACGGCTAGCACCTTGTGACTGTACTAAGGCTTCGGTAACGCCAAGCTCAGCAATACGGTTGCGTAGGGTCGTTAAGTTTTGATTAACTGCATAGCTATTAATCTCATCCAGCGTCGCATCGTTATATGCCATGATTAGCGCAGGGCCTTGGTCATCGATAGAGGACTGCAAACTAAAATTCAACCCCATTGAGCCTTGTAAAACATTTTGCGCACGGTTACGCGCGTCGGTATCAGCAAAATGCAATATGATACCTTGAGCCTCAGTTTTAATGCCTTTGACTGCGACACGCTCGGCCCTTAGCTCACGGCGCACGTCACGACTCGCACTGGTCAGACGCTGCTCTAAGGCTTTGTCCATATCCACTTCTAGAACGAAACGTACCCCGCCACGTAGATCTAGACCCAGCTTCATCGGCTTTGCGCCGATATCACGGAGCCACTGCGGTGTTGTTTGTGCTAAGTTAAGCGCAACCACATAATCATCGCTAAGATTTTTCTTTAGAACTTCTTGTGCTTTGAGCTGAGAGACTGGATTGTCTAAGCGTACCAGTGCGCTGTTGCCCTCAAAAGTGCCATCATGGTAGCTTATACCAGCTTCTTTTAGCAGGCTTTCTGACTCGGTCAAAATGCCTTCAGATAGCTGAGTACCCGCTGCAGCACTAGTAATCTGCACAGCAGGTTCATCAGGATAAAGGTTGGGAGCAGCATACAGACCAGCAATGATCAGCACGACGGTAATGAGTAAGTATTTCCAAGCGGGATATTGCATAATCACTTCTTTAAGTTGATAAAGTACTGGCGACGCAGGCCACAAGTCAGCAGATGGGACGTTCGTGATTACAATGGATAACTACCGCAATTAGTATGAGTAATTATTCACCATTGAGATCATCCGCTATGATAAGAGAACGTAAAGCTAAGCATCATAAAACGACTACACTATGAATCGTAATATATACGATAGAAGGTAAGTCCGCTATCGTCAGTCAGTTAGGTAACTAATTTGACAATCTAGTAGCAGAAAATGACCGTAAAACGTTAACGGCCATTTTTATCAATATACTGGTTGATACTAAGATAATGAATGTTAGGCGTGAAGCTTTACCATTAACATTTATACGCTCTCTATAGTACCTGTAGGCAATACTGAAATAACAGAAGCGCGCTGTACTTTAATGTCGGTATTGTTGTTTAAGCTTACAATAGCGTAGTCGCCTTCAAGGCCTTTGATACGACCCATAAGTCCGCCAGCAAAAATCACTTCGCTACCAACGGTCAAAGCATTTACCATGGCACGATGTTCTTTGGTACGTTTAGACTGTGGACGGATCACTAAAAAGTAAAAAATAGCAAAAAAGGCGACTGGTAATAATATTTGACCGAATGCTTCCATATCTCTCTCAATAAATTATAGATAATAGTAAAATTAAACGCATAGTAACAAAAAATCCCAAGCTTGGTAACTGTTAATCATGGGATGAGTGTATTTTCCTTGGCGCACTGGCATACTAGCAGCCGATATCTATTACGACAATCCTTTTAAAGCATTATCTATAAAAATAAAAGCGGCTGTATATAAGACTATATTACGTAACCAGATATTGAAGTTACATCTGTTTAACACCATGAATAGCCATGCTAATCGCACAACTTTTTATTTATAATGGATTTTTTCTAGACAGGTAGATAGCATGACATTTTATTGTTAAATATAAGCATCGGTGCTAATATCAAATTGTTGATTATGTTTCTTGTCTATGCTGATAGTAGCTGGTTTGTAGCTCTATTACACAGTGCTATTTTTATTAGATGAGAGCTAACCGCTACCAGTCATTATATTTACTAGCAATAAAACTCATTGTATTTTATCCTTTTTCATTCTCTTTTTTGTTTAGGTTACCTAACTTGTTCACCACTTTTTCGTTTATACCTCGTCTATGTCGTCCGCGCGCTTATCGTAAAGAAGCGTCTGCTGAACCTCCCCCGACGACACATGATTACACATGCCCTAGCAATAAGTCCGCATTTGGTTTATCAGCGCTGATAGCTGTACCAATGGTTTTTTTACCTCATTCAGCATTGGCTGTTGAAGCTTCGGCCATAGCTGCCCCAACTGCTGCAAGTATTGCTCTGTTAGTATTCTTTGTTGCTATTGCCATTGGTGTGTCATTTGTCTGCTCCTTAGCAGAGTCAGCATTACTCAGTATGACCCCGTCATATATTGCTGATGTTGAAGAAAGCAATCCCAAAAAAGCAAATATGCTAAGACGCCTGAAGATTGATAATATTGATCAATCGCTAGCGGCTATTTTGACGTTGAATACTGTAGCACACACGTTAGGTTCGATTGGCGCTGGTGCACAGGCAACGATTGTCTTTGGTAGCGCCTGGTTTGGACTGTTTTCTACGATTATGACTTTGGCAATCTTGTTTTTATCTGAGATTATTCCAAAAACATTAGGAACAGTATATTGGCGTCAGTTAAGCGGTATGGTGGCTTACTTTGTACGTGGTATTATTCTTCTTCTATATCCTCTCATTTGGTTCTCAGAGCGTTTGACCAAATTGCTTGTGCGCGGTAAAGAGACTCATGTCTTTAGTCGTCGCGAGTTTGCAGCTCTTGCTAGTATTGGCGAAGAATCAGGTCAAATCGATCCATTAGAATCACGAATCATTCGTAATTTACTCGCGTTTGGCGCGATTAAAGTCGAAGATATCATGACACCGCGTTCGGTGATGCTGGCATTTGAGCAGAACAAAACAGTTGCCGAAGTACTGGCTGATCGTCCAAAACTGACTTTTTCGCGGTTACCTATTTATGATGGTGATCTAGATAATATTACTGGTTTTGTATTAAAAACAGATATGTTGTTAGCGAAAGTCAATCATGCTATGCATAAGCCGTTAACACAGTTTCAACGCGAGATTACTTTTGTATTCTCAAAAATGAAGCTATTCGATTTATTAGAATTAATGCTAAAAAACCGTATTCATATTGCAATCACGGTAGGCGAATATGGTGAGGTTAAAGGTCTAGTGACTTTAGAGGATGTCTTCGAGACTTTATTAGGGCTTGAGATTGTCGATGAGATAGATCGTGTTGAAGATATGCAAGCATTAGCACGACAAATGATGGACAGACGAGTAGAGCGTTTGGGCATGAAGCTTAACGATGATGAACAGACGATAGATGATAATACGAAACCTTAAAACTCATTGATAAGCTACTGAAAGTTTTTGAAAAAAGTTATTGGCTATATGTAGTAGGAGAATAGGCAGGTATGCACGCAATAATTACACATGACGTTACATGGGTGTGAGGATTTAATGCTAGGCTAAAACTGCCTCTTAAAAAGCTTAAATTAACTTTAAGTAGTGGATTAACTGTACTGTGTAGCTTGTCATGGCAACCTATTATTTCTTATCAGGTACGACGTCAAATAAGTATAGATAATGACTATGCCGATATATCAAAATTGATATGTCAAACAGCTCATTCGATTATAAAAATATCAATAGAATAGAGCCACTTAACAAAAACTAGATAATAAAAGAGATACCGCTAAGGATCACAATGAAACGATTATGGAATAAAGGGCTATTAGCTCTAGTTATTAAAAGTGCTAGCGTAGCTACGCTAGCGGCTGTAGTTGGTACGGTTGCTATTAATGCCCAAGCAGCAACGATGAGTGAAGGCTTGGTGCAGAACTATGCAGCTGCAATGAAATTAGCTGCTAATAATAAAAGCATCAACCAAGTTGCTACCCTAGTGTCTGATGATGCATTGATTTCATTATCTAGAAAAGGAAAATCTACTAGCCTTGACAAAAATGCTTACTTAAAATTACTGCAAGATAGTTGGAATCAAACTTCAAACTATCGCTATGATATCAGCGTTGATAACATTGTCACTACTGGCTCACAAGCTAAAGCAAACGTCAAGACGGTTGAGAGTTGGGTAAAAGACGGCAAAAACGTTTCGTTTGTGACCACATCAAGAGTTACGCTTACTTTATCTACTGGGAACGCTGTGTTATTACGTGCAGTATCACAGGTAACTATTGATTGAAGTAATTACTAATTAAATTAATTACTGATTGAAGTAATCATCTATTAAAATAGCTGTTAATTTATTACAGTAAATAATGGCTAGGTAATTATTCAACTAGCATTCGTTAGCTGAAAAACTGTTTAATAAGCCAGTTATTGTCACTAGTGATTACCGTCACTAGTAAAGTGTAAGCGCTAAAAATATAGCCAAAAATAAGACATCTAACCGTATTATTCTAAATTTTATAGACAATCTTCTACAGAAGTATAGTTTTTGGTTTGCATTGCATACTATACTGTCGATTAACTTTATTTTTATCACTTTTTGTCGTTAGGAAAATTCTATCATCATGTCTACTGTGTCATTAAAATCCCGCTCATTTATTGCTTTACCACTGACGCTTGCGGTGTCGACTTTGCTTATTAGCGCATGTAGTAATACGTCAGCAGTGAAAGGTACAGGCGCTACCAATAGCTCGCCTGTTGTGACTAAGCGTCCAGCTAATCAGTCTGGAGCTGCTCGGCCAACCACAAGTGATGATTACTCGACTGCATTTTTGGATGCAGAGAGCTTAGATGAGTTGGCGGACTTATTAGAAGCTACTGACATGACGATGGTGGAAGATAACAAACTTGCTATTCAACAGTACGGTGATTTATGGAATCGCTTGCGTGCTGGTTATCGTATGAATGGTGGTCAGCCTATCTATAACCAACGGATTGAAGGACAGAAAAGTTGGTTTACCAGCAGACAAGACTATCTAAACCGCTTAACTGCGCGTGCAAGTCGTTATATTTATCATACGGTACGTGAAGCTGAGCGCCGTAATATTCCCACTGAGCTTGCTTTGCTGCCAGTCATCGAAAGCTCCTATGATCCAAGTGGTACAAGTAGTGCAGCAGCAGCAGGCTTGTGGCAGTTTATTCCAAGTACTGGTCGTATCTATGGTCTGAATCAAAGTAGCACCTACGATGGTCGTCGTGATGTCATTGAATCAACACGTGCAGCTTATGACTTCTTGACAGCGTTACATAATCAGTTTGGTAGTTGGGAGTTAGCATTAGCCGCTTACAATGCTGGTCCTGGTCGTGTGCAAAGGGCAATTGATGCCAATGCGGCAAACGGATTACCAACTGACTACTGGTCACTCAGACTGCCTACTGAAACCATGAACTATGTACCGCGTTTTTTGGCTGTTGCCGAAATCGTTGCTAAGCCTGAGCAATATGGTGTTTATTTACCCGCCATTGCCAACCGTCAGCATTTTCGCAGTGTGCCAGTTAACTACGGCGTAAGCTTGGCCGAAGTAGCCCAAGTTACTGGGGTTAGTTATGACGAACTAGAAAGATTAAATACTGCGCTAACGTCAGGACGTATCGATTCATCAGGCCCGCAGCGTATTATTATTCCTAATGACGTTAATACCAACCTTGATGCTAAGCTTATATCGTTGAGAGGGAATGGTACAGGTAATATACTTGCTTCAAGCAGTACGAGTAGCTCAAGCAGTACCACTACGACGCCAAGCTATAATGGCAAACCGTACACCAGCTCATCATTACCTTCTACTGGTAGCGGTTTGGCTGATTATGCTGCTACTGCTAGCGTTCCACAGCAAACAACCAGTTATATTTCGCCAACGCTGACATCGACTAGTAGCTCTGGATATAACAGCAACTCATCTATCCGTAATGAACCACCTATTACTAGTAAAGAGACCAGCAAGATTAATGCTGAGCTACAAAGCAGTAATAGTTTGCCAACTACTTCAGCTCAAATTACACAAAATAATACCATTGTTCAAGAGCCGCCTCTTAGTAAAGAAGAGCGTGATTTCATTGCCAATCAGATTCGAACTAAAACGACTGAAACCAATGTAATCAATGCTGACGGTAATATCAATCTATCAGCGGTACAGACTCAGCAGTCTATCTTAGAAGCGAGTGGGGAAGAGAAAAAACTTAGCTTTGCAAAAACGCCAGTGAGTAAGCCAAAACCTCAAGGCACACGTACCACTTATACCGTAAAACGTGGTGATACCTTATCTAATATTGCTAGTCGTGCTGGGGTAAGCTGGCGCGATATCACTGAGTGGAATCAAATAGATTCCAAAGCAAAGTTATTGTCTGGTAGCACCCTGTATTTGTATAATGCGAAGACTATTGAGCCACTAAGTAGTGCTAATACAACGACTGAAAGCCAGCCAGATAGCTATGTAGTGCAGTCGGGTGATACGCTCATCGGTACGGCTAATCGTTTTGGTTTATCCGTGACACAGCTAGCAAGTTACAATAATTTAAGTAGCCGTTCTGACTTAATGAGAGGGCAGAAGCTATGGTTGATACCCGGTAAAGTAACAGCGCCAGCTAGCACACCTGCTGCGCCGTCTTCTAAGCCTAGTAAATCTACCACTGCGACTAAGAACTATAAAGTTAAATCTGGTGATGGTTTGATTGCCTTAGCACGTCAATTTAATATCTCAACTGATGTTCTAGCTAGCCTCAATGGGATACGCACGACAGACTCGTTATACGTGGGTCAGACGTTGAAAATACCTGCCAGTGTTGACTTTACTTCTGCTAGCAACAACTCTAGTAGCACAAGTACAAATAGTAGTGCTAGCAGCTCAACCCCTACTAGTCGCTATACCGTAAAGTCAGGTGAGACGTTAATTGGGATTGCTAATAGCATCGGCGTAAGTGCAGAAGAAGTAGCAGCAGTTAATAGTAACTTTGATGCTAGAGCTCGCTTGCAACGCGGTCAGACGATTAAAGTACCAGTATCTAAGGCAGAAGTGAATCGTCAGTTAAATGATCAACCAATAAGCTATAAAGTACAATCTGGAGATAGTTTAACGGGCGTTGCCAGCCGCTACAATATCGGTGTCAGTGACTTGGCCTCAGCGAATGGTCTGAGTACGACTTCAAACTTGATACTTGGTCGCACTATTACTATTCCTGCTAGTGGCGGTAGTGTCAGTACCTCTAGTAACAGTAGTAGTGCCGCTTCTAGCAGCAGTAGCACCAGTACTGGCAAAAAACTTGGTAACACTGAGAATTACAAAGTACAGTCAGGTGATGGTTTGATCGCTCTAGCGCGCCGTTCTGGTATTTCAGTAGAAGACTTAGCGGCAACTAATAACCTAGCGACTAATGCTCAGTTACAGCGTGGACAGACAATCAAATTGCCTAAGGCGACAGTTAGATATACGGTTGGCTCTGGCGATAGTCTAATTGGGCTGGCACGTAAATATGGAGTCTCAACTCAAGAGCTTGCTGATATGAATAAAATCTCGGCAGATACTATGTTACAACGTGGTCAGCGTTTGACAGTACCTAATCGTTGATTTTAAATAGTATTTACTAAATAGTAAGTACTATTGGCAAAATGTTAACCAAAAAAAGCTGCTCTTATTATTAAGAGCAGCTTTTTTTATGTTTACGCCTTTTATCAACTCAGAGGTTAGGCCTAGACCATACGAGTTTTAATGGTTTCAAGATAACTTCTGATATTACTTACGTAGTGCATCGCTTGACCATATCGGCTATTTGAGGCTCTATTTTCTGATAGATAGGTATAGACGTTCGCCCAGTTTTTATCGTCAATACCTGCGTCACTAAGTTTGCGCTGAATACCTTTAATAGCATTAGGACCCATATTATAAGCAGCGAGTGCAAACCAAATCCGATCGGTCTTTGGCACATCAGCAAAGTCAGTTTTCATCTGCTCTAGATAACGAGCGCCACCGCCGATGCTTTGATAAGGGTCTACACGATCTGAGACCCCCATGGCTTTTGCAGTATTGTTGGTTAACATCATCAAACCACGTACACCTGTTGGCGATACTGCATTGGCATCAAGATGCGACTCTTGATAACCCATTGCCACCAGCAACTCCCAGTCATGATTGTAGTTACGCGCTTGCTCTTTAAAAGAAGACTGATAATCAGGCAGCTTTTCTGTCAGAGTCTTTTTAAAATGGTTTTGACTGTACGCATCTTTTAGCAAGTTCTGATTATAGAATGCTGCAAGCTTTTGCGTATTTTCGAGCTTGATGCTATCACATAAAAAGTAACTGGCCTTTTGTGACAATGGATCATCAGCTTGGTTGAACGTCCAGCTGACTTTTGGATGCAAGCCATTTTTAGTCAAGCTAGCATCATAACCGCAGCTGACATTGACCGACGATAGATTAAGCTGACTTTTTAGCTGCGTGCTAGCAGTAGTTAATGCCATATCAGCACTACCTGATTTTAGCGCTCGCAATGCTGCTTCTTCGCTCGCATAAGCCTTTAGATCAACCTTGACTCCCAGCTCATCAGCGTAGCTACGTACCAGATCATAACCAAAGCCATGTTGGAAACCATCGGTCGCAAAATAGGTGCTATCTCCAGGGACAGCTGCGATAGTTAGCGTCTCCTCCAGCATGACATGATCATACGCTGGCACTTTTGGGTCCATCATTGTCAGACTCTCAGCAGGTAAAGAGAGTAGGGCAATACTCGATACTTGTGCCATTTTTTTCGTCTTGGCAAAACGGTTTGACTTAGTAGGGGTAACGGATGAAACGATGTTACTTTTGGTGCTAAGTGTGCGCTTAGGACGCAGTAAATAAGAAATACGGCGTTTAGCACCTTGCGCAGATACTTTGACACGATAAGTAATACGCTGCATGGATGTCTCCTGATTTTAGCCATCCTACTTACCGTAAAGCTGCAATTATCGTCATGACTATCCAAAAAGCTATTCTAAATAACTAAACAGCAGATAGACGATAATATTGCATCTTAAATGATGATAGGCTCTTTAATAGCACAAGCACTACCGCATCTTGTATCAATATAGATATTATTATCATAAAGGCTTTCAATATAAGGTTTAATAATAAACCCATAAAAAGCCTTATAAACCGTATGCTTAAGCTATAGACGTAACATAAACTAAGCAGCATAAATAAAGGTAACAGGTAATGACAGTTATGTCACCTTTACCGATAACGGACTAAAATACTATATTGAACATAGGTAAGGTCATGAATAAGTTATTGAGACAAATGCATAAGTAATAATATTGTTGTAAAAGTAAGCGGCTATATTGATCTTAACCAAAATTAATTTTACTGTACTATCACTAGCAGATTCAGCAGCCTATGAATAACTGATAAGGCAGCATATTGCTAATACACTAATGTCCAGCAACGTTGATCATTAACCATATGAGTTTTGTCGTATCAAATGTTTTTAGCGCAAATGACACGTCATTTCTTAAAGTTAATGTACACAATCATTGCAACGTTAAGCTGAGAGAATACTAATTATCCGTAATCTGTCATAGATATACGGATAATCGCTCATTAGCTCAACGTTATAACCGGAGGCCATAGTAAATGGGAAGTTTCATGACAAAACGTTCTTTTGCAAGTTAACTTTATGCGGTTTATAACACCATTATTCAAGTAAAGTTAATAAAAGAGTGATAAAACTTAACAATTAAGGAATAGACGGTCAAAAATAGCCATTATATTCGTATAAGTGAATAAAGTCTATTTTCTCAAAGGTTAAAGGGGTTGAGCTGGTTAAAGATTATGAGCTCGTCAATATCTCGCACTGATAAAAGCTGGTTATCTAGAATGCTGGTCATGTAGAGCTATGCGGGATTGTCGATGTCTATAAATGTGACTGGCAGTCCAAAATGCTCAGTAACCAGTTTACCTAACGCCTGAATGCCGCCTCGTTCTGTCGCATGATGACCACAGGCAAAATAGTCAATCCCAAGCTCTCTAGCACTATGAGTAGTGCGCTCAGATATTTCACCAGAGATATAGGCATCACAGCCCATCGCTGCCGCTTGCTCAATCATATCTTGTGCACCGCCTGTGCAGAGACCCACACGTTCAATCAGTTTTGGTGCTGTAACATTGGTTTGATCTGATTGGTCATTCGCAGAATAGTGATAGTTACCTGAAATATGTAAAGGCACGCGTCCCAATGCTTGAGTAATCGTTTGGATTAATGTTTCAGCACTTTGCGGAGTACAAATGGCGATATTGCCGACAGGGTGCGATTCATGAGGATAAAGCGCTTCGGTAATGGTTAATCCTAGCATCTCAGCGAGCTTAGCATTATTACCAATGGTAGGGTGCGCATCAAGAGGTAGGTGATAGCCAATCATAGAGATACCGTGTTGCATCAATTTACGAATGCGTCGACCTTTCATACCAGTGATAGGCTCAGGTTCACCTTTCCAAAAGTAGCCATGATGTACCATGATGGCATCAGCTTTTGCCTCAATTGCAGCATCGATTAAGGCTTCACAGGCAGTAACGCCTGTAACAATGCGTCTGATAGGCTGTCCGCCATCTACTTGCAATCCATTAGGTGCATAGTCTTTAAAGGCACTCGCAGATAGATAGTCATCGCAAAATTGGGTCAAGGCTTGTGCGGTAATCGCTGTATTTGATGGTTCAGTTAAAATATCTTTCGCGGTCATTGTGTGTCCTTATCATTTCAATTGATATAATGATTTCAGTTGGTCAAGCGAGCGTAATTGATAAACAAGTTTTTATGGCAATCATTCTAGCATGATGTTGTAAATGAGGAGATAAACCCCATAACTGAAATGGTACACGATACGTTACTATTTTATGGTGTTGCCAGTTATAATTTACCTACGTGAGCCTGTCTAATAGATAGTGTCTGACTTATTAATAGCTGATTTACAGCAGCTTATCAACCGATTAATAACCGGTTAACAGCACCTACTTAATAACAATTTAATCGCAATCGTCTCACCACATTTATCACTGTCTGTCCGTATCAAATTTATAGAGGTTTATATATGTCGTCATCCCCAAACACCAACAATAAGGCAACTCTGTGGAAGTGGTTGCCTTGGATATTACTGCTGATAATAATCGCAGCGTTTATCTGGTTGTTTATGAGTATGAAGGCACCATCTGAGACAACGTGGGAGCCACCAAGGACGACGGCTGCTGAGCAGGAAGCGTTAGCACCTACTTCTGATAAGCCAGCACCCATCGCTTCTTATCACAATGCGGTGGCGCGAGCCTCGCAGTCAGTGGTAAATATCTATACTACCCAAACGATGGCTGAGCATCCTTATATGGATGATCCAGTCTTACGCCGCTTCTTTGAGTTCCATGGCGGACCGCAAGGTCAAGGGCCGACTAACCTAGGTTCGGGTGTCATCGTGTCAGAGGATGGCTATATCGTCACTAATGCTCATGTCATTGAAAAAGCGGATGAGATTACCGTTGCCTTCAATGACGGCCGTAAAAGCCGCGCCAAAGTTATTGGTACTGACCCAGATAGTGATCTAGCAGTTATCAAGGTTGATATGACTGGACTGACGCCATTAGGTTTTCGTGAAGCGCCTAGTCGCGTTGGTGATTTAGCCTTAGCGATTGGTAATCCATTTGGGGTCGGTCAAACGGTCACTCAAGGGATTATTTCAGCGACTGGTCGTACTGGTCTTGGCGTTAATAAGTTTGAAGACTTTATTCAGACAGATGCTGCTATCAATCCAGGTAACTCAGGTGGCGCGCTCGTCGATGCTCGTGGTGAGCTAGTCGGTATCAACACCGTTATCTTCTCCCGCTCTGGCGGCTCGATGGGTATTGGCTTTGCCATTCCAACCGCTATCGTTGAGCAGGTCATGAATGCGCTCATTAAAGACGGTAGAGTTAGTCGCGGCTGGCTAGGTATCGAAATCCAATCGCAACTACGCGACCCAACGCGCCTTGAAACTTCAACAGGGGTAGAAGTCCTGAATGTCGTCGCTCAAGGTCCTGCTGCCAAAAGTGGTTTAAAAGTCGGTGATGTGATCTTGACGATTGATGGTATCGAGATGACTGATGCAAACAAGCTTATTCAATACGTAGCACGTAAAGCACCAACGACTGAGCTAAATGCACAAGTATTGCGCAATGGTCAAAACAAGCAGGTTAAGATATTGCTTGAAGAACGTCCTGCCCAAGAAGTCGTGGAGGTTGAAGAGCCAAGAATCTTGCATGATGACAGGTTGAATGGTCAAGGTAGTCCAGATAGTCAAGGCGAGCAGCAATATTACGATGATCCAAATGCGCCTATGATGTCGGAAGAAGAGCGTAATCGTATGCGTGAAGAGCTGCTAAAGTTGTTTGAACAAGATGCTGCTGCCCAATAGTCAAGACAGATATATATAGCAAGCAGTCATGTATAAAAAAGCGCGCTATCTTATTTAGATAGCGCGCTTTTTATTGATTTTAACTTTTAATAAATGAGGTTTTATTTCACAATAGGTTCATGGTTGATATAAATCACGCCTTGCACACGGCAACAGCAAGGCAATATCTCATCATCCTCAATCATGGCTAATGGTTCAAATGGATAGTCCACCAAGTGTGAGCTGGCAATGCGCTTGACTCGGCAGCTACCACAATAGCCCTCGCGGCATTGATAGTTGACATCGTGTCCTGTACGTAGCAGCCCATCGAGCAGACTTTCATCATCATGCAGATAAAACTGTTTTTTACTGGTCATTACCCAAGTCATAGTTGATCCTATTTTAACTGGTTTGATTGTCCCAGTTTTCTTTGAGTGTTACCTTATTTAATTAGGGCGTGTTCATTTAGAGCGCGTTGAACGCAGCCTAATAAGTCCTTACTAAAACTAAAATGGCTTAAGCTTAAAGGATTAAGATTAAGCCATAACTATTAAGGTTAAGCGTTGCAAAGTTAAACTATTAAAAGTTAGCTTTAAAATATTAGTCTTAGAGCATTAGCCTTTAAAATACCAGCCTTTAAAGCTCAAAGTCATCAAAATCACTGTTTGATAAATCTGAGTCAATCTGACCTACCAAGTAAGAACTGATTTCCGTCTCTTGTGGGGCGACTTGGACGTTATCAGAGGATAGCCATGTATTAATCCACGGAATCGGATTTGATTTCGATTTCGGGAACGCTGATGGCAAGCCAACTGCTTCCATACGTAAGTTAGTAATGTATTCAATATACTGGCATAAAATATCTTTATTCAGACCAATCATTGAGCCATCTTTAAACAAATAGCTGGCCCATTCTTTTTCTTGCTCTGCCGCTTTAACAAAAATCTCAATACTTGCCTCATAGCACTCATGGGCAATCTCTACCATCTCTGGATCGTCTTTACCGTTACGCATAAGGTTAAGCATATGCTGCGTACCAGTCAAATGCAGCGCTTCATCACGAGCGATAAGCTTAATAATTTTGGCATTACCTTCCATCAATTTACGCTCAGCGAAGGCAAACGAGCACGCGAACGACACATAAAAGCGAATAGCTTCTAAAACGTTGACCGCCATAATGCACAGATACATCTGCTTTTTAAGCGACTTCAAATCGACGGTGATTTCTTTACCGTTGATATTGTGGGTACCCGGACCATACAAGCTATAGAGCTGCGAATTGCGGTACAAGTCGTCATAGTATTTGGCGATGTCAGACGCACGCTCTAAAATGTGCTCATTTTGCATAATGTCGTCAAAGATAATGCCTGGATCATTGACGATATTGCGAATGATATGAGTATAGCTGCGTGAGTGAATAGTCTCTGAAAACGACCAAGTCTCAATCCAAGTCTCCAGCTCTGGAATCGATACCAATGGCAATAGCACCACGTTTGGGCTACGACCTTGAATCGAGTCGAGTAGGGTCTGGTATTTGAGGTTACTCAAAAATATATGCTGCTCATGCGAGGACAAATTACCAAAGTCCATGCGATCTTTTGACACATCAACTTCTTCTGGACGCCAAAAGAACGATAGCTGCTTTTCGATCAGCTGCTCAAAGATGGGATGCTTTTGTTGGTCATAGCGGGCAATATTGACCGGCTGACCAAAGAACATCGGCTCTTTCATAGCATTGTTTGGCGTTTGGGAAAAAATCGAGTAAGTCATGGGACTGCCTTTATAATTGATACGGTTATTAATTTATATGGGTTTGACTGGCTTTGATTTGATGTTATTACACGTTTTCGGATTATAGCTTTTTAGCTTAGAGGTTCTCTAGTGATATCTGTGACGACTCTTGTCCGTCGTTCATATAGGCTTTAAAAATTTCGCTCAGTTCACTATCATCGAGTGCTTCTAGTTCATCAAGTGCGCTTTTGCGTAGGGTACTCACATCCATATCTTCCGCTGCTATTTTTGTGTCCTTTTTAGCCGTTCTCGATACTGGCTTTTTAGCTGCTTTTGCCACGCTTTTTTTGGTGATGGCTGTCTTTGATGCTTCATCCACACCTAACTGCTGACGCACCTCTGCAATATCAACCTCGACTTGTACGATATGCGAGCCACCATCGTTTAGGTCTGAAAATACATTTGGGATAAACAAACCACCGTCTTTGATGATTGCGGTATATTGCACATGACCTCCGTCGTTTTTATAAATTATGGTTGGCGTGACACAAGGCTTTCATATACCTTATTGTTTTCTCTTTTGCCTACGGCTAGCACATAAACCACCACTACATCATCTTTTACGGTATAAACCAGACGATAGCCTATGGTGCGTAGTTTGATTTTATAGGCGTCTGTATGTCCTGAGAGTTTTGAAGCAGGAATACGAGGGTTCAATAAGCGCTGCTGTAATTTTTTCTTAAACTGCTGCTGAATACTGGGCGCTAACTTTTTCCATTCTTTTAATGCTAAAGGATGAAACTCAAGATTATAGGTCATCCAACGTTACCTTTACAGGTATTTGCCCGTCATTCATTCGTGCGCTTACATTTTGGCTTAATGCCATATCGTCCATCGCTTCCATCATGCGCTCATACATATCTGTTGAAACTAAATAAGCCACAGGTTTATTATGATTTAAAATAGCAATGGATTCACCATCCGACTGTTTAATCAGTGCCGAAGGGTTGGTCTTTAGTTCTGAGATGCTAGCTGTCTGTGTCGCAAATATTGGTTGCATGACTCATTCTCCGCTAATATTAAGCTCTAAATATAGGGCTAATATTAGCACGAAAATTAGGTCTTATTTGTTATTGTATTAAATTTAAATATTTTGGGTAGCCAATCCCGCCTACCGCTTGTATCTGCCTAGCCGCTGGCGTGCAGTCTATTGTTATTAGGAGGATACCGCTACGGAATTTGCGAAAATGCAAATTCCCTTGCACTCGGACGAAGCAGTGCTTCGTTATTTCCTCGCTCAGGGGCTAAAAATCTTGTTAGGGTAGAGCTGATCTTTCTTACTAATATTGCTATTTATGATTATTTCGTAGGGTGCTTTTTAAGCACCGTTAAACTTAACTTTCAAACTATTGGTGCGTGGAACGCACCCTACATCACAAGCCAACATAAGCCTTAGAGTTGAATATGTTTTGCGTAGGCTGTGGCTTTACCCAGCAACCTGCTCTTGCAAAGTTACAATGCTGGGTTAAAAACCTAGCCTACAACATCCGCTACGATCTAAAGGTAGGTTAGTGTCGAGGAACGAGACCCAACAAATTATCTATTTAAAATTGTTGGGTGGTGCAAGTTCTGATCAACCTACGCTTGATTAATAAGATAGTTTATCACTCTGATTCTTAGTTTTATTTTGCGATAAACTTTCAATAGTTATTGGAATAGCTTTTTCACCGTCTAACACTTCTACCAACCCTTGAAGTAACTTGAGTTTGCTGTTCTCAATATGTTCATGGCTAATAGGTCTATACCAGTCCTTTTTAATTTGGACGTTATCGAACTCATATCCAAGATCCTGACCCATGGCGGATAACAAAGATATAAATAGATCAGTCGCTTGTTTATCCCAATTATCTATATATTGTGACTCTGTATTTAAGTAATCTTTATATAGCTTCCATGCAATCGTAACTTCTTTCTCACTATTAGATTGTTTATGTTTTCCAAAACGGGTTTTTCCATAGAATTCTATATCTATCATATTCAATGCAGATACGTGCTCTGCGGATAACTTGATTCCACGAGTTGACATTAATACATGGAAGATACTAAGCTTTTTGTTTCTATGTTCCTTACTATATTCAAGAAGTTTTTGAATTTGCACTGCGAAGATAGGACCAAGAAAAACAGCTAAAATCGTAACTATGTCTGTAGCATCCATAAATTTACCTAAATAACTAAAAATTATTTTAATTATGGTAGGTTGGTGTCAACAAACAACGTCCAACCTACAATTGCTACAACTTTAACTATCTACGCTAGTCTTTTAGCGTAGTTGCCTTTGACTTTTCTACCAATATAGCTATTCAAGCCATCTCCAGATTTCGCGAGTCTTTTCATCTCTTCGATATCAGGGACCCCAGTTGATGCATAGTTATATAGGTACGCTGCACCTGTTTTGAAACGCACAGTGATTGAGTCATTACTGATTTCATAAGCACTGACACCTGAATCGTTATTTAAATCACGATATGTTTCCATATACTTTTACCTCTCGTCTAAGTTTGTTTTAAAAGATGACTATTACTTCATCGATTTTCTTGGACAAGTGGTATGGTTTAAATTAGAATGACGTCTCTTTAGAGGTTATTCTATTGCCATACCACTTGTGGATGTCGATAGTCTCAACTTCCTGATATTGAATATTGGCGTATTCAGTATCTCCGATGGCATTGGTGATTTATCATCAATGTCATTTTTATTTTCTTCTATCGTCTACTTCTTGTGCCACCCCCTTATATACACCTTTCATACCGCTCATAAATTGACCTGTACTAGCGTTTCTTTTGAGGGAATGCTCAGAATTACTTGGATGCTTTATCTGAGTACGATTTATAACTGAACCCTTTCGAGTTCCATTTCCAGTGTTTCTTGCCATACACCTTACCTTCTATTAGTGTGAGTAAACTTCTAAAATACGCGATTTTCTAATTACTAATAATGAACCTCCTCAATAATTTTAAGTTTAAGAAAAACTATCTAGCTCTCTTAATTAAATTAGAGAGCTAGATAACAGGCTTTCTAAATCTTACAAGCCCCACCAGCACAATCATCTTCCATATCCGCTTGGGCATCGTTCGCACCATCACGAGTATTATGGTAGTACAACGTCTTCACACCCATCTTATATGCGTTTAGCAGATCTTTTAGCAATATCTTCATTGGTACACGGCCCCCTGCATAACGAACGGGATCGTAGTTGGTATTGGCAGAGATACTTTGATCGACGAACTTCTGCATAACAGCGACCAGCTTTAGGTAACCGTCATTGTTTGGCATTTGCCATAGCAGCTCGTACTGATGTCTAAGCGTACCGATATCAGGAACGACTTGCTTTAAGATGCCATCTTTTGATGCTTTGATAGAGACTAGACCGCGTGGTGGCTCGATACCATTAGTCGCGTTGGCAATCTGACTAGAAGTCTCAGACGGCATCAAAGCGGTTAGGGTAGAGTTGCGCAGACCGTGAGTGGTAATCTCAGTACGTAGCGTTTCCCAATCGAGATGTAGCGGCTCTTGGCAGATTTTATCCAAGTCTTTTTTATAGGTATCAATCGGCAAGATACCTTGTGAGTAGGTAGTCTCGTTAAAGGCAGGGCACGCGCCTTGCTCTTTTGCCAATTTGTTTGACGCTTTTAAGAGATAAAATTGTAGCGCTTCAAACGTTTGATGGGTCAGGCCTAAGGCGCTGTCGTCTGAATAGCGTACGCCATTTTTGGCAAGGTAATAAGCATAGTTAATCACGCCAACACCCAATGTACGACGACGCATACTGCCGTTTTGCGCAGCTTTTACCGGATAGTCTTGATAATCGAGTAGGGCATCAAGCGCACGCACGATGAGCTCGGCCGGTTCTTCGATATCGCTGACGTTTTCAACTTTACCCAAGTTAACTGCTGATAGCGTACAAAGGGCGATTTCGCCTTCTTCGTCATTGATGTTATCAAGTGGCTTAGTCGGTAGCGCAATTTCCATACATAGGTTTGACTGACGAATCGGCGCGACCGTCGGGTCAAATGGGCTATGAGTGTTGCAATGATCGACGTTTTGGATATAGATACGACCCGTGCTGGCGCGCTCTTGCATCATTAGGCTAAACAAATCTGCCGCTGGGATTTGACGGCTACGAATGCTTGGGTCATTCTCGTACTTGGTGTATAGCTCTTCGAACTTGTCTTGATCTTCAAAGAAGGCATCATACAAGCCAGGAGTGTCGCCTGGTGAGAATAGCGAGATATCTTGACCTTTGATGAGGCGGGTATACATCGTTTTATTTAACTGTACGCCGTAATCCATATGACGGACACGGTTGTCTTCAACGCCGCGGTTGTTTTTGAGTACCAATAGCGACTCAACTTCTAAATGCCATAATGGATAAAATAATGTCGCAGCACCACCACGGACGCCGCCTTGTGAGCAGCATTTAACCGCTGTCTGAAACAGTTTATAGAATGGAATACAGCCAGTATGTTGTGCTTCGCCGCCACGGATAGGGCTACCAAGGGCACGAATACGACCAGCGTTGATGCCGATACCAGCACGCTGTGATACATAACGTACGATGGCGCTGGTGGTAGCATTAATAGAATCTAGGCTATCACCACATTCGATCAAGACGCACGAGCTAAACTGACGCGATGGCGTACGCACACCAGACATGATTGGCGTTGGCAGAGAGATTTTGAATTGTGAAGTCGCATCATAGAAGCGTTTAACGTAGTCGAGACGCTCTGATTTATCATAACGGCTAAACAGACACATGCCGACGAGCATATATAAGAACTGCGGGCTCTCATAGACCGTCTTGGTGACGCGATCTTGCACGAGGTATTTACCAGCCATCTGCTCAACGGCAGCATAAGCCAAGTTCATATCGCGCCAGTGATCCATATACTCTTCTAACTCATCGAACTCAGCACGGCTATAATCAGCTAGGATATGCTCGTCATACTTGCCGGCATTGGTCAGGGTGGTTACATGATCAAATAGGTGCGGCGGGGTAAATCTGTTGTAAGCGATTTTGCGTAGGTGGAAGATAGCCAAACGCGCGGCTAAATATTGATAGTCAGGAGTATCTTCAGAGATTAAGTCGGCAGCAGATTTGATGATGGTCTCGTGAATATCACGAGTTTTGATACCTTCATAAAACTGAATGTGCGACTTTAGCTCAACTTGTGATACAGACACATTATCTAAATCATGAGCTGCCCACGCGATAACCTTATGAATTTTATCTAAATCAATAGGCTCTAAACGTCCGTCGCGTTTGGTCACTTGAATCTTATCGATATGTGTCATGTTACCCTCTATTATTGATTGCTGATATTTACCCTGCGTAGATTAAATCTAGCAAAGTTTTTTATTACGCTATAACAAGGTGTTACGGTCGCTGAAGTTTTTTTAGACAAAAGCATACCGCTGCTCATAGTGATGAATAAAACCACTGAGCACTAGATATAGCGTGTTTGTTAGTAAGTAGGCACAATATAGCGGGAAAATTTTGAAAATGCTATATTGATTTTAGAGTGAAACTATGTTGCTGTGAGGTTGTAGCGTGTCCAAAATTTAGCAAAGGACGATGGGATAAGGGTTAGACGCGATTGACTCAAATAATAAAATTTTTTGTAAAAAAGTAGTTGTCATTTTATTTTTATTACTCGACAAACTAACTACTAATAATAGCCGTAATCACGATAATAATAGCGGTGGTGATTGTACCTGAGACTACAAAAAATCGCCACCCATATGAGTGACGATTGCGGTATTGAAACGTTAAATTTGTTTTTTAACTTTAGCGTACGAGTTTATACCACCATGCGTACGGTTTTTGCTTCATCAAGTGAGGCATATAAGATGTTCACTTGCTCAACGGTAGTTAAATATAAATTGACTCGTACCGAATGAAAACGACCTGTTTTTGAAGGTTTTACTTCCATAGATGCCAAATCGAACTCTGGGAACTGGCTACCAAGGATAAGCTTGACTTCATTAAGTAAGGTCTCATGCTCGCCTTCATGACCGATGATGCTCATTGGGTAGTCCATCGGGAACTCCCAAAGCTCAGGGTTTTGCACGTCAGTTTTTTTACCTTTTAAGATACCGTCGTTGGCGACTAGCTCAGTGACTTTGACATCTTTTTTGGGCGCTTGGTTTTGATTACTGGTGTCTTTTGGGTCATCAGTCATGATGGTATCCTTATTTTTTATGAAAATATTGGTTTTAATATTGGTTTCCGCAAAATTAAAAAAGCTGAGACTCGCTCAGTTCTTTGGTTGATGTAATTTTTGGATTAGTACATTTGTTATGTGCGGTAGCTGTATTCACTATTTATAGTGGCATTTGGATATTATTCAAGTGCTGGGAGGGCTAGGGTAATACATTATTAATGTAGCAGAAGTGTTGGCGTTTACGCGCGCGCTGTTCTATCAATTTTTTTGAGGAGATAGAAATAGTCAAACAGGTAGTCAATGATTTGTCGCTATTTTTTACAATGTGGAGCAGTTGGACTACTTTTAATGGATGCGATTAATAAACATTTATTTAAGAGCTTTTAATCAATTATTACCTATACTATGATGCCAATGTATAGTTTGCAACTCTGTACTCGAAACACAGCCTATAATTAATACTGCGCTTACAGACCATCTCGCTAGGAAGCTAACATGATTGTCCGGCAAACACCCAATGCCCTCAAGATATTCTTTACCCTTCGCGGCTCAATCATCCCGAAGATCTATCCGCAGATTTTGCTAGTCACCTTGCTTAGTACACTCATAACGATTGTTCAGCACGAGTTTCCTTTGTCATTCCCATCTTATAGTACGGCTCCTTTTACCTTGCTTGGGATCGCCTTATCGCTGTTTCTTGGCTTTCGTAACAATGCAAGCTATCAGCGTTGGTGGGAAGCTCGCGGTTTATGGGGTCAGCTAGTTTATGATGCCCGCAGCCTAACTCGCCAACTGCTTTCTTTTATAGACGAAGAAGTTGAGACTGGACGAGACACCCAGCGTTCTATGATTTACCTGACTATTGCTTTTACTCATGCTGTACGCCACCGGCTTCGTGGTACTTCGCCTTGGGAGGATGTCGAGCGTTTCGTCGAACCAATACATCATGCCAGCATGCGCCAGACGCAGAACTTGCCCGATTATCTGATGCGCCTGATGGGTAAAAAACTCGGAGACAGTCGGCGTCAGTGCTTATCATCGGAGCAGATGATACAAAACATGGACGAGCGTCTGACTTCTATGACGATTGTCTTGGCCGCCTGTGAGCGTATTCATAACACGCCGCTGCCATTTGCTTATATGCTCTTAGTACATCGTACTACCTACCTGTATTGCTTTATGTTGCCTTTTGGCTTGGTATCCTCACTAGGCTGGGCGACCCCTTTAATTTGTGCGGTAATTGCCTATACTTTTTTCGGTCTAGATGTCCTTAGTGAAGAGTTGGAAGAGCCTTTTGGCTTGGCTGCCAATCAATTGCCACTAACTGCTTTGTCACGCACTATCGAAATCAACTTACTAGAAGCACTGGGAGAGACCGATCTTCCGCCTGATATCGCTCCCAAAAACGGTTATCTAGAATAGATAGGTATTCGACATTTTAAATACTGTGCTGTCAAAAGCTTATTACAATAGTTAAGTTGAACTTCTGATAGAGTAGAGATTAGGTATCAACAGACTCATATTAGGAGAGTAGCGATGTCAAATTTTCATCAAAAGTCACCTTTTTTAATGACCAAATCCATATTACTCTTTACTGTTATTGTCGGTAGTATGCAACTGATAACTGGCTGTGACTCACAGAGTTTATCATCCGGTAACCATAGTGCTTCTAATAATGTAAATTCACAAACTAGTGATACAGATAAAAATATAATTGAGACAAATAGTACATCGCCTAAAGATATAACCCCGACAAATGCTTCAATGGTAAGCCTATCAGGTTATCAGAAGTTAAGCTTCGGGCAAGTTATTACTCCTAAACTGTTAAGTGATTTAGGACTTACGAGAGAGGATGGCGATAACGAACAATGCTATTACGTCAGTAATGAAAAACTAAATTATGTGGATGAAGAGTACGGTAAACGTGCCTCTGTGCTATATCAGATTATAAATGACAAGGTTGCACTAATTACTATTCAGGATCCAACCATGTCGCTTTATACAGGTATTAACGTCGGTGATTCAGTCAAAGAGGTTATGAAAGCACATAATAATGACCTTATTTACGAAGTTGATAAATATGCAGTTGATGGCGACTACTATAATCTGATTGCTAATGTGAATTTTGAAGTTATCAAAGAAAATGAACAAGGAGAGTGGTTAAAAGACGAAGACGTTAAGCTTGATAATAAAGGGCACAAGATGCCTATACAGATTGAATATCATATCAAGGGCGGTCAAAAGCTTAATGACTATCAAATTAAAGCGACTGAATGGACAGCAGACAATAAAAACCTATTAAAAGGTCAGGTAGAGAGTATTGATATCGGTATACCAGAAGCGATTTATCTGGTCGAAGGTTGCTCTTAAGCCATAGATGTAAAAGAACCCAGCATTTAGCTGGGTTCTCAATAATTTATAAAGCTATTTGCATAAGGTTGCTTTGTGACTCATGCTCAATCAATGAGTCATCGCACTCTCTAAAATCGTATAGGCTGCTTTGACTCTATCTGTATTTGGATAGTTTTTATTTGCCAAAATGACAATGCCTGATTTTTTAGCAGGAATATAAGCGATATAGCCGCCAAACCCATTGGTAGCACCTGTCTTATTAACCCATACGTTGTTTAAAACAGGCGTTGGATGATTGTCGGTTGTAATGGTTTGAGGCTTTAGCACTACATCCATTGAATTGCCCTCAAGCAAGGTTTCTAGCTTGGTAGGATAAGGATACATCTCCCATCCTAAACCTTGGGTAAAAGTGCTCGCCTGATAGTAACCCTTTCTATTGTTGTCTAACGCTTGCTGGATATCTTTATCCAGCGGCACCAGCCCCATATTCGCAGCCATGAAATGCGTCATATCTGAAATGGTGGATTTAATACCATAGGCTTCGGCGTCCAACATGCCAGGATTGACTCTTATCGGTTCTCCAGCAGCATTATAACCAAACGCATAATCCGCCATTTTGTCGTTAGGAACATTGACAAAGGTATTTGGCATATTGAGTGACGGCAGTGTTTTTTCTTCCATCAGCTGTGTGTAATCAGAGTCCATACTTAGTGCTGATATATAACCAAACAGTCCTATACTGGCATTGGAATATAGACGCTTTGAGTTTACAGGAAAGACAGGCTGCCAAGACTTATAATAACGCAGTAACCCCTTATTGTTTTCAACCTCATCAGGAACTTGTAGGGGTAGACCACCAGTCGAATAGGTGGCTAAGTTTATAAGCCTAGTATTGCCAATGGCGCTGTTTTTTAGGTAAGGAATATATTTGTCAGCCGTATCTTCTAATGCCAGTGTGCCATTCAATTCAGAGTAACTGGCTAAGGTAGCTGCAAACGTCTTACTGATAGATCCTAGCTCAAAAATGGTGTTTTCTGACACAGGTTTGCCAGATTTTTTATCAGCCAAACCATAATGATAGAAATGTGATTTGCCATCAATAATAACGCCAAAAGCCATCCCTGGAATATTATGGTCCTTCATTAGTAATTTGGCTTGCTTATCAACGACGCTTTTTAGACGATCATTACTGTCTGCTGCTTGTACCGTTGCAGATATCAATGATGCTGCAATTAAAGCGGTAAGTCCCACTCGATTTAAAATGGTTTGAACTGATTTTTTCATTGTGCAATTACTCGTCCAGTCTGGTAGATATAGTAGGTATTAAATATGCTAGATTTAATAGCCAGTAAGATTACTATTTTTTGCAGTTTATCTCATAGTAAACACTCTTGTACATTTTTTATAAGTTTTTAAGTTTAGTATCTATTTTGATTGTTGCCATGATTATTTGCCTATTTATTCGTTAAATCTGACCACCATTGTCATACATAGGCACACACAGCAAGCCAAAAAAACTCATCTATTTCATTTGATATCGAATATATGACAAACCCCTATAAATAAAGGCAAACTTTATTTATAGGGGTTTGTCATAGAAATTATAGCTAGTTACGATTATTAAAAACCAATCTTAGTTAATAATAGAAAAAAGGAGTATAAATATACTATTTACTCCTCGTCTGGAATTAGGCTATGCACCCAGCCCTACCATATCGCTTATTAAATAATTTTGCCGTCATTATCAGTGTTATTGGAATAGGATTTGCATTGGTCGATAGTGGATTTACCCTATCATCTTGGCTACAACATATTTTTCATCTTTTTTACTTAATTATCATTTTACTCGGATTCGTCGCAACGGTTTGGCGCTATGTACGCGCAAAGACGCGCCTCTCTGTAAATAAAGTAGCGATTTTTGACTTACTAGCCAGTGTGGCTATTTTTGTTTTACTGGCGGTACATTTCACTGAATTAGCTCGCTCAGGGCTATCGATGCCAGTTGATGGATTTATTGCGATTAAGATTGCCGTGTTTGTCACTTTTATTCGTGAAATATCCGACAATAACTTTAATCTGAATCGTGCCTTTTTAAACCCTGGTCAATTTTTCATCTTAAGTTTTTTATCAGTGGTATTGGTTGGATCGTTACTATTGATGATGCCTAACGCTACCACTGAGCCTATATCCTTTGTTGATGCCTTATTTACTGCTACCAGCGCAGTCTGCGTCACAGGGCTGATTGTGGTAGATACGGCAACGCGTTTTACTACTTTTGGGCAAGTGATTATTATAGGGCTGATTCAAATTGGCGGCTTGGGAATCTTGACCTTTGTGACTTACTTCAGCTACTTTTTTAAAGGTGGCGTCAGTTATGAGACCCAACTCAGTATCAGTGAGATGAACTTTTCACGGCGTTTAGGCGACATGGTGTCAACATTAAAGTCTATTCTATATATCACCTTTGGCATTGAAGCACTCGCTGCTATGCTAATTTATATCAGTATTTATGATTTACCTGGTATGAACTTCTCTGAACGGATGTTTTTTTCTGTTTTTCATGCCATCTCTGCTTTCTGTAATGCTGGATTCTCAACATTCAGTGCTGGCTTATATGATGAGTCGCTACGCTTTAACTATTCTTTACAGCTGATCATTAGTACCACCTTCTTATTTGGTGGTATGGGGTTTTTGATTGTTGCCAATTTACTGCGTTATCTACGTCACCGTACCCAAAGGGCGCTCCATGCTCATGATCCGCGTTATGGTTATCAGCCATGGCTGCTCAGTATTAATAGTCGTATTACGTTGATTACTTCTGGTGCCTTATTACTGATCGGGCTGATTGGAGTGTTGATGTTTGAATACAATGGCATACTTGCTGAGCATAGCAGTGTTTACGGCAAGGTCATTACGGGGTTATTTACGGCAGCGACTCCGCGTACGGCAGGATTTAATATTGCTGATATGGATGCGCTGGCATTCCCGACCATTATGCTGACCATTTTTTTGATGTGGATTGGAGCCTCGCCAAACTCAACGGGCGGTGGTATCAAGACCAGCACCTTTGCTATTGCAGTCTTAAATACCTTGAGCTTAGCGCGCGGTCAGACCAAAGTTGAAGTATTCCAACGTGAGATTGCTGACATCTCTATTCGTCGTGCATTTTCAATTATGTGGTTGTCATTATTGGTCATTGGACTGGGCGTGACGCTCATTAGTTATGAGCAGCCCGAGCTTGATTTGATTAAAGTCGTTTTTGAATGTTTTTCGGCATATAGCACTGTAGGTCTCAGCTTAAACCTAACCGCTGATTTATCAACCTTCAGCAAGCTTGTGGTCTCAGTGATTATGTTTGTTGGGCGCGTCGGCATGTTAACTATTTTTGTTGCACTACTTAAAAACAGGCATCAACGTAACTATCGTTATCCAACCGAAGAGATTACTATTAACTAATCATGCCCCATTGCTGTATTTACGATGGCATAAATGACAAGGAGTATCATGAAATATATCATTGCAGGTTTAGGAAGTTTTGGCTCCTCGCTCGGTATGGCGCTGACCAGCCAAGGTCATGAGGTCATTGCTATCGATAGCAGCATGCAAAAGGTTGAAGCTTATAAGGAGGTTATCACCCATACCATCTGCATGGATGCAACCGATGAGTATACGGTCAACGGTCTACCGATTATGGATACTGATATTGTCGTGGTGGCAATTGGTGAAGACCAAGGGGCAAATGTGATGGCGACGGCACTGTTTAAAACCTTGAAAGCCAAGCATTTAATCAGTCGCAGTATCAATCCGCTCCACGAAAAAGTCCTCCAAGCGATTGGGGTTGATGATATTTTTCATCCCGAAAAAGAATCAGCGATGCGCTGGGCAAAACGGCTATCGCTACGTTATTTCGTCGACTCGTTTAGCTTAACGGATCACTTTAGTATCGTTGAGATTAGTATCCCAGATATTTTAATTGGAAAAACGATTGCGGCTTTACAAATGGAACATAAATTTAATCTTAAACTGCTGAGCACCATGCGCTATGAGCACTATGAAGACAGCTTTGGTCGTCACCAAAGTAAACCTAGTATCGAAGGTCTAGCAACGCCCGAGCAGATATTACAGAATGATGATGTGCTGGTGGTCTACGGGGCGAACAAACATATCCATCAGTTTTTACGTAGTGTTGGGGTTAAGGTACACTAATCGATAGAAGGTAACGTTATGAATAAATGTCGCATATCCGTCTTATGTATTACTGGCTTGCTACTGTTGAGCGGCTGTGATGCGTCTAAACAAGACCCAAATGTCATGTTTTCAGAAGAACATCAAGATCCTATTAAAGAGCTTGAGAACAGCTCAAAAAAAGTTGATCACAGCAAGTTTGGCTATAAACAAACCTTTTATGTACCGATTTATTCAGACATTTATACCGATAGAGACAATCGTAAGGTTTTACTGTCAGCGACCTTGAGCGTGCGCAACACAACATTAAAGAACTCACTATATATTAATAAAATAGATTATTACGGGACACATGGCGAGCTTGTTAAATCATACTTAACAGAAACCATTGAGCTACCAGCCATGGCAACCTTGAACTATATTGTCGAAAGAGAAGAAGATAAAGGCGGTTCGGGCGCTAACTTCATAATTGAAGTTGAAGGTGTAGATGAGACCGTGAGACCAGTCATTGAGGCAGTTATGATTGGTAACTTCAGTAATAAAAGCTTTGCTTTTAGTACAGAAGGTACACCGGTTGTGCACTGATAAAAAATCATTTTGTATTAAATGTATATTGTTCTTTATCATATATAGCAAAATACAAAATACAAAATACAAAATACAAAATACAAAATACAAAATACAAAATACAAAATACAAAATACAAAATCACATTCTCAGTGCAAATCCTTTTTCTTTAAAGTATGCCCTAAGATAACCATTCTATTAAATGAGTAAATGCATCGAAAGCGATTGAGACACTAATCTCTTAATCTATTTACCATAATCACTCGAATACGTTCGATGCGCTATACAAACATTGAACTGCGAATGTTAGATATAACTTTAGTGACTATGAAATCGATAGCATAGATTATTATCATAAAGCTATCTGATTAAAATCTTCCAAGTTAGTGTCTAGGGGATTGACAGCATAGGTCAAAGCCAGTAATGAGCAACATCTTGGAAGGTAGTGTTTAAAGAATTGGTTTGTTCTATGCGTTTATTATCACGGTGAGCTATCGGATCTATGCCTTGCGCTAACAAGCTAAGATTATCATTATATGCTTGCCGTGCAAGTTCAAACGTTAAGGCTAGGTAAAGTCCTAGTGTCATTTCCTTGCATTTAATAGTTGCTGGATGTGTGTAAAGGTGTTGGAATTCGACATTCTCACTACGTATGCGTAAACGTAAGCCAGTATAGCCGCGAATGGTGTGATAAACACGCTTTTGGCCTTGTGCACTTTTGATAGATTTTTTAACTTGAGTCTCTTGTAGTGAAAGGACTATAGCGTTATCACATGGTATCTAACAGGCACAAAAAAGCTGAGACATGCTCAGCTTTTTTGATTTTCTTTTCAGAACGTTTATATAAGTTCAGCAATTCCTATATAAATTAGTCGTTTTCAAGGAAAGAGCGTAAATGCTCAGAACGTGAAGGATGACGTAACTTACGTAGCGCTTTTGCTTCAATTTGACGAATACGCTCACGAGTCACATCGAACTGCTTACCGACTTCTTCCAAAGTATGATCGGTTGGCATATCAATACCGAAACGCATTTTTAGTACACGCGCTTCACGCTCAGTTAGGTTACCTAATACGTCACGAGTGGCTTCACGTAGACCAGCAGATGTTGCATCATCAACAGGACTTGAAATCGTTGAGTCTTCAATAAAGTCGCCTAAGTGCGAATCTTCATCATCACCGATAGGAGTCTCCATTGAGATAGGCTCTTTGGCAATCTTCAGCACTTTACGAACTTTAACTTCGTCCATCTCTAAGCGTTCGCCTAATTCCTCAGGCGTTGGCTCACGTCCCATCTCTTGTAGCAACTGACGTGAGACACGGTTTATCTTGTTAATGGTCTCAATCATGTGTACCGGAATACGAATGGTACGTGCTTGGTCAGCGATAGAGCGGGTGATAGCCTGACGAATCCACCATGTTGCATAAGTCGAGAACTTATAACCACGGCGATATTCAAATTTATCAACCGCTTTCATTAAACCGATATTACCTTCCTGAATCAAATCCAAGAACTGTAAACCACGGTTAGTATATTTTTTAGCAATAGAGATTACTAAGCGTAAGTTGGCCTCAACCATTTCCTTCTTCGCACGGCGAGCTTTGGCTTCACCAATCGCCATACCACGTGCCACATCTTTCATGTCGTGGATTTCCATGTCGAGCTTTTGCTCGTAATCACGGATTTTACGTTGTAATAAAATGACATCATCAATGACTTTTTCTAAGGTCTCAGCAAAAGCAGGCTTGCCTTTAAGACGCTCAGTGAGCCAATCAACGTTGGTTTCATTACTTGGGAAAGTTTTACGGAATTCAGAACGCGGCATACGACCACGGCGAATAACCAAGCGCATAATCTGGCGTTCTTGCTTACGTACGTCATCATAGACGTCATGCATGATAGCCATGACTTGATCTGACATGCGGTTGTTAAGCTTCAACATCATAAAGCGGCTGGCAAGTTGCTCATAAGCTTCGTCAGCTTGCGTACTGCCACGACCATAATCGAGCAAGGCTTGTTTGGCTTTAATAAATAGATGTTCGATCTCTTCTAGACGAAGACGCACTTCTTCTGGATCGATACCACCAGTTTCTTCTTCGACATCATCTGCATCAGCGTCATCTACGTCGTCGCTATCATCGTCGTCATCTTTTTCGGCTTTAGCGATAGCTTTTGACTTCATCACTAAAATTTTCTCTTTTTCTCTTTCTTTTTCTTCTTTTGCTGCTGCTATATCTTCGTCTGTTTCAGGGTCTAAAAAACCTGTGATGACGTCAGATAGCTTTTTATCACCATCCACTACGCGCTGATATTCATCAAGAACGAATTGTACTGTACCAGGCCAATAAGCCATGGCATGCTGCACATCACGAATACCTTCTTCGATACGCTTAGCAATGGCAATTTCGCCCTCACGCGTTAACAAATCGACCGTACCCATCTCACGCATATACATACGGACAGGATCGGTAGTACGACCAGGCTCAGTCTCAACAGAGGCTAATACTGCCGCTGCTTCGTCAGCTGCCATATCGTCATCGCTTGAGTCATCGTTCATCAAGATGTCATCAGCATCAGGCGCGGACTCAAAGATTTTGATACCGACGTCAGTTAGCATCTGGACAATGTCTTCGATCTGATCGCTTTCTGTAATGGAGTCGGGCAGTTGGTCATTCACCTCAGCATAGGTAAGATACCCTTGCTCTTTGCCCATTTGAATTAAGGTGGCCAGTTGAGACGTGGACTTAGAAACTGACTTATCGTTCATAAATACTCACTTGCTTGCGTCGGACATTTCCGTGATATGACGTGCCATCGCTTGCTGGGTGCGTGGATCTAATCAATAGATTGATCACAAAAAGGCGTAGGGGATGTCAATAATAACGAAAATGAGTTGATATGAATAAAGGCTCAAAAAACTACAATAAAATTGCTCAATAAAACTTACTAAAAATACTACTCAAAAAATAAGGCGATATGACCGTATCTAAAATGACAGTCAATATTCACAGCCGCATAGTTTAACACAGACCACCGCTATCGAGCACGGTACAGTCAATTAGTTGCTACTTATATCTTATTATAAATGTGTGCTAGCCATAATCATAAATGATGGGGGCAATGTACAATGTTTTAAAGGGTTGGTTCTTTATTAGCTATCTACTATCTGCTTAATAGCTAATAAATCAAGATTTAACGGTGGCCATTTGCGCTGACTGTTCTGCTTGCTGCGCACGTAACCAGTCATTTAATAGTTGTGTCTGCTTGCGTACGATGGCAAGTCTGACATGATCTGGATTTTTGATTAGATCCTGCATCTTTTTTTGCATATGAAGTTTAAGCAGCTGCATGACTAAGTTTTCGACCAGCTCATCAACACTCAAAATATTTCTAGTCGTTAGTGTCTTATAAAAAGCGCCCCAACTGCGGCTTAACATCTCTTGAGTAACAGGTTGTACATTCGACATAATAAAGTGTGCGGCGGCATTGGCATCTGTTGGTAGATATGCCAAACAACGCTTAATGGTATTGACCACATCGAGTAATGCGGCATCTTGCAAGTCTTCCCAAGCTAATGATCTAAAAGCATCAGCAGGCGCTTTTTGTTTGATATGAGCAGGGAAGTCTAAACTATCAATACCAGCTTGTCGCCAAATCGCCTCGATAGGGTCTTCTTGGAATATACGCGGCTGAAATAAAAAACATAGCTGCAACTGCTGGCTGATGGTCATATCGCCATCAAAATCTAGCAACGCGTCTTTGGCCTCAACGTTTTGGCTACGTTTGCCACCCAGTTTTTGATAAATGTCATTATTTAATAGATAACGAAAACTACTGCCTTTAGGTAGTGAGGTAGTCAAAGTGCGCACTTGTGACATGAGCTTGGCTTTACCTTCTGCCAATGCTAAATCATAACGCTCACTTAAATAGGCAAAAATGTATTGCGATAGCGGCATAGCATTGATGATTTGCTCACGCATAGCTTCCGCGCCATTAGCCTTGATAAACGTATCAGGATCATGGTTATTAGGCAATGATAGAAATCGCAGTTCTTTATCGTCGCTTAGGACAGGTAGAGCAACTTCAAGGGTGCGCCAAGCGGCTTTTTGCCCAGCGCTATCTCCATCAAAACTCAATGTTAGAGTGGGATTAAGGGTCAATAGACGCGAGATTTGGCTTTCATTAATAGCCGTGCCCATGGATGCCACCGCACCATAAATACCAGCTTGGTAAAGGGCAATCACATCCATATAGCCTTCGACCACTAGCCAGCGGTCTGCACGCTGTTGTCTTGATTCATAATAGCCATACAGTACATGCTGCTTATGAAAGACGGGCGAGTCTGAAGAGTTAATATATTTGGGCTTAACTTCATCATCTAACGCTCGACCGCCAAAACCAATAGTGCGTCCTTGATTGTCTCGGATTGGAAAGATGACTCGATCACGGAGCAAGTCATAATCACGTCCTGACTCTGATTGGCGTACCAGACCTAAGGCTTTGAGTCCCTCAATGTCTTGCGGGAACTGATGCTCAAGATGTTGCCAACCAAACGGCGCGTAACCAAGCCCGAAGGTCTCAAAGATATCTTCAGTAATACCGCGCGTCATAAAATAATGTTTGGCATGAGGGTGCGTGGTTAGATTGTGCTGATAAAACTTTTGAATCTGCTCCAGTAATTCATACAGATTACCGTCTTGGTCGCTTACATTATTATCATTCAGATCTACTGGATGGAATGCTACGGAATCAAATGATGCTGAACCATCCGCAGGCCATGTAGGCGGGTAGTCACTGTACTCTGAACTGTCATAACTTGTGCCATCATAGGGACTGTCTGTGAGCGAGCTACTATAGCTTGCATCGTCATAATTGGGCGGACTTGCATAGTCGTTAGTCTGCTGATACTCATATGAGTCAGAAGAAATAGACGGGATATCAGCTGACGACTGCCCATTAGATAGCGCTGTTGATTGTGTATCCGATGAGGTAGGTGATGAAGTAGAGGGTGTTTGCTGTATTGACCTGGCATTTGGTCTAGATGCTGGCTTGGCTGTTGGCTTACTATTAGGTTTGTTGCGCTGATAGCTGACATTTTGCTGGTCATCTTTTGGCACTTCGATGCCAGTTTGCTTTGATAACTCATTCACCGCTTCAATAAAAGTTAGACTTTCATAGTCGCGTAAAAAGCTAATGGCATTGCCACCGACACTACAGCCAAAACAGTGGTAAATGTTCTTTTGTGGATTAACATAAAACGAAGGTGACTTTTCACCATGAAACGGACAACATCCTTTATATTCACTACCAGCACGTTTAAGCGTCGTATGACGACCAATAATACTAATCAAGTCAGCTTGGCTGTTCAGTTGTTCAAGAATATGATTAGGAATGCTCATGAGAAAAAATAATTTACCATAGGATAAGACAAGCGTTATTTTAGCACTTTTATTTTTGTATTATTCTAAACCGTTAAATCAAATCCATAGCAAAGCTGAGAGAAGTGATAAGTATTTAAAGCAATAATAAAATAGCCTAAGCAATGAATAGATAACTAAATTCAAAATATTAGCGTTTCATCTATCATTATATAAGATGCAGAATTTGTAAAAAATCAATAGGAAAGTAAGGCCAACTATACAGTTGGCCCTATGGTTTATCGTAAGTTGTAGTCTATTTTAAAGGTATAACAATTACCTAGATAATTTAATTGTCATCGTCCATATCTACAGTATCATCAGTAGGTGACATAGTACTGCGAGTTGGATTCATGTTTTGTGGATTCACGGTGGCTTCTGTTGCCGCAGCACTTGGACTACCTTGACTAGATACTTGCTCAGTCACATTTTCAGGTAAACCCAAACCTATATTAACACCAGTATTGCGACGAGTTGGCGCACCACTAGCAACTGGAGAAGCAGCATTAGTAGCTGGCAATCTAAGCTGAGTAGCCGCTCGAACTATTTGAGTTTTGGTTGCTCCAGTATATTCACCATTGCTAAGCGGTGTATCTTTTAAGCTGGCACGACCAAGCTGTCCAAAGGTTAGTTTATTCAACCATGAACGGTCAGCCTTGGTAGACAACCTGACACGCCCATCGCTAGTAAGCCATTCTGGATAGTTGATCTGGAGTAGGGTTTTATATTCTTTCGCTAAGTCCGTCAATCCTAACTGCTGATGGCTGTAAGCAAGGATAGCGATCGCTTCTGGTACGGCTTCGCTCAGTGGATAATACTGGAATACCCATTTGGCACGATTTACAGCGGCTACATGCGCTTTACGTTCGATATACCAGTTAGCAGCGGTCAACTCACTATGAGCAAATTGATTATAGATAAAAGTCATACGTTGCGCTGCATCGGGCGCATAAGGACTGTTGGGGTATTTATTGATAAGCTCTTGGAAGTTAGCAAAGGCGATACGAAAATAGGCAGTATCACGTTCAGACTGATTAAGCTTAAACAGTTTAATACCTTCAGATGAGCCTTGCATATTGGCCACACCGCGTACGTAATATGCGTAACTGACTTGCGGGTTAGCAGGGTAGAGGCTAATAAATCGATCAGCACTTGCCGCTGCTGTTTCAAAGCTGCCACTTGCATATTGAGCATACATTGTGTCAAGCAGTGCTTGCTCAGCATATTGCCCTGTAGGATAAAAAGTACGTAAATTAGTCAGGTCTTCGATAGCCTGTATATAGCGTCCCTTATCGATTTGAGCAATAGCATCACTATAGTAACCTTGCTCTGACTTTTCAGCAGTTTCGACCGCATCGCTGTCTTTACTAGTCAGGTTTTTAAAAGTCTGACAGCCTACCAAGTTTACACTTATGGCAAGCAAGGTTATTGATGAGATTTTGATAAATGTGTTGCCAATAGGGCGCATACTTCTTCTCCGACACAAGGCGCATAATAGCGGTGGCGCTATCATACTAAGAACAAAGTTAATGATAAAAAGCTGACTATCAAGCTATAAGATAACAACGTGCAAAACAACAAAGGTATAAAACAGCAAGGTATCAAGTAAATAATTGCTCATAATTGAACATAGCTGCGGCATAGCATACAGCAAAACCACGATTACTTTATAGAATAACGTTTCCTTCGTCTATTTTTTCGTGCGCTATTTTGTAGTCAAATTACAATTAATCAGCACTATATTTATAGACAGTTATCCTTTTTATTGTTGCAAAGTTTGATGGCTATGCTTATCAGTAAAGCGTCATATGATAAATTTTGAATAGTTTAGCATGAGCGACTTTGATGGGCGACGACAAATATTGCTATTATTCCCGAATATACAGTAAATTACGGCAACGTTATATTATAGAGAGTTATATGTTAGAACGTCTAGTGGCATATGTCTCGATAGAAGATGATAGATAAGTACTCGCAACTGTAGGGCTAAAGGCTCTTGGCATGTTACACTATAGCGATATTTAACCGACTTTTTATTGTGATTTTTTAGGGTTCTAATTTTAATACCCTATGAATTGCGGCTTTATAGCTTTATGAAGTTACTCCTTATGACTTTTTCATTTATGGAAATTGTCACCTATAAATCTGCTACGAATAATAATGCTATGACCACAAATATAACACCGAAACAGATACCTGATACTGAACTATCAGCGCAACTACCATCCGTACAGGATGAATTGTTAAACGATGGCGACTTACTTGACGATGCTTTAATTGATGAAAATTTGCTTGACGATGAGTCGGCTCTAGATTATGAAGAAATCGATGACGACGATGATGAAAGTCATGATGAAGAGCAAGGTGACGATAATTCTATAGCTGGACAAGCTATAGCGCAAGTTATTGATATGACCTATACCGTTACTGAAAATGAAGCGGGTTTACGTATAGACAAGCTTGCTTCACAAGTTTTCACTGACTTCTCGCGTGCGCAGCTCCAGGGCTGGGTTAGCGACGGCAGCTTGTTATATAATGGCAGCGTGCAAAAGCCTAAGCAACGCGTCAAAGCGGGAGACGTTATACATCTCTCGACGACACTGCAGCAGCACAGCGAAGATCAGCCAGAAAATATCGATATTGAAGTGGTTTATGAAGATGACGCCGTATTGGTCATCAATAAGCCTGTGGGTATGGTGGTGCATCCTGGCGCTGGTAATCAGACTGGCACTTTGGTCAACGCGCTACTGTATCACTATCCGCAGCAGCATCATTTGCCGCGTGCAGGTCTGGTACATCGTATTGATAAAGATACTTCTGGGTTATTGCTTATTGGCAAAACCAAACCCGCTCAAATGGCTTTAATGGAACAGTTGAAAGACAAATCTGTTTATCGTCATTATCAATGTGTAGTAGCTGGCGATCAAGCAAGCCTGATGCGCCATCGTCGTATTGATGCACCGATTGGCCGTCATCGTAATCAGCGTACCAAGATGACTGTTATGACAGCTGGGCGTGAAGCGGTCACGCACTTGTTAAACGTCACTGCCCTTAATGATAATTATTGTCTATTAGATGTAGGGCTTGAGACTGGACGTACCCATCAGATTCGTGTGCATTTAAGTCATATTACCTATCCAATTGTGGGTGATCGCGTCTATGGTGGTCGTCGTCAATTACGAGCAGGCTTGACAGAGGCTCAGCGCAATGCGATTAGTAATTTTCCGCGTCAAGCATTACATGCCTATACCCTAGGCTTTGTTCATCCGACGACGGGTGAGGACATCGAAGTGACGACACCTATTCCTGAAGATATGCAGAAGTTGATGGCAGTGTTAAGTGATGGCTATGATGACGAATAAGATATGACAGACAAACTTCCCCTGACGATGCTGGCACAGCTTGATGATGTGACTGTGTTTCAGACAGCAGCCTTGCAAACGGCTGATTTTGAGGATACTGATTTTAAAAATCCAGGTCTTGAAGGTGCTGATTTTAAAAGTACAGAGTCTGAGACGTATAATCAGAAATCTCAAAAAATGCTGCAAACAGAGCAAGCAAGCTATGGTGAGTTGAACCTTGGATTGCATGTCGCTGATAACCCTGCACAAGTATTAGATAATCGTATGCGTCTATTAGCTGCTATCAACCAGCAATTAGCAACGCAGCAGCGTGCCTCTATCAAACGCTTACACTGGGTCAATCAGGTTCATGGTAAGCAGATTCATGATGTTGATGTCAGTCCGCTGAGTATGCGTCCGGTAGATGCTGATGCGCTAGTCAGTCAGCAAGCTGAACTGGGTCTAGCTATCATGACCGCAGATTGCGTACCTATTGTCTTATATCAACCAGCAAGTGGACAGATAGCAGCTATTCATGCTGGCTGGCAAGGGCTGGCGTGTGGCATTATTAAGACTACTGCTGAGCGTTTTGAGTCAGCAGGGCAGATTATAGCTTGGATTGGCGTTAGTATTAGCCAAGCGCACTATGAAGTAGGTAGCCAAGTTCGAGATAAGTTATTAGCAGGTTGTATAGAAAGTAACTCGTTATCAACCGAGCATCTGGATAATTTTGCCGCGCTATTTTCTATACCAGCCAATTCTATTGATGGCAGCGATAAGATAAAGCTAGATTTACCGAAGCTTGCTGCCTATCAATTAGAAACGTTAGGTATTTGTGTCTCTAACGATTCAGATATTGACTGTAGCTATGCTGATCCTCGTTATTATTCTTATCGGCGCCAGACGCATTTGCAGCAGCCAGCTACAGGGCGAATGGCATTGATTGTCGTGCGCAGTTTAGCCATTTAGGTACAATGCTTGAAAAAAATATTGGGGTATATAGAAATAAAAAATAGCAGCCTAAAACCTGCTATTTTTTATTGTCGATTCAATCTGATTACTTATTATTAGCACACAGAATCATTGGACTTCGGTACTGACAGTCCAAATAGCGGACGCAAGTATAATGCTAAGAAAGTCCCTGCCATTGCGAGTATGCCCCAAATATAACCGTGCAAACTAAAAGAAGCGATACCACCGAAGTAAGCACCGATATTACAGCCAAATGCAAGACGCGCACCGTATCCCATCATCAGTCCACCAATCACAGAAGCAGCAAAATTACCTGCAGTAATCTGGGTAAATTTGAACAAACCACCCGCTGCCGAAGCGATAAATGCGCCAATGATGATACCGATATTTAGTACAGTCGTTGAATCTGCAAAGATAGAAGCATCAAGAGCGGCAGCATTAGCCCCTTGCCAATAGCCCCAGCTGGCAACATCAACGCCCAAACCGCTAGCAATTTTAGAACCCCATAATGTAAAGGCTGAAGTAATGCCCCAAGGCTGACCACGCGTTAGTAAGGTCAATGCATTAAGTAGGGCTAGAATAATTGCCGCCGCAAACAGTGGCCAAGAGCCTCGAAAAATCCGTTTCCAACCAGATTCAGAAGGCACGGGTGCCATCTTTGGTGCGTTTCTTTTTCTCTCAATGATTAACGTTACCCATGCGATTAAACCGAATAGTGCAAGCGATACTAGCCACGCGCCTGTATAACCGAGACCTGTAGAAGTAGCTAATGAATAGGGTGCATAAGCTGGCATCTCTTCTGTCCAAAATGGGAGATGATAAGCACCAATCGTGGCTCCGACTATGAAGAAGATGAACGTTATAAACATGACAGAACGTCCACCTCCTATCGCGTAGAGCGTGCCAGAAGCACAGCCACCACCAAGTTGCATGCCAATGCCGAACACGAAAGCCCCCACGACTAAGCTGACACCCAACGGTGCGACATAGCCTGCGACTGGCCCACCAAAAATGGTGGTGCCATAGGCAAGTATTGGCGCAAACAACGTCACAGCGACCGCCAACATCAGCATATGAGAGCGCATTGCCTGCCCATTGCCTACCGCCATCATACGTCTGAACGCGGAGGTAAAACCAAAGCGAGCATGAAAAAGGGTATAGCCTAGCAAAAGACCAATGCCAAGGAGCAATGATTGGGATATGTGTTGGGTATCAAGTAAATGAATAAGCAACAGCAGACCTGCAACCGCGCCTCCCGCTATTAACGCTTTCTGCGGTGCATTTAAAGCAAGATTCTCTCTTACAACAGGATCTTTTGTGTCGTTTACCGGTTGAACTCTAGTGATAGTATTCAAAGTAATAGCTTCCTTCTCCGATGCATTTGATCGGATGTTATTTTTATAAGGATTTTTAGGAATATTGGATGTAGAAGTGTGGATTCTATGTCGATTTATAGAACTTGTTGAAGTTCTACAATGAGTAACGAATCAGCGCTACATCATAGTCTTATTAGCATTAAAGTAAACAGGAAGGCACTAGAAGAATAAGAATTAGCATATAATAATATGGAATAACATATATTTGAATCAGCTCGTTTGTTATCATCGCTTTTTACTATAACAGGAGCTGGCTCGTAGCTTATGCAGACTAATATTGATTACTTACATAAGATTGGTTGATAATCTGTCAAATCTCGCTAGAGTATGCACTAATAAAAAAAGTGTGCACTAATAAATTAAGCGCTAACCAAGACGCGTCTAATATTGATATGCTTGAATTTACTGAAGCTTACCGCATATTATTTAGTGTGTTTTATCAATATATATACTATAAGGGTGACCTTTACCGCTGCTAAACGCTGCAAAGTACAGCAATGAGCCAGATGGCACTGATTATCGTGAGCCGCTCAAATTGTTATTAATCATATTTCATGAAGTTTTAAAGTATTAACTTTTAACTATTCAATTAATTACTTATTACCCATTATTAGAGTTCGTATGAATACATCTGTAGCACCGTCTTTGCAATCTTCCAATACTGATAACCTGCGTACTGTATCAATAGCGGTTATTTATCATAGTAATTATGGTCATACCAAGCGCGTAGCTGAAGCGATAGTCGAGGGTGCACGCCAACAATTACCAGAGGCGCAAGCTAAAGCTGTCGATGTTCATGACGTTGACTGGAATTTTTTGGATCAGGCAGATTTGCTCGTTTTTGGTAGTGCGGTATATATGGGCAGTGTCACGGCTGAATTCAAAACCTTTATGGATGAGACCTCCAAGCGTTGGTACCATCGAAAATGGGAAGGTAAGTGGGCAGCCGCTTTTGCTAACTCAGGTGGTCTAAGTGGTGACAAATTGGCAGTATTACAGCAGATTTCATTATATGCTATGCAGCATGGCATGAACTGGATTGGGCTACCACTTATGCCGACAGGTCATGGTGAAAATGATTTAAACCGACTATCAAGCTTCTTAGGTTTGATGACTCAGTCGCTTGATGGACCACCAGAGGAAACTCCAGGCAAAGGTGATATTGATACTGCTATTTGGTTTGGTGATCATTTGGCAAAGACCATAATCAAGCATCAGCCAGCATGTTAAGCTGATTAAAATATAGTAAGTTAATATTCATTACGTATAAAGTAGCGAATATTAAATAATGATAAAAAAGCAGACGTCAATATTGATGTCTGCTTTTTTAATGGGCGCTGTTTATATTGATTGCTATTGATTGAACGGATTATCAACCGAATTAACATTGACTAAGTTAGGGTTAGAGGTGACAGGAATAGGACTATCAAAAAACTGAATGGCTTGGCAGCCAGTAAGTAGCGTCATGATTAAAAGCACGCAGGAAAAATTGAACGATTTCATAGTAATTCTCAGCATACCTTTTGTAGTACTCAAATAGCTTACATAATAACCAAAACCTATTATTAAGCAATAGTATACTTTTGCTTAGTGTCGTTTATTTTCAAAAATATCAAATTTACTTCAACAGAAAACAGCTGATTTTTTATGTTGTATAAATTATTTATTTGTGAGTTATATATTTACATTAAAAAATCTGTCTCAGCATTTGTATATGTTATGTATACAATACTATCTGTATAAATTAGCCTAAGCGAATAAAGTAGTGAGTTTTCATGCAACTATTAAATATCGTTTTAATAAAATAATGAACTGTACTTAAGCTTAGTAGATGTTTTTAAAGCCTTTATTAGATAATTATTAAATATTATATGATTAATTATTTTGAAAATTTTGTCACAGTTGATATGTCAATGGTAAATTTTAATTTTTGTAAAAAAATGAGTTAAATAGGTTAATATTTAAGCAATAATAGCGAAATAGTTTTACCTTAAGAGGGTAAATATAAATTACTTGACATATAACTGTAATAATTAATGTAAATAGCTATTCATAAACGAGTAACCAACACCAATACCAACACTGAAAGTCTATACAGGACTAATCACAATAATAAGGCAGAATAGAACCGGACTGTTAGTTTTGAAAACTGTTGACTACCTTTTTCTACTTCTTTTTTATTAAGCAGCCTTAATTTTTCCAGCCACTATATGCCAGCTATATGAGGATATTATGAAGCCACTTTCTATAATGTTATCGATGCTTATTATTGGTTTCACTTCCAGCACCGTGATGGCTGAAGGAGCTAACACTCCAAGTGCAAGCTTGCCTAATGTAAGCCCTGCCAATAGCGATTTAGTCAACCGCGGTGCTTATATTGCACGTGCTGCTGACTGTATGGCTTGCCATGGCGAGGACTATACGGGGGGTGTTGCAATTGAAACTCCAATGGGTGATATTTACGCGACCAATATTACCCCGTCAAAACGCTATGGTATCGGCAACTATACCGAAGCGGATCTAAAAAAAGCGCTCCAGCAAGGCCGTGCTCCCGACCACATGATTTATCCTGCCATGCCATATCCATCTTATAACGGCATGAAAGATGAAGATGTCAGTGCGCTATTTGCTTATCTGCAGACCGTACCAGTCGTTGATGAAGCTCCTGAGTACAAAACAGATTTACCTTTTCCGTTTAACTTTCGTACCTTAATGTTAGGTTGGAACGCGATTAACATACCTTCTACAGAAAATCGTGAGGGGCTAACGCAAACGCAGCAACGCGGCGAGTACTTAGTAAATAACCTTGCTCATTGTGGCACTTGTCATACGCCGCGTAACAGTACCATGGGTTTTGATAAAGATAATTATCTGTCAGGTGCACAACTTGGCACTTGGTACGCACCAAATATCACCTCTGATAAATCGAGTGGGATAGGTAATTGGAGTGAGCAAGATATCATCACCTATTTGCGTACAGGTGAGCTGGATCAACGGGTCTTTGCTGGCGGTCCGATGGGTGAAGTGGTTGCGCACAGCACTCGCTATCTAAAAGATGCAGATTTGAATGCAATTGCCTCTTATCTTAAAGCCGTACCCGCTGTCCGAACAGATGACAAAATTCATCCGGTCGATGCATCACGTTTACCAACCCCGATTAATGAATCAATCACTCATGATCTTCTTGCTCAAAAAGATTATTTGGCACAGGCTAAAGCGGATGTTAGTGGCGGTAGTAATTCGCCCGAAGCGTTATACCTTGCTGCTTGTGGTAGCTGTCATGGGGTCGATGGTTATGGTCAGCCCGATGCCCGTTATGCACCTATTATCGGTCTAAGTAGTATCCGACGTAATAATCCAGATGGTCTAATCAACGTTATTCTTCATGGTATTAATGGCGCAACCAATACCAGTCCTAAAATGCCTGGATTTTCAGAAGAGTTAAGCAGTCAGCAAATTGCTGGTATTACCAATTATGTACGCGTGAACTTTGGCAGTCTTGCTAGCAGTAATGTAAGTGCCGCTGATGTCGATAAAGTAATAGCATCAGAACCTGAGCAACCTTTTTTAATTAAGTATGCAGGCCTGCTTGCGATAATAGGCATCATCGTAGCTATCGTCATTATTATATTTATTATTCGGACGATTATACGTTCTAGGCGCCACAGATAATTGGAATTGATTTGTTCAGACAACCAAGCAAGTAATCTTATAAATGCGTATGAGACGCTTATTACAAGACATAGATTAAGTGCAAGACGGCAGAGGAATAGAGCTTGGCATAGGATACAGAGCGTATAAGCCAAACTAATAATAAGAGAAGTGCCTACTGCCACACCGTCACGCACGACAGTCTACTTAAGGACATTATTATGAATGACATGCCTCAATCACCAACGCGGCGCCAACTGCTCTCGATGATCGGTAAAACAGCGGGCGCAACTGCGATGTATCAAGCAATGACCACTTTAGGATTCGCTTCTGAATCTAGTTTTAAAGAATCTATGGATCTTCAAGGTGCGCCTCCCGGTGCTAGCATCGTCATCCTTGGTGCAGGTCTTGGCGGCCTTACTGCTGCCTATGAGCTGCGTAAAGCAGGTTATGATGTCAAGGTACTCGAGTTCCAAAACCGCGGTGGTGGACGCAGCTGGACGCTTAATAGCGGCGATAAATATACTGAGCTTGGCGGTGAAGAGGTTACCTGTGATTTTGAAGAAGGTAACTACTTTAACGGCGGACCATGGCGTTTGCCAAGTCACCATTATGCAGTATTTCACTATTGCAAAAAGTTTGGCGTTGAGATGCAACCCTTTGTTCAAACCAATGACCGTGCTTATTTGCATCGCTCTACTCACTTTGGCGGTGTGCCGCAGCGCTTAGGCGATGTAAAAAACGATATACAAGGTAACGTAGCCGAGCTGCTATCAAAGGCCGTTAACGTCGGAGGTCTTGATCGTTCGGTGAATACTGAGGATAAAGAGAAGTTACTTGAAGGCCTAAAAGGCTGGGGTGTGCTAGACAAAGACTATCGCTATAGAGCCAGCAATGAGACTACTAAACATCGTGGTTTTAGCGTTTTCCCTGGTGGTGGTTTGATGCCAAACGAAAAACCCTCAAAGCCTCTACCTATCAGTGAGATATTAGATTCTGGCATGTGGTCAGATATCTATAGCAATCATATGACTTATGGCCATCAACCAACGATGTTCCAGCCAGTAGGCGGTATGGGTAAAATCGGCGATGCTTTCACCCGCGAGTGCCGCGATATGATTGAGTTTAATGCCAAAGTCACCAAGATTCATCAAGATGAAAGTGGCGTCACTGTCAATTATGTCGATAGTAACAGTCCAGATGGGGCAACCAAGACTATACGTGCTGATTGGTGTGTTTGTAATATTCCGTTGACCGTATTGACTCAAATTGATATCAACGTCTCAAAGCCTATGAAAAAGGCAATGGCTGCCGTACCTTATGACACCTCTTATAAAGTTGGCCTAGAGTTCAACCGCCGTTTTTGGGAAGAAGACGAGTGGATCTTTGGCGGCTTGACCTATACTGATATGCCTATCACGCAAATCGCTTACCCTTCAGAAGACATGTTTAAAACGGGAACAGGGGTGTTACTAGGCGCATATGGCTTTGGCCCAACTTCTTATAAGTTCAACACGCTAACCCCAAAAGAGCGTATCAATGTTGCACTTGCTTATGGTAAATACATTCATCCACAGTATCCAAAAGAGTTCCGCGCAGGAACGTCAGTGGTGTGGCACCGTATCCCATGGACATTAGGTTGTTATGGTATCTGGAGTGAGTCAAGCCGTGAGCAGTATTATGATCAGTTGTGTAGTATTGACAACCGTATTGTACTGGCAGGTGAGCACTGCTCACACATTCCTGCATGGCAGGAGGGCGCTATTCTATCTGGCATTGATGCAGCCAATCGCTTACACCAAAAAGCAAAAATGCTTGGTTAATGTTGATAACTATAATAAATTCAGAGGCTATCATGGACAATATAAGCATAAAAAACATGACATCCAGAATGCTCAATATGATGTTGCTTAGTGGGATAAGCACTGCAGTATTGTTAGGCTGTAGCCAACAAGCAGATGATGTAGAGACACTGGCTAGTAAACAAGACACTGTGCAATCGGCTGATAATCAAGCCAGTCGTAATACTGGGGCTTGGGGCGGCGTGTATATGACTCGTGATGAATTAAGAGCGCCTAATATCAACATCGTTGATGACAGCTCACTGCCAAGCATGGAAAACGATCCAAGTATTGCAGAGTGGGAAACCAAGTTTGAAGGTTCAAATGCCTTTATTACTACCAATGGCGCCAAGCTATATCACGACTCTTGTGCAGGCTGTCATATGCATGAAGGTCAGGGCGCTTATGGGGCGGGCTATTACCCACCGCTAGCAGATAACAGTAAAATGCAGTCGAAATATTACATTATTGACATATTGATTAATGGCTTTCGCGGAATGCCGTCATTCCATATGATGATGAACGATGAGCAAATGGCAGCTGTTACTCAATATGTGGTCAATGATCTAAATGGTTTTAAGCAGACCGTTACTGCTAAAGATGTGGCACAGCTAAGGCATGCCAACCCACCAGGTTATGATCCAAGCGAATAAGTTTGTCATAATTAATCTTACTTAGGTAATAACTAACAATAGTAATCAATAAAAAGCTCAACAAAAAAGCGTCCAGTAATATTATCGGGCGCTTTTTTACTGCCCGCTATTATTAGAAGCTGGCTAAGTAATAGAGAATAATAGATATTAAAAACCGCTTAAAATCCAGCTATTCCTTCAGATGTTTTATTCCTGAGTCTTTGTAAAAAAAACGTGCTTGATAGATAATTAAGCAAGCAATTTCAGTGAAATAGTTTTATTTTAGTAGAGTTGCCTCAACGTTATTTGCTAAACATTATATAGGCGACATACAAGGATGTTTATTATGAAGCCGTTTTCTGTGCTGTTGTCAGCACTTGCATTTAGTATGGCCTCTAGCACTTTGATGGCTAAAGAGATAAGCCTTCCTATTCCTAGTGCAACTTTACCCAATGTTAGCCCAGCAAATAGTCCTCTCGCTAATCGCGGTGCTTATGTTGCGCGTACCGCTGACTGTATGGCTTGTCATCGTGAAGACTATAGTGGCGGCGTAGCGATTGAAACGCCTATCGGCAATATTTATTCGACCAACATCACACCTTCTAAACGTTATGGCATTGGCAATTATACCGAAGCTGATTTTACAAAAGCTCTGCGCAAGGGACGTGCACCGGGTTACCAGCTTTATCCTGCCATGCCATATCCGTCCTATCATGGGATGACTGATGACGATATCAGTGCATTATTTGCTTATTTTCAAACTGTACCAGTCGTTGATAAACCACCTGAAAAAACCACTAAATTACCATTTCCGTTAAATATTCGCAGTTTGATGTTAGCTTGGAACGTCATCAACGTACCTTCTACAGAAAATCGTGAGGGGCTAACGCAAACGCAGCAACGTGGTGAATATCTAGTCAATAATTTAGAGCACTGTGGCACGTGTCATACACCACGCAACCTTACTCAGGGTCTTGATAAAGACAAGTATTTATCTGGTGCGCTGCTTGGTAAATGGTATGCACCAAACATTACGCCTGACAACGATAGCGGGATTGGTCGCTGGAATGAGCAAGACATTAGTATTTATTTACGTACTGGAAAGCTTGATAAACGTGCGTATGCTGGTGGGCCAATGGGTGAGGCAGTCGCGCACAGTACTCGCTATTTAACCGATGAAGACTTGATAGCAATCGCCGATTATCTAAAGGTAATACCGGCCATCAAGACCGATGATTACTTAATACCAGTGCATGTCTCACGTTTGCCACGTCCAGCCAGTGACTCTATTACTTACAACTTACTTGAGCAAAAAGACTATTTAGCGCAAGCAAAAGCCAATACCAGTATCAACTCTAATAGCAGCTCGTCAAAAGCATTGTATCTTGCTGTTTGCGCCAGTTGTCATGGTGTCGATGGTTACGCCCAGCCTGATGCACGTTATGCCTCTATCGTAGGACTAACCAGCATTCGCCGTGCTAAGCCAGATGCGCTGATTAATGTCATTGCATATGGGGCTAAAGGCGCACTAAATACAGCGCCGAAGATGCCAGGTTTTTCAAAAGAATTAACTCATGCTCAAATTGCCAGTATCGCCAATTATGTGCGAGTTAGTTTCGGTGGACTGCCAAACAGCGATGTTAGCGCCACTGATGTTAAACGCATACTGAAGTAAGTGTAAGCATCAAGACAGATCACAAAAACGCTTATCAGTATCTAATGCTATGCACGCCTGCTTTATTACAAGGACAATATAATGAACGATATGCTTCAATCACCCACACGGCGGCAACTGCTGTCAATGATTGGCAAAACGGCTGGAGCAACAGCCATGTATCAGGCGATGACCACGCTGGGCTTTGCGTCTGAATCTAGCTTTAAGCAAGAAATGAATCTCAAGGGCGCGCCTGCTGGAGCAAGTATCGTTATCCTTGGGGCAGGCTTGGGTGGTCTCACTGCGGCTTATGAGTTACGTAAAGCGGGCTATAAAGTGACTGTTCTTGAGTACCAAAATCGCGGTGGTGGACGCAGTTGGACATTAAACAGCGGTGACAAATATACAGAGCTGGGTGGAGCTGAGGTCACTTGCGACTTTAAAAAAGGCAATTATTTTAATGGCGGCCCGTGGCGATTGCCTGTACATCATTATGCCGTATTCCATTATTGTAAAAAGTTCGGAGTCGCATTACAGCCTTTTATTCAAACCAATGACCGTGCTTATTTGCATCGTACCAATCATTTTAATGGCGCGCCGCAGCGTTTAGGGGAGGTGCAAAGTGACATTCGCGGTTATGTCTCAGAGTTATTATCCAAAGCGGTTAATACTGGTGGCCTTGATAATACCGTTAATAAAGAAGACAAAGAAAAACTGTTAGAAGGTTTAAAAGGTTGGGGCGTTCTTGATAATAATTATCGCTATGTCAAAAGCCATGAAACTAGCAAGCATCGCGGTTATAGCGTTTATCCAGGTGGCGGGTTGATGCCCGATGCCAAGCCCTCGACTCCGATACCAATGGACAAATTATTAAATTCGGGAATGTGGTCAGATATCTATGCCAACTATACCGTTTATGTGCATCAACCAGCGATGTTTCAGCCCGTTGGCGGTATGGGCAAAATCGGTGATGCGTTCACGCGTGAATGCCGCGATATGATTATGTTCAATGCCAAAGTCACCAAGGTTTATCAAGACGAGACTGGTGTAACCGTTGATTATGTCGATAGTAATAACATCGATAGTGAAACCAAAACTGTACGTGCAGATTGGTGTATTTGTAATATTCCATTATCAGTATTAACCCAAATTGATATCAATGTCTCAGCACCAATGAAGCAAGCGATGGCAGCCGTCCCTTATGACAGCTCTTATAAAGTAGGTTTAGAATTTAAGCGCCGCTTTTGGGAGGAGGATGAATGGATATATGGCGGTATCACTTATACTGATATGCCTATCTCGCAAATATCTTATCCTTCACAAGACTTGTTTACTACTGGTTCAGGCGTACTACTGGGAGCTTATGGGTTTGGAGAAGCTTCCTATAAGTTTAATTCTCTAACACCAAAAGAACGAATTAATGCGGCATTAGAGTATGGTAAATACATACATCCACAATATACCAAAGAGTTCCGCTCAGGTACTTCGGTCGCGTGGCATCGTATCCCATGGTCGCTCGGTTGCTATGGGCTTTGGAGTGAATCTAGCCGTGAGCAGTATTACGATACGATTTGCAGTATTGATCATCGAATCGTGCTGGCAGGGGAGCATTGCTCACACATTCCAGCTTGGCAGGAAGGCGCAATATTATCCGGTATGGATACAGCTAAGCGGTTACATCAAAAAGCAAAAAATCTCGGCTAATAAGGGTAACGATTAAGCAAGGATGACTATAATGAACTTAGGAGCAGTCATGGATATGATGAGATTACACCCAATTGAACCATCTCGTCCGCTCAAGTTGTGTAGAACGGCAATCATCTTAGTTATCGGAGGTGCAGCTACCTTGTCAGCCTGTAGTTCGTATACTAAAGAAAAGGCGACTACTATTGCCAGTCAACAATCAGCACCAGTGATATTTGACAATCAGGCTAGCCGTAATAATGGCGCATGGGGTGGGGTGTATATGTCGAAAGCAGCGCTTGCCCGCCCGCCTATGAATATCGTCAATGTTAGCTCGATACCAAAGATGCAGAATGATGCCAACTTACAAAAATGGCTCGCAAAATTTGAAGGTAGCTCACAAGGTAAAACAGGCTTTTTTACGATGAATGGTAAAAAGCTCTATGAGGACTCCTGCGCGGGTTGTCATATGCAAAAAGGCGAAGGTGCGCAAGGGGCAGGCTACTATCCGCCGCTAGCCAATAATAGTAAGATGCAATCAAAATACTATATCATTAGCGTTGTGATGAATGGTTTGCGCGGTATGCCATCCTTTCATAGTATGATGAATGATGAGCAAATAGCGGCTGTGACTCAATACGTGCATAGCGATCTGAATAAATTTACGGATACGGTCACTGCGGCTAACGTTGCCCAATTACGCCATGAATTTCCACCGGGTGCGGATCCTAGTGAGTAAGCTTGTTATCATAAACAAAAAAAGCGTCTGATAAATAAGTTATCAGATGCTTTTTTTTAAAACGTTACGAAGTAATAAAATTATTGCGGGCTGGCTGACCATACCGGTGAGCGGATAATGCCTTGACCAGACTTACCGAATGACTCACCACCATTTAATGACTTAATGGTTAATACGCCTTTCCCGCCTTGAGTTGAGGCATATACCACACGCTTACCATTAGGTGAGAAGCTTGGAGCCTCATCAATACCGGTATTACCCAAATTAGCAGTCACTGCACCGTTACTGTTCATAATTGCAGCTGAGCGCCCACTCAAAAAGGCAATTTGCGTGCCGTCACTACTAAACTGCGGACTGGTTGCATAACCACTATTAGATACTTTGGTTGTCCGACCTGAGCCAAACTCATAGCGATAAATTTGTGGCTTATTAAAGCCTGCTCTATCAGAAACAAATACAAAAGACTTACCATCCGGCGCATAATTTGGTTGCACTTCACTGCTTGGCCAGTTTGTCAGCTTTTTAAGGTTGCCACCACCTGCGCTCATCTCATAAATATCAGCACTACCTTCAAAACTGCTGGAGAATAGTATTTTACTACCGTCAGGAGAGAAAGATGGGCTTAGGTTGCTGCCTTTATATGGGGTAACAACAGTGGCCGCGCCGCCGCTCACGTTTTGTACGTAAATCAACGGATAGGATTTATCGCGTTGTACTGTATAGGCAATGCGCGAAGCATCAGGTGACCATGCTGGCGAAAATATTGAGCCTGTGACTTCAGTGATGGTTCTAGCGTTTTCACCATCGGCGTCCATGACTTTTAAGCGAGATATCTTATCTTTGCCGCGTCCAGTCTCTTCAATATAAGCAATACGCCCTGAGAAGTCACCCGGCGTGCCAGTAACAAGCTCATAAACTTTATCCGCGATAACGTGCGCTGCATAACGCAAACTTTCTTGATTATTATCGGCACTTAAGCTTTGCTTACCTTGAAGCACGCGACCAGATTTAACATCAATCACTTCATAGTTAGTCTCGATTTTACCGCGATTGGTACGGGTGCTACCGACTACTAGATAAGGAATACCTAAGCTTTGCCATACTGGTAATGTCCCAGCGAGCTCGCTACTACTACGCGGTTGCTGCGGTAAATTTTTGCTAGTAACGTTGAGCTCAGTTCTACTCAAGTCGTTTAAGATAATGGGCGATAGCACAGAATCACCAGCGAAAGGCACAAAAGCGACCTGATTTTGTTGTACTGGAATCTCATAATCTAATTCTAGTACGACAGGGGCAGCGTATAAGCTAGGGGCAACAAGTAGGCTTGAGGCACTGGCAAGTAAAGTAATCAAAAGTTTTTTGTGAGTACGCATGACTGAATTTAGCTCCTAGAATAAGGTGGTAATCGTTTTTTATATACTTTAATTGAGTATCACGGTAAGACAATATCACAACTGACGCAAGTTTTTTAAGATGAAATTGGCAATAAACTAGGAGTTTGCTATGTTATCAATTACTGCCCTTGAACTGTACCGTAAAGGTAGGATATTTAGGGTCGTCAGTATCAATCGGTAAATTACGGGTACTCAGTACTGCTTGTTTAGCAGCTTCGTTTACAGCTGGATCAGAGCCTGAAACAGAGACATTGACCACATCACCATTGCTATTGACTGTTATCGTTAACGTCGCACGTTGGGTTGAACCCTTAGCCGCTATGGGTGGGTTATAATTGCGTCTGATTAAGTTAATAATCTCACTGTTGCTCGCAACGCGACTCCCACCTGACGCATTGCTATTACTACCAGCTGATTGCCCTGAGGTAGTGGTACTTCCAGATACCGTTGACTGTCCATCGGATAAGCTAAAATTCTTGCCAGCACTACTTGAGTGACCAGTATCTATCTCTAAATTGGACTGTGTATTATTAGGGCGTTTGATTTTGGGTGGGTTATTCTCTGTATTTCGAAATGATTTCAGTCGAGCGCGCTCAGCATCAAGCTCATTTTGTTTCTGTTGTTCAACTTCATTGAGCTCTGCTAACGCTGACTCATCTAGCTGTGCTGCCAATTCAGCTATATTACGCTCATACTCTTGCATTTGCTCAGTACGTCGCTGATGCTGCTCTTGACTCATTAATACTGGACGATCAGCTGGGTCATCAGAGCGAGTAAATATAGACTCTCTTTGGGTGTTTGGTGATGCGTTTGTTTGGCTGGCATTGCTACTGCTATTTGCATTCATTTGTTCAATGGCAACTGCACTGCCATCACTACTACTAGCTGCTTGCATCGCTGCACGATTGGCTAATATCTGCCCTTGCATTTCAGCCAACTCTCCCGGTGTGACCATGGTAGTTTCAATATTACCCACGGCTTCTAATTCGGGCGATTGGTAGGTATAGATCAGTATTCCAAGCACAATGCCATGTGCCAACAAGCTCAATATCATGGGCAGTGTCAGCCCATTACCTTCTGGCGGAGTTGGGACATAAACGGCAGGAGCATTATTCATGGTTTTGATACTCATTGACGTGTTTCATCAGATTGTCTGCTTCGTTAAACTAAGCGTATATAGAGGCAAGTGTGTGCAGAGTACAGTAGATTTTTTAGTTAAGGCTATTATAACGTAGGTGTGGGCAGGGGAGCACCTGTTAATAGTCCTACTTTTTGAATACCTGCCTGCTGCAAGTTTGCCATTAAGGTCATAATTGAACCATATTGGTTATTCTGATCTGCATTAATCATTACCTGAAGCGGTTGCACGCCAGCGTTGCTATTTTGCGACTGTAAATTGGATAAAGTATTAATCAGTTCTGGCTCACTGATAGGCATGTCTATATTGTTCTCATAACTGATAAAAATCTCACCGCTACTTGTTAACGATACGATAACAGGTAGCTGATTTTGACTCATTGCATTGGTCTGCTCTTTTGGCAAATCAACATCGACCCCTGTCGTCAGCATCGGTGTTGTCACCATAAATATCACCAATAACACCAGCATAACGTCGATATAAGGTACGACATTCATTTCAGCGTTGAGCGCTTTTTTCTTGCGGCTATAGGGGTTTGGTTTCATAGCCCTGTCACCTGACCTGCGCCAATTATAGTCTCAGTAATTTTATTCTCTTTATGCAGTGCATTTTGGCTACTGGTCTCACGCTGTAACATACCCGTCATCTCATCGCAAAATAGTGCACGCGACTCATAAAGCTGGCCTGATTTTGCAGTGAAATGGTTATACGCTAGCACGGCTGGAATAGCAGCAAACAGCCCCATTGCAGTAGCAATAAGCGCTTCGGCAATACCGGGAGCTACGGAGGCAAGTGTAGCTTGTTCCGTTTGTGAAAGACCTAAAAAGGCATTCATGATACCCCAGACCGTTCCAAATAAACCAACATAAGGCGCTACCGAACCAATGCTGGCAAGGGTAGTGATTCCTGACTCAAGCAACTGTTGCTGACGACCAAGTCCAACCCGCAGCTTACGCTCAACGCCATCAATAATGTCATCTTTAGGTTGGCGTTTTTTGTGCATTCTTAAGTATTCAGAAAAACCAACATAAAAAATCTGCTCAAGGCCTTGACGCTCAGGAGAGCCTTGAACACCTTGGTACAGCTTGGCCAAATCTTCGCCCGACCAAAACCAAGTCTCAAACTGCTCATCGAAGTTTTTGGCCGTACCAAGACGGGCGCTTAAGCGAAAAATAATGACCCAACTAACCAAAGATGCTAGTAGCAATAGTCCCATCACAATCTGCACGAGCAGGCTGGCTTGAGTAATAAGATCTATAATGTTTAATGATTCAGGCATGTAACAGACTCACTGGTAATTAACAATAACTGACTAAAATAATGATGCTGAAGCCAGATAACCTTAAGGAACTACAATAAAAACGATAATTTAATACTTATTATGTATAATCAAATATCATGTATTTTCATATTAATTTCAATAACTTAATATGAAAATAACCGCTTAATCCAAGTGTGATATTTGCTGTAACAATATTTCAACCCCCTAGTTTACTGCTAAATGCTTAAAAGGTCATTATTAATGTGTTAAATGGTCAGTAGACAGATTTTTAATTTATTGTTTGATAATACGTTCTTACCGTGTACTATTGTTTATAAATAGAATTTAGTTTTGGTTTTGGACGCGTAAGGCATGGGTAATGATTGAATTTATGCGCTAATTTCTCTAGAATGTTGCGCTTTGTTACCACTGCCTTTTGATAATGACGTCGCAATTCCTTTGCTGACGTCATATTTATTTTAGGCACTATATTTTAAACACCATCAAACCTGTTCTTTTCACTGGCCAGTCGGAATTGACCCTTATGAATGCACTTGAGCGCTATTTTGGAATTAATGGTGACAATACCACGATCAAAACGGAAATTGTTGCCGGTATAACGACCTTTTTGACGATGGCTTATATTATCTTTGTCAACCCTAACATATTGGCAGAAGCCGGTATGGATAAGGGGGCAGTGTTCGTTGCTACCTGTCTAGCCGCTGCGATAGGCTGTTTTATAATGGGCATCTATGCCCGCCTGCCTGTCGCCTTAGCACCGGGCATGGGTCTTAACGCCTTCTTTACCTATGGCGTGGTTTTGGGTATGGGCCATGCATGGCAAACTGCGCTCGGTGCTGTATTCTTATCGGGTTGTATATTTATACTTTTAAGCTTATTTAAGATTCGGGAATGGATTATAAATTCTATTCCAATGGCTCTGAAACAGGGTGTTATTGCAGGTATCGGTGCATTTTTAGCATTTATTGCGCTACAAAGCTCTGGTGTCATCGTTGGGCAAGATGCAACCTTGGTTACCCTCGGTGATATGACGTCATTTGGACCAATGATGGCTGCTATAGGCTTTTTCGTTATTATCGGTCTATCTTACAAAAAAATCCCTGGAGCGGTAACGATTGGTATTTTACTGGTCGCTTTGATTAGTCTGTTGGCAGGTCATACTGAGTTCGCTGGTGTTATGTCCACACCACCATCCATTGCACCCACACTTATGCAGCTTGATATTGCTGGTGCGTTTGACGTGAGCATGATCAGTGTCATTTTTGCTTTCCTATTTGTTGATTTGTTCGATACCGCAGGTACGCTAGTGGCTACTACGAGTCAAGCCAACTTAATTGATAAAGACGGTAAAATCCCTAATATGGGCAAAGCACTGCTAGCGGATTCAACAGCGACGGTTACCGGTGCGATGCTTGGAACTTCATCGACTACGAGCTATGTTGAAAGTGTCGCGGGTATTGCAGCAGGTGGTCGTACTGGCCTGATGGCAGTGACGGTCGGGGTATTATTTTTATTAAGTACTTTCTTTGCACCGCTGGCTGGTATGATTCCAGCTTATGCTACCGCAGGTGCTATCTTTTATGTAGCTGTACTGATGCTAGGTACACTAAAAGATATTAACTGGGGCGATTTGACTGATGCAGCGCCCGTTGTCGTCGTTCTTTTGTTCACTCCATTAACATACTCTATCGCTGATGGTATTGCGCTTGGTTTTATTACCTTTACTGCGGTGAAGTTAATAGCTGGCAAACTTAATGAAGTGACTATCGCAGTATGGGTGCTAACGATAATCTTACTTGCCAAGATTATATGGCTATAGTTTTTTAGGTTATTTATAAGCTCTTATTAATAAGTGCTATGTTTCTAAGAAGTGTATTTACAGACAGCTAGACAGCTAGACAGCATTACCCACTCATAAACCCTCTTTATCTTTCTTTGATAAAGAGGGTTTTTTGGTTAGAGGCTAGGGCGTGTCCTCAATCTGAACGAGTGAACCTCTAATGGGCTAAAAATGGCTATATTTCCGTCACTCTTTGAAAATTTCTAGACAATATGTTCATATTCTCTGCAAAATTTCCTTTGATTGACAAAAACCTATCTCATTTTTATTACCGTTATCAAAATGAGGACAAGCCCTAGGGTATTTTTTGGCGAGAAATTCGTAATTATTACAGTTAGAAATAGTGCTTAATAGTTAATAGCAAACAAAAAACCATAAATTAAATAGCTTCAAGAACTTTGTGCTGCTATCTATTTGTTTTTAAATGATATATTTATTAATATAAATGACCGATAATGTTAGTTTGAAAAATTATTTCATGATAATATGGCGGAGTTAAGCGCATCACCTCAATCAACGCCGTAGAGGTTTTTCTTACAGTGAATTAGCGTCATATAAGATCGCAATTTTGGGTTCATTAATTTCATATTAAAGCCATTAATTGTCGATTGCACTCCTTTCACTACAAACAAGAAGAAGGCACTAATGCCGCTTAACTGTTCGTTGTTGCCTTTGAATTGTTAACGTAGTATTTTTTAACAATCGAACGACCTACTTAACCCTCTCCAGCTTATGCTGGATTTGCTCGTTTTGTGATGGCGTTGTTTGGTCTCTTATAAATAGCTATCATTGATAGGTATTTGTTGCCGCTATTTGGCTGAATGTTTAATCGCTTTATCCTAAATGTTTAAGTCATTAAGAGTCCACACGCACCATTTATTATGGTTTTTTTAACGATAGTTATGGAGTTGGTATGAACCCAATAGACCAGTTTACACCCAAAGAGCCTATTTTATTTGATCCTATCGATTTGCTTGCACCTGAGTATATTACTCAGTCGGCAGATGACCTGTATGCGCGTATTTCACCGTTATATAGTGTCGATGAAGACCGCTGGTTGACCAAGTTGCTACCACTAGCTAAGCCTAGTGATAAAGAGCGAGATGATGCTAGCGAGCAGACGCGCAAGCTGGTTGAGTATGTGCGTAATGACGGTAAAGCTATCAAGATGGTAGATTCATTGTTGCTCGAGTATAGCCTTGATACCCAAGAAGGTATCTTGCTAATGAGCTTGGCTGAAGCATTGATTCGGGTGCCAGATAACTATACGGCTGATGCGTTAATCCGTGACAAGATGAGCGTGGCGGATTGGAAAAAACATCTCAAAGATGACAATGGTTTTATGGTCAATGCTTCGACTTGGGGCATGATGATGACCGGTCGTGTGGTAAGTATTGATAGTAGTACCACAGCATCTGGGTTTTTGGATCGCATGACTAAAAAGATGGGCGAGCCGATGATTCGCGGTGCGATGCAAAAAGCCATGCGCATTATGGGGCATCAGTTTGTATTGGGCGAGACTATTGAGGACGCTAATAAAAACAGCCAACCTTACCGTAATAAAGGCTATACCTATTCGTTCGATATGTTAGGCGAAGCCGCCATTACCCATAAGGATGCCGAAAAATACTTCAATGACTATCTGCATGCGATTAAATCTACTGCTGATGTTAAAGTCAAAGAAGGTATGCCTAAGCCGTCCGTATCTATCAAGCTGTCTGCCTTGCATCCACGCTATGAAGCGACGCAAGAAGCGCAGGTTTTAGGGCTATTACGTCAGCGCTGCTTATTACTCATTGAAGCCGCTCGTGAAGTCAATGTCGATATCAGTATTGATGCCGAAGAAGCGGATCGTTTAGAGATTTCTCTCAAATTATTTGAATCGCTGTATCGTGATTCATTAACCGCTGGCTGGGATGGCCTAGGGCTAGTCGTTCAAGGTTACTCAAAGCGGGCTATTGCGATATTTGCATGGCTTGCGCGCTTGGCTACAGAAGTTGGTGACCGTATCCCACTACGTCTAGTCAAAGGCGCTTATTGGGATACAGAAATTAAGCTTGCGCAGCAAAAAGGCTTGTCAGGCTATCCAGTCTGGACACGTAAAGAAGGCACGGATACCGCATATCTTGCTTGTGCTCGCTTCTTACTATCAGATCATCTACGTGGTCTAATTTGGCCGCAGTTTGCTACTCATAACGCCCATACTTTGGCATCAGTGATGACCATGAGTACGCATAGAGACTTTGAGTTCCAGCGTCTACATGGTATGGGGGATGCACTCTATGACCATATCTTGCAATCTTACAATATTCCTGTACGTATCTATGCACCCGTTGGCGCGCATGAAGACTTACTGCCATATCTAGTACGCCGCTTGCTTGAAAATGGTGCGAATAGCTCATTTGTACATCAGTTATTAGATAAATCTTATCCGATTGATAAGCTAACGGTGCACCCGTACGACAAGCTACTGGCCAATGACAATCTGCATAATCCAGAGATTCCGTTACCATTGGATATCTATGGCACGCGCCGTGCTAGCTTTGGGCCTAATATATTTGTAGAGTCGCAGTGGTATCCGCTCAAAACAGCTATCGATAGTCATTTGCACAAAACATGGTCAGCGGCACCTATCATCAATGGTCAAGCAGTTAGCGCATATGAAGTGGATGGTGCAGCGCATCAGCTCGATAGCCATACAGTACGTGCGCCTTGGAACCATGAAGTTGTTGCTGGTGAAGTACAATATGCCAATGCTGAATTAGCTCGTCAAGCAATCGACGTTGCTGTGGCTGGGCAAGTGAAGTGGCAAGCAGTATCTGCATCTGAGCGTGCAGCTATCTTACGCAAAACTGCCGATTTATATGAAGAGAACTACGCTGAGTTAATGGCGCTATGTCAAATTGAAGCGGGTAAAACCACGCAAGACAGCATTGATGAGATTAAAGAGGCGGTTGATTTTTGCCGTTTTTATGCTGATGAGGCTGAGCGCTTAAATGATGTCACTCACGAGTTTACAGACTTGGCTGGCAAGCAATCACGCCAAGTTTATAAGGCACGTGGCACATTTGTCTGTATCAGTCCGTGGAACTTCCCACTCGCGATTTACACAGGTCAGATCGTTGCTGCATTAGCAGCTGGTAATACTGTCGTGGCAAAGCCTGCTGAACAAACAAGCTTAATCGCTCATTTTGGTGCACAGCTGATGTATCAAGCTGGCGTACCAGCAGAAGCGTTGCAGTTTGTCACTGGTGCTGGCGAAGTAGGCGGGGCCTTGACAGCAGCGGATAATATATCTGGCGTGATCTTTACTGGCTCAACGCAAACAGCGCAGCGTATTAACCAAAGCTTAAATGATCATGCGCAAACGAGTGGCGAGCTACCAATTTTGATCGCTGAAACTGGTGGTCAAAATGCCATGATCGTCGATTCCACGGCATTGCCTGAGCAAGTGGTTAGGGATGCAGTATTGTCAGCATTTGGCTCGGCAGGACAGCGCTGTTCAGCATGTCGTATTTTATGTGTACAAGAAGACGTGGCAGATGGCTTGATTGAGTTGCTCCAAGGTCATATGGCAGAGCTGGTCGTAGGAAATCCAACTTACGTCGCTACAGATGTCGGTCCAGTGATTGACGCAGATGCCAAGCAAGGACTTGAGAGTCATATCGAGCGTATGAAGTCTGAGCCAACAGCGACTATCTTGGCGCAAACACCTATGAGTGCCAGTTCAGTGGTCAGTGAAGAGCAATCTACCTTTGTATTGCCAACAGCGATTGAGGTACAAACCATCGACGTTATCGGTGGCGAGCACTTTGGCCCGATATTGCATGTACTACGTTACAACGCGCGTGACTTAGACCAGCTTATCGATGCCATTAATGCAACAGGCTTTGGTTTAACCTTAGGTATCCATAGCCGTATTGAAAATATCGTTGAGCATATTGAGCGCCGTACTGTCGTAGGTAATACTTACATCAACCGTAATCAGATTGGTGCTGTGGTCAACGTCCAACCTTTCGGTGGTTGTGGTCTATCAGGCACTGGTCCAAAAGCAGGTGGTCCACATTATGTCGCACGTTTGATGAAACTAAGTTCTGAACAGCTAAGTGCTGACAAACTAGGCTCTGAACAACTAAGCTCTAAAACATCAAATACAGCAAATAATACAACATCAACCACTCAAACAGAACTCGCATAAGGAGTAGCAACATGGCGACTGAATTCAAAAAAAATCATGCCCAAGTTTGTGAAGCTTGGCGACTACTTGGCGCAGTGCAGCGTGCTACTTATCTTGAAGCTGCTATTCCCAAGCTGGCATTGTTCACCGGTGATGCCAATAAAGCGCGTCGCTTATTCAATCATCTATTGAGCGCTGCACCAAGTCTTGACGAAGTGCACCGCATGACAGGTGCTACTGGCGAGTCCAACGACTTGTATGTGACGGCTCGCGGTAAGACGATGGTTGTTGGTGGCGAATCAGCCAAAACGATGGCGGTACTGGGGCAGCTTATCGCAGCATTGCTAACGGGTAATGAGGTAATATTGCATTGCCCAAGCCAAGAAGAGATGTGTGCGGAAGCGGCGAAAGTGCTCTATGATACAGGTATCAGTGATGATGTGTTAAGTGTCGCGAATGACTCACAAACGATTACCTTGCTACACATTGATCGTCTCGCACAAGTCGCAGTTGCAGGTAGTCATGCTGAAGTACAGGAGATTAGTCAGACATTGGCTAATACCGATGGTATCTTAACTCAAGTGATTGCAGTGACAGATATGGAAGGCTTATCCGATATGCTCACGCCAGATTATTTGTACCGCTTTGTCACTGAACGCGTGCTAACCATCAATACGACTGCTATCGGTGGTAATGCAAGCTTGCTTGAGCTTGGGACATAATAACCTAGGACATAATAAAAAGTAACGTAATAAAAATCAAATAGTTACTCGCTAAGTATTTAGAAATTGCTTAGCGTTATTTAAATGACGGTTAATGTTTATTTACAAGGGCTTTAAAACTCTTGAAAAATAAGCGTTAACCGTTTTTTTATGGTCAGCTCCAAAGTGCCTTAGGTCTTAGGAGATGAACTTTCAACATCTTACGAAACTATGTTTTAAAAATCTTATGAAGATATGTTTTATAGCTTGTAGGCAAACAATAGTAGTGATACTATAAATAAAACCTGACTAAATAGTCATCTTTTAAATTAACGTTGTCACTAAAATTAAAATGCTTAAACGAAACCAGAATAAAGTAATTAGCGAGGCAACCTAAACCTATTGACAAGGATTGTTAGTAGACTTAAGACCATATTAATCAAGGATGATTAACAATGTCTAAATCGTTAGAATCCCAAAAAAACTCCGAGTTGATGTATCAACTCAATGACAAGCCCAGCTTCTGGCCGGCAAGTTTCGCCGCTTTACAACATCTACTAGCTAGTATCGTCGCTATTGTCACTCCCACCTTGATTGTCGCCGGAACCTTAGGTTTGGGTGATTACGTTCCCTATCTAATCAGCTGCGCTCTAATCTCCTCTGGGATTGGCACTTATATCCAATGTAAAAAAATAGGCCCTATAGGCGCTGGTATGCTCAGTTTACAAGGTACTAGCTTTGCTTTTTTGACTGCTATTATCGCTGCTGGACTGATTGTAAAAGGCCGTGGTGGTTCGCCAGAAGATATTTTGGCTACCATCTTTGGGGTTAGTTTTTGCGCTGCCTTTGTTGAGATTGTTCTTAGCCGCTTTATTCACAAATTAAAAAGAATATTTACCCCTGTGGTTACTGGCACTATTATTATTCTTATTGGTGTTCCGCTGATTGAAGTCGCCATGACTGATATTGCAGGTGGCTTTGGTGCAGAGGACTTTGGCAGTTTGCAAAACCTGTTTTTAGGTATGGTTGTACTGGTGTCAGTGATTGTATTCAACCGCTCAAAAAACCCATTATTAAGACTTTCCTCCATTGTCATTGCTTTAATTTTGGGAATGTTAGCCGCCTTTTTTATGGGTAGGCTAGATTTTTCTTCCTTGAACAATGTTGGTTTTATTACTGTTCCCATCCCATTTAGGTTTGGTTTCCAGTTTGATATTGCCGCTTTCATTCCTATAGCCATTCTATATTGTGTTAGCGCCCTTGAGACTACTGGTGATCTAACAGCCAACGCTGTGGTTTCTAAAGAACCTGTCAAAGGCCCTATTTACCTTAATCGAATCCAAGGCGGTGTATTGGCAGATGGGGTCAATTCTATGATTGCTGCTACGTTAAATAGCATGCCGTCGACCACCTTTAGCCAAAACAATGGCGTCATTGCACTGACTGGCGTCGCCAGTCGTCATGTCGGTATCTACATTGCTGCCCTGATGATTATCATCGGATTATTTCCTATCTTTGGCGCTATATTGCAAACCATGCCTCAGCCGGTACTTGGCGGCGCAACGTTGGTGATGTTCGGGACAGTAGCGGTGGCTGGTATTAAAGTATTAGCTAGCGCCAAGCTTGACCGCCGTGATATGTTGATTATCGCTACCTCCGTGGGGATGGGCATCGGTGTATCTATGGTGCCTGAGGTATTATCACAATTGCCTGAATTGATACGTAACGTGCTGATATCGCCTGTAGCAATAGGCGCTATTACTGCGATTTCATTAAGTTTATTTTTGCCAGTGGACACCCAAGAGGATGATATATAGCCCATATCAAATAAAGGTGTTATGTGTTTTATATACACGTGAGGCTGATAAAAATTTCCTTGCTTGCTGTGCCTACGCAGACAGATGCTGCAAAAATTCCTATCAGCCATGCCGTAATATTGTCAAAGTAAATTGATTATATAACGCCCAAAATGTAGACAATAAAAACGTTGTTAAATGCCGTTATTGTGTGATATCTATTAAATATAGACTGATTGGTTTGCGCCATCTAGCAAGTGGTTATATTAACAATCTATTTAAGCTGTCTAATTTCACAAAGCCCAATTTTTTAGCCGAGTATTGCTATGATTAGTTTCTATCTGAACGGAAAGCGTCATGAGATAAGCCACCTCAATCCGAATACAACGGTACTTGAGTATCTGCGCTTGCACGAACATCAAACTGATACTAAAGAAGGCTGCGGTAGTGGGGATTGCGGCGCCTGTACCATTATGGCGCAACGCTTGCCTAATCATGCGACAAGCGATTCTAGTGACAGCACTCCTTTTTATACCTTCAACTCCTGTATTGCTCTATTGTCGCTGATGGATGGTCATCATTTAATGACCGCTTCTTATTTAGCGGACAATCCAGCACATCACCCAGAGCGGGCGCTATTACATCCTGCACAGCAGGCGATGGTTGACTGTCATGGCTCGCAATGCGGATTTTGTACCCCTGGTTTTGTGATGTCACTTGCGAATTTGTATGAAAACCATCGTATGCAACAACAAAAAAATGCCAAGCAGGGCAGTGCAAACGGTCAGCCAGCTAATGACAACTTAAGCTATGACGACCTAAGTTATGATGATATTGTCGCTTCAATTTCAGGAAATCTATGTCGATGTACCGGTTATCGACCCATTATCGAAGCAGGACTGACGATGGGTAAAATTGGTCAGCAAAGAGCGGCTGATAAAATGGTAGCAAAAGATTTAACCATAAGCTTAGCTACGAATGCGATGGTGAGTAACAGTCAGTCGTTACCTAAAACTGCATCATTGGATACCTCGAATAAAGCGTCAACTATTGAGCCTGCCCTTGCTGAAGGGTCGCGGCAGCTATTCATTCCAAAGACAGTGGATGAGCTTAATCAGCTATTAACCGTATATCCAAGTGCAACAATTTGGGCCGGTGGTACGGATTTGGGGTTAAGCATTACGCAGCACTTGGTTGATCATGAAGTGATTATTCAGCTGTCTGCTATTGATGAGCTAAGAACATGGTCGCTTTCTGCTTCAAAGTCTAGCTCAACGACTGGTTCAAAGTCGTTGTCTGGGTTAGATAATTCCACTGATAATAAAGCAGCAGTACAAGAATTGACGTTTGGTGCGGGCATGACCTATCAGCAAATGCTGCCAATACTTGAGCAGTACTATCCTGCTTTTGCAGCACTATTCGCAAGAACGGCTTCACCGCAAATACGTAATATGGGTACGCTTGGCGGTAATATTGCCAATGCCTCACCAATAGGAGATTTACCGCCGATTTTACTGGCGTTAGAGGCACGCATTCATTTGCGTCATTGTAGCCCCAATAATATAGATGTTGGTGGCGAAGATGCCAGTGCTAAGGATGAAAGCAATGAACATAACAAAACATCTTATGTCGACGAGATAATACCTTTATCAGAATTTTTTCTAGATTATAAAAAGACCAAACTACGAGCAGGCAGTTACATTGTTGCCATCCATATGCCACTGATGCAGGATAATCAGCATCTATTTATTCATAAAATTAGTAAGCGTTATGAAGATGATATTTCTGCTTGTTTGGTTGCCGTAAGAATCGATCTGTCGGCAGAGGGTATGACTATTGACCATGCAAAAATAGGTCTGGGCGGTATGGCGGCTATACCATTATTAGCCAAGAATTGCCAGCAAGCACTCCTAGGCCAGCCCCTCGAGATTGCAAGTTTTAAGAAGGCTGCAAAAGCACTACCGATGGATGTCTCACCATTAACGGATGTCCGAGCCAGTCGTGAATATCGCTTGCATGTGGTACAACGTTTGTTGATGAAGTGTGGCAAGCAGCTGATAAAAGAGACGCAAACTGAGAGAGAATCATCATGAGCCATCAATCTTCCTTATTTGACAGTTACAGTATTCGCCGCGTACGTCCGCCTAAAAACAAAATTGGCACTTCTGCCAAACATGATAGTGCGATAAGTCACGTCATGGGGACGGCGACCTATGTGGATGATATCCTAAAGCCGCAAGGCACTTTACATCTGGCAGTCGGTAAAAGCAGTCACGCTCATGCTCGTGTAACGAGTATGGATCTCAGCGCTGTTAAAGCAGCTGACGAGGTGATTGATGTTTTAATTTTTAAAGACTTACCCGCTCAGACGGATATCGGCGCTGTATTCGACGGTGAGCCGTTGATGGTGGATGAGATCACAGAATACGTGGGTCAGACGCTGTTTTTGGTCGTTGCAACCACTCATCGTGCCGCAAAAAAGGCGGTGCTCAAAGCAGTTGTAGAATATGAGCCATTATCAGCGATACTGAGTATTGATGAGGCTTTAGAGCAGGAGCAGTTTGTACGTCCAAGTCACTTTATGCAGCGCGGTGATACCAATGCAGCACTTGCAAATGCGCCTATGCGTATCGCAGGCCATATTCATATGCTGGGGCAAGAACACTTTTATCTTGAAGGACAAGTGTCCTATGTCGTGCCTTGTGATGATGGCGGGCTTGAAGTCTATACCTCATCGCAGCATCCGAGTGAGGTGCAGCAGTTGGTCGCTGAGGTGACGGATTTGCCATTTCATGCGGTCAATACGGTAGTACGCAGAATGGGTGGCGGTTTTGGCGGTAAAGAGACCCAAGCAGCGGCATGGGCATGCTTTTGCGGTATCGTTGCCAAGCGTCACAATGTACCTGTCAGTATGCGCTTGGATCGCCAAGATGATATGGTAGTGACCGGTAAACGCCACGAATTTGCTAACCGTTATGAGGTCGGCGTTGACGAATCAGGACAGATTCTTGGGATCGATATGCAACTTGCTGGCTTGTGTGGTTATGCACCAGACTTGTCCGATGCTATCGTCGATCGAGCGATGTTCCACTGTGACAACGCTTACTATTATCCAGCTGCGCAGGTGGCAGGACATCGCTGCAAGACACATACGGTGTCGAACACTGCTTACCGAGGTTTTGGTGGGCCTCAAGGTTTGATGACTGCTGAATATATGATGGATCATATTGCCTATACTTTAGGCAAAGATCCTTTGCAAGTGCGCTTGACGAACCTTTATAAAAATGGTCAAAGTACTCACTATGGTCAGCCAATCGAGCATTTTGATTTGGCAACGATTATGGATACATTGGTAAAAGACTGTGATTATGATAAGCGTCGCCAGCAAATTATAAAAGCCAATGAGCAAGCCGAAGCTAAAGGTAGCGACAAACGTCTTGGCATTGCCTTAACGCCTGTTAAGTTTGGCATCTCGTTTACCGTGCAGACGCTGAATCAAGCAGGCGCTCTGGTACATATTTATACCGATGGTAGTATTCACCTCAATCATGGCGGTACGGAGATGGGGCAAGGGCTATTTGTCAAAATTGCTCAAATCGTTGCCAATGAGTTTGACGTGGATTTGGATACCGTAAAAGTATCTGCAACGCGTACTGATAAAGTACCCAATACCTCGCCGACTGCGGCTTCATCAGGCACCGATATCAACGGTAAAGCAGCACAGAACGCTTGTTTAACCATTAAGGCACGTATTGTCGAGTTTGCCGCTGAGTATTTTGAGGTGGCGCAAGAAGACATACGTTTTGAGCGCAATCATGTCTATATTGGTGATAAAGAAGACTTCACTTTTGCTGAAATGGTGCAGTTAGCTTATCAGCACCGCGTTAGTCTATCTTCTACTGGCTACTATAAAACGCCAAAGATATTTTACGACCGCTCTAAAGCGTGGGGTCGACCTTTCTTTTACTTTGCTTTAGGTGCTGCGTGTTCTGAAGTTGAAATAGATACGTTAACTGGTGAGTATCAAGTGTTGCGCTGCGATATCCTGCATGATGCAGGGCAGTCGATTAATCCTGCTATTGATATTGGACAGATTGAAGGCGGCTTTGTGCAAGGCATGGGTTGGCTCACAACGGAGGAGCTTACTTGGGATAAAAAGGGCACGCTAGCATCTAATAGTCCTGCCAATTATAAGATTCCAACGTCACATGATTTGCCAAAACAATTTAAAGTTAAACTGTACGATCGTAAAAATGAAGAGCAAACCATTTATAACTCTAAAGCAGTTGGCGAGCCACCTTTTATGCTGGCAGCTAGCGTTTGGTGTGCGATCAATAATGCAGTTGCAAGCTTGAGTGATTATAAGAAAAACCCAGAGCTTACGATGCCCGCGACCCCAGAGGCGGTATTAAAAGCGGTGATGCGCATGCAAGGCGAGGCGTGGGAAATTGACACGAATGTAAACTTTGATGCGCTTGATAGTTTGACTAAAGATGAGGAGGACGACTGCGGTATTGACGATGATAAAGTTAAGCCACAACTCGTGCCGCATGCCGAAGATATCGATCCGCCAGAGGTCGAAGGTCAGACAGTCGACAATCAGCCAGAAGCGATAGAGCATCCTAACGTAGCGGGTTCAAGAGGCCCTGCACATAGTGAGCCTACGCACAGTGAATAATTCATTATTGCCACCAGTGCCAATACCAGTACGTTGGTATGATGGTCTAGCACAATATCAGCAGCAAGGATCTGCGCACGTGTTGGCGACTGTCGTTGCGGTCAATGGTTCTGCGCCCCGAGCGCTACAGGCCAAAATGGTGGTCACACAGGATTACTGCTGCGATACGCTCGGTGGCGGCGGTCTTGAGCATGATATTGTTGCGACAGCACGGCAATTGCTAAATGGTGAGATAGATACAACCATACCAAAAACTTCTAAAAGAGATAAAGGTGTCAATAAGAGTATCGACAATGACAATGATAACGACAGTGATTCGACGCCATCTAAAGTGGTAAGACGCGATACTGTTTATACCAAGCATTATCCGCTAGGCGCAAAGTTGGCGCAGTGCTGCGGTGGTAGTGTCACCGTTATGTTTGAATGTTTCAACGTGACGCCACCGATGTCGATATTGGTATTTGGAGCAGGGCATGTGGCAGCAGCGTTGATGACGATACTGGCAGAGCTACCTTGCCAAGTCGATTGGGTAGATAGTCGCCCTGAGATGTTTGAGCGTTATTTATTAGAAAATTCTAATTTGCCAAATAAATCTATTAAAACAGAAGGCTTAACTCAAACACTAGAAACCCAGCCAAGCTTAAATCAGCCTAAGCTTTATAATCTTCCTGCCCATATCCGTCCGCATATTGACGATGATCCTGTTGATTTCATTCGCCCGTTTATTGAGCCATTTCTTGAACAAAGCGGTCAGCGTTTTATTTTGGTTATGACCCATGATCATAGTCTGGACTTTGAGTTAGTACGTGCCGCTTTGGATGCTAGTTCAGAGGCAAATCGTTTAGCAACTAGTCTCGATAATGATGATTTAGGTAACGATCTAGATAATGACTATTCAAAAATATCTATGCCTTATATCGGTTGTATTGCCTCGACAACTAAAGCAGAGCGTTTTAAAAATCGTCTGCTGCAACGTGGTTATGATAAGCAGATAGTCGATCAACTAACTATGCCCATAGGACTACCAATCGGTGGTAAAGAACCTATGGCCGTTGCTGTATCTATCACTGCGCAAATTTTGCAGCATTATCATCAAAAATAATCTATAAGTGATAGACCATCAATACTGATTTCTACCTCTACTATTAAATTCTAACCAAAACGTTTGGTATGACCAAGTGACGGGAGATTTACCCATGGCTCTACATATTTATCAAGCGCAGCTCCTGCACTATCTTACCGAAGATGATCTGAATCAAGTGGCTGAGCGTGCGCATGCTGAAAAACCCAACTCAACATCTTCTAATTATCCAAATACAGCAACCATTGATAAAAGCATAACGCTATTACCAGTTATTGCGGGCGTGAACGTCTATCCTGAGTATATTGCTAATGGTGCGCTGGTTGTAGATGATGTGACAGGCTACATTGTAGATTATGGTAGTAGCGAGGCAATGTTAGCGAATTATGCTGAAACTAATGATCAAGCAACGGTAAAGATTCATGATTATCGAGATAAGCTGATTATGCCGGGCTTCATCGATACCCACGTGCACTATCCGCAGATAGATATGATTGCGGCTTACGGTGAGCAGCTACTTGACTGGCTTAATAATTATACTTTTGTCACTGAAGCCAATTTTGGTGATCCAAAGGTTGCCCATGATACCGCGCAATTCTTTTTAAATCAGTTGCTCGCCAATGGCACGACCAGTGCCATGGTGTTTTCTACTAGTCATCCTCAGTCCGCAGAAGCCTTTTTTACTGAAAGCCACAGGCTTAATACTCGCATGATTACGGGTAATGTGTTGATGGATCAAAACGCCCCTGAGCATCTGTGTGTGCCTGCTGAACAGAGCATTCGAGACACGCAAGACATTATTAATAATTGGCATGGTCGTGGACGCCAACATGTGGCGATTACCCCAAGGTTTGCTATTACTTCAACGCCAACACAGCTGCAATTAGCAGGCGAGCTCTATGCCAGCTATGATAATGTTTATCTACAAACACATCTGGCAGAAAACCGTGATGAGGTTGCTTTTGTACGTAAGCTCTATCCCAAACATAAAGGCTACTTAGATGTTTACGAGGATATGGGACTGCTGGGTCGTTATACCACTTTAGCACATGGCATTTACCTTGAAACCTCAGAGTATGAAAGGCTTCGCGCAACTGGCACCCAGATAGCGCATTGCCCAACGTCCAATTTATTTTTAGGTAGTGGACTATTTGATCTACCTAAAACATTAAGCTATACCGGCGTCAGTATTGCCACTGATGTAGGGGCGGGAACCAGTTTATCGATGCTCGTCACCTTGTCAGAAGCCTATAAAGTTCAGCAGCTACAGAACAACCAACTGTCCGCTCATCAAGGGTTATATCAAATTACCTTGGGCAATGCGCAGTCGCTGATGCTAGATGATAAAATCGGTAACTTTATGCCTAATAAGGAAGCTGATTTTGTCGTGATAGATATGGCAGGAACGCCTTTGTTAGAAAGACGTATGGCACAGACTAAAACCCTTGAAGAACGATTATTTGTAATGATGATGCTCGGTGACGATAGGGTGATTGAGGAGACGATTATTGCTGGGGTGAGTCGTTATAAATCGGGGTCATCTTAAATTTAAAGCAACTTAACGTTTATTCTTTTCAAAAATTATTTTACCTACAAAATTGTTCATCTATAAGGCAATTCTCTATGCTAACATTATTCATGATTCAACTAGGCGCTCGCCCTAAGGGTCGGGTAATTGAGCAGCATGATATTTTCTTTGGAGTTGCTAACCAAGTCAGCGAGTTGATAGCAGACATCAACAGCCATTGGCCAGAAGTAAAAAATAAATGGCATATTGATTCGTACCGAGCCATTAGCAAAGTCGATAATTATAGTATCAAATTGGTTGAGTCAAACAATCAAGTAGAGAGTGCTAACGGTTTAAAATTGTTTTTTATCAATTTAGGTGGCTATCAGCAGGGCAGTTTTGAGGAGTTTCATCACAAGTTACTTATCGTTGCTGTTACTCAAGCCGATGCTATTAAACAAGCCAAACAAAGTCAATTTTACAAACAGTTCAATTATAAAGATAAAGACTCACCTTTCAACGCAGCCTCGCATATCGATGATAAGTTTGAGGTGGATATTGATGATATTTATAACGTCAATGACCTTATCTCAAACGTACAGATTTTAATTGAACATATTGATAATGATAGCCATGAACTTGCAAATGCTGATGACGATAAAGAGTACGTTGGTTATCTCAGTATCAAAAATTTAAGGAAGTTACTCTAATATGGCTCTAAATATGTATTTTAAGAACGGCATGATTCGTAAAACGCGCTGCCAAATTCCCGATGACCTAATGCCTACTCTTTATCAGGTTCATAACAATGCTAGTTTTCCGCAATTAACTTGGCTGATTGATAATCTTTATGAAAATCCACAGATTGGGCCGGACATCGCTCGCGCATTAGCTGATGAGATAGTAGCGTTTGAGAGGTTAATACTGTCGCTACACCTACCTTTTCCTAGAGTACCACTGCAAAAATTGCAGACTTTCTTTACGGGAGCTGCTACCAGTCAACAGACTGTTTATACTAGTAGTGATTGATTTGGCTATCTAGCTGTTTTTATAGTTTTAAGCCGTATTGGATGATTCTCAAACAGGCATTGCTGATTAAATTTAATGATATGACTGATGAGCTTGAAGAATTTCTGAATAAGCGTTTTGAAAATAGGTAAAAGACTTTGCAGTTGCGAAGCAAACACCACAACCAACTTGAATCACACCCAAACTACCTCCATAATCTAACTACTTTCAAATAATAAATAGCCTAAGTAAATATGCCCAATACTTCTAAGAGTGTCTCAGAAATCCTTATTGAAAACACAGCTAGCGAAACAAATAACTCTATAAGCTTAAATAACGAAGATTCAAATATTACAGTAAACAGTGATAAAGCGTCTTTTCAAGCTGATATTTCTGCTGATTTACCAGTACTCGCTAAAGACAGTTACTATTTAAGTCGCTTAGAGCGTGAGCTGGCGCGTGCTGCTGTTGCTAAGAATAAGAAAGCCAGTAGCGACTCTGATAATAAAGTAGTTGATGAGCTCACTAAAAAACGTGCGCAGTATGACAAAATTAAAACCCGCTCACAGCAAGCGGTGCAAGCACGTATGGATAGTATTCCTGAAAATTTACCTGCTAAGTTAAATCTCGATCTACCCGTTAGTCAACGTGGTGATGACTTAATTCAGGCTATTATCGATAACCAAGTCATTATCGTCGCAGGGGAGACTGGCTCTGGTAAAACAACGCAATTGCCGAAATTGGCAATGTTGGCAGGACGCGGTATTACTGGGCAAATAGGGCATACCCAACCAAGGCGACTAGCGGCTAGAAGTGTGGCAAACCGTATCGCCGAAGAATTGGGCGAGCAGCTTGGTAATACGGTCAGTTTTAAAATTCGTTTTAATGAGCAAGGTACGGCGCAATCTGTTGTTAAGCTTATGACTGATGGTATCTTATTGGCGGAATTGGGTCATGATCGATTTTTAAGTAAATACGATACTATTATTATTGATGAAGCGCATGAGCGTAGCTTAAACATTGACTTTATTATGGGTTATCTGAAAAAGTTGCTACCAAAACGCCCCGATTTAAAAGTCATTATTACCTCAGCAACGCTTGATACCAAGCGCTTTAGTGAATACTTTAGCCGTTATGATAATAAGCTCAAGCGCAACGTCCCTGCGCCGATTTTTAATGTTGAAGGCCGTAGTTTTCCAGTGGAAGTTCGTTACCGTCCGCTCACTGATGAGCCGGTGAATAGCTCGGATGATGACAGCTACGACGACTTTGAAGAGAATCTACCGCGTGCGGTGGTTGCCGCAGTTGAAGAATGCTTCAGCGATGCGCAAAATAAAGGTCATGCCGACCAAGCGGATATTTTAATATTTGCCGCCACTGAAGCAGAGATTCGTGAGCTCCAAGACGTGCTTGAACGTCATGGACCCAAGCATACTGAAGTGTTGCCATTGTTTGCACGGCAGACTTACGAAGAGCAGCAACGTATTTTTCAACCCTCAGGTCGCGGTCGGCGTATCGTTATCGCCACCAACGTTGCTGAGACCGCGCTTACTGTACCCGGTATTCGCTATGTCATTGACTTAGGCTTTGCACGAATATCACGCTATTCTTATCGCTCACGCGTACAGCGTCTGCCGATTGAAGCCATCTCGCAAGCCGCTGCCAATCAGCGTAAAGGGCGTTGCGGTCGTGTCGCGCCAGGTGTTTGTATTCGTCTGTATAGTGAAGAGGACTTCACTGGTCGTCCTGAATTTACGGAACCTGAAATTTTACGTACTAACTTGGCGTCAGTTATTTTACAGATGGCAAACCTGCGCTTAGGTAGTGTCGATGATTTTGCCTTTATTGAGCCACCTGATAGCCGCTTGGTCACTGATGGGCATAAACTGCTCGATGAGTTAGGGGCGATTACGTCTAAAGATGAAGCAACTTCTACTAAGCAAACCAACAAGCCAAAACCAAAAAAAGGTCTCGATCATCTACGTCTGACTCCTACTGGTCAAAAGATGGCACGTATGCCAATTGATCCAAGGCTGGCACGTATGCTGGTTGCCGGTTCTGACTTTGATTGTATTCGTGAAATGCTTATCGTTGTGGCAGCGCTTGCCGTGCAAGATCCGCGTGAACGTCCAGCCAATAAACGTCAGCAAGCCGATCAAAAGCATGCAGAATTTCGTCAAGATGACTCTGATTTTTTATTCTATTTAAGTCTGTGGAAAGCACTGTTTGAAAAAGACGAAGACGGCAATAAGTTGTCTGGCAATCAGCGTAAGCAGTTTACGAAGAAAAACTATTTGAGCTTTCCAAGGGTGCGTGAATGGCATCAAACTCATCGCCAGTTGGTACAAATGGTTACTGAGCTTAAGCTGACTGACGTTAATGATGTAAAACCTGCTCATAGAGGTAATGATAAGAATGCCTCTATAGATAACACTACCAGCGATCCTACCGCGATTGAAGATGAAGAACTTAAAGCCGTCAAATATGCCAATTTACATCGAGCTTTATTGACAGGGTTGTTGTCCATCATTGCTCATAAAACCGAGAATCGTGGTGAGTATCTAGCAGCTCGCCAACAAAAAGCCAAAATCTTCCCAGCCAGTACGGTATTTAAACAAATACCGCCTTGGGTCATGGCTTTTGAGATGGTAGAGACCTCGCAAGTCTTTATGCGTACCGTTGCCAAGATTGAACCGGAATGGATTATCTCAGCCGCCGGTGACTTATTAAAATATCACTACTTTGAGCCGCATTGGTCGAAGAAGACGGGTCGCGTCAAAGCCTACGCGCAAATTAGTTTGTTTGGGCTGATTATTATCAGTAAGCAGTTGACTAATTATGAACAAGTCAATCTTATAGAGTCACGAGAAATCTTTATACGTGATGGTCTGGTCACGGGTAACTTTGGTCGCCAAGCGCCGTTTTTACAGCACAATATGGACAAAATTGCGGACATTGAACGCATTGAAGATAAATTGCGTCGCCGTGATTTGCTCGTTGATGAAGAGACGCTATACCAGTTCTATGATAAAAAGATTCCTGAGCATGTTGCCAGTCGTAAAGCTTTTGAAGATTGGCGCGCAGAGGTAGAGAAGAATGATAGCAAATATTTATTCTTTACTGATGATGACGTGCTCAATAGTCAAGCGCCGACCACAGGTGACTTCCCAGAAATCTGGCAGTTGGGCGATTTAAAACTGCCGCTACGTTATATCTTTGACCCTGCCAGCGATGATGATGGCGTGACCATTCGAGTGCCACTCGTTGCGTTACCGCAGCTAGATGCCATTGAGCTATTGTGGGGCGTACCCGGTTGGCGCTATGAGCTGGTATTGCAATTGCTTAAATCTCTACCCAAAGACATCCGCCGCCAAATCGTACCGATTCCCGACACTGCTGATAGCTTGTTTGATGAGCTACAGCCAGAGGGCGGACAAGGATTGCTTAAGCAGCTTTGCCAAGCGCTAAATCGTCGCGGCATTATGTCAGTCACGCCTGATAAGTTTGATCCGTCTAGCATTGATCGCTATTTGCAGCCGCAAATCTGCGTGGTCGATGACAAGAACCGCATTATCGAAAAGGGTCGTGACCTGCAAACGCTACAAATTCGTCATGCCTCTGAAACCAGACAAGCAGTGAACGAGCAACAAGGCGCGCATACGGAGTTCCCTGAGCATTTTGCCTTTAGCAAAAACCATCATAGTGCAGGCGTAGTAATGAAGCAGTTTGCTGCTTTGGTCGCAGACGCGTCGGGTGAGGCAGTATCGATTCATCAATATACCGATGTAAATGCTGCATTACAGGCGCACCGTATCGGGGTTTTGACATTAATTAAAGGTAAGCTTGGCGCCAAGAAAAAACAGCTGACCAGCCAAGTCGATAAGATATTTAAATTGGCATTTGCACCGCTGGGTGATATGGAAAAGTTAAAAACCATCGTCATCGATGCCACACTAGATGCGGCACTTGAAGAGCATTATGTCTTATTCGATCATAGCGCCGATCTACCTGAGAGCGCGGATGATATCGCGGTTGGACTGAGCGAAGAGCTGCCGTTTACCCCTGAGGAATATAGCCAAACGCTCGATGTGGTATTAAGCAACTTCTTATTAACCGGTCAAAGCGTTATAAAAACCCTCAAAAATGTCTATACCCGCTGGCAACGTATTCGTCAGAGTCTGCTGATGCTTGACCGTGAAGTGTTTGGCGAGTCTATCGATGATATCGAAGACCAGTTAGAGGATTTGCATCTAGCCAACTTTGTCTACCGGATGGATTATAGCCATTGGCAGCAGTATCCGCGCTATCTAGAGGCGCTGGAAATTCGTATCGAACGCCTTGAGCACAATCTTGAAGCTGATCTCGACGGTGTCTATGCGTTGGACGTACACATGGAGCGATTGGGCAATCGCGCTAGTGATAAGGCGATTAGTGAATATCGTTGGATGGTGGAAGAATATCGCATTCAACTGTTTGCCCAACCGATGAAAACTCGTATGGCAGTGTCACCTAAGCGTTTGAGTAAAATGTGGGATAAGGTGGGTTAGCGGATGCGTAACCCATCGATTTTTTGAGGTCTTAAATATTTTGGAGCCAATCGCGCTTTTCGCTTGTAGTTGATGAGCTATGAGGCACAGCGCCTAAACACAGTAGCGTTCCAACATCCGAGCGACCTGAGGCGGGATAAAGCAAAGCACCGCTTTGCCCCAACGCAAGAGAAAATCTGTGATTTTCTGACGTGCAAGGCGCTATATGCCCCACAGCCCACCAAGTTACCGCTTCAATCACGGCTAGCTGTAAAGCTATGATTTTGCAAATATCAATCGTGGTTAGTGTGCTTTCAACTAAAAACTAAATGCGCGTAGGGTGTCTCTCACGCACCAATTTCATGCGATATACTTCTTATCGGTGCGCTAGGCGCACCCTACGCGAACTTTAGACAACTCAATAAAAAACCCACGACCAATTAAAGTTGTGGGTTTTACTTTATCAACATAACTCTATCAGAATGTCATCTTTCACTTCCCACTCGTCATCTTAATAAGCGTCCGATCTTTTTTCACATAGTGATGATATAAAGCTGCCAAAATGTGTCCTACGACGAGCATCCAAGCCAACCACTTACCGAATACTTGTTTATGAAGGAAATCTAACGGTGCTTCAAATGCCTCATAGCTGATACCCATCCCATCACGGATGACAGATCGGAACAATGAAGTGCTCTCAAATATCGGAATATCAAACAAGAAATAAAACTCCGTATTCACTTTAGAACCTAAATAGCCTGTAACTGGCATAATGATCAAGACCGCATATAAAGCGAAATGTCCAGCATGGGCTGCGAGATGTTCCATCTTAGTGCCAGGTTCTTCGTCTGGGGTAAGGTTCATGATACGCCAGATAATACGCAGCACCACTAAAACGGCAATACTCACACCGAAAGATAAATGTAGCTGAAGCGCCGTCCAGTTAATAGGCGTATCATCTACCGTAAACCAATGGCGAAAATAAACGCTAGCATAAGCACCTAAGAATAATAAAGCCGATCCCCAATGCAAGCATTTTGCTATAGTACCGTAGTTATAACTGGTATTTTTTAAACTCATAAATTCCTCTAAAATTTATAAATATTCTGAAAGGTTGTAAAAATGCCTCTGAAATCAGGTGTTTTTCTTTCACGTTAAATTACGTACTCAATAGCTCACGTTTAACCAGTATGAGTTGATATCAATGTAGTTATTCTAATAGTACGGTAGGTTATATTAAGAAAAACTTAATTTAAAGTTTTATTTCCACTGTTATAACATGCTTTTAATTATATTTTTCTTACATTGCTATTACGCTTAGCAAGCGTAGGTTAATCAATGCATAATTATTTCTAGATTAATTATGACTGTTATAAATGTGAGTATTTTTATCTTCGAAATTACAGTTTCCATGAAGTTGTACCCACGGTAATATAACTATAATAATTAGAATGCTAAATAAAATAGAAAAGGAAAACGATATGTGGAACGAACGCTACAGCGAACCAGGCTTTGCTTTTGGTACAGAACCAAATGATTTTTTGGAAGAGCAGTTCCAGCACATACCAGCAGGTGGACGAGTACTGTGTTTGGCAGAAGGCGAAGGTAGGAACGCGGTATTTTTAGCTGAGCAAGGCTATCAAGTGACTGCCATGGATTTATCCGATGTGGGTTTAAATAAAGCCTTGAAACTGGCTAGTGAGCGGGGCGTTGAAATCATCACTCAAATAGCTGACTTAGCCGATTATCAATTTGGGGTAGGAGAGTGGGATGGGATTGTCTCTATTTGGGCGCATATGCCTGAAACTGTTCGTCAGTACGTTAATGCGCAGATTGCACCAGCACTAAAACCAAATGGCATATTCATTGTCGAGGCTTATACTGAGCAGCAACTTGATATGGAAGCCGTCGGCGGACCACCTGCTGCGCAAAAGGAACGTTTTAATTCACTAGAAAATTTGCAGACAGAATTGGCTGAGCTAGAAGAAATTATTGGCGTTGAAAAACAGCGCATGATTTCAGAAGGCAAACATCATCAAGGTTTAAGTGCTGTCGTACAATATGTTGGTAGAAGAAAGTAAAATTGCTAGAGAAACTGCTATATAAGAAAAAGAGCAAAGGTAACATAAGGCTACCTTTGCTCTTTTTTATTCGTTTTTTATAAATGTTTTTGATCGTTATTTATTGGTCATTTTTTGATGACAGTTAAGTGACTTTATACCAGTCAATTTTACGAGTCAAGACCATAACGCTGGCGAGTACAACGAAGCAGAATACTGCACCAAGCAGCAAGTTTAAATCTTCTACTGTTAAAATGCCGTAAAAGGCAGCGTATAGTCCTGCTAGTATCGCAGTAAAAATAAGGGCTCGTTTTACCCCATTGAGCACATAGTAGGTGTACCAACCGATCAGGCCGACACAAGCAGTCGCTGCAGTCGCATAGGCCTTCCAAAAGGAGATTTGCTCAGCTAACGGCAGTAATAAGACATAAAAAACCAATAGGGCGCAGCCGACCAATAAGTACTGTATAGGATGGATGCGGCTAGATTTAATCACTTCAAATAAGAAGAATGTACCGAACGAGACCAATATCAATAGCAATGCATACTTTAAGGTACGCTCAGTTTGCAGATAGACATCATTAGGCTCAGCAAAACTTACGCCAAAGCTGTTTAAATGGGTACTATTTGAATTCCTAGAAGTTGATGTTCCTTCTTCTACCAATACTACATCATCAATACCTAAAGGATTACCCGCTTTACTTATGACGCTACATTGATTGTTAGGTGTGCTTAAACACTGTGATAGGCGTTGATTGTTGGCAACAGTCAAATATTCATTTTGCCAGTTGGCTTCAAAGCCATTGGAAGTAAAGTTTTTCATATTTGGCAGCGCTTTTCCAATGAAATTTGGTGCATGCCAGTTGCTTTGCATCGCTAGTGTAAAGCTTTGCCCAGTCGGTACTGTATTTAGGCTGCTAATGCCGGATAAAGGCAGGTCGATTATAATTTTAATCATTCCAGTTTTAAGCGCATCAGTTTTGCTAGCTTTGTCAGCTTCACTAATGACAGTTTCAGTACTACTAACTACAGCATTAGCAGCATCGTTACTTAGATTAGAAGTTTGCGAGTTATCAGGGCTAATGGATAAGCTTTGACTGGCTAAGTTATCACCAATGTCACCTGTTCCATTTCGCCCAACCAAATTACCGTTATTTGATGGCTTTATCATATCTTGAGAATTTAAAATGTCTTGAGGAACAGGAACTTCAACGTACGTTAAGCCTTTTATCATAGGTGTTTTCGGGTAAGTCGCTTTGATTTGCTTGTTATTAATGGTTACCGTTGGTGTTATGGCAACGCCGCGTAAGTCTGACACTGGAATAATCAGCTTGGCTTCGTCCCAATGAAAAACCGTCTGTTTTGGTTGTAATTTATCAGTATTCAATTCTGTATTTAACGATGCTTGGGTTTCATTAGCATTAAGGTCGATACTAGGTGTATAGTTTAAATCCTTAACGTATTGGCCTAACGCATAGTTTTGGTCAAATTTTATATCACCATCGTAGCTGGTAGCATGATAAACCCCGCGCTGATAAGTGTCGGTACTGACCTTAAGATTTTCTATGGCCTGTGTTTGAGTCGCAAAGAGAGTTTCGATGGCTGAATAGGACGGCTTACATTTAGTAGCGTTTTCTAAATCTACTAAGCATTCTGGCGTTACAGTGGTTGGAATAGCGATAAATGGGGTAATAACCTCTTGCGGATTGACGTGCTGCTCGGCAATCTCTGCTACGACGATATCTGCATAATGTTGTCGTTCGGAGATCACAGTGCGAAACATAGTCAGACCAACAGCGAAGATTATGCAAAGGCCAACGATGATATACAGTTTATTAAGCAGTGTTTTTTGCATGCGCATTCCTCTAAATGATGTTTGAATCGACGGCTACTAATATTGTCAATGGATTAGATAACATCATAGAGAGGGTATAGAGAGAACATATGTAGATTAGATGGAAAGTTTATGGAAATATAAGCTTTGTTCATACATGGTTGCACGTCATCATTGTTTGAAATAAAAAGACAGCTTTTAATAAAGGAAATTTCGCCATATTTTTAACGTCGGCATTCGTTCCTTTATTAAACAGAGCTGCTATAAAGCGCTGTTGAAAAAGTGTCATCAAAACGTTATAAGTAATGCGCAAAAAAGCCCGCGTAATACATTACGCGGGCTTTTCCTAATGGCTATTTGTAATAACTACGATTGTTATTATTAATTAGATATTACAATTAACTTGATATTGTTGACCGTTATCAGATTTTACAGTCATGATGCCAAAATCAGCTTTAGTCTGCCAATCGTAAGTCGTTTTAGGATTAACATCGTTGACATAACGAGCGCCAGAACCCGATACAGCTTGTTTCATTGTGATTTTTGCATTGCTCAAGCCAACTTTAGGCAAAGTAACATTTAAGTCTGCAGCTTGACCATTCGCTGCGTAAGTAGCAGTAATGACACCCTCGTCTTCACATGTAAATGATTGAACGACTTGTTGAGCATTGGTAGTCGGTGTTGTAACAGTTGGTGCGTTAGTTGCACAGGCTGACAATAGTACTGCGAAAGGTGCTACGGCTAATAATTTTTTCATAATAATCCTCAATAATGTTGGTAAATTTATCGTTTGAGATGTAAAGCAGTATATTACAATATAGCGTTTTTTTTCGCGTTGTTGTTTACCATTAATATGGTATTCAAAGTGTTTCAAGGTATTGCCTAAACGGTTTTTTTCATTAATGCGAGCGACTATTCACTGGTTTTTATTTGAATAGAGAGTTTAGGTTTTTTCTTGTTTAAAACAAACACCGAGACAGCACCTAGAATAACCACACTGGCAATAATAAATCGCAGGATTAATTGTTCAGACAAAAACACCACACCTAGTATTGCTGCCAGTACTGGCACACAGAACTGCACAACAGCTGCTTGGGTACTTTTTAACAACGGCATCGCTACATACCAAAGACTGTAGCCAACGCCAGAGGTGATTGCTCCTGATACGCCCGCTAATATGACACCCTCTGTACTAACATCTGCTAGATAACTTATTCCTATCAATAACAATAGGGGAAGCGCGACAAGGCTTCTGATAAAGTTAAAACCAGTAGCGCGAAGAGGGGATACACAGGCTTTGCCGCGTATACTGTAAATTCCCCATGCAATGCCGCTCATTGCCATAATCACTGCCCCAAAAAGCGAAGGCACTGCCGCTGAAGGCAGCATCAAGTAAACAAAACCTGTAAAGGCTATAAAAAGAGCCGCCCATTGCACTGTACTTAATTGCTCTTTTTGGTAGATGCCCCAGCCAATCATCGTGAACTGGACTGCTGCAAATAAAATAAGCGCGCCAGTGCCAGTATCAAGCTCCACATAGGCGAGCGAAAAGCAAAGCGCGTAAACCACCAAGCTTATACTGCTGAACCAGCTGCCCTTGTCTTGCAAAATAGGATCTTCTAAAATTGCGATAGCTGCGGTATTGGTATTATTACTATTAACAGTGTGTTTATGTTTTAGCTTGCGTGTATGCACGCTCATGATTATTGTAAGGCAAACAGCACCACCTAATAGGCGAATAATAGTAAAATTCCAAGGATCAATATAGCCTTCAGCTAACGCCATCCTACAAAGCAGAGAGTTTGCGGCAAAAGCTATTAGAGCAATAATCGTGTATAACGTAGCTTTCAAAAAAATTCCTAATAAACGATAGTTTGAGTGTGGTGATAGCAGGACTGATGACTATCAACATAAATTAATTGTTAATAAAATAGCCTAAGCATTGATATATTAACTATCTAATTCCTTTAACCATCCTATAACTTGACGAACTCGTTCTCCTCTATCACCGCCAACTCGCTTAAAGTTTTTCTCATGACAATTTAACTGACTTTCGAAATAAGCGCTTATCTCTTCACGTTGATACGGACTGTCTCGCAAGTCATCAGCGACCCAAGGAATATCTACTGCTGTTAGCAGTATTAAATCGTAATGATGTGACAGTGCTGCCTGTGTGAGCGCATCAGGACAATCGCTATAATACCAATTAGAATAAACCATTAGCTCAAACAAACTGGTATCACAGAATAGATATTTTTGAGTCTCAGGGTTAGGATTGGGGTTTCGGCTAGGTTGCAGGTTTTGAGCCGCTTGCTGGGTAAGTTTATTCTCCAGATCAATTTGACCTTGGGCAATTGGTAACAAATCGTCCCAAGTGCATGTCACTTGCTCGTTATCCCATTTCTCCTGCAAATAAATACGCATATACTCTGGCACCCAAGGGCTACCAAAATATGCTGCCAAATCACGAGATAAAGTAGTCTTACCAGTGCTTTCTGCACCTAAGATGGCAACCTTGATGACCGATTTATGCGTATGCTGCGTGAGATTGAATGCGGTAGCGTCGTTGCCATTCATAATATGCCCAAACTGCGATGAGAGTAAACACTACGTATTGTAGTGCGGTAAAGGTAAGGCCTTTATAGAAATATAACGGCACTGAAATAGCATCGGCGACTATCCAAAGTAACCAATGTTCTATCTTTCGGCTTGCCATCAGCCACATGGCCATTAAGAACAGCGCGGTGGTCAGCATATCGGTATAATCAACCCAAGTAAATAAATGCATCCCTAGTACTGCGCCATCGAAGCTAAAGTTATTGTTAATCACGGGACGGAAATAATAAACCAGCGCCACAAAGGCTACTGTCCCAACCGCTAATAGTGCCATGATTGGCATATCACTTGATTGAATATGCTCAATACTGATTTCGTCTTCACTAGCACCTTTATTGCTCTCCCTGACTGCCTCTTTGTTCTTTGACCAGTTAAACCAGCCATATAATCCCATGATCGTGTAATAAGCATTTATAAACATGTCGCCGAATAGCTGCCATTCCCATAGCAAATATACAAAAATAGCGGTACTAACCAGACCAATAGGGAAGACTAGTACACTGAGCTTGCGGGCAAGTAACACGCTTGCCACTCCAAAGATAACGCCAATGATTTCGAGTATAATAAAGAGTGTAGGATAGTCGGCGTACTGTCCGAATAACCAATTAAGAAGATCTTCCATTATGTTCCCTAGCTATTATTTTGACAAAATTAAATACTTTTTATTGAGGTTAATTATATAGTAGCTAGGCAGCGATGACGTCAGCCTTTGCCAATTATTGACGTGAAATTGATTATTTGTAACAAAGTATTAGAAAAATAATAATATTCAGGCATAATAAAGACATCGATTTTAAGTTTACAGTTATTCACCGAAATTAGACTTGCGCTATTTTCTCTTTTTTTACGCTTATTCATAAGCCAAATAGTAGTAGACAAGGAAGCTTATCATGACGACTTGTATCACCGGCACTGGCCTGTATATACCACCCTTTAGCATTAGTAATGAAGAGCTAGTAGAGTCATTTAACCAGTATGTTGACAATTATAACGAGCAACATGCTGACGAGATAGCCAATGACACTATTCCTGCACTTCAACATTCATCAGCCGAATTCATTGAAAAAGTATCGGGCATTAAATCACGTTATGTGATGGAAAAAGCAGGTATTTTAAATCCTGAAATTATGGCACCAGTCATCGCTTATCGTAATCTGGGCGAGGAGCTGTCTATTATGGCCGAAATGGGTGCAGCAGCCCTCAAAGACGCGCTTGCTGATGCAGGACTCGAAGCCAATGATTTAGACGGTATTATACTTGCCTGCTCAAACTTTCAGCGCACTTATCCTGCAGTCGCTATTGAGATTCAAAAAGAAATTGGGATGGTTGGCGGCTATGCTTATGACATGAACGTTGCTTGTAGTGCCGCGACTTTCGGACTATCACAAGCACATGGTTCTATTGCATCTGGTCTCGCTAAACGTGTCGCTGTGGTTAACGTTGAGATTACCTCTGCACATTTAAACTGGCGTAATCGTGACAGTCACTTTATTTTTGGTGATGTCGCAACTGCTTGTATTGTAGAAGAATTGGACACGCCTAAAGGCTATGAGATTTTAAGCAGTAAACTATTTACTGAATTCTCAACTAATATCAAAAACGAATACGGCTTTATGGATCGCTCAGAGTTCTTGGCGGCTGAAACGCAAATGTATCCTGATATCAAAGAGCCAGTAACGGATAAGTTGTTCTTACAAAATGGTCGCAAGGTATTCCGTGAAGTCTGCCCGAAAGTCTCGGAAATTATACTCCAGCATCTACAAGAGAATGATTTTGAGCCAAGTGAAGTCAAAATGATGTGGCTACACCAAGCCAATGCTAATATGCTCGATCTTATTTTGCGTACGGTAATGGGCAAAGAGGCGGATAAAGCTATCGTACCAAGCGTTATCGCTGAATTTGCTAATACTAGCTCATCAAGCCCGATGGTGGTCTTTCACCGTCATAAAGATGATTTGAAATCTGGCGATTTAGGCGTGATTTGCTCGTTTGGGGCAGGTTATTCTATTGGTTCGGTAATAGTACGTAAGGTTTAAAAACAGTCTTTTTTGACTGTCAAATCTTATAGTAAATAAAATAGCCAAGAGCAATCTTGGCTATTTTTTATGGTTTAAAATTTATATTTTGGGCAAATTTAGCGCTATTTATCGGTATAAAGCTTAAGTTTACGCAGTGGTTTTAATTTCACTGCAAAAATTTGCTATAATCGCCATCTTATTTCCCTCATTTGAAAAAGCCCTTTTATGAAAGAATCCTTGCGCTTGCGCTTAGACCAGATGGTAGACCGCTATGAAGAGGTTACCGCTTTATTGTCCGATCCTGGTGTTATCAGCGATAATAATAAATTCCGTGAGCTGTCGGTTGAACACAGTGACTTGATGGAAATCACTACTTTGTGGTTGAATTATGGCCGTGCAGAAGCCGATCAAGCTGATGCTGAAAGTATGCTAGCGGACGCCTCAGACCCTGAAATGAAAGAGATGATGCAGGATGAGATTGATAACGCCCGAAATACCATCGTAGAGATGGAAGAGGCGCTCAACGTCATGATGCTGCCAAAAGATCCCAATGATAAAGTACCAGCATTTCTAGAGATTCGAGCGGGTACAGGCGGTGATGAAGCGGCAATATTCTCTGGTGATTTGTTCCGCATGTACCAAAAGTACGCGCAAACTCAAGGCTGGACGGTGGAAGTGCTGTCAGCTAATGAAGGTGAGCATGGCGGCTATAAAGAAATTATCAGTCGTGTGTCAGGCAACAGTGTATATGGTCGTCTAAAGTTTGAATCAGGCGCTCACCGTGTGCAGCGTGTACCCGAGACTGAAAGTCAAGGCCGTGTACATACCTCAGCTTGTACCGTTGCAGTAATGCCAGAAGTTGAAATCGATGACAGCGTTGATATCAATCCTGCAGATCTAAAAATGGATACGTTTCGCTCCAGTGGCGCAGGTGGTCAGCACGTTAACACTACTGACTCAGCCGTACGCTTAACTCACATTCCTACCGGTACCGTGGTAGAGTGTCAGCAAGAACGCAGTCAGCATAAAAACCGTGCTCATGCTATGAAAATGCTGATTTCTAAAATTCAACAAGCTAAAGTTCAAGCGCAAGTCGATGTAGCAGATTCTATCCGTCGTGACTTAGTCGGTAGTGGTGATCGCTCAGAGCGTATCCGTACCTATAACTTTCCGCAAGGGCGTATGACTGACCATCGTATCAATCTGACTTTATATAAGCTTGATTCAATTATGGAAGGTGATTTGGATGAGATTCTAGACTCACTATTACGTGAGCATCAAGCGGACTTGATGGCCAGTATCGGCGGTGAGTAAGAAAATAAGTAGCTAGTAAAATAAATCTACCAGCCATTATCATGATAATCAGCAGCTCGTCATCAAGATAAATTTATTATTTTAATGTGTGCATTTAATTATCCAACAATTTTGAGAGTGTTATGTCAAAGCCCAACAACCCAAACCAAGACCAAGCCCCAACTTTAGAAGAAGCGAATGAGCTTATCCTTCAGCTACAAGCTAAGCTAGATGATATTAGCGCTTCAGGTAAACAGCCTTATCCAAATCAGTTTAAACGCACTGATTATGCGCAAGACTTGCAAGCAGCCTTTGAAGGCGTATCAAAGCAAGAGATTGAAGATAACGCTGCTAAAGGTGAAAAAACACAGGTCAATGTGGCTGGGCGCGTCATGCTGAACCGCGGGGCATTTATTGTCATTCAAGATATGACTGGTCGTATTCAGTTATATGTAGCACGTAAAGAGTTGGATCCAGAGACGCTCGCGAGCATCAAGTCGTTAGACTTAGGCGATATCGTTGGCGTATCAGGCTATATTGGTCGCTCAGGTAAAGGCGATTTATATGTGCATATTGAAGAGTTTAATTTACTGACCAAATCACTACGCCCAATGCCAAATAAGTTTCATGGCTTAGCTGACATAGAAGCGCGTTATCGCAATCGCCATCTTGATTTGATGACCAATGAGACGACTCGTGATACGTTTGTGATTCGCAGTCAAGTGATCAGCGGCATTCGTCAGTTTATGTTGAATGAGCGCTTCATGGAAGTCGAGACGCCGATGATGCATCCTATCCCAGGTGGTGCCGTTGCGCGTCCATTTGTGACGCATCACAATGCGCTAGATATGCCGTTGTATCTACGTATCGCTCCTGAGCTTTACCTAAAACGCTTGGTCGTTGGTGGTTTTGAAAAAGTATTTGAGATTAACCGCAGCTTCCGTAACGAAGGTGTATCCACGCGCCATAATCCTGAATTCACCATGATTGAGTTTTATCAGGCCTATGCTGATTATCATGATTTGATGGATTTAACCGAGCGTCTATTTAATAAGCTGGCGATGGACATTTTAGGCACTACTGAAATTACTTATCAAGAAGAAAGTATCAGCCTACAAGCGCCATTTGCACGTCTATCAATGTCAGATGCTATTGCGCAATATGCTGAAGACTTTGATATGTCGCGTATCAATGACCGTGATTACTTAGCGGATTATGTAGCGAACACGCTTAAGCAACCAGTAAAAGACGTCTTTGGTATCGGTAAACTAATTACTATCATCTTCGAAGAGACGGCTGAGCATCAATTACGTCAGCCAACGTTCATTACAGAATATCCAGCTGAGACTTCACCATTAGCGCGCCGCAATGATGACAATCCTGAAATCACCGATCGTTTTGAGCTATTCATTGGTGGTCGTGAATTGGCTAATGGCTTTAGTGAGCTCAATGATCCGGCTGATCAGGCAGAACGTTTCCGTGGTCAAGTCGCTGAAAAAGATGCTGGCGATGTGGAAGCCATGCATTTTGATGAAGAGTATATTGAAGCCTTATCTTACGGTTTACCCCCAACAGCAGGTGAGGGTATCGGTATTGATCGTTTGGTCATGCTATTTACTGACTCTGCCAGCATCCGTGATGTGATTTTATTTCCACATATGCGCCGCAAAAATGATTAGTGGTTAATCGGTCTTTAATTAATCTTTAATTAGAATTGATTATTGAGCGGACGTTAAGTCATTTTTGAACCAGCAAGAAGCCAGACGAATGCGCTGGCTTTTTGCTATAATAAGCACTCAAAAAATCATACTCAAAATAAGAATTCTAACCACTTGGCACAATGGATAGCTATGTCGCAGCAATATCAAGTTCTAGCGCGTAAATACCGCCCCAAAAACTTCCATGAGTTAATTGGGCAAACGCACGTCTCTCAAGCGTTGATTAACGCGATTGATTATAATCGTCTGCATCATGCTTATCTGTTTACTGGGACACGTGGCGTTGGTAAAACCACGATTGCTCGTATTTTGTCTAAGTGTTTGAACTGTGATACTGGCGTGACCAGTACGCCTTGCGGTGTTTGTGATAATTGTGTCGCCATCGATCAAGGTCGTTTTATCGATCTAATTGAGATTGATGCAGCCTCGCGTACCAAAGTTGAAGACACACGTGAGCTACTTGATAATGTTCCTTATGCGCCAAGCCAAGGCCGCTATAAAGTGTACCTTATTGATGAAGTGCATATGCTGTCTACGCACAGCTTTAATGCGCTACTCAAAACCTTAGAAGAGCCGCCTGAGCACGTTAAGTTTCTACTTGCGACCACCGATCCGCAAAAACTGCCGATTACTATTATCTCGCGCTGTTTACAGTTTGTGCTGCGTCCTTTGCCGCAGACATTGCTTAGTGAGCATTTAGCAAACGTTTTGACTCAAGAACAAGTTGCCTATACGCAGCCTGCACTTTGGCAGCTGGCAAGTGCTGCAAAAGGCTCCGTACGTGATGCGCTGTCTCTTACCGATCAGGCGATTGCCTTTGGTCAAGGTGCGCTTGATGATGTTACAGTTAATGCTATGCTTGGCTTAATCGATGCCGCTGATTTGGTAAGCTTGATTACTGATATTTACAACCATGATAAGTCTGCAGTTGCCGCTCATATTGAGCAGATGCGCGCGCAAATGGTCGATGCCACTAGCATGTTTGATGGACTCGCTGAACTACTGCATCAATTAGCCTTGACGCAGCTATTACCGGAAGTCGCTTTAAATGTAAATGAAGCGCAAGCACAAGATATTAATGCACTGGCCCAGCATATTAGTCCTGATGTTTTGCAGTTGTATTATGAAATCGTAGTACAAGCACGCGAAGGTATCAAGCTTGCTAGTACGCCAATGCAAGCACTTGAGATGTGTATCTTACGTCTATTAGCGTTTCGCCCATTACCTGTTGATGAAGTCTTAAAGTCTCATTCTATTGAGTCAACTAGCTCAACAGATATATCAGAACCTATAGCTCCTGTAGGTCATGTTGCATCATTGCACGAACCGCAACCTTATAATCTTGATAATGTCAGTAATGTTCATGAGCAAGTTGCTATTAATGAAGAAGTTAATAATAGTGTTGAGCAAAGTGCTAATAAGATGACGGGCAATGAAGCTCACTTCTCAGAAAGTGCATTTGCAACAGATACAGCCAATATTAATCAGTCTATCAAAATGGCTGATACTAATATTGTTATAGATAATTTTTCTAAACTACCTCAAACTTCTGAGTCATCAATTAACGATAGCGTAGAGCCTGAACCAATTGCTGAGCCTGAACCAATTGCTGAGCCTGAACCAATTGCTGAGCCTGAACCAATTGCTGAGCCTGAACCAATTGCTGAGCCTGAACCAATTGCTGAGCCTGAACCAATTGCTGAGCCGAGTCGAAATGATTCTCAGTTAATCTCACAATCTGATGACCCACGTACTTTACTACGTTGTCCAGTGCAAGAGCTCATGGGAGAATGGACGCCAGAGAAGTGGGACTATTGGTTACAAGAAGCTCGTGAGGATGGCAATCTTGCTCAAGATGAGCTGGCACTTGCTCGTCAAGGTATGATGACAGGTAGTTGCAATGGCGAAGCAATATTTGTGACCGGTGTCGATAGCAAGCATTTACAAGCAACCTTTCAAGAGCTGGCTACCAAGCTCCAGCAACAATTCCCAGAGGCGGATATTAGCTTACAGGTAGACAATAGTGTGATGCAGGATGAGAATAAAACGCCTGAACGTCGTCAGCGCCAACGGGTTGAGCAAGCGACCTCAGTTGCGGAAACCATGCTACTTGAGTCGCCTGTCATGCAGTATTTATTGTCTCGTGGTGAAGGAAAAATGGGTAAAGTTAAGCTGATCTAACATCCAACATATATTTTTCAGTAAATAATTTTATCAGCATGATATGCTGATTTGATATGTTATTTTTTACCCAATTATTAGACATTAATATTTTAAACATACTCGATGTTCATGTTTAACTTTCATATATATGCTTAAATTATCTATCGAGTAGAATGTTAATTTATATTAAACAGTCAACTAAATTTTTTTTTGAAAATTTCAATGATTAAAGCAACAGTTGAGTAATATTGTCTAACAACAAATTATCATAGTCAAACACCAAGATATTGATGTTGTTGATATTTTTGTATACCAATAATTAATCATACTGACGTATGGTAATATGAAAAATATATAAAATCAGCTATACTGATTAAGTTATATTAAAAATTAGAAAATTTATCAGGTGAGAGTATGTTAGATAATTTACGCGGTATGGCCGTGTTTGCCAGTGTGGTCGGACATGGCTCTTTTAGTGGATCAGCTCGTGAGCTTGGTATCACAACTAGCGCAGTTAGTCAGCAAATTCGGTCATTAGAAAATGAGTTAGGTGTGGTGTTATTGCATCGCTCTACTCGTAAGCTAAGCTTGACCGAAGCTGGTGAAAGTTTTTATGAAGCAGCAAGAGATGTGGTTAGTGCTGCAGAGCAAGGTAGAATTAAAGTCAATCAGTTGCGCGATGAGTTAGCGGGTAGTTTGCGTATTGCTACTACACCAGAACTTGGCGTAAATCATATTTTGCCAGCTTTATCTACATGGATGGCTGCGCACGATGACTTAAGTATTACTTATCTGGCAGACAATCATTATATCGATATGATTGATGAGCGTATTGATATTGCGATACGTATGAGTCCAACGATTAATGACTCTACGTTGAGTAGCCATCCGCTGACAGATGTGCGACAAGTGCTTATTGCTTCACCCCAGTATCTGCGTCAGCATAAAAAGCTTACGAGCCCCAAAGATCTCGCTGAACATCAGCTGATTTGTATTGATATCATGAAAGATTCTAATCAAGTCGATCTTACCCAGACTGAAACAGGTAAGAAAACACGTACAAAGATGAACTCCCGTATCCATACTAATAATGTCTTTATGGCTACTACCTTGGCTAAAGAGGGTCATGGTTTGGTTAGGATGATGGAGATGGATGTTAGAAAAGAGTTAGAAAGCGGTGATTTGGTCGAAGTATTAACCGGCTATCAATTACCGAGCTTTGTATTATATGCAGTCACCTTAAACCGTGAACAGCAACCTGCAAAGATTACTCGCTGTTTAGAAGTGTTGAAAAAATATTTTCATGCTTGTTAATGGTTAATGTAGTCTAAGTTAAAAAAACGTAAAAAGAGCCCTTAAATTAATATTGATTTAAGGGCTCTTTCGTATCTAAAATTGAGTTACAACTGCAAAAAGTATTGTTTAAAATAACGGTTTGAATAGATTAATCAAACGCTCAACGACTTGCCGGCTTTCAATACGGCTTATATTTAATGGCGGTAATAAGCGCACAACATGACCACCAGTGACATTGATGATTAGTTTTTGCTCATCGCGTGCATGGTCAACCAGCTGACTACAGTCCATGGTATCAGGCAAAGCAATACCTATCATCATTCCAGCACCGCGGCTACTGACGCCATACTGTTGCAATTCGTCTGTTATGCTTTTACGAATAAACTGACCTTCGGTTACCGCGTTTTCCATTATGCCGCTATTTGTTAACACATCATAGACGCTGTGTACTACGCGACTTGCAAGCGGTGTACCGCCATAGGTAGAGCCATGACTACCTGCACCAAACAAGCCATTAGCACGTCCGCGTACCATACACGCCCCGACTGGAAAACCATTACCAAGGCCTTTAGCGGTAGTCAATACATCAGGGCGGGCGTTACTATGTTGATAAGCAAAGTATTTGCCCGTGCGGCCGTTACCGGTCTGTACTTCATCGATCATAAAGAGCCAGTTGTGTGCGTCACATTCCGCTTGTAGCTCTTCCAGATAGGTAAAGCCATTAGCTGCAGTATTAAGGCCGCCTTCACCTTGAATAGGCTCTACGAATATTGCACAAATATCATCGTGATCTTGAGCGGCTTGCTTGATAGCTGCAATGTCACCAAACGGCACACGGATAAAGTCATCATCTAAAGTAAAAAACCCTTCACGCGCTTTAGGATTGGCGGTCGCTGATAATGATAATAAAGTACGACCGTGGAATGATTGCTCCATGACGATGACTTTTGGACGCTTGAAGCCTTGCTGGTGAGCATATAACCTTGCAAGTTTTAGTGCAGCTTCGTTAGCTTCGGCACCACTATTGGCAAAAAACACACTATCCATTTGCGCAGCAACACAAAGCGCTTCTCCCGCGCGCTCTTGCCAGTCAATACCAAATAAATTACTGGTATGAACTAAGGTAGCTGCTTGCTGTTGAATAGCATTAGTCACTTGTGGATGGCAATGCCCTAAACCGCATACTGCGATGCCAGTGAGCGCATCTAAATACGGAGTATCATCTTTGGTATATAGCCAGCTCCCTGAACCACGGGTAAAGCTGATCGGCTGACGATTATAGGTAGGCATCAGATAAGTAGCTGACATGCAGACATCCTTGGATTATTAAGGTAATGAGTTACTCAAAACGAGCCATATAATATGGCACTATATACGGATCACAACAAGTTAAAATTCATCAGAAAATGGCGTAGACTCAGCAGGCAAGCTATAATCTTCATTCGCCCAAGCGCCAAGGTCAATAAGCTTACAGCGCTCACTACAAAAGGGCTTAAACTTATTGTCTTGCCAAGCAGTTTTAGTGCCGCAACATGGACATGGGTAAGTTTTGGGTGTGGAGTTGGGGGTAGATTGCGTCATAATGAAGTGAGGTTAGCCTCATGGTTATGAAGGAAAGTATGATCAGTGAACAAGAGCCGTTATAATAGCACGCGGTCAAAAAAAGACAAATATAGAGCAGGGTATATCAAACTAACTTTAGTGATATTTCTGTAGCATCGTATAGGTTATAACAATAATACCTCTATTTAGTCTGCAGTATAATCAGACCTTTATTTAAATTGACACTTTATCAAAAATTACAACGAACAAAGTAAGGACAACTGATGAATCATGAGCAAACGCTTTCACACAAGCAAGTACGTGTATTCCAACCAGAAAAGCTCTCAGCCCCGCGCGACTTTTTTATTCCAGAGGTTATCCAAAATACAGCTAATAAAGATGATGGCGATAAGTTGCCATTAATATTGGAGATTGGCGCAGGGAAGGGCAAGCATGCGTTAAGTTTCGCAGCAGTACATTCTGAAAAGCATTTGATTGCTATTGAGCGCACACGTAATAAGTTTGAAGCTTTTACCAAACTATTTAATCAACAGCTGCTGGACAACCTAACTCCAATTCATGCTGATGCTATCGCTTGGACTGTACACGCTATCCCTCCTGATAGTCTTGCAAGTATCTATCTGCTATATCCAAACCCTGAACAACACAATCCTAACCAACAATGGCTGAATATGCCATTTTTTGAATTTTTATTATCACGCTTGCAAGTAGGTGGTGAAGTCATTTTAGCGACTAATATAGAATCTTATATGGATAATGCAGAACAGCAAGCATTGAGTATTTGGCAATTGCCAAACAGGCGTCATAAGGTGCCATCTGATAACCAGCGTACGCACTTTGAGGTAAAGTACTTGGCTCGTGGAGAGACATGCTGGCAGTTAACAATGACCAAGCCTGAAGGTTATAAAACTAGGTTTGATAATTGGTTTGTAGAGGAAGATAGCGTTAACGATAAAAAATAGCCTAAGTAAAAATAATAAAAACATAAACGATAAAAATTACTCAACAACCCTCAAAATAAACCATATAAAATAGCCTAAGCAAATAAAATTAGATACTAAAAAAACCGCTCCAGAAGAAGCGGTTTTTTTAGTATCTACCTGACTATTTATAGAAAAGGTTTTACCAACTTTTCGGAGTCAGTATAAGCGTTTATTACTGTCAAAAACGTATAAGCACCGATAAACTTACGGCTAATAAACATAAACTCTTTAGGAGGTAGGTTAAATTCAAATGATTGAATGGCACGAGTAGCACTCGCTGAGATACGCGAATGTAATTTGCTATTAGCCCAAATATAACGCTTTTGCTCATCTAAACAATCTGCAGGGATATCAGGATTAGCATCAGGATGACTGAATGGCTCTGTAGCAAGTAGGAATAACGATGCAATATCTGCTCGCACTTTATCGCTCATCGTATTAAAAAATTCATAGCCTGTCATACCTTCCATCATTGCTTGATGGTCATGATGATAGCCTGCGCGTAATAGGCTACGAGCAATGGTAAGTAGGGTATTATCAAACTGACGGATAGCGCCAAAATCCAATAATATCAGTTTATCTGGCTCATCAACATTATCGCTGATACGTACTAAATAGTTGCCAAAATTTGGATCCGTCTGCATCTCACCCCAGACAAAAATCTCCTGCATCATGATCTCTATTGCTGCTTGACCAATAGCATTGCGTCGTTCATGCGGCACTAGTTGCAATGTTTCAGAGGTAACGGAAACCCCAGGCTCATAAGTCATGCAGAGTAAACGCTTACTTGAGTATTTACGATTAATCTTAGGTACCACATAACGAGGATCATCGACTAAGCGCTCATAAAAGCGTTCTGTCGTTGCCGCCTCTGCATCATAGTCAACTTCATGATGGAGCAGGTCACGTATCTCTTCAAACCATGTATCAAGTGCCCGTGTTTGCGGAACGATATTGCTTACTTTCAATAAACGCTTAAATAGTGCAAGATCGGAGTTAATAGCGTCGGCCACCCCTGGGTACTGAATTTTCAGCACCACTTGCTCACCTGTTTCTAGTACCGTTGCACGGTGGACTTGGGCGAGGGAAGCTGTGCCAATAGGAACGGAGTCAACCTCAAGTTCGCTGAGCTTATCTCCTAAGATATGCTGTAAAGTTTGTTCTATTTTTGGCCAAGTAAGAGTAGCGGTATCGTCGTTAAGTGTTTGTAGCGCCCGAGTAATCTCAGGCGGTAATATATGCTCACCATACATTGCTAGCATCTGGCCAATTTTAACTACTGAGCCTTTAAGTTTACCTAGCTCCTCTGCGACATAATTTGCCTGCGCCTCCATAAATACTTGATTACGCTTCGAGCGTGCCTGCTTATCCAAAAACATACCAGACATACTATTGCCTGCCCAGCGGCGACCAATATTTAGGGAAGTCTTGGCAATCGATAATCGACGTTCAAACCCAGAAGTTTTTAGGCTATCGATTGATTGCTTATTATTAGAAGGTCTAGACGGATCATGTGCCATAAATATAACCATTCATCAGGTTGTACTGATTTGCGGGTTTAAGACTAACAATACAAGTGAGATGCAAGGTTAGCATACAAAATCGTACTGACCCGTAGGTCATAGCACGAATGATGGTGTTACATTAATAATGCTAATAAAAGTGATTTTATAAAACTAGTGCTCACGAATTAAAGGTGTCGTACTTGCTGTAATATTATTTTTTCGTACTATTACAGCAAGCTGAATACTAAGAAATTAGTACTGAATTGAAAATGCCATTATTGAGAGTTTAACTCATTAGAAGCACTAAAATCACCCCAGCTTGTACTGAGACTGGGGTTGGAACTCTACAGCTTAACAGAGCATCAAAAACATTGTCTAAAGCATGATTTATATTAAGACTGTTCACGTGCAATAGCATGATGACCAATATCACGGCGATAATGCGCACCATCAAAACTGATCGCAGCCGTCACTGCTAATGCAGCTTGCTGAGCGTCCAAAATGCTATCTGCTAAAGCAGTCACACACAATACACGTCCACCGTTAGTGATAACTTCTTTGGTGTTTCCAGTATTGTCGCTATGTGCAGCATCTGTATTGCTATCATGAGAAAACGCTGTGCCAGCATGGAATACTTTTACCGGATTATTATTATTAGCATCTAATTCTGGCAAACCAGCGATCACGTCACCCTTTGACGAGCTTTCAGGATAGCCTTTTGAAGCAACCACGATACCAAGAGCAGGGCGGGTATCCCATTTAGCATCACTAGGTAGTTGACCTGCTAGTCCTTGTGCAACTAGATCTACCATCGACGACTGCAAACGCATCAAAATAGGCTGCGTCTCTGGATCACCAAAACGGCAGTTAAATTCAATGACATAAGGATCTCCTGCTTCATCGATCATGAGGCCTGCATACAAGAATCCAGTATAAGGGTGACCGGCAGCATTCATTGCGTCGACCACTGGCTGAATGACTTGCGCCATGACTTTATCGTGGACATCTTGAGTAACGACTGGTGCTGGAGAATATGCTCCCATACCGCCCGTGTTTGGACCTGTATCACCTTCAAACGCACGCTTATGATCTTGGCTAGTTGCCATTGGTAAGATGTTATTACCATCAATCATACAGATAAAACTGGCTTCTTCACCTTGCAAAAATTGCTCGATTACCACACGGCTACCGGCGTCTCCAAATTTATTGTCTGCCAGCATATCATCGATGGCTTCATGTGCTTGTTCAATAGTTTCAGCAACGATAACGCCTTTACCAGCGGCAAGTCCATCGGCTTTGATGACAATTGGTGCACCTTGTTCATCAATATAGGCTTTGGCAGCTGCGGCATCCGTAAAGCCTTGGTAGGCAGCCGTAGGAATACTGTTTTGTGCCATAAATTCTTTGGCGAAGGTTTTTGAACCTTCTAGTTGTGCACAATATGCAGTCGGCCCCCATGCTTGAATACCAGCCCCACGGCAAGCATCAACAATACCAGCAACTAATGGGGCTTCAGGACCAACGATGACCATATCAATAGCATTATTCTGGCAAAACTCTATGACAGCACTGTGTTCACTAGCGTCATTGTTAGTCGCTTCTAAGATAACATTTTGGCATTTAGGTTCTAAAGCAGAGCCTGCATTACCAGGTGCGACATAGATGTGCTGCACATTCTCATCTTTGGCACACTGCCAAGCCAATGCGTGTTCGCGACCACCTGAGCCAATCACCAAAATATTCATCATACGTCTTGCCCTTAATTAAGCGTTAATAGCGAATCAGTAAAGCACTGTCAAACATACTGCCGTATTCTAACAAAAAAGTCGTACCTATTGCCATGAGTATCCACTTGCCAGCCACACTCAATACACTATAAAAATAATATAACGAAAATTTGTTGAACAATTGCTTATCAATGGCGTAGACTATTTGGATAAATGAATATTTAAAGGTTATTAGGGTTGAATTGACGATATAATAGACAATTATCCTATGAATAAAGGTTATTAAGACAATAAATATTCATGAAATATTTTTTTACACTTTAGCTATGTTGATAGGTGCGTTACAATCCAATAGATTAGCGATAGATAGCTGAGCCAAGGATCTTTAAGACCTAGCTTATCGTAAGAAATGGGTTCTAAGGTAAAAGAGTCAGTGGTTTGACCGATTCAGTGTTTTTAGCTCAAATCGATCTCAAGCTAACATACCATCGTAAATATTCGCTAATAGATACCATTAAAAGTAATTAATATTAATCTAAAAAATCAAATTTATAAAAAGGACGGATACTATGCCCAACTCTCTTGGTATCACAAAAGAGCGTATTGGCCAGATAAGTGATATTGCCACCAGTTATGTGCAAAAGGATAAATCACTACTTGATCATTTTATTAACAGCTATTATCGACCGCTCCATCATGAGACTGCAGATGTCATCGATGATACAGATTTGGCAGGTATGGCACTACACCATTTTACGCTACTAAAAGCCTATGAGGGTAGTAAGCCACAATTGGCCGTCTTTAACCCAATTGCTGAAGAGCAGCATTTTCATAGCTCACATACTATTATCCAAATGGTGGCGTATGACCGTCCGTTTTTGGTAGATACAATGCTGATGAGCCTTGAAGCACAAGGTATTGATGTCCATCGTACTTATAATACGATCATTAGTGTTAAGCGTGACGAAGACGGTAATCTTACCCACGTCGATAGCGCCCATGAAAGCGCAACTTCTCATATGTCACTAATTCACTGTGAGATTGCCTACCAAGATAATGATGAGTTAGAGGCGCTACATCAAATACTTTTAGACAAGGTTGATACGCTTGATACTGTAGTTGGTGATTGGAAAGAGATGCGCTCGCGTCTGACTGATATTAAGGCTGAGCTGGCGCAAAAACCACTACCTGAGGTCTTTTACTCTCAGCAAGAAATTCAAGCGTTCTTAGACTGGATATTAGACGATCATTTTATCTTTTTAGGCTATCGTGAATATCGCCTTGAAGGTGGCAACTATATTGACGTCACTGATACAACTGACGATAGTAAACAAGGTGGTATCAATAAAAACGCGGACCTAGACTTGTTTGCAATCGGTAATAGTGGTCTTGGTCTATTACGCGGCGCCGAAGAAGATAAGCTATCTGAAAGCTTTGATAGACTGCCTAAAGAGCTTAAGCAACTTTTGACTGAGCCGCGTGTACTAATGCTTTCTAAGTCAAGTCGAGTGTCACCTATTCATCGTCCAGTATATATGGACTTTTTGGGTATTCATAAATTTGATGACAATGGTAGATTGGTAGGTGAGTATCGTTTTATCGGTCTACTTACCTCACAAGCGTATCAGCTTACAGTTCAACAAATCCCGCTATTACGTGAAAAAGCTAATAAAATCATGGCAATGGCTGACTTGCCACGTGCAGGCCATGCTTATTATAAAATGATGCATGTCATCAATACTTTACCACGCGATGACTTATTTCAAGCCAGCGTCGAAGAGTTATATCCTATCGTCTCTGGTATTAGCCAATTACAAGATAAAAAGAGTCTGCGCTTATTTAGTCGTATTGACCATTATCAACGTTTTGTGTCGTGTCTGGTTTATATTCCCCGTGACAAATTCAATACCGAATTGCGCATTGAAGTACAGCAAGTACTAAAAGATGCTTATGGCGGTACATCATCTGGCTTTACTACTGAATTCAATGAGTCTGAACATGCTCGCGTGCATGTGCATGTCCGTACGGTACCAGGTCAAGTCAATAGTGTAGATAACGCTGCGCTTGAGGCTGAATTATCAGCACTTATGGAGTCATGGACTGATCATTATCAGCAAATGCTGCTTGATAATGTTGGCGAGCAACAAGCTAACTCCTTAACACGTCGCTTCTTAAACTATATCCCAGCTGCTTATGAAGAGCGTTTCGATGCTCGTACAGCGGTTGAAGATACCAAACGTCTGGCTAGCTTGACCAATGAGCAGCCAATGATTTGGCATTTATATCAGTCAACAGGAGACGCGGGCAATCAGTTGCATTTGAAACTGTATGGACGTGAGCAACCAGTTATTTTGTCTAAAGTGTTGCCGATTCTTGAAAACTTTGGGGTGTCGGTTATTTCAGCACAAACTTACGAGTTTGATCTGCCAGATCAGCCGATTTGGATGCAAGAATATGAGCTAATCTTAGAAAACGTCGATACGGTCAATATGCAAGTGGTTCGTGGTCAGTTTGAAGACAGTCTGAAGCAAATTTGGGCAGGACGCGTTGAGAGTGACTCCTTTAACGAGCTAGTACTAATTACTAAGCTAGATACTTATGATGTGGTCGTGCTGCGTGCATTATCACGCTATATGATACAAGCAAAAGCGCCTTTCTCTAGTGCTTATATACAGCAAACTGTGGTAAAAAATAGTGCTATCAGTGTGGCTTTAGGCAGTCTGTTCGATGCGCGCATGAATCCTAAGTATAATGAAGATGAACGTAGAGAAAAAACCACTCAGATTCAACAGAAAATTATAGCGGCATTGGCAGATGTAGATAGTCTAGATGAAGATCGTATCTTGCGTTGGTACTTAGATTTGATTAATGCCATGGTGCGTACCAACTTCTATCAAACCGATACCGATGGTCAGCGTAAAGATCGCCTATCGTTTAAGTTTTTGGCAGCAGATATTCCAAATCTGCCCAAGCCTAAGCCCATGTTTGAGATATTTGTTTATTCACCGCGCGTTGAAGCAGTGCATTTACGTGGTGGTAAAGTTGCCCGTGGTGGTCTGCGCTGGTCAGATCGCATGGAAGATTTCCGTACTGAAGTACTGGGCTTAGTCAAAGCACAGATGGTCAAAAACGCAGTAATTGTCCCTGTTGGTTCAAAAGGCGGCTTTATTGTCAAAACTAAAACCATGGCAGATGGTCGTGAAGCGTTCCAAGCCGAAGGTATCGCCTGTTATCAGACATTCTTACGCGGTATGTTAGATGTCACTGATAATATCGTTGATGGAAAAATTGTCCCGCCAGCCAACACCGTGCGTCATGATGAGGATGATCCGTACTTGGTAGTGGCAGCCGATAAAGGCACGGCAAGTTTTTCTGATATTGCTAATGCTTTGTCTGCTGAATATAACTTCTGGCTTGACGATGCCTTTGCTTCAGGCGGCTCAGTTGGCTATGACCATAAAGCGATGGGCATTACGGCACGCGGTGGTTGGGAATCGGTCAAACGTCACTTCCGTATGCGCGGTATGGACATTCAAAACCGTGATGACTTTACCGTAGTCGGTATCGGTGACATGAGCGGTGATGTATTTGGTAATGGTATGCTGAGATCTACTCATACCAAGCTAGTCGCTGCCTTTAACCATCTACATATCTTTATTGATCCTAATCCGGATACCGCTGCTTCTTATGCAGAGCGCGAGCGTTTGTTTGAAATGCCTCGTTCGACGTGGGATGACTATGAAAAGTCGCTCATCAGTCAAGGTGGCGGTGTGTACTCACGCCAAGATAAGAGCATCGCTATCAGTGCTGAGATGAAAGAGCTGTTCGATATTAGTGAAGATAATCTAGCGCCTAATGAGTTAATCACTGCACTAATGAAATCGCCTGTTGATCTTATTTGGAATGGTGGTATCGGTACTTATGTGAAAAGCGAAAACGAAAGTCATGCTGATGTCGGTGACCGTGCTACCGATGCGTTACGTATCAATGGTAATGAGCTACGTGCAGCGGTCGTTGGTGAAGGTGGTAACTTAGGCTTTACTCAACAAGGTCGTATCGAATATGCACAAACGGGCGGGCGTATTTATACCGATGCTATTGACAACTCAGGTGGCGTTAACTGCTCAGATCATGAAGTCAATATCAAAATCTTACTTGGTAAAGTCGTTGAGCAAGGTGATATGACCTTAAAACAGCGCAATGAATTGCTTGAGAGCATGACCGATACCGTTGCAGAATTAGTATTGCGCCAAAACTATCTACAACCACAAGCGATTGAGCTTAGTCACATTCGTGCAGCAGCTAACTTAAGTGATCATCAGCGTTTCATTCAGATGTTAGAGGGTGAAGGGCGTCTTGACCGCGCGATTGAGTATTTACCATCGGACGAAGAAATTGCCAAACGTCAAAAAGCAACTACTGGCCTGACCAATCCTGAGCTAGCAGTCGTCATGGCTTATGGCAAAATGTGGGTGTATGACAACTTGTTGTTGTCCGATTTGCCAGATGATCCGTACTTCGTTAATGAGTTACGTAAGTACTTCCCTGATGAGCTGGCCTCACGTTTCTTTGATGAGATGACTGAGCACCGCTTGCATCGCGAGATTATCAGTACTTATCTGACTAATAGTGTGGTTAACCGCTTAGGTATTGAGGCTCTATTCCGTCTTTATGAGGAAACAGACCAGTCGCTGGCAACCATTGTTCGTGGTTATGCGATTAGCCGTGATGTCTTTAATGTGTCAATAGCATGGAAAACGCTTGAAGCGTTAGATAATCAGGTCGATGCAACGCTATTGTTAAACCTTGAGCTACGTCTACGCGATGCGCTTGAGCAAGGTGTTGTCTGGTTTATCAATGCCTTTGGGCAAGATTTGCAAGTCGCTGATATGATTAGCCGCTTTAGAGAAAGTGTTGAGAAATTGACTAAATCTGGCGGGTTCATTGAACAGCAATTTGCAGAGTACTTGCAAGAAGATGCCACCAGCTTGATGCAAGAGGATCTGTCGGAGAGTGATGCGACAATGTTTGCTATGCTGCCTTACCACGTTGATGCGCTTGATGCGGCGTTACTGGCTGAACAATATGAACGTCCTGTCGATGAAATTGCAACATTATACTTCGAGGCGTATCACGTCTTGCAGTTAGATTGGATGATGGATAATATCGCCACTTTACCACAGCATGACTACTGGGATCGCCGTGCGCGTCATGCCTTAGTAAATGAGCTATCACGTAGTTTGCGTCTATTAATGGATGCAGTATTATCGAAGCCAGATGCCAAGCAAGCCTTTAGCGAGTGGCGTTCACGTCATCTCGATCAGCTAGCATCTGTTGAGACAGAGATGCACAAGCTCGATGAGCTCTATAGTGAAGATGAAGATGGGCAAGTTGGTTTATCAACATTGTCAGTGCTGATGAGTGAGCTTAGCGGCTTGGCTACTAAGTAGCGATCTAAATGCAGACTATAAAGTAAAGTGTAGGCTGCTTAATGAAATTGCTTGAATCAGCAGATATTTTTAAAATAAAACCCCACCGTTATTAATTAGCGGTGGGGTTTTTTATTGTGTAGGCCATATACTTATTAAAATCAAAAAACAGTAAAGCTGATGCTGAGAAAATAAGCGCTTAGTCCAATTCAAGCAATGTATTTAAATGTATCATCTCGCCATTTTTTTCAAGCCAGACTTTATCCGCGTCATCACGATAGCTATCAAATTGAGGTTCTAATACGACATTGCCTTTATCGTTAAGTAGACCAATCTTGCCAGCCTGCTTATAAGTATAAAGTTGGTGATATAACAGCTTTCTAATGGGCGCGTCCGAAGAGAGAATTAACTTACCATTAGCATCAATAATTTGGGCGCTAACTATTTCATCTTGAATGTCTTCGCTCATGCCAGCAGCTGTGCTACCAGTGATTAAAGTACTGCGCAAAAACAACGGCACATCGCCATAACTATTAAACAATTCAATATGTTGGTTGGCTGCTAATGGGATAACTACGTCATTTCTCTGATCAATAAGCGCGGTTTTATTTTGCAGACTGACTTGTAAATATAGTGGCTCGCCAGTACAAGCGTTCAGCGGATTAATTACATCATACTGCGGCATAATTGCCCAGTAACCTCTATCGTCGAGCAGTCCTGTTAGCCCGTTACTTTTATGAACTATAAAGTAATCTTGGTCATAATCAGGGACGTAGTGTGCGTGCTGAATACGAACATCTGCTAGCGGGTAAACCCAGTCACCATGACGATTGATGATGCCTTGTTTAGTGGCATTGCTAGCATTGTTTGAGGTGTTAATACTGACGATAAAGCTGGTCGCAATATCAGGCTCCGTTTGAATCTCATCATACTTAAAAGGCACGATAGTTTTGCCAGCGGCATTGACGACACCATATTTCCCATGCTGTTTGGCAAGCAAGTAAGTGTCCATCAATATATAAGCATCGGTCAGATTGTCTATGATGACATTACCGTTTAGGTCTTGTAGCTGCTGCGACCCATCGGTTTGCTCGACCAACTTGCCAGCAAAAGACTTATTGTTTTCGATACGCTCAAAATAGCTATTGGGTAAGTAACCAGCACAACTGATGGTAGCGTGGGCAGGGGTGATAGTACTAACTGCACCAACAGACAAAATAGATATCGATGTTAAGAGCGCTAACTTATTAGTCATGGCTATTGCCTTATTGTCATACTTTTTATTAACTGCCTTAACTGCTGTCTTAATTTACGAGGCTTTTTCGTCGGTAACATTGGTAACTCGGCGACAGCCTTGACCACTGATTTGGCTAAAGCCGCCAGAGAGTTTTTCGACCTTGATTTGGGTTAGGATACGATCCTTTAATGCCTGTACGTGCGAGATAATGCCAATGAGCTTACCTTCTTGCTGCAAGTTGGTTAAGGTGTCGAGCGCTATATCAAGTGACTCTTCATCAAGCGTACCAAAGCCTTCATCCAAAAATAATGAATCGACGCGAATGTTGTGACTGGCCATTTGCGATAGCCCAAGTGCTAAGGCTAGACTGATAATAAATCCTTCACCGCCGGAGAGGTTTTTGGTACTGCGAATATCTCCGCCTTGATAGTTGTCGATGACATTGAGCTCAAGCGGATTACTGTCATCATGAATGAGCAGATAGCGATCACTCATTTTTTGTAATTGCGTATTGGCATGACTGATCATGACCTCAAACGTTAAGCCTTGGGCAAAAGTGCGATACTTCTTGCCATCAGCTGAACCAATTAACGTATGTAGCTGCTGCCAAACTTGTAGTTTCTGTTTTTGCTCATTGATAGCCATCAGCTGTGTCGCTTGTTCACCTTTACGGTCGTCATTATCCTTGAGCTTTTGGTCAATCGCACCGATTTTTTGACTTAACTCGTCGATATCTATTTGTATTTGCTGATGCTGGCTTGCAAGCGTTTCTTGGCTTTCATCTGTCATAGGGTTGGCAAGTTTTTGTTCTAACGCTTGCTGGGTGCTATCTAACTGCAACTTAGCTTGATGCAATGCATTATCAATCGCTAATTTACGTGTATGTAGTGCTTCGCGCTCTTCTTTAGGCAGGCGGGCACTCACAAAAGCAGCTTCATTGACGAACTGTGACTCTGCGAGTAAATCAGAAAAGATGCTTTGCTGCGTATTCAGTGTGGTAGTCGCCGACTGTAGCTCTGTGTCTAGCTGCTCCTCTCTAATCTTTAATTGCTCTAATGCTTGCTGTACAGAATCTAGCTGCCTCTGTGCTACTACTTGTTTGGTTTTAGCTGCGTCAACCGTACTGCGTAATTGATTTTCTTCATTGTCCGTATTTTTATCAGCAAAAAGCTCTTTTCTATCTTGCTTTAATTGTTCGATAGCCTTGGTTTTATGAGCAATTAAGCGCTCTAGCTCTTTGAGCGCTGTTTCATCATTGCTAAGCTGTATTTGCTTGGTTTCAATCTGCGCGGTCAAACTGCTTAAGGTATTGGTTAGCTGCTGCTGGCTGTCTTTTCGATCGTTAAACTGTCGTTTTAACTGGTTTAAAGCGCAGCGCTGTTGACGTAATTTTTCAATATGGTAGTCATAGTCTGCGCTGTCCATTAGCGTTTGCTTATCAAAACTGTTATGCAGCTGTTTAAGTGCGTCAGATAAGTCTGCCGCGTTAAGCGCTGTAGTTAAATGATCTTTATATTTATCCGCTGGGTATTTATGCGTTAGAGATGAAACAGCGGTCATTATGGGCCCCAACTCCGAGAAATTAGCGGCAATCTTATCTTTTATTCCATCAATATTTTGCGAGTTAAGCTTAATGTCAGTTGTTAGGTTGCTAATGTCGCGACTAAGTGCTTGTTGCTGCTTTTCATCGGTTTCGATAGCAGTACTGAGCTTTGCCGCACTTTCAGTTAAATGCTCATATTCGACCACTATGGTTTTAAGAGATTGTTTATGTCCACTCAGATCGTGTTTGGCGGTGTCCAATAAGGATAAGCTATGATCTATATTCGTGATGGTCGCATTAATATCATCGTTTATCTGATTAAGAGTATTGATAATCGCCACAATCGATTCAGAGTAATTTTTTTCAGACTCAAATAGTGAGGCTATGTACTCCTGAATATCACCATGTAATATTTCGGATTGCTGCTGTAGTGGCGCTAGTTGTTGCTCTTGGTTGTTGAGCGTCTCTTTCTTTGTGGCATATTCGATATTGTATGTTGATAAAGCCTGCTCAAGGTTATCAATAACGGTCTCTAGTTCAGCTATTTGCTGCTGAGTTTGTTGCGTCTTAGTCTGTTTTATTGTGGACGACTGATTTTGCTCGGCATCTTTATCAGTATTATTGCTGTCTAATAATGGATGATGTTTGCTATAAGGATGCTCATGCGCACCGCAAAGTGGGCAGGGCAATCCATCTTCTAGTTCTGCTATGTAGTCTTCAAGCTTAGAGACCTTTTGTAGTAAATTCAGATGCTCTTGTTTTTCTTGCCTCTTGAGCTTAGTGTCTTGAATATCCGATTGATGACTAGCAATCAATCCTGCTAAGGTCGTTAATTCCTCGGTTAGCGTGGGCAGCGAGAGATTGGTCTTTTCGATTTGGCTGGCAAGATCGGATAGCTGCTGTAGCTTAAAGCTGGCTTGCGCAATCTGAGTGTTGATCTGATCGATTTGTTCTTGCTCGCTGCGCATACTAGTTAGCGATTGTTTTTCGATGAGTGCTGCTTGCTGCTGTTGTAAGCTGACCAGTTGCTCGCGTTGCCCAGTTATTAACAACTTATCAGCATCTTGCTGCGTAGAGAGCTTATCGAAATGAGCTTGTAGCTGGCTTGATTGATTGTCATGCGCAAGCTTATCCGCCGCTAAGCTGACATTATCTTCTAGCAACGCCTTTAATCGGCTACAGCTACTATCAAAGGTCGCCATATCTGTATCAAGATCATTTAGCTCTTGATAATCGCTAAAATATTTTTCTATACTGCTAAGCTGAGCTTTGGTCTCTTGTTCTGTTTGTCCATGGCTGGCTATTTCTTGGCGTAATCGTTGCGTATTATTGACTAAGACGTCTTTACGTTGCTTATCGTCTGCCAAAGAATGGGATTGCTGTTTTATTTCAGCATCCAACTCGCGCGTTTTTGCAATGATTGGTAAGGTGGTCTGCAGATTGTCCGTAGCTTGCTTTTCAAGCCCATTAACGCTATTTAGATGGGTCGTGGCTTGTGCCAGCGCTTCTTGCTGTGTTGGAATCTTATTAAGCAATTCTTGCTGCTCCAAACCCAACCTCTTGACCGACTCTCGGCTATAACTCAGTTCTCGAAATTGACTATCAATCTCCAAGGCTTTATTAGCAATATCTAGGCGCTGCGCTTCTGGAGTAAAGGCTTGCTGAGCCTGCTGAGCCGATGCAAAATCATTTTGATAAGTTAATATATTTTGCTGCAGCTGCTGTACATTATCCAGCCACTGCAGTTGCTCGCTCAGAGTTTTGAAAGTTTGTCGCTGCTTGCTTTGCTGTTGATTAAGGGTCTGTAGCTCTGCTACCAGTAGCTTTTCATCTTCAAGACTTAATAACGATAGGCTATTAACGCCCGCTTGTAGCTTACCCAGTATTTCTTCCTCAAAGCGTTTCTTTTCATGGACGTTTAGCGATATTTTGGCATAGATAGCAGTACCGGTTATTTTTTCTAAAATCGCCGCTCTATCGCCAATATCTGACTTTAAAAACGCGGCAAAACTGCCCTGTGCTAGCATGATGGAGCGGGTAAATTGATTAAAATCCATGCCGATAAGGTCTTGAATGTAGGCGGAAGTCTTAGACTTTTTCTCTTCTAAAATCTTACTGGTTTTAACCTCGCTAATCTCGTGTCTAATCGGTAATAAGTTACCCTTGGCTTTTTTGTGAGCGCGATGCTGGTACCAGTAGCATTGATAGCGTTTGGAATCTATCTCGATGATAACCTCTGCTGAGCATTCACCCGTACCTTGGGTCATGATCTCGTTCGTTGAGCCAGTAATATCACCCAATCTTGGCGTTTGACTATATAAGGCTAAGCAAATCGCATCCAAAATAGTAGTCTTGCCAGCGCCCGTCTGCCCAGTAATGGCAAAAATCCCTTCATTCAGAAAAGCGGGGTCACTAAAATCAATGTGCCATTCGCCTTTTAGGGAGTTCAAGTTTTTAAGTCGTAGTTCAATCAGTCGCATGGGCAGGTCTTATTTTTATATAGAGCAGTTATAAAGAGAATAGTGATGAAAAGTGAAGAAGTTGTTGGCAGGCATCCAAAATGCGCTGCTATTATTCAGCCTGAGTGTCTTCATGACGCAAGTTATAAACGATTTGATCATAGGCGTCACGTAAAGATAATTTTTGCTCATCAGGAATATTATGAGCGGTTAAGCAGCGCTCAAATACTTCCTCCTCATTTAAGTCTTGTAGCGTCTCAGAGATCTGCTGTTGGTTAAGTACTTTATTATAGGAGCTGGCATTTTTTGTTATCAGTACTTCAAGCGACAAGTTTTCTACCATCTGATTAATTTGTTCTTTTAGCCCACTTACAATCTCATTTCCAGTATAAACAACCTCTAACCAAATGGACTCAGTTGGATCAATAGATCTAATGGTTTCTGAAATAGTAGCTAGGTCGCCTGAGATTTGCGCCAATTTTTGAAATTTTGGGATGGGTAGGGAAATAACCTGCATCTGCTGTGATTCGTTATGATGTAATAGGTTAGAGGTAGAGTTATTTGTAGCATCGTTACCCTGTATAGCGTCTATCTGATTAGAAATTGATCCTTCAAAGACTTTTTGCGTATTCTCTTCGCTTTCTACTGTGTTATCAAAACCAAATAAATCGTCCATAAAATCCGTCGCCTGACTGGCTACTTTTTTAGTGGTTTTTTCTACCGATTGTTCAATCTTAGTCACTGTATTAGTAAGCTGAAGAATAGTGCTCTCAGATGTACTATTTGACGCTGGTTTTTGATTGCCAAAATCATTTTCTACTGCGCCAAACTGTACCAGTAATACTTGTTTTTGTTGCTTAGCCTCACCAAAGCCCATCGCAATAGGCGAGCCTGAATAGCGAATACTCTCACGACCACCGACGCGCTGCGGGACATGCAAATGCCCAAGTGCCACATAGTCAAAGCCTTCATCAAACATATCAGCAGAGATCTTGCCGAGTGAGCCGACATAAAGCTCACGCACACCATCGTCCTCAGTAGTAGTGCCACCAGCTGCAAATAGATGCCCGGTGGCGATGATAGGAATGTGACGTTGGTGCACTTCGGCTAATTTAGCCTGCTTCGCTTTAGCAATGCTGGCGACTTTATCATAATGGGCACGAATGCCTTTGATGACATTGGCATCTTTACTATCCGCAGACTCGCCAGCGGCACTGCTACGCACGTCACGGTCACGTAAATAAGGGACTGCGGCGATGATGCAATGAGGTGCACCGTCTGCAGCATCTAACACCAAGACCTCATCGTTTAAGTCTTCACAAGCAGTGCCAATGACATGAACGTTTAGGAATTTTAAGACATTGCTTGGTGCGTCCAAAAAAGTAGGTGAGTCATGGTTGCCCGCGACGATAACGATATGCTGGCAACATGATTTTGAAACTTTGCCCAAAAATTCATAATATAGCGCCTGCGCTCTGTTACTCGGCGTCATGGTATCAAAGATATCACCCGCGACGATAAGGACATCGACTTTCTGCGTGCTAATGGTATCTTGTAGCCAATTTAAAAACGCTTCAAATTCATCATAACGCATGCGCCCATAAAGCCTACGCCCCAAATGCCAATCTGAGGTGTGTAAAATGGTTAAGGGTTTGGAGATGGCAGACAATTCGGTAGACTTTGACATAGAGGATATTACAACGCGTAAATAATTAAGAGGATGGCTTAATCAATAAGTGATTTAGAGTTAAATAATCATACCATAAATGATAATTTACCAGTCTCGCTTTTGGCTACTGACTCTTTATTAGGGCTTGCCCTACATTAACGACCTGTGAAGATTTTATAATTAACCATATATTCAGGTAGGATTTCCCAAGTAATGCCCTGTACGGCCCAATCCTCTGGTAGATTTTCTATCGAAAAAATCTTAAGCCAAGTGGCTTCCTTGCTTTTTCTTAGTAAATTCTCATTATCTTCCTGATTTTCATACTGTTCATAATAATTATACTCTGCATCAGTTTCACAGAAGTGGTGATTGTTTAGTACAGCATGCCAGCCGTCAAAGTCACTGAGTAGTACTTTATGAGAGGGTATTTCTAACTCAATCCTAACCGCTTTGCATCCTCTCTCAACATGCCCGCCAGCTCTTAAGTCGGGCTTCGCTCTTTGTTTACCTTCCCAATATCGCCATAGCCAAATAGGATACTCAACACCTTGCGGGGGTGTCACCTTTTTACTTAACTGCTTTGAAATCCACTGATAAGCCTCTTTACGGTCCTTATCTACTTTATCAGGGTCGGTTCTTAATGGCTGACCACTTAATAGAATCTCTAATTCTTCAAGGGTTCTAATAGACCAAAACTTCATTTTCAGCGCTCACAATAGTGATAACAGTAATTATTTTTAGGTATGTTAAGGTTGAGTAGGCATAAACTTAGTATCGGTAGGTGTGGACATAGTTGAGCTTAATGATGAATAAAAAACAGCGATTATTCTAGCAAGAATTGCTGTGGTTTGCTGTGCTTATAAACCTTTTAGCAAAGCAGAATAGATCAAGTCGAATAGCGGTATTTAGGAGTGGTCACGTAGATGATGAATTATTATAGAAGGTTTTGATTATGAGCCTCATTACGAGTACACCTTGCTTATCAAGAATAAAACAGTCGCCAATCCACCTGCGGATGCATCGTCCATTCATAGTAAGCTTATAAAGATAATTGAGAAGAAGAGGACTACAGAGTAAGGGTTACAAAAATCTCTATTAGAGATTGCTTAGAGTATTGATGCATTCTGGCTTGTTACAAACATTTTGTGAATTTTCTAATGCTTGGCTTGCGCATCCTCTCACAGTTAATCAGCCCCAAAAACCAACTCTTTATTAACACTAATTATTAATATTGAATTTCATTACGGCTTAGGCTTATCGTCCCAATCAAGCAAGAATTTTCTACGCAATTCAGGGGTTAGGATTTCAATAGAATGTATAGTTGCTACTCTATCCGTTAAGCATTTTTCATTGCCAGTAGTTTGAAGTGGAGGAAGATTTTTCTTATCAATAAAACCGCCTCCTGCGTAAACTTCTGTATCAAATGGAACTGCTGTTGCATTTAAGATTACAGTCTTTGAATCTAAGTCAACCTTGATATTACTAGCTTTCGTATCAAACACTGGAGTTATATAACCATCTTCATCGCCAAATAGAAGACAGCCATTCTTCATTGTAAATTTACCTGATAATAATGCAGTTAGTTGAACATTATTACTTTCATTATAATAAGAGAAGAGATCGAGTGAATTTTTCGTTCTTATCACTGGGTTAGAAGTATTACTTACTGTTTGATTAGTGCAACCAAACTGAAATAGAACTACGATAGGAATTAGGAACAAATATCTACTTATCATGTTTAATAACCTCATGGCACTGATGGAATACTAACAGATATTTCATGTGCGTTATGTATTGAGGAAAAGTATTTTGGTAATGAATCGACAATCTCGATAGTAGCTTGACCTTAAATAGCACTTAGCCAATTATTAATTGCTCCACATCATCAGCGGTCGCTAAATTAGCGACCATCGATAGCGCATGTGCTTGCTGGCTAGTAGGGGCTTTTGCCACCACTGTCTTACCACCACGTAACCAATTATCATCGGTATCAGCAGTATTTTGGTTGTTTTGCTCATTGTCTACATGATACCAAGCCAAGTCATGATGCAGAGCGACCACATTACCCATGATAAGTAGCGCTGGCGTGGGCAACTGGTTTTGTTCTTGCAACTCAACAATATTGGCAAGCGTACCTGTTAATACTTGTTGATTGGGCATACTGGCATTGGAGACGATGGCAATTGGGGTGTCGCTACTACGCCCAGCGTCAATCAAGCCTTCAGTCAAGCGCGGCAGCGAGTGTAGACCCATATAAAACACCACGGTCTCATCAGTGTTTAAAAAGCTCTTAAAGTTGCTATTGGGCGCGCCAGCCTTTAAAAACCCTGTAACGAAACGCACTGATTGTGAGTGGTCACGGTGCGTGAGTGGAATGCCAGCATAACTGGCGGCAGCGTTAGCAGCAGTAATACCAGGTACAACTTGATAAGGGACGTCATGCGCACGTAAGCTTTCAATCTCTTCACCGCCACGCCCAAAGATAAAGGGATCGCCACCTTTTAGCCGTACCACACGGCGACCTTCTTTTGCACTATTGACCAACAGCTCGTTGATACCAAGCTGAGCTACCGCATGGTTGCTGCGCTTTTTACCTACAAATACTTTATCAGCATCACGGCGGCATAGGTCTAATACTTGCGGAGAAACTAACGCATCATAATAGACAATATCGGCTTGCTGCATGAGGCGCAGCGCTTTAAAGGTAAGCAGCTCTGGATCACCAGGACCAGCACCAACGATATAAACTTCGCCTATCCCGTTTTGCATGGTTTGGGATTCTGTAGATGTATTATCTGCTGTATTTTTTTCATTGATAGCGGATGCAGTGTTATCTAAATCGGCTTGCAATTGGGCAGCCGCTTCCTTCTCATTACCGGCAAACATCAGCTGACTGACTTGACCTTCAAAGGCGCGTTCCCAAAACTGCCTGCGTCCTGTAAGGGTTGGTATTTTGGTTTTGACTTCCGCGCGAAACTCACCAGCAAGCTTAGCCAGTTTGCCATAACCTTGCGGAATTAAAGTCTCTAAGCGTGCGCGCAATAGACGTGCCAGCACCGGCGCTTTACCGTTAGATGAGATACCAATCACAATTGGATTGCGATCAACGATAGCAGGGAAAATAAAGTCGCATAAAAGTGGAGTGTCGACCACGTTTACTGGAATGTTGAGTTCGGTAGCATCAGCATGTATTTGATGATTCAGCCCTTCGTCATCAGTCGCGGCGATAATAACGCGCGCACCTGTCATGTAAGCTTTATTGTAGTTTTCATAAATCAGTTCGTGCTTACTATCTGATAGCAAAGCTTGTATTTCAGCACTGATACTTGGCGCAAGAATAGTGATACAAGCTCCAGCGCGACTGAGTAAGTCAGCTTTACGTAGCGCGACATCACCGCCACCAACGATCAGTACTTTGCGGTCTTCTAATTTAAAAAATAGCGGAAAGGTGTTCATAGCATCACCAATAATTCAATCAATATAAAATATGCCATCATTATGCGGTATCACGCGCTACGTCTCATGCAGTGAATTGGCATTAGTATATTCGTTTTTGTCATGTTAGCGATAAGTTTTGGGGAAAAAGGGAATAGGGACGAGAGCAGATAGAATGATAAGGGAAGAAAGATGTCTATCATAAAAAACCCCTCTTACGTAAGGGTAAGAGGGGTTTTAACATCATGGGTCATTGCAACGCTTGACTACAACTGCGTATGCAAACCACACTCACGGCTTTCTTCTACCTTAGTCGGATCAAAATAATCAAACTCATTTGGCAAATTATGCTCTTCAAGATACACATCTAAATCAGTGTCTGTTTTTTCAAATAATGGCGCAACTTTTAACACGCCATCTTTTGATAGGCTGAGTACATCAAGACCTTGACGGAATTCCGTTTGATCTTTACGGATGGCATTAAACCAGACGTCAGGCTTTAGTTCGTCTAGTGCACGGCGAAATGGCTCAAGTTTTACTTGATCGGTGAATTCATCATGCTGTGGATTATCAATGCCTGGGATGCCATTCATGGTCGCGTCACGATAGGCGGCCGTTTGCTTAGGAATATAAGTGATGACGTTTAAGTTTAAATCACGAATGACTTTATTGGCAAACTGATACGTCGCGTCCGTGTTGTAGCCTGAGTCCACCCACAATACGGTGATATCGGGGCGCTGCTTGGCGACCAAATGCAAGATCGCTGATTCATAAGGACGGAAGTTAGTCGTGATAATTGGGTTTTTAGCTTGTGTTAGTGCCCATGCCACGATTTCTTCTGGTGATTTGCCTTGCAGGTCTTGGTTAGCTTGGTCGATATCTATATTTGGGTGTAACTGGCTCATAATACGTTCCTTAAATGGGATTAGTTTAACAAGTGAGTTAGAAAAAGCTTAATACATGAGTGTCGTAGGCCGTAGCTTTAGCCAGCATTTTGCTTTCGCAAAGGTTTAAGCTGGGCTAAAGCTACAGCCTACAAAAGAAAGTTAGCTATTCAAAAGAGAGATAACAAAAATTAATTGCCCGAAAACATCGGTAAGTCAGCGGCGTTGCGACCGTCATAACTGCTAGCAAGGGCAGTAAACGCTTGGTCAATACTGAATTTAGAGTCTGGTTGCATGTCATGCTCACTGAGCACAAAGCTATCAACACCTACGCGTAACAGATAAGCAATTTGATCACGGCCGAACGCGCCAGCGACACGAATCTCACCTTGATAGCCCATTTGGCGTAACGTTTGAGCGAAGCTAAAGTTGCGTCCATCAGCGAATTTAGGAACATGAATGACGATGAGCGCCTTCTTTATTAGCAGCTCACTTAGCTCTGTCAGTGCATTCGCATCCGTATCAGCAGTCACCCATAATCCAATACGGCTGCTATGCTGGACTATCAGCTCATACACCTCTTTGACCAAACCACTTGCCAGCGCCCCTGAACCGTCCAATAAATCAGCAAGTGGTACTAGGACGTCAGGTTTTTCTTGCTTATGTAGCAGCTCAAGTAAAGTAAGATCTATCGAGGCAATACCATCTGGTAACGTATCCGTGGTTAACGCATGCCAGCTATCTTTATGGCTGATATCGACGCCGTGACTATCCAAAATGTGGTGATTAGCCATAGACCTTCTCCTTAAATGGATCAATACCGACACGCTCAACCAATTCGCCAAAGCTTTCAACGTCATTCTCGGTGGTGGCACGCAGATCGACATAGACATCAACAATCTGTTGAATGGTATCAGCAACCGCTTCGGTAGGTACGGAACGGCCGAGTATTTTGCCAAGCTTGGCATCGTTACTTGAGTTGCCGCCAAGGCTAATTTGATACCAGTTTTCACCTTTTTTATCGACACCCAAGATACCGATATCGCCAGTATGGTGGTGTGCACAGGCATTGATACAGCCCGACATATTGAGGCGGATATCGCCAAGATCGTATAGATAATCTAAATCGCTAAACTGCTTCTCGATTTGCTCAGCAATATTATGCGTGGTGGCATTGGCAAGTGAGCAATAATCCCAACCAGGGCAGACGATCATGTCAGTTAAAGTATTGATATTGGCACGTGCTAAATGCAAATCTGAGAGCTGCTGCCACAATTCATAGAGGTTGTTGGTTTGCACATCAGCGAATACTAAATTCTGCTGATAAGTGCCGCGCAGTTCGCCAAAGCTATACTTGTCAGAAAGATCAGCAAGCGCATCCATCTGCGATTCGCTGACATCACCGGATGGTACATACTTGCCATCGACCAAGCCTGCTTTGAGAGAAATAACGACTGCGCGGTAACCAGCGACCTTATGTGCCACGGTGTTTTGGTTATACCAATTGGCAAAGTCTTTATCAGCGCTTAATTGCTGCTGTAGATCGGACTGTGCTTGTAGCGCATCAAAGGCTACATAATCAGGCTCACTAAAGAAGCTGGTAGCAGTCTCAAAGTTTGCATCAGTCAGCGTCAGCGGCCCGTCTTTGGTATGCGCTTCCCATTCGGCATCGACCAATTTAGCAAACGCAGGTCCGCCCAGTGTGTCGACCAAAATCTTGATCCGTGATTTGTACTTACTACCTTTATCACGGCGACCATGCAGATTATAGACACGCAATATGGCGTCTAAATAACTCAGTAGATGCTGACGTGGCAAAAATTTATTGATAACTTTACCAAGGACTGGGATACGTCCAAGACCGCCGCCAACTAGGACTTCAAAGCCAAGCTCGCCATCTTCATTTTTCTTAAGGTGCAGACCAACATCGTGTACTTGTGTCGCTGCGCGGTCCTCATCGGTGCCGATAACAGCAATCTTAAATTTACGTGGTAAAAAAGCAAACTCAGGATGAAATGTCGACCACTGGCGAATGATTTCGCAGTAAGGACGCGGATCGGCAATCTCATTTTGATGAATACCGGCATAAGGATCGGTCGTGGTATTACGAATACAGTTACCAGAAGTTTGTATTGAGTGCATCTGTACCGAGGCCAGCTCCGCCAAGATATCTGGTACATCTTCTAGCTTTGGCCAATTTAGCTGAATATTGGTACGGGTAGTAAAGTGCCCGTAGCCTTTGTCATATTTACGAGTAATCTCAGCCAATTTACGCAACTGATAGCTGGCAAGTAACCCGTAAGGAATGGCAATACGCAACATTGGCGCATAACGTTGGATATAGAGGCCGTTCTGCAAACGCAGCGGCAAAAATTGCTCTTCTGGCAGCTCGCCTGCCAAAAACCGCTCGGTTTGGTCGCGAAATTGGGCGACTCGTTCCTCTACCAAGGTCTGGTCAGCGTAATTATATTGATACATGACGTAATCTCAATTTTGTTTTTAATCTTAAAAGCAGCAACGAAAATGATTTGCGTGTGTGATAAATCTTATGGCTAATCGCGGTGCAAACAATGTAATTTCACTATCATATAAGTTTACGCCTTTAAACATAAATTCCTTTAAGTCATATCCATATCCAAACACAGCATAAATTTTCATAAAGAAAGTTAGGTAGCCTATGTTTATCAAATTTATTACTACTTATTTCATCCCTACCTATAAAGGCTCTAAATCAATATGACATCTACAGCCCATAATCAACAATCATCAAAACTTGTTCCGCCGCACGGTAGCAGCGATCTTAAGCCGTTACTATTAACAGGTGATGCTCGCAAGCAAGCGTTGAAACTTGCCAGCACCTTACCGACGATTACTCTGAGCTCACGTGAGCGTGGCGATTTGATTATGTTGGGTATTGGCGGTTTTACCCCATTGAATGGTTTTATGAACCAAGCGGATTGGCAAGGGGTGGTTGATAACATGCGTCTGCAAAGTGGTGATAATACTGGCTTATTTTGGCCAATTCCCATCACTTTATCAGCGCCTAAATTAACCGCCGATAATCTAAATCAAGGTGATAAAGTCGCGTTAGTCGCCCAAGATGGTGAGATTATGGGCATCTTGACGGTAGAAGAGACTTATACCATCGATAAAGAATATGAGTGTCAGCAAGTCTTTACCACCACTGATAGCGAACATCCGGGCGTACAGCAAGTACTAAACCAAGGTGAAGTAAACATTGCAGGTAGCGTCGAAGTGCTAAGCGAAGGCGAGTTCCCAACCTTATATCCAGAGATTTATAAAACCCCTGCTGAGACACGTGAGATTTTAGATGCCAAGGGCTGGAAAACAGTCGCCGCCTTCCAAACGCGTAATCCAATGCATCGCTCACACGAATACCTTGCCAAGATTGCCATTGAAATCTGCGATGGGGTGTTGATTCATTCATTGCTAGGGGCATTAAAGCCAGGTGATATCCCAGCTGATGTGCGTCAAGAAGCCATCAAAACCTTGATTGATAATTACTTTAGACAAGATACTGTTATTCAGGCAGGCTATCCGCTCGATATGCGTTATGCCGGACCACGTGAGGCGCTATTGCATGCCGTATTCCGTCAAAACTACGGTTGTAGTCATCTGATTGTTGGCCGTGACCATGCTGGTGTCGGTGATTACTATGGTGCGTTTGATGCGCAGACTATCTTTGAATATGTTGGTAAAGACGACCTCATTACTCAGCCGCTAAAAATTGGCTGGACGTTCTGGTGTAATGCTTGTAATGCCATGGCTTCAGATAAAACTTGCCCGCATGAAGCGTCTGAGCATGTCAAAGTATCAGGTACTAAGCTACGTAAGGCATTATCAGAAGATGAGGACGTGCCAGAGAACTTTAGCCGTCCAGAAGTATTACAGATTTTACGTGATTACTATGCCGGTATCGCAAAAGAGGAACGTGCTGAGGTCAAATTGACTGGTGCATCTGCGGTATAGGTAGTATTTTTATCGTTGATAAAATTGCAAAATAAAAAAGATACAGCGAGACTGGGATAAATTTTTTGCAGCCTCTGTCTGCGCAGGCACAGCACGCAAGAAAAATTTGTACCAGTCTAGCGAATTCATGCAGTGTATCTATTTTATTTAGTATCGACTATATATAAAAAAGAGTGTGTATAAAAAAGGTGGTAGACCCAAAATCTACCACTTTTTTTATGCATGATTTTTTTATACCTGAAGACCAAACATTTAAAAATAATGCGTTTAGGTTAGCTCTAAATTACTCGAAAGCTTCTTATAGTCGCCAACTAGCGTACCGCCACCAGAACAAAATTGATTCAGTGCGTACTTATCTTGACTATCAATAGTTAGCTGACCATCTTTAAATTGAAAAAAAGCCATACTGTCATTAACGGTCGTTTGAAAGATAACGCCGTGCGCTTTATCTTGACCCATCAAAGTCGCCTGACCATCAAAATGGCAGGTTGGTTTTTTAACATCGCTACGAGCGCGTACTTTGATATTAATCTGGTCGCTGTCATCTGCCCGTACCATAACTCCCACCCAATCATTACCTTGCGCCCGTTTGTCATAACCTGAAGAAGCATAATCACCAACGACCTTTTGTACAGCAGGCGTTTGAATAACGGTAGCACTCTTCGCTACGCGTTCAGCATGTGCATCATTACTGTAGCTACAACCCGTTACGGTAGCGAAGGCAGTGGTAGCAAAAAACAGTGCTGCAACAGAAAATAATGAGCGCTGGCGTTGGTAGTTAATCATAGAGGGGACTCCTTGGTATTAATAGATGGTAGACGACATATGGTAGGCCGTGACTGTGCGCTTAATAGTTTGCGCTTGATAATTAGAGTATGCCACAGTCTATAACAGAACTCTCTCATCGCCTTATAGGATAAACGTTACGTAAACTTACCTACTATAGAACCGTTAAACCGCTTACTTATGCCAAGTTCATCACTCGATAAGCCTAAATGTCACTAAGCGCTCAACAAACAAGCTGCTAGCATAGCTTCAATCCTCACATAATTCTTATCTATATCTGCTCCACTTAATACTTTAATAAAAATAAACCCTCATTCAATTCTCCAATTCTGCAGAGAACTACCATGCAACTGATTACCGAAACTATCAACACCTTATCGTCTCGTAGCAAACATAATGTCACGGGCGCTCAGAAAAATATGCTGCCGCGTACTTTAATGATAGGTAGCGTATTTACAGCGCTGATATTAATGACAGGCTGTAGCCCGACACAGGCGACTCAAAACGATGCAGAAAAATCAGCAGGCGATGCGAAAAACATTAGCCTTTTGAATGTCTCTTATGATGTGTCACGCGATTTTTATAAAGAATACAATACGCTATTTAGTAGTGCTTATCAGGTTAAACATCCAAACAGTAAAGTGAACATCAACCAGTCGCACGGTGGCTCCAGCAAACAAGCGCTATCTGTCGCTAATGGCTTACAAGCGGATGTGGTGACCCTAAACCAAGCGACTGACATGAATTTACTGGTCGAAAAAGGCTTGGTGGGCACCAATTGGCAGCAAGCATTACCAAACAATGCCGTCCCTTATACCAGTACCATGGTGTTATTAGTGCGCGATGGTAATCCAAAAAATATTCAAGATTGGCAAGATCTAGCGCGTAATGATGTTGATGTAGTAATGCCAAACCCAAAAACAAGTGGTACCGCTCGCTATGCTTTTTTAGGAGCGTATGGCTATGGACTGCATCAATTTAAAGAAAGCGTACAAAGTCCAGCTAAGACTGATGACTTTATTAAAAAGGTACTGGCAAACGTGGTTACTTATGACAATGGCGCACGTGCCGCAACGACCAGCTTTACCCAGCGCGGGCTAGGGGATGTACTGATTACTACGGAAAATGAGGCGCATTTAGTCACCAAAAAATACGCTAAAGGGCAGACTGAGCTTATTTATCCAAGCTACTCTATTACCATCAATAATCCAGTCGCTGTGGTCAATACCGTTACTGAAAAAAATGGTAATGCAGATGCAGCAAACACTTACCTAAAAGGTTTATGGGATAAGCCTGCCCAGGAATTAATGGCGCAGATGTATCTACGTCCCAGTGATAAAGCTGTCCTTTCCGCGCATAAAGATACCCTACCTGATATCAATACTTTTGAGCCAGTAGCCGTCTTTGGGTCATGGGAGCAAATTATGGATAAATTCTTTGTCGATGGCGGAGTTTTTGATCAGTTGGCACGGGCAGAGCAGTAAGCCTCACCATTATAAAACAGTTATAAAGTGTCATATAAGTAACTAGATATTGGTACCCAGCTGGAGAATTATTGCGCTGCATATTTATAAAATGTGCAGCGTGCCTGCTAGCATATGAAACCTAAGTAATTGATAGCTTTGGCTTTATAGTTATCTATCACAGCAAGTCCTAATAATTAAAATATTTGTGGATTTACTAGATGCGTATGTTATTCCATTTTGGCAATAACATACGCATATTAGTCATTAAACATAATAAGCTGGCACTGTTAGCATACTTGCATTACATAACAAACATCTTTGAGGCATTTATGACATCTTACGCGGCAGGCTATCAACATAAAAATAAAGCGCTTAGCGTCTTAAGTATCGCAGGCGTTGCCCTCACACTTGGAATCGCTGGCTGTAGTAATAATGAGCAGGCAGACACTACTACTAATGCTGATGGCACCGCAGCGACCACAGAGGGTCAGGATATTGAGCTGCTAAACGTCTCTTATGATGTAGCACGTGATTTTTATAAAGGCTATAACCCGTTGTTCGTTGAGCATTATAAAGCTGAAAATCCAAACAGTAATATCCTAATTAAGCAGTCACATGGTGGCTCAAGTAAACAGGCATTGTCTGTTGCCAACGGTCTGCAAGCAGATGTCGCTACCATGAACCAAGGCTCAGATATCGAGCTGCTTGAGAAAAAAGGCTTGGTTGAAGCAGATTGGGAAAGCAAATTCCCTGATAACGCCGTACCTTTTACCAGCACCATCGTATTCTTAGTACGTAAAGACAATCCCAAAGGCATTAATGATTGGGAAGATTTAACCAAAGACGGCGTTGAGATTGTCATGGCCAACCCAAAAGTGACCGGTAATGGCCGCTATGCATTTTTAGGGGCTTATGGTTATGGTTTACATGCCTTTAATAATGAAGAGACTCCTGCCAAAAATTACGTAAAAGACATGCTTAAGAATGTCAAAGTCTACGAGAATGGCGGACGTGCAGCGACGACGACTTTCGTACAGCGCGGTATCGGCGATGTCTTGGTAACCTTTGAAAACGAAGCTAACCTTGCCGCTACTGACTTTGGTGCTGGTCAAGTTGATATCGTTTATCCCAAATACTCTATCAAATCAGAAAGCCCTGTTGCGATCGTTAAGTCTGTTACTGACAAAAAAGGCACGACTGACGCGGCAAAAGCATATCTTGATTATTTATGGAGCGAGCCAGCTCAGCAATTGGCCGCAGACCTCTATTTACGTCCTAGTGTGAAAAGCGTCCTCGATAAAAACGGTGACAAATTACCACCAGTTGAAACTTTCCGCCCTAACGATGCATTTGGCACATGGGATGAGATCATGGGTACTTACTTCAGTGATGGTGGGGTATTCGATCAGCTAGCCATTAATGCGCCACAGTAGCTAGCTAGTACGGCATTGTAAAAAACTGCTACTTAGCTAAAAAGTACGACTTAGAAAGTACAGTAGCTTCTAACAAAGCAATTCGTTGATTAGCGTTCAATCATATAAAGGACATGGCTGCCCGCGCTATGTCCTTTATACCGTAAGCAGACTAATAATAGATTTGATATAACGTGGTCGTTACGATACGTGCCATTGCTAAGTACTGTCACTAAGTACTATCGCTAAGTACTAAGTACTGTCACTAAGTACTATCGCTAAGTACTATTAGTTAGACAATAGGACATCAATATGAGTGCAAAAACACCTTCTGCCAGTAAACCCCTTAATAAAAAAGGTTGGCTGACACGTTTGCGTCAACGCAATGTGCTGCCAGGTTTCGGTCTGAGCATGGGCATTACCGTCTTTAGCTTATCACTATTGGTGGTACTTCCATTTGCAATGATGGCTTATACCACGACACAAATGGGCTGGACTGGGTTTTGGGAGACTATTACTCAGCCACAAGTAACTGCTGCCATTAAGCTGAGCCTATGGATGTCCTTTTTGGCGATGTTGACCAATATGGTATTTGGTACGCTAGTTGCGTGGGTGTTGGTACGTTATGAATTTTGGGGCAAGTCAATGATTAATGCCTTAGTAGATTTGCCATTTGCACTACCGACCGCAGTGACAGGTATTTCTCTTGCTACTCTTTATGCACCTAATGGTCTAATTGGCCAGTGGTTTGAGAAGTTCGACATACAGGTAGCTTTTACACCTATAGGTATTTGGCTCGCCTTAGTCGTGGTTAGTTTTCCGTTTATTGTCCGTGCCGTGCAGCCAGTATTAGCAGAGTTGTCAGTTGAATTTGAAGAGGCTGCTGCGGTATTAGGCGCGAATCGCTTTACTACCTTTCGCAAAGTTATTTTACCAGAACTGCTACCGGCACTACTGATGGGTGCAGGTATGATGTTTGCTCGTGCTACTGGTGAGTATGGTTCGGTGATTTTTATCGCGGGTAATATTCCAATGCAATCTGAGATTTTACCGCTTATTATTATCAGTAAGCTTGAGCAATTTGATATTCAAGGCGCTTCGGCAGTGGCATTATTTATGCTGTTGATTTCATTTGTGATTTTATTGACCATTAATATCGTACAGTGGAAACTGTCGCGCCGTGTAGGAGCTCGCTAAGATGCAAATAGCTAATAGTTATGATTATCAAAGCAATCCTGCAACCAAAGATACTCCATGGATACGACGTACCTTTATCGCTATTGCCGTCTTATTCATGGTGATCATGCTGGTCGTGCCACTACTAGCTGTATTTTATGAAGCTTTCAAGGATGGCTGGCAGTTGTATATAGCATCGCTTGTCGATCCAGAAGCCTTACAAGCTATTAAGCTCACGTTAATTACTGCTGGTATCGTATTACCAATCAATATGGTGATGGGCATCGCAATTGCATGGTTAGTCACCCGTTATCAATTTAAAGGTAAGCAGCTGGTCACCACTTTGCTTGATTTACCTTTTTCAGTGTCACCGGTCGTTGCAGGTTTGATGTTTGTATTGCTATTCGGACTCAACTCTACCGTTGGTGGCTGGCTTGAGAGTATGGGCTTTCAGGTCATTTATGCTGTTCCTGGTATTGTATTAGCGACATTATTTGTCACTTTTCCATTCGTGGCACGTGAGCTGATACCGCTGATGCAAACGCAAGGCGACTCTGAGGAGCAAGCAGCGCTTACATTGGGCGCCACTGGCTGGCAGACTTTTTGGCATGTAACATTACCAAATATCAAATGGGCATTGCTTTATGGTTTGATTTTGACTAATGCCCGAGCAATGGGCGAGTTTGGTGCTGTGAGTGTGGTATCGGGTCATATTCGCGGTGAGACCAATACTATGCCGCTATTGGTTGAGGTTGCTTATAACGATTATAACTTCACTGCCGCCTTTGCGTTATCAAGCTTACTTGCTGCACTTGCTTTAGTGACGCTGCTGATACAACAAGTGATGACTAAGCTACAGGAGCGTAAATTTGCCAAGTCCGAAAGGTTGGTTAGCGCGCCTGAACTACCGGTTAGTGCCAATGCGACTGTGATAAGTAGTGTCGACAACAACAAAGCCTAATATAAAAAGAATCATAAAAGAGATACAGATATGAGCATCGAGATTCGTAACGTTAATAAAAATTTTGGTAACTTTACCGCTTTAGACAACATTAATATCACTGTACCGACTGGTAAGCTGACTACTTTGCTTGGTCCGTCAGGCTGCGGTAAAACGACCTTACTGCGTATTATCGCGGGTCTTGAATATGCGGACTCGGGACAAATATTATTTGATGAGCTGGATGTGACTAATACGCCTGTGCAAAAACGCCATATTGGTTTTATGTTTCAACACTATGCGCTATTTCGACACAAAAATATCGCTGACAATATAGCATTTGGACTGACTTTATTGCCAAAGAACGAACGACCTAGTAAGGCCGATATCAATAAGCGCGTCGCAGAGCTATTAGACTTGGTGCAATTGCCACAACTGGCAAATGCCTATCCGCACCAGTTATCAGGCGGTCAGCGTCAGAGGATTGCGCTGGCACGGGCACTTGCAGTAAAGCCTAAATTATTATTACTTGACGAGCCGTTTGGTGCGCTTGATGCCAAGGTACGTAAAGAGCTACGTACTTGGCTAAAAGATATTCATCACGATTTGGGTATTACTAGCATCATGGTGACTCATGATCAAGAAGAAGCACGTGCAGTGTCAGATGAGATTGTGGTAATGAATCATGGTCATGTAGAGCAGGTAGGGACATCAGAAGAGCTAATCCATCATCCAGCTAATGCCTTTGTTAGTGATTTCTTAGATTTGGTGTAATCAGACGTATTACTCAAACATAAAAAGAGACCTGCATTAAATTAATGTAGGTCTCTTTTTATGCGCAAAGAATAGTATAAAGCTAAGCTGTTAACTAATTTCTGGCTGACTCATCAGAGTCTTGTAAGTAATCTCTAAAATATCTTGGCACCATTCTGGTAAGTCATCTGCTACCTCATACCACATCCATGTACCTTCGCGCGAACAGCTAAGAATTCCCAGCTTCTTTAAATGATTCAGGTGACGCGATACGGTCGGTTGCGGCTGGTCAAGCAAATCTACCAATTCACATACGCAACGTGACTCTTTGTTAAATAGAATCTGAAACAACTTCAAACGAGTCGGATCAGATAGTACTTTAAATAAGTCAAGAGGCTGCATAGCAAAAGTATTGTCAGACATAGAGTATATTCCAAATATATTGTCACGCTTACTTATGAATTTTAATCATCCTAATAAGAGAACAGTTAAGTAGTTAGTAAAATAGATAATCCATTATCTAATAGCACCTGATAACTTATTATCTAATCAATTCAGTAAAAAGCATTCATCCAGTAAACAAGACAAAGCGTAGTTTCGTTAATTTTATTTCGTTAATTTTGTAGGGACGACCTGTGTGGCTTTCAGCCAATAATTGTCCTATTGAGCCACTGTCGAATAACTGCTATTTGTTCACATATATACACAAATATAATATAATAAGAAAACAATAAAAAACATTATAACAACTGAAATCAATAATAACACAATAAATACATCAAGTTATATAAAAATATTCTTTATTCATCCGTTTGTCGCCATTTTAACACCGTTTATCACAAATATATGCATATTTACGGATATATAAATATATTCTTTTATATTATGATCTTTGCGAACTTGTTTTTTTGTATTAAAAATAGATAGGTTAATATCTTTAAGTTAAGCACATAAGACTGACAATTATTGCAAATGGTAATAGTTATCGTTATTATAAAGAGTATCAACCAGTTATAAAGATAGGAGCAGCTAAATGTACGTATGTATCTGTAACGATGTAAAAGAGAAGCAAATTCAAGCGGCTATTGCTTCAGGAATCGATACCCTTGAGGGTTTGAAAGATTCCCTTGATGTTGCTACCTGTTGTGGATGCTGTGAACCTATGGTCAATGACTATCTAAACGAGCACCATGCTAAGCTTGATTTACTGGCTTATGCAGTCTAAATATTGCAATTAGCATGCCATAAAAATAGCAAGTTTTAGTTAGTGATAGATGTATTAAAGAATTCTCGTATTTATACAATATAAGAGGTGTATAGATGGTGGTTTTTTCACGATTTGTAGTAGTTTCTATGATGAGTAGAAATCCTTTTATTCAACTTTCTTTCCTTAGCTAATAATCAAATAACTCTATTTAATTATTATTCTCAACTGGCATCTTATTCTTAGTTCACAACGTTACAAGCCATATCTTACCTGTATGCTACTATATCTATTTGACATTGTCAGAAGCCACTCAAGTATAAATATTACTAAGTAGTTCAAAAAAACTATTATTATTGTGTTAAAAGTGTGGGTTCAAGGTAAGTGCAAAGCCAAATAAGTTCAAAAATAGGAGTAGATGTTATGATAGGCAGCCAAAAAGTTATCGATTATCTAAATTTTTTACTAGGCGGTGAGCTGGCCGCTCGTGACCAATATTTTATTCATTCAGAGATGTATGCTGAATGGCATTACGGCAAGCTGTATGAACGTATTCATCATGAGATGGAAGACGAAACTCTGCATGCACAAGCGATTATTCGCCGTATTTTAATGCTGAGCGGGACACCGAAAATGTCTGTTGATGATATCCACATCGGTAAGACAGTGCCAGAAATGCTGCAGTTTGATCTTGATTTAGAGTATCAAGTTCAAGAGCATCTCAAAAATGGTATCGCTATGTGTGAAGAAGAGCGTGATTACGTCACTCGCGATATGCTGGTTGAGCAACTCAAGGATACTGAGGAAGATCATGCGCATTGGCTAGAGCAGCAGTTACGTCTTATCGATATGATTAGTCTACCAAATTACCTCCAGAGTCAAATGGCCGAAGTATCACTCAATCTTGCCTAATGATAATAAAACTGATAGTTAGTCAACAACGAAGATTGATTCTATAAGCGATAAAAAAGGGAGAGAGATTATGAAAGGTGATAAAGAGGTTATTCGTTCATTAAATAAGGTGCTTGGTCAATCACTTATCGCGATCAATCAGTATTTCTTGCATGCTCGTGTAGCACGTCATTGGGGGCTTGAAGCATTAAATGATGCATTTTATAAGCAGTCAATTGCTGAGATGAAGTGGTCGGATGATTTGATTGCACGTATTTTGTTGTTAGGTGGATTACCAAATCTACAAGATTTGGGCAAAATCCTTATTGGCGAAGACGTACCAGAGATTATTGACTGTAATCTACGTTTAGAAAAGCAAAAATTTGACATCATTACTGATGCTATTGCACTATGCGAGACGCATCGCGATTACGTGTCACGCCAGTTATTAGTAACGCTCAAAGATGGCAACGAAGAATATGAGGATTGGCTCGAGACCCAAGAAGACTTAATTAAAGCGGTTGGTGTGCAAAACTATATCCAGTCACAAATGGATGACGATGCAACACCTTAGAGCGCTATAGGGTCAGAAAATGCATTAAAACAAACCTGCCTTTAAACTAAGAAGCTAGATGCATTTGATTGTGCCAGTTTAATCAAACTTGCCAGCATATTTTTTATAAAGTATGTTGGCTTTTTTGTGTTTAGAGGATTATCACGTTTTGATCTGACTCTGCTGTAACGAGTCTATTCTTAATATAAGCCTCGACCATCTTCAAATTTGAGTCGTAAAAAATACAACCCTGAAAGTATCGTTAGAATCCCTAGCACCCAGTAAGTCGTCTGAAATGCCATCAAGATATCAAGCTCTAACCGCTCTCTTAATAAATTGAGAACTGCTGCCCCAAAGGCAATGCCAAAACTGATTGCCAATTGCTGGTTTACTGCCATGAGGCTATTGCCGCTACTAGTCTGCGCGCCCTGTAAATCACCAATTGTAATAGTATTCATGGCACTAAATTGCATTGAATTACTTGCACCCATTAGTGTCAAAACCGGTATAAACCATGGCCACTGTGATGAGTCGCTGAACTGCGCCAAGATGATAATTAGCGTGCCCATTAAGAAGGTATTGTAAACCAATACAGTACGGTAGCTATAACGCTGAATGATTTTACTAACCCATGGCTTGATACCTATCGCACCAACTGCGATAGGTGCAAGTAACCAGCCTGCCTGTGAAGGAGAGTATTCAAACACTACTTGTAGTAGCAGAGGTAGCAAAAATGGTACAGCGCTAATACCGAGGCGCGTAAACAAGTTGCCAGTAATACCAATACGAAAGGTGCGGATGCTAAACAAGCTCAAAGGAAATATCGGTGACTCTTTACGTTTCGCATGCCAAATATAGGCACCTATCAGTAGGGTTGAGACTAGAGCCATCAGTAAACCATAGAGCCCACGATCGGCTTGTGATCCAAACTCGACAGCAAGTGTAAACCCGCATGCTGCTGCAGCAAATAATAAAAAACCTTTCCAATCTAGACGTTTGGTATCTTCAAAGAGTGCAGGTACAAGCTTTTTGGCTAATACAAAGCCGACCATACCCATAGGAATGTTAATCAAAAATATCCAGTGCCAGCTAGCGTATTGTACTATGTAACCACCCAATAGTGGTCCGACTAAGGGCGCCACTAACGCGGGTATGACGGCAAAGTTCATTACCGTCAATAACTTATTACGTGGATAGGATTTGACTAAAATTAAGCGAGCAACCGGGGTCATCATTGCACCGCCGATACCTTGTACAATTCGAGATCCAATCAAAACGTCTAAAGTAGGCGAGGCCGCACACAATAGCGAGCCGATACAAAAAATGATAATGGCCGATAAGAATACTCGACGCGTCCCATATTTGTCCGCTAAGAAACCACTGATAGGGATAAAGATAGCTAGAGTTAGTGCATAACTGATAACGGCCCATTGCATTTTTAGAGGCGATTCACCCAGCGCTTGGGCCATTTGCGGCAATGAAGTATTCAAGATGGTAGCGTCTAAGATTTGCATAAATAACGCTACTGCCAGTACATACGGTAGGTATTTCTCTTGCGTCGGGGTCAGCGTTACCATGTCAATCTCATTAGATATCCCAGTATAAAATAAGCGAAATGATCTGTTTGCAACCAGTTCGCTATGCAAGCCGAGTAGTATAAGAAAGAGCAGATGATAATAAAAGTGACTCAAGGTAACGGTTTATCATTAGCTAACTCATAAAACCTAATGACTATAAGCGTGTAAATAGTGCCGTTTAAAGCAAGATGTTGCTTACAAGAGAGAGCTTTAATATAGAGGCTAGTTCCCGCTATAGTAAAGCTTCACTAGCTACTTAAGCAAAAAATATAAGTAAGCAACGTTAGTAGAAGCATGATAATGCTATAAATATGAGTCGATAAATACAAACTAAGGATATGTTATGAGTCAGGATAATAATAAATCTAGCAATCATTCTAATAAGCAAAACGATACATATGTACCGCCAAAAGTTTGGGTGCAGGATAAAGACAACGGTGGTAAGTTTGCTAGCACTAATCGCCCGACAGCAGGCGTGCGTCATGAACAAAACCTACCAGTGGGCGATGCACCGTTCCAGCTGTACTCATTAAATACGCCAAATGGTGTCAAAGTAAATATAATCTTAGAAGAGTTGGCTGAGCTTAATATAAAGGGTGCCGAGTATGATGCCTATAAGATTGATATCTCTGCAGGTGATCAGTTTGGCTCTGACTTTGTCGCTATGAACCCTAACTCTAAAATACCAGCTTTGGTTGATCATTCTAGTAACGATGCTGGCGAGCCTATCGCTATTTTTGAGTCTGGGGCTATCTTGATGTACCTAGCCGAAAAGTTTGGCAAATTTGTGCCAATGGAACAAGGAGCAGCGCGGGCAGAATGTCTTTCTTGGGTAATGTGGCAAATGGGTAGTGCGCCTTTCTTAGGTGGCGGCTTTGGACATTTTTATGCTTATGCTCCCGAACCAATGGAGTACCCAATCAACCGTTATACGATGGAGACCAAACGTCAGCTTGACGTACTTGATAGCCATTTAAAAAACCGAGTATATATGTGCGGCAATGACGAAAAAGATTACAACATAGCAGACATGCTTATTTGGTCTTGGTACGGCCAGCTCGTATTAGGCAAACTCTATGATGCTGCTGAGTTTTTACAAGTCGATAGCTATCCACATGTGCAACGTTGGGCAAAATTAATCGCTGAACGCCCTGCAGTGAAAAGGGCTGTCGACTTACCATTACAACCAATTTCTTGAATTCATGGCAATTTTTTAACGTGTATTTTATTTGATTAGAATTTTCTTAATAGCTTTTTGCGATAGCTATTTATAATAAAAGTTGAAAGGCTGTTTAGCATTGCGCTAAGCAGCCATTTTTATGGAGATCATTCAAACTAAATGTCATAGCTGTTTGAAAGTTGTTTGCTTGTTTATTTACATAATGATACATTAGTACAACAGACAGAAACGTCGGTGGGTTAAGATGACGAGTCGCTGTAGTCATTAGGATTCAGTGTTTATATTTCCTCTATTGATGAGTGAGAGTTATGAAAGGTTTACATAATGAGCCTAGGCAGTCATCTATGTCTGCGGGCAATAGTAGTGCTAAGTTTAATAACAACAACAATAAACTGGCTTGGATGCTTGATATTTCTCGTGATAAAGCGCTAAACAGCACATCTTTAAAAAGTATTTTTGCTAAAAATAAAATAGTATTGTCGGCATTCGTAGCCGCTAGCGCCATCGCAATAAGTCCAATAAGTAGCGCCACTGAACTAACTCATCAGGATTGGCAAGTGGCGTGTGACAATACGCGCACTTGTCGGCTGGCAGGCTACCAAGCTGAAAACAACAGCGATTTCCCTGTTTCTGTATTATTAGTTCGTCGTGCTGGCAGTGATGCTAACGTAGTTGGGAAAATCAAACTTGGCGGTGCTAAAGAGAGCTCTACGAAAGCCCTGCTACAGCTAGGTAGTCGTCATCGCATGTCACTGTTTATTGATGATAAAGACTTGGGGGAAACCAAGCCATTCTCAACGGTAGCTGGCGATGCGGACTTAACTTCGACACAGGTTGCAGCGCTGCTTGAAGCATTAACCAAGTCTAGTAAGATTGAGCTTGTAATGCGTAATTCGCGCTGGGAGTTGTCTGACAAAGGTGCAACGGCTGTCATGCTAAAAGCAGATGAAGCACAAGGGCGAGTGGGAACATCAAGTGCCTTCATTAGCGCCGATGGTGCTAGCAAATCTAATAGTAGCGTATTAGCACCTAAAGCCGCACCGCAGCTTCGCTTAGTCGTGCCAAATGCAAAAGCCACCTCAAGCAGTAAGAAAAAATTTAGCATGAAAACATCACAGCTGTCAGCGTTGATGAAAGATACGATACCAGACGTGAATACTGATTGCCCAAATTTGATGGATAAGTCTTCTTGGCGTATCAACCGTTTAAATGGATCACAGCTGCTAGTACAGCATAACTGCTGGATGGGTGCCTACAATGCAGGAACTGGGATGTGGGTAATAAACGACACCAAACCTTATAATCCGGTGTTGGTGACTACCGAGGCGACCAACTATGATAGTGGTAAAATAAGTTCAGTTCAAAAAGGACGCGGTATTGGTGACTGTTTATACAAAACTGACTGGATATGGACAGGTAAAAGTTTTGTAAAAAGCCATGAAAGTAGCACAGGAATGTGTCGCATGATTGAAATAGGCGGTGCATGGCAGCTACCAACCTATGTATCTGAAGTAAATAAATCACGATAGCTTAATTTTATAGGTTCAAAGTTTTATAGGTTCAAAAACTTATTTTTGACCTACAGATACTGTTCTTTTGATAAAAAACTAAAAAATAAGTACTGATAGCGGATTCATTATGCTATACTGCGTCGCCACGTTAGCTTAGACTTTCGTGAATTATGAGATTGATAACATCGCCTGCGATTTTGGGTCTAGGATTGACCGTAAGTAATTGTTGCCGATGATTTTGTGTACTTAAATAACATTTAATAGAAAGATCAGTTATTTTTGACTCATATCTTATCTACTGAATCATAAATATGGTTTAGATTGGTTGTTATTCGCCTTTATCTGCTTTGGACAAAGCAATGATAATGCGCTGATATCAAACAAGGATAAGACACTCGGCACTACCACCAAAATACGTCAGACAGCACGAACGCATTTATTGTAGAGGCTCTAAGTTTTAATGACTTGGCTTCTGATTATCGACACTTTTATGTGGTCCGGTAATTCTTTAATAAAGGCAGCGTGGTGAACGGTTATCAGTGGTATGCATCAAGTTTGCTGAATTTACAGCAACTTATACTTACCAAGGATTCTCATGACCGATATCTTATCTGCAATCGCCGCTGAAAACGGCATCATCGAAAACACTGATACCCCAAATACTGATAATAACAATCAAGCGGCTACTACTGACGCGACTGATGAAGATCAAGTAACCTTTACTGACCTTAATATTGCCAAGCCAATTTTGACCGCGCTTGATCGCAGTGGTTATACCAACCCAACACCTATTCAAGCACAAGCCATTCCTTTTGCTCTAGCAGGTCGCGACTTATTATTGTCAGCGCAAACTGGTAGTGGTAAAACGGCGGCATTCGTTATTCCAGTACTTGACCGTTTAAGCCGTGCTACTAGCTTTGACAAATTAACTAAAGCACTTATCCTAACGCCAACGCGTGAACTTGCTCAGCAAGTACATGACAGCGTCCGTACGTACTCTAAAGACATGCGCGGTTTGTTCTGTGTGCCATTAGTAGGCGGCGCACCGTACAACGGTCAGATTACTGCTTTGAAAAAAGGCGTACAAGTAATTGTTGCGACTCCTGGTCGTTTACTTGACCATATTAATGCTGGTCGCGTTGATTTATCAAGCCTTGAAGTATTAGTACTTGATGAAGCTGACCGTATGCTAGACATGGGTTTTGCTGATGATATCAACGATATCTTAAAAGCGGCTCCTGACAATCGCCAAACCATCATGTGTTCAGCGACTTGGGATGGCCCAGTAGGTAAAATTGCTGCTAGCTTCACTAAAAACCCTGAGCGTGTTTCAATCAAAGTTGAATCAGCTCATATCGAAGAAAACGTGTATTACTGTGATGATTTTGATCACAAAAATCGTTTGCTTGATAAAATCGTTTGCCAGCCTGAAATGGAACAAATCATTATCTTTGCGGCAACCAAACGTAGCACTGAAAAATTAGCCAAATCTCTACAAGAGCAAGGCCATAAAGCCAGCTTCTTACATGGTGACTTGCCACAAAGCAAACGTAACCGTATCGTACAAGACTTGCGTAATGGTAAATGTAAAATCTTAGTAGCAACTGACGTTGCTGCTCGTGGTCTTGACGTGCCAGCCCTATCACACGTGATCAACTACGACTTACCACGTCAAACAGAAGATTACGTGCATCGTATCGGTCGTTGTGGTCGTGCCGGTCGTACGGGTGTTGCTATCAGCTTATGTAGCATGGATGATCGTCCACAGCTAAACGCTATCAACCGTTATTTAGATCGTAAAATGGAAGTATCAGTTATCGAAGGCATGGAGCCTAAGAAAACTTATGTTCCTAGCGAAAACAAAGGTAATGGTCGTGGCCGTGGTCGCGGACGCTCTAACGGCGGCGGTGGTCAAGGCCAAGGTCGTGGTCGTTCAGGTGGTGGCTATGCTGGTAAGTCTAGCGGTGGTGGTCAAGGCCGTGGTCGCTCAAGCGATAGCGCACCGACTGGTCAACGCGCAAGCAATGACAGCGGTTATCAAGGTAAGCCACGTGATTCATCTGGTAAGCCAAATGAGCGTTCAGGTGGCAAGCCATATCAAGGTAAACGTACTGGTGGTCCTAGCCGTGGTGATAGCACTGGTGTTCCACGCGGTGAGCGTGCAGCAACTGGTCGCGGTCGTCCAAGTGGCAGCCAAGGTCGCCCAGCAGGTCGTTCTGATAGCCGTGGTCAAGGTCGTCCGAACAGTGGCAACCGTGGTAACACTTCATCATAAGAGTGCGTTTAGCTGCTATAGCAACTCTACTGGGTTTGATTTAACAGCGTAAAACAACGTTATTTATAGAATATCAAAAAGCCAGATACTCGTTATCTGGCTTTTTTGTGTTCGTCTGGTTTTACTTATTTATAATATTATATTAAGGCGTCCTATTATCACTAGACTTGCTGAGTCGGTAGTCAAGTTTGGCACGGCTAATATTCAGCAAGCGGGCGGCTTTAGATACATTACCCTCGCATTGATTCAAAGCTGCATGAATAAGCTTATCGTTGAAATTTTCTAAATCGAAACCTTCATGGAATAAGGTTTCAAGCGCCTCATTAACCCTGCTGTCATCAGCGAGCTGTAAGCTACCACTATCGGCAGATATTTTGAGTTTTTGTGAGTTTTGTTTATGTCTGTCTTGTATATTAGATAATAATAAATCAGCTGCATCGATTAAGTGGTGATCTTCATTAAGAATGACTGCACGCTCAGTGACGTTTTGGAGCTCACGAACGTTGCCCGGCCATGTGTGTAGATTGAGGTATTCACGCGCCTGATCGGTAAAACCTTGAATGTTCTTGTTGTACATCGCGGCATATTTTTGCAAAAAGAATTTGGCTAATAACAAAATGTCTTGCTTACGCTCGCGTAGGGGCGGGATATGAATGGGAAAAGTACTTAAACGATAATATAAGTCTTGGCGAAACCTACCTTGAGTAACCGCTGTCTGTAAATCTTCATTAGTTGCCACAATCACTCGGACATCAACTGAGATGTTAATATGACTACCTACACGATTGAGCACACCTTCTTGCAACACCCTTAATAAAGCTGCCTGCGCCCGATGAGAAAGCTCAACCACCTCGTCTAAAAATAGTGTCCCTGAACTTGCCACTTCAATCTTACCTTGCCGAGTTTGCACAGCGCCAGTAAATGCGCCTTTTTCAACTCCGAAGAGCTCAGATTCGACGAGATCTGTAGGAATGCTAGCACAGTTTATGGCGATAAATGGGTTTTCATTGCGATCACTGGCTTCGTGGAGCGCTTGGGCAAAAACTTCTTTACCAACGCCAGTTTCTCCTTGTAATAATACCGTCGCTTTAGTCTTAGCTACCTTTCTTGTCAACGCGGTCGCTTTCTTAAAAGAGGGTGACTCACCAATGGCAGAAAAAAAACCTTCAGGCTTTATTCGTGTATTAGGGTTTTGTCTTTTAACTTCATCAAAATTACTTCGACGCTCAAACAACTCAGTGTTTAGACGCTCAGTATTAAAAAACTTTTGCAAATCAGTATCTTCCTCCCATTCTTCTAATGGTCTACCTTCTATACGGCAATGATCAAACCCCATCGCTGCGCATTGCACTTCTTTAAAAGCGATCTGCCGTCCGAAAAAATAGCTGGTATAACCGCTAGCATAACCAAGCGAGCTAAAACATACGGGCGTCTCTGATAGACCATTGAACTTTTTATGATAAGCCACTTCAAATGAGTTATACCAATCAAAGCTTGCAAAAAATTTACCACTATCAAAATCGACAGTCATCTCATCAGGGACGACTTTTACCATGCCACGAATGGTGTGCAATTGTGGTCCAGAGAGGAAGACTTCTTTCCAGCTACCATCTGGGCGTAGTTTTTTACTGATTTCAGCATCTTCCACGCCAGCAAAGTACCCATAACGAAAAAAAAGCCGCTGTGTGATATCAGAGCCAAGCGTCAGGTTCAGCTCTTCGCGCAGACGCCATAATGCATGGGCATGATTGAGTAGCATACGTTGACCACCAAACCATATTTTGCCTGCATGCACATCGAATTCAAGATGGGTTAATAAGTCTTCAATGCTTTTAGAGAAATCCTGTTCTTTTACGCTTTGTTGTTCATTTTTCTCCAACGGCTCAAGTAGAGAATGGCTATGTGACCTATGTGATATAGGCGAGGGGGTGAGAATGTTGGGGTTTTCAGAGGTTTGATAATTATTACTATGAGAGTGCTTTGACATGTCAGACGCAATCCTTGCCAGTGGCTGGGTGATGTCTATCCTTAGACGAATATTCGTTGCTATTTATAATCACACATATACTCAAATCACGCAATTACCTTAATCCAAATATATTGCTTGCTCTGCAATCAGATGCATTACAACCCTGCGTAGTTAGCGAAATGACTTCATTATTTCATGAAAACCAAGAATAAATTTTCAGCAAATGCTGAATTAATGATGATAATAAAAACGTTTTTAAATAGACAATATCTGAAAATAAAAATTAAATACTTTTAAATTCAGTCACTTAAAAAATAAAAATCGTGGTTGGCATGCAACTTGTAATGTCTAAATTAGCAATGAAAGGTCTTTGAGATAATTGCTTTCACTGATCATAGTAGTAAGTCACTTTAATAGTAAATAACTTGAACAAAATGGCAGGACGCCAAATAAGGAATTTAGGATGAATTCACACACCCCTCAATCAAATCTCCCATCTTTTAATGATCTCCCTAAGTATGTTCGGGTCAGAAGTGCACCGGATGCCAAATTTGTCATGTTTGACTTCGCGATTGGAGATTCAAGTTTGTTCGTTGAACTGGTGCTACCTCCCGCAAGTTTTGCAGCATTTTGTGTCAACAATAATGTCATCACCATGACAGCTGAACAAATGCATTTCAATGATGAAGAGGAGGACAAATGGCGTTATGGCACCAAGTCTACGTTAGTAGGTAATAACCATTCTGAAGCTAGAAGCTCCTAGTCATAATGGCAATAACCATCACCCCAATTACTCGTATGATTCTATTTATATTTATTAAGAATAACTGAATATGTCTTTAGAAATCAAAACCTCCAGCCTTGAACCCATTCGTCATACCTTTGCTAATATCTCTCGGAGATTTGGTGAGAAGCCTGCTACTCGTTATCAAGAAGCGACTTATGACGCTCAGGGGACCACAAACTTTCATTATAAGCCCCTTTGGAATCCTGATAAGACTCTGAATGACAAAACTTACTCTGTCATTCAAATGACGGATTGGTATGACTTAAAAGATCCACGCCAGTTTTATTATGGGGCTTATGTTCAAAACCGTGCCCGCCTGCAAGATACAGCAGAAAGCAATTATAAATTTTTTGAAAAACGCGATCTTTTGAACAATCTAAGTGAAGAAGTGCTAGAAACCGTTACGTTTGGTTTGATACCGCTACGCCACGTTGAGCAAACGGCCAATCTAAACTTTATGTACGGCGCAGCTTATGGTTATGGTACTGCTATTACCCAAGCTTGTTTATATGCAGGTATGGACAGACTAGGTATGGCGCAATATTTATCGCGAATTGGGCTGTTAATCGATGGCAACTCTAGCGATTCATTGCAGCAAGGCAAAGCGTATTGGATGAACGATGCGGCGTGGCAAGGTGTTCGTGCGCTTTGTGAGAATACATTAGTGGTAAAAGATTGGTTTGAGCTGTTTATTGCGCAGTCTCTTGTTATGGATACCGTTATTCATGTCGTCCATTATCAGTACTTGGATAATTGGTTAGTCGAGCATAATGGCCGCGATATCGCGATGCTTACTGAGTTTATGCAAGATTGCTTCAAAGACCTAACAGGCTGGAGTAATAGTGTTATCAAAATCATCGTGGCTGAGAGTGAAGATAATAAGGCGCACTGCCAGCAATGGCTGGATAAATGGTTGGATAAAGTATTAGTAGCGTATCAGCCTTTGATTGAGAAGCTGTTCGGTGCAGAGCAAGCGGTAATTGTGATAGAAGATATTCAAGCTCAATTGGCCAAACGCTGTAAGACCGTAGGGTTAAGTACTGTAACAGCAGCATAAATTTATCTAAATACACTAAGTTATATTTCATCATTTAAGGAACTGTTATGTCAAAAGTATATCTAGCGCTGCAAGACAACGATATGTCACGCTATATCGTCCAAGCAGTAGAAGAAGACAACCCGAAAGTCACTGTCATTTACCAGCCAGCTATGATTCGTATGGAGTGTGAGAACGAGCTTGTTGTTAACCGCGCGACAGTCGAAGAAAAACTTGGTCGTGAGTGGGAGATTCAAGAGCTACAGTTAAGCTTAGTGACATTAGGCGGTAATGTCGAAGAAGAAGAAGACTCGCTGACCTTAAGTTGGCATCAGTAATACCTAAAATCAAAATATTATCAAGGATTGATAATCCCGTGATTAATAATCCCGTATCTAACAAGGAGCAGACCATGACTACTACAAAAAACGCCAAAAAGCTCAACCTAAAAGAGAAATACCGTCTCTTAACCCGTGATCTTGACTGGGACTTTTCATACGAAGACAGAAAAGAAGCTTTTCCTCACGAAGATTTTGAAGGTATAAAAATTACAGACTGGTCAAAATGGGAAGATCCTTTCCGTTTGACGATGGATACTTATTGGAAGTATCAAGCTGAAAAGGAAAAAAAGCTATATGCTATTTTTGATGCTTTTTCTCAAAACAACGGTCAAATGAATATCTCAGATCCTCGCTATTTGAATGCCATCAAGCTATTTTTGACAGCCGTTACGCCACTAGAGTATCAAGCATACCAAGGCTACGCTAACGTTGGTCGTCAGTTTAGTGGTATTGGTGCACGTATCGCCTGTCAAATGCAGTCTATTGATGAGCTACGTCATGTCCAAACTCAGATTCATGCCATGAGCCATTTTAATAAGTACTTTAACGGTTTCCAAGACTGGAGTCATATGCATGACCGTGTCTGGTATCTATCTGTTCCCAAGTCGTTTTTTGAAGATGCGCGCTCAGCAGGGCCTTTTGAGTTTTTACTTGCGATTTCGTTCTCGTTTGAATACGTACTCACTAATTTACTGTTTGTACCTTTTATGTCTGGAGCTGCGCACAACGGCGACATGGCAACGGTGACTTTTGGTTTTAGTGCTCAATCAGATGAAGCACGTCATATGACGCTTGGACTTGAAATCATCAAGTTTTTACTTGAGCAGCACGAAGATAACCTTCCTATCGTGCAAAAGTGGATTGATAAGTGGTTTTGGCGTGGCACGCGTCTACTGTCCATCGTTGGCATGATGATGGATTATATGCTGCCAAACAAAGTTATGTCATGGAAAGAGGCTTGGGAGGTCTACTTTGAAGATGCTGGCGGGGCGTTATTCGATGATTTAGCTCGCTACGGTATCCGCCCACCAAAATATGTCGAAGTGATTGAAAAGGAAAAAGAACACATATCGCATCAGGCTTGGTGGATATTTTATAATTTTGGTCATGCTTCTGGATTCCATACTTGGATCCCAACCGATGAAGAGCTTAATTGGCTCAGTGAAAAATATCCAGATACTTTTGACAAGTATTATCGCCCTCGTTGGGAGCTGGCCAAAAAACTTGAAGCAGAAGGCAAACGCTTTTATAGCAAAGGCTTGCCGCAGTTATGTCAGATTTGCCAAGTGCCAATGACCTTTACGGAGATGAATGATGATCCAGGTCAGTTCAGTTATCGCAGTACTGTCTATAACGACGAGCGTTACCACATGTGTTCAGACGGCTGTCAAGATATTTTCAATGATGAACCTGAAAAATACGTACAGGCATGGCTACCCGTACATCAAATCTTGCAAGGCAACTGCGGTGGCCCAGAGCTAGACGATATTCTCACTGAATACTATCGCATGAATATCGGTGCCGACAATATGGATTTTAAAGGTTCTGTTGATGAAGCTAACTGGAAAAAATGGAAAGGTGTGGCTTAATTTAACCAAAAAATATTGATAAGGAGATTTTTATGGCAGTTCAAGCAATCCGCCCTGAGTACACGGGTGACGTTATGGATAAACAAGCCAACTTTGGTGGTAATATTTTAGTCTTTATCGGTTGGGATGAGCATTTGCTGTTCTGTTCTGCCAAGTCTTTTCCATTACCGCCAACCATGACCTTTAAAGATTTCAAGGCTGGTGTTCTGACTGAAGGTTTTGATCAGCATCCTGACTTTGAACATATCAAATGGGATGAGGTGCAATGGAATTTAAATGGAGAGATGGTCACACCGTCGGATGAGCAAACACTAGCAGAGATTGGCTTTGATCATAAGTCATTGTTACGCTTTAAAACACCGGGTTTAAATGGTTGGAGAGGGACTGGTGTATAAATTGGCTTAGGAAAAGTCAATTAACAATAACCCTGATAATGGTTTTTAACAAATACTGCAATGGAGAGCGCTATGTCTTATGAAGTGACTATTGAGCCGACTGGCGATGTTATAGAAGTTGAAGACGGTCAAACATTATTACAGGCCGCTTTGCGACAAGGAGTGTGGTTACCTTTTGCTTGTGGTCATGGCACTTGTGGGACTTGTAAAGTGCAAGTGCTTGAGGGTTTTGTTGACCTTGGAGAGGCGTCTACCTTTGCACTCATGGAGGTTGAGCGTGACGAGGGCAAAGTGCTGGCTTGTTGCTGTTATCCTGAATCTGATTTGGTGATTGAGGCCGATATCGATGTCGATCCTGATTTTTTAGGATATCCTGTGCAAGATTATACGGCAACGGTCATTGAGAGGAATTCGTTATCACCTACTATATTGCGCGTTCGCTTGCAGTTGGATGAAGATATACAGTTTCAAGCAGGTCAGTATATCAATCTGGACATCCCTGATGTTGGTACTCGAGCTTTTTCTATTGCCAATCCTCCATCGCAACCAAATGTAATTGAGCTACATGTACGATTAGTACCTGATGGAAAAGGTACATCTTGGCTACATAATGACCTGTCTGTCGGTGATGAAATTTCTTTATCAGGTCCTTATGGTCAGTTTTTTGTCCGAAACAGCGATAATCAAGATGTGATTTTTGTGGCTGGCGGGTCTGGATTATCTAGTCCTGAATCTATGATTTTAGATCTTTTGGAGCAGGGCGATAGGCGTCAGATTTATTTGTTTCAGGGAGCAAGGAATATCCCTGAGCTATACCATAGAGATAAATTTGAACAATTAGCAAGAGATAATGAAAATTTTCACTATATTCCAGCTTTAAGTGCTGAAGATACACTGGGAGAGTGGACGGGGTTCAAAGGCTATGTAAATGATGCGGTTAACCAGCACTTTGATGGTAAGTGCTCAGGGCACAAGGCTTATCTGTGTGGACCACCGCCAATGATAGACTCTACTATTACTACGCTGATGCAAGCACGACTATTCGAACGCGATATTCATATGGAACGCTTTTTGACTGCGGCTGATGGCAGTGAGGAATCAAGTCGCTCCGCTTTGTTCAAAAGAATATAATCGTTACTTACCTGATAGAACTATAGCCTTCTAAAATAGTTTGATGTTTTTTAATGAGCCAGATACTTTTTATCTGGCTTTTTTGCGTTTGCTTACTGGTATATTTAGGTGGATATTAAGGAGTGTTCAGCACACCCTAAATAAATACCAGCTTGCACCTGTTTTTCGCCTTGTCTATACTGACGAACTTTGACTAACTAGCACACTCCGGAGCCTTTTAATGCCCGCCACCTCAAGTTTAGCAATTGATAGTCTGCCATTAGCGTTTGGCATCATCATGGCAATTATCGGCTTAGTATTTTATACCCAAGGGCTGCCTGGTAAATTTTGGCGACGCTTTTATGCCGTATTGCCGGGTATCGTACTATGCTGCTTTATACCGGCGACGCTGAATAGCTTAGGCGTTTTCGCTGATGGTATTGGCTCGCAGATTTATGGTTTTACGGCTACCTACTTGTTGCCAGCAAGTTTGCTATTGATGACCTTGTCGATGGATGTCCCTAAGATACTAGGACTGGGCTGGAAAGCGATTGCTATGTTTTTTGCAGCCAGTATTGCCATTGTTATCAGTGGTCCGATTAGCTTAGGTGTGGCTAAGTGGATATCGCCCAGTATGTTTACCGATGATACCCTGTGGCGCGGATTTTCAGCAGTGGCGGGTAGCTGGATTGGCGGTGCGGCTAACCAAGCAGCAATGAAGGAGCTGTTTGGTGTCAGCGATGACTTATTTGGGATGATGATCTTGGTTGATACGACCAATGCTTCATTATGGCTATTGGCTATCTTGGTCATGGCCAAGCACAGCGATAAGATAGATCGTCTATTAAGGGCTGATAGTAGTAGTATTGATAAAGTCATCGCAGCGGTTGAGAGCTATGAGCGCGATCATGCACGTCCAGCGACACTGAATGACTTAATGGTAATGTTCGGCTTATGCTTTGCCATGGTAGGGGTGGCACACTTTATCGGCGGGCAGATAGCAGGGTTTTTTGCACCATACAGCTGGGCGGTACAATATAGTTTTGCCAGCTCATTCTTTTGGATGGTGGTCATTATTACCTTGATAGGTGTCATCTTTTCTTTTACCAAGGTCCGCAGGCTCGACCATGTTGGGGCATCAAAAATCGGCACGGTATTTATCTTTGTATTGATTGCTGCTATTGGTATGCAAATCAATCTAGCCGGCATCGTCTCACAATGGCGTTTATTGCTCATCGGTTTATTATGGATGAGTATTCATGTAGTGATTATTTTTGCGGTCGCTAGACTCATTCGTGCGCCATTTTTCTTTTTAGCAGTCGGCTCCAATGCCAATACTGGCGGCGCGTCCTCAGCACCGATTGTCGCTACGGCATTTCATCCATCGCTTGCGCCAGTTGGGGTGTTTTTGGGCATTCTTGGCTATGCGGTCGGTACGTTTGGTGGTTATATTAGTACGCAGATGATGCGGCTGGTGGTGGGGTGAGAATATTTTATTTTCTCCTATTTCCTATTTCGGATATTAGATGCTTATAGAAAAAAAGACCTGCCTAAAGGCGGTCTTTTTTTGTTGATTAACTACCGAGAGCTACTATCAACTGCTGATTGTTTAAGTTATCGTTTTGTCTATCTATGCTAGTAATACGTAAGCCTAGCTATAGTAACGATTTGAACATGTTAGACTCTTTTGCAACTGCTGAATGGTCTTATAGACACAGCGAAAAACATTTAAAATTAAAACATGTATCAATAGGAAAAACGACTTTATGACCTCTAAAAACAATAAGAATAAAACCAACGCTGAAATTAACTTAGAAATTCAAAACATCCTAAACGATTCTAACAACCAAATTCAAGTGAGAGGCGCACGTGTCCATAATTTAAAAAACGTCAGTGTTGATTTACCGCGTAATGCACTAGTAGTCTTTACGGGTATATCAGGCTCTGGTAAATCATCATTAGCGTTTGGCACTTTATTTGCTGAGTCACAACGCCGTTATCTTGATTCTGTATCGCCTTATGCGCGGCGTCTGATAGATCAGGTCGATGAGCCAGATGTCGATGCAATAGAAGGGTTGCCCCCCGCAGTCGCATTGCAGCAGCAACGCGGTACGCCCTCTGTGCGCTCATCTGTTGGTAGTGTCACGACCATATCGAACGGCCTGCGTATGCTGTACTCACGAGCTGGCGAGTATCCAGCAGATCAGGAGATGCTATACGCCGATGCGTTTTCGCCCAATACGCCAGAAGGGGCATGCCCAACGTGCTCGGGTATTGGTCGTGTGTTTGAAGTCACCGAAGCGCTGATGGTGCCTGATGCGACTAAAAGCATTCGTGAGCGCGCTATTGCCTCGTGGCCGCCCGCGTGGCAAGGTCAAAATCTCAGCCGTATATTGACCACGCTTGGCTATGATATCGACACCCCTTGGAATAAACTACCAAAGAAAACTCGCGACTGGATTCTGTTCACTGATGAGACGCCGACGGTGCCTGTCTATCCTGAATATAATACTGAACAAACTCGCATAGCGATTGAGAAAGACGAAAAGCCAAACTATATGGGCACCTTTACCAGTGCAAAAAACTTCATATTACACTCGTTTGCCAATACCCAAAGCCCGCGCACCAAAAAGCGCGTTTCGCAATTTATGCAAATATCTGAGTGTCCTGAGTGCCATGGGAAGAAGCTAAAAAAAGAGTCTCTATCGGTTAAGTTTGCAGGTCTGGATATTGGTGAGCTATCGCAACTAACTTTAACCGAGCTAGCGCTTAAACTTGAAAAGACGGCTCGCACCAAGGTCGTTAATGAGACACCAAACCGCGAAAAAGCCATTGTTGCTCAGCGTATCGCCAGTGATATTCTCACTCGTGTCGAGGCATTAACGAGACTGGGATTGGGCTACTTATCACTTGAACGTACGACACCGACTTTGTCGCCAGGTGAGCTACAACGCTTGCGTCTGGCGACCCAAATACGCTCGCAGCTGTTTGGCGTGGTATATGTACTTGATGAGCCATCCGCGGGTTTGCATCCTGCTGATACACAGGCGCTATTGAGGGCATTGGATGAACTCATCGCCGCTGGTAATTCAGTGTTTGTCGTTGAACACGATGTCAGTGTCATCCGGCATGCTGATTGGGTAGTAGATGTGGGGCCAAAGGCTGGCACGCATGGTGGTGAGATTGTATACAGCGGTCCTATAGAGGGGTTGCGTAATGTCGCTCACTCACAAACGGCTCAATATCTACTTACTGATACTGATTCGGTGGATTCAACGACAAATCAGCTATCTACACTATCACTAAGACAGCCAACAGCGTGGCTAAAGCTGGCTGATGTTGAACGCAATAATATCCAAGGGTTAAGTATTGAGTTTCCGCTAGGCATTATGACCAGCGTCACTGGCGTATCTGGTTCGGGTAAATCAAGTCTTGTGAGTCAGGCGTTGGTTGAGCTGGTCAATGAAGCGTTAGGACAAAAAGCCCACGTGGATGCACCAACTGGCGAAGCGGATTTACTTGAGCAAGAGTTTGAAACGGTTACGAATGGCAAAATTATTGCTGGCATGGATAAAGTAAGCCGCCTCATTAATATCGATCAAAAAGCCATTGGTCGTACACCTCGCTCAAACCTTGCGACCTATACCGGGCTGTTTGATAATGTTCGTAAATTATTTGCAGCAACTGAGCAGGCAAAAGCGCGCGGTTATGATGCGGGTCGCTTCTCATTTAATACGGTCAAAGGCCGTTGTCCAAATTGTGAGGGTTTAGGTTTTGTCAGCGTTGAGCTGTTGTTCCTGCCTAGTGTCTATGCTCCTTGCCAAGTCTGCCATGGTCAACGCTACGATGATGACACGCTGGCGATCACTTATCGAGATAAAAACATCTCTGAAGTGCTAAATCTAACGGTGGAAGCGGCTTATGATTTCTTTGCCGATGAAGCGTCTATTTTGCGCGCATTAGATGCGTTACTACAAGTCGGCCTTGGTTATCTGCGTCTGGGTCAGCCAGCGACTGAACTATCAGGTGGTGAAGCCCAACGCATCAAGTTAGCCACTGAGCTGCAACGCACGCAACGAGGCGATACACTCTATATACTGGATGAACCGACCACTGGTCTCCATCCAGCAGACGTATCGATGCTGATGGCACAATTAAATGGACTCGTCGATGCAGGTAATACGGTCATTATGGTTGAGCATGATATGCAAGTGGCCAGCAATAGTGATTGGATTATCGATATTGGTCCAGGGGCAGGGGATGAGGGCGGACAGATAGTCGCTCAAGGCACACCTGATGAAGTGGCAAAATCAAAGACCAGCCGAACCGCGCCTTTTTTATTGATGTAGTGAGAGTTTCCAGAGTAACTTCAATCAAATCAAGCTCAACATTGAGAAAGCCCTTTACTCCCAATAATTATCAGGGCAGGCAGGTAATTCAACTAATGTATTACGCAGCGCTTCTAACCACTGACGACTAATGGTTTTAAAGTATTCGTCGTCTTCCTCGATACGGCGACCTTTGGGTAGCGTGAGACTATCATTTTGGTAAATCACAAAGTCTATTGGCATACCGACAGACAGGTTGGAGTGAATGGTTGAATCAAACGACAGCATTAATGCTTGAGCAGCATGATTAACCCCAGTATCGTATTTCACTGATCGATCAAGAATGGGTTTGCCATATTTGCTTTCACCAAGCTGGAAAAATGGCGTATCTTGAGTGGCTCTAATACAGTTGCCTTCAGGATAAATCATATATAGCTCGGGCGGTTGCCCTTTTATTTGACCACCTAACAAAAACGAGCTGGTAAAAGTACCGCTACTATTATCATTAGCAACTCTTTGTGCATTGGTCATGACGTTACGCATACACTCACCAACCATTTGCGCGCCGTCAAATAATGAAGAGACGGCATGTAAGCTGTGCTCGGAGCGCAAATTAATATCGCTCTGTAATTTGTTGAATACAGCCTGCGAGGTCGCAAGGCTACCAGCTGTTTGTAGCACCATAAAACGCTCACTCTCAACGCCATATTGATACAGCTTTCTAAAGGTTGATATGTGGTCCACGCCTGCATTGGTACGGGTGTCACTGGCAAAAACCATCCCTTCTTTGAGGCGGATAGCCGCACAATAAGTCATGAGATATTCCTAATAAATATAATTGCATAAAATCTGCCATTACGATAAGCGTGTCACTAGTACTTGACTGTATAGATTCTCATAACCACCACCCATGCGTACGCCGCGCACAGGAGCTGCGTCTAAGTAATCGCGACCAATAGCGACATATACATGAGAGCTTGGCTGAAACAGCTGGTTTGAGATATCAAAGGTATACCAGTATCCATCGAGCCATACCTCAGCCCAAGCATGACTTGCCATATGGTTCTCAGTATCGTCATACAGGTAGCCCGATACATAACGCGCTGGTATTTGCTGATCACGGCAGCAGCCCACAAACACATGGGTATGGTCTTGGCACACCCCAGCGCCTATTGCAAAGGCTTCAGCTGCAGTTGTACCAACATGGGTGGTATCTTTAACATAAGGCATCTTCGTTAAGAGCTCAGCCGCCATCGCTTTTAAACTGTCATGCGTCGGGTTTTTTAGATAAGGCGCTGCAAATGTACGCATTGCCTCTGAGCACTTGGTTAAGGGGCTTTGTACGGTAAAGAGCAAGTAGGGAACGTTATCCATATCCTCTAGTCGCTCAGTATCGGTATTAATCTCAACGATGCCTGACGCCTGCATCTGTAAATTATTATGTGCCTCGTTACGGCTAAGCGTGAGCCAGTCGTTACCAAAGCCGTCCTTTTGACTGGTGGCAACTTTGGGTAGCATGACATCCCACTGATGAATGATTTGATGCGGCAGTTGCATCGGTGTCATACGTATATACTGTACGCTGCGCTGGGCCAGCTCGCCATAATAGTAGTTGGTCTGATGGCTGATTTGAAGTTTCATAACGTCATCCTTTGTTTTATCTACTGTCTTGATTATCTGGACGCTCATTTGCTAATGATTGAGCAAATAATAGTGATTAAGCAAAAGCTTGCCGTATCAGACCCCTTGCTGAAGGATAATACTGAACTCTCGGCTGATGAGCTTAAAGTCGCACAGTTGCTTTGATTTAATCATCTGATTGGTCAAACGCGTAAGCTCACGCCAGCGTGTGTTCTCTGGTAACTCACTGATCCAATATTTAAATTCAAGACTGATTTCTGTCGCATCTTCGTCTAACAATACTGCTCGTTCGAGCCGCTCAAATAAGCGTCCCAATTGCCAAAAACAAGTCACGGTTGGATGCTCTTGTGCCATAGCCGCGTTGCAGGCATGTAGCTGCAATGTGGCCGCTCGATAAGTGCCTGCACCTGATAGACGTTTGATTAAGTTATACAGCTCAGCAGCATCTTCACCGATGACACCTTTGGCCTCTTGTACATTGGTCTCGATAGACTGAACCACATTAGGAATTTTATTTTGTGCCAAGTCCCGTAGCATTTGCGCAGTGATAGCTTTTGATGAATCATCAGGATCAGCTTCAAAGCCTAGGCAAGTAATTAAATGCTTTAGTTGTGACTTTTTAAGATCGCCTTTGATCAGATGCTTCATAATATTATCGTAACAATAGAGCCGTTCGCTATATCTACCGAGCCAGATCAGATGATTGGCGGTAGACAGTAGCAATATCATAGGCGCATCATCGAAGCTCTCATATCCGGCTTCGAGCGGCTGCGCAGGATTATGATAATTGGCATGATAAGCATTAGCTTGGCTATCGCCTTTAATCGTTTGATTGGCCTCGTGCTTAGCTGACGGTTTCAAATTGCTATCGTCAATGACCCATGTATCCTTAATGCCGCCGCCTTGAGATGAGTTGACGACTAATGAGCCTTCAACCATTGCCACGCGGGTTAAGCCGCCGGGGACGATGTCCACAGAGCCGTCACCATGACTAAGGATAAAGGGGCGTAAATCGATATGACGCGGTGCGATACCATCGCTTACAGCGGTAGGGTTGGTAGACAGTGAGATAGTCGGCTGAGCTATAAATCCTGCTGGGTTGTCAAGCAGACGCTTACGATAGTCGCTAATTTCTTGCTTGGTGGAGGTCGGTCCAATAAGCATCCCGTAACCACCAGAACCTTGTGTTTCTTTGACGACCAGTTTGTCTAAGTTGCTCAGCACATATTCTAATTCATCAGGTTTGCGGCATTGAAAGGTTTCGATATTAGGCAAGAGAGGCTTCTCGCCTAGGTAAAACTCAATCATATCGGGTACGAACGGGTATAAGCTCTTGTCATCAGCGACGCCAGTGCCTGGGGCATTGACGACCACCACATTGCCTGCGCGGTAGGCACTCATTAGCCCTGACACGCCTAAGATAGAGTCTGAGCGAAATGCTAATGGGTCGATATAAGGGTCGTCGATACGGCGATAAATGATATCAACTTGTACTTTACCGCGAATGCCTTGCATATAGACTTTGCTATCCTCAACCACCAAATCATAACCATGTACTAAGGGCACATTCATCTCATGTGCCAAAAATGCATGCTCATAATAAGCACTATTAAAGCGCCCAGGCGTCAATATGACAATTTGTGGGTCGTATTTGCTCGTTGAGCTGGCAAGACAGGCTTTTAGGCGTTGCGGGTAATCGCTAACACCTAAAATCGGAGTATGCGCAAACAAATCGGACAGCAGTGTCTCTGATATATTGCGGCTCTCAAGCATATAAGAGACACCAGAGGGCGTGCGTAGGTTGTCCTCCAATACGCAAAATCGGCCGCTCTCATCACGTATAAGGTCAATACCACTGATGTGTGAGTAGATAGGTTTATCTAGTTCAATACCCATCATCCATGGCTCATAACAACCGCTAGCATAGACATAAGCGTCAGGGACGATGCCTTCTTTCATGATGGCTTGATCGTGATAAATGTCGTGCAAAAAAGCATTTAAAGCGGTAATACGCTGCTTACAACCAGCTTCAATCTGTTGCCACTCACTTGCAGCAATGATGCGTGGGATAATATCAAATGGGATCATCCGTTCGATGTTTTTGGCATCGCTATAGACGGTGAAAGTAACGCCTTTTCGGTAAAAGATATTTTCTGCTTGCTCATTTAAATGATTGAGACCATCAATACTGATATCATCTAACCAGTCACCAACTGCCTGTGCTACCGGACGGTACTGGTCTTTACTGCTCTTTAATTCATCGAAGCATTTTGGCTTTTCTTTAGACTTCGTTGCTACATCTTTTGTAGCGTTTGCAGAACTGGGCTTGGTAGCAGGTTTGCTAGCTGTTGATGCTTGCGTCTGATTTTGGTTTTCAGCATTTCCGTCGTTTTGGTTTTGAGATTGGTTTTGGGCTTGGGACTGAGTCGCTTCTTTATTCATAAATACCTCACGCATCCTTGGTAAAGTTATTGTTATGATAAGTAAACTGGCTATGATAGGCAGACTAGTGTGGCAATACGTCCAATATATAGCCTGTGTCTTATATTCACTATACCGTGTCTATAAGCCAATGCACAATAAGTGTTTGATATTTTAAGGTTGCCAGAGCTACAGCTACGATAAGACACAAATATAGAGCTGATTTTTAAAATAAATCTAGTGTTATACATTACAGTTATGCTATCTACATTAGTGCACAAAAGTTCAATACGTATAGTAATTGAAGATTAAAGAAGGAATAGAATGAACATTATCGATACTATGAATACCAACACCTCAACCATAGAGATATATGAGAGTTCGGATGGACAAGCTGAAATCCAAGTGCATCTTGAAAATGAAAGTGTATGGCTTAATCGACAGCAGCTATCATCGCTTTTTGATCGTGATATAAAAACATTAGGTAAGCATATTAATAATGTATTTAAAGAAAGGGAGTTGGATAAAGAAGCAGTTGTCGCAAAATTTGCGACAACTGCTGCAGATGGTAAAACTTATCAGGTTGAGCACTACAATCTTGACGTTATTATCTCAGTTGGCTATCGGGTAAAGTCACAGCGCGGCACCCAGTTTCGCATTTGGGCAACCCAGCGCTTACGCGAATATTTAGTACAAGGTTACACTCTTAATCAACAACGACTTGATAAAAACTCAAGCGAATTACAACAAGCTTTGCGCTTGATTGAAAAAACAGCAAAAAGCCCTGACCTAAATACTGATGAAGGGCGCGGCTTGATTGAGATTATCAGCCGTTATACGCAGACATTTTTATGGCTACAACGCTATGATGAAGGGTTGCTCGATGATCCAGCAGGGCAGGATGGCGGGGTACTGCCTAGTACCGATGACGCTATGGCAAATTTGAACAATCTAAAGTCACAGCTTATAGCAAGGGGAGAGGCGACTGAGCTATTTGCCAAGCCTCGCGGTGACGGTCTGGATAGTGTGCTAGGTAATTTACAGCAAACCGTATTCGGCGAGCCTGCTTATCCGACTATAGAGAGTAAAGCGGCGCACTTATTGTATTTTATGGTCAAGAACCATCCATTTACCGATGGCAATAAACGCAGCGGTGCTTTTTTGTTCGTGGATTTTTTGCATCGTAATAATCGATTGCTCAATGACAAGGGTGACATGGTCATTAATAATACTGGTCTTGCGGCATTAACGTTACTGGTCGCTGAATCTGACCCCAATCAAAAAGAGACGTTGATTAAGCTTATTATGAATATGTTGTCGCTAGAGGGTTAAGAAATGAAGCTTAGCAAAGTAAAACTTAGTTTTTATATCCCGAGACTGCTTATACAGTGATACTTAGCGAGTTCAACGGTTGGGGTGTTATCAATACAGGTGTCAACAGTGATACATTAGCGGAAGTGCTGGCACGCACCAAAGGTATCTATTTTTATCGCCTTAACGCCTATAATTTTAGCCGTTAAGGCGAATCTCGAAATTAAAAAAATCATAAGTATTTAGGGGTACGACGCACATTATTGGCCTGTTCAAATGCGTAACCTAGTCGGAACAAATCTGGCTCGTGATATGGCAAAACAACCAGCTCCATACCCACGGGTAAGCCATTTTCACTGAATCCAGCAGGTAGGCAAATCGATGGCATCCAAGTCTGCGAAGCAATCAAAGTATTGGTTGGGAACGTTAGTACTTGATGCTTGCCGTCACGGATATCCTGTTTTGATGGCGGAAGAATTTGAATGCAGGGAAACACTAACGCATCCAAGTTGTTTTTCGCAACGATTCCAGCAACTAAGCGCTGGAACTTATCACGAGCGGCAAGCTTTCGAAAATAGTCAGGCTCATCTTCTGGATTTACCGGTCCTTCAAAGATATCAATCAAAAGATCCAGCACTGGGTGGAACGTACCGTTTTCTTTGATTTCTTCAAGGCTTTTGGTTGGCATGTTTTCACGTGAGGCTAAAAATTCATTAATGTCATGCCGCGAGTGTGAACCATACAAGGAGGTTTCAGTAATGTGTTCCATCATATCTGGAATTTCAACATCAATTAGTACAGCGCCAGCGCTCTTTGCTTGTTCAAGTGCTGAGTCAATAATCTGATTAACTTCTGCCGATTCAGTATTATCGTTTGGTCCATAAGCGTTGCGCACAACTCCCAGACGCGCATTTTTGAGACTGTTAATATCCATCGCATCCGCGTAGCTGCCTTGATGATTGGCAATACTCGCTGCGGTAGTATATTCATCGGCTGGATCATAGCCCACCATCGCATCTAGAAGGAGTGCAGCATCCGTAACAGTACGCGCCATCGGTCCTGCTGTATCCTGAAACACCACAAGGGGTGATGTGCCGTCACGACTTATCAGGCCTGGTGTGACACGGACACCAACAAGATTTGTAAAACTGGCTGGCAAGCGTATAGATCCACCGGTATCTTCGCCTACTCCGACCAGCCCTAGGTTCGCAGCGATCCCAGAAGCTGTGCCACTACTGGAGCCACCTGGATCATGTGACAAAACATATGGATTCTTGGTTTCACCCTGTTTTGAGCAGAATCCGAACCATGATGTTGCAAAATCTGGCAATACTGTCTTGGCAAGGATAATGGCGCCTGCTGCTTTCAGCTTTTTGATAACGGTTGCGTCGTCCTTCGGGTGATAGCCGTCCTGAGCTATCGAACCAAAGGTAGTCATCATATCCTTGGTTTCTATCTGATCTTTTACTAGCACCGGCACGCCGTGTAATGCACCAACAAATTCGCCTGTCTTTGCGAAATGTGAGTCAAGGCGATCGGCTTCATCCAGCGCGATTGGATTAATAGTAATGATAGAATTTAGAGTAGGACCAGATCTATCAATTGTTTCGATTCGTTCAAGGTACGCTTCAACCAAACCACGTACAGTTAGCGATCCATTTTTGAGATGCGTCTGCATATCAGTAATAGTCAATTCTTCAATTTCAAAATTTCTCATAATTATCTTCCTTGAAATTATCGTTGTTTTTATTGCACTTATTGCACTTATTGCACTCGTTCAAGCGCTCAACTGAAATAATAGTTGAGTTAAGGAGCCGCTACCTTGATACCGGCGTTATCAAGAGCTATTCGTACAGCCTTAATCAACGAAAGGGCACCCGGAGTATCGCTGTGAATACATATAGAGTCGAATTTAACCTTTATTAGTTTGCCGCTAACCGCCTCTACCTCGTTGTCTTGGCAGGCAAGTAACACTTTTTTTGCCACCATCTCAGGATCAAGGCGATTGACCTTGCGCACGAATACAATGTTTCCTTCATCGTCGTAATCACGATCCGCGTAAAACTCATGAATTCTCTGTAACCCAACGCTTTTTGCCGCATTATCAATGGCTGAGTCGGCTAGGCAATAAATATATAAGTCAGGAGCGACAATTGCCAGAGCAGATGTTAGCTTTTCGGCAAACTCCTTATCTCGTGCTGCATGCATGAATAACGCGCCATGCAGTTTGAAATGATGCATCTTGAGGCCTTCAAGGTGAGCAAGTTCACGCAGAGCACCCAGTTGGTACAGAGCGTCATTCACCAGTTCATCGGCGGGCGCCGAAATATGGCGGCGTCCGAATCCTACCAAATCACGAAATCCTGGATGTACACCAATGCATACTCCATGGCGCGATGCCAAACGCAACGTCTCAATCATGATGGAAGGGTCTCCAGCATGAAAGCCTGCTGCAATATTGGCGGAGCTGATAAATGGCATAATATCGGGATCGACCCCGTCGCCAACCGACCAAGCACCAAACCCTTCTCCCATATCTGAATTCAGATCGATCGTTAGTGTCATTGAACCTCTCCCTAGGAATACATTCACATTTATGGCAATGAAAGAGCTATATTAATATTTTTAATTCTTGTACAGTAACATTAATAAATATGAACGATTTGAGTATAACAATATAAGATTAAGTTTAGCAATATTCACTGTAGTGCATACATAGCTTTGAGCTACTGATAGTAAGCTATATGATGGCGCATCTAAAACTTGAGATACTTTTCATTGATCCGAGCTACGAGCCGATTAAACCCAAACGTATTCAGGCCTATGTCATTAACTCTCTGAAAGAACTTAAAAATGAAGCCAATACAATCAAGTGCAATACGGTAGTAATGTGTAGTTCAGCATATGCATTTAGCAGTACCAATGAAGGGGAATGGATACAAGGCTCGATAGCGGATTATAAAGAAGAGTTAGATAAGAGCAATATCCAACCTTTATCTAATAATTATATTGAGTTTATTCGTTATGGTCAGCACTATATGGAAAAGAACGGTGAGGGTAACTTAGCTCTTATCACTAATAACAGTTTCGATTGACGCGATAGATAGTGTTTAAGTCATTAATGTCATTTAGCCATTAACTTATACCATGACTAGAAATAGTAGTTTCATTACTGGAAATATTAAGGAAAGCCAATATGTTTAGCATGATAAAAGACTGGCGCGAGCAGCATATATTGGACAACAGTGAATTTACTGATGCGGATTGGATGCAAGCTGCCGAGCGTATTGTCATACTTGATAGGCTAAACAAGGATGAGATGTCTCGTTTGTTTGAGCTGGCGACATTGTTTTTGGACGACAAATCTATTAACGGCGCTCAAGGCTTTGAGATTACCGATGCTGTTAGGAAATCTATTGCCTTGCAAGCTTGTCTACCTATCTTAAACTTAGGCCTTGAATGGTACACTGGCTGGTCGTCAGTCATCATCTATCCTGGTTCGTATAAAAGCGAAACTACTACCGTGGATGAGTACGGCATCGTTCATGAGGGAACTCAACATCGTAGTGGTGAGGCCTGGCAGCGCGGGCCTGTGATACTGTCATGGAAAGATGCCAAGCACTCAGGCGAGCGTGATGGTCACAATGTTGTCATTCACGAGTTCGTGCATAAGCTCGATATGCTCAATGGTCGCGCCAATGGCTTTCCACCACTACAACCTGATATGGATCCCGAGCGGTGGACAAAGATTATGAGCCGTGATTTTGAAGACTTTCAAACCCATCGCAAGTCAGGACTCGATCGTTATGGTGCGACTAATCCAGCGGAATTTTTTGCGGTACTTAGTGAGGTGTTTTTTGAGACTCCGCAAAAACTCGTTGACGCTTATCCTGATATCTATGACATTATGGTGAAGTTCTTTCGCCAGACGCCGAATTGAAGGAAGATAATAGGTTTGAGGAAGGTACAGTGAGCTAAGTTCTGTCGACCAACTCTCACTCATTCCTAATTAATATATTGTTGGCAAGATTTAAAACTTGAGTTTTTAATTATCTTTAGTGGTTCAGTCATATCAGCTTTTGTGCGGTTATATATAGATAGGTCAGCAACCCAAAGCATATTGCGTGTAAGAACCCATCTGTAATGTGAGTAAATACCCATTGATCTTATCAGATTGTATTCTTCAGCAGTTTGATTTTCAGGTGCACCAATATTATCCACTCCAGGCCATTTATTAAAAAACGGGCTTCTTACTATTTTTAATACTTCATTATCAGTTGATGCCAACCATATTTTATTGTCTGGTTTTCCATGTGCATAAGTTTTTGGGCTTGGATTCAAGGCCCAAGCCTCAGCTATTTTATCTTTTGTTGAATCGTTTTTAGTAACATGAACTGCTAGTCCTGCACCGAGTGAATAACCTGCAACGACGATTCTAGTATTTGGATTTGCTTCCGCTATTTTTAGTACATATTCTTCTGCTAATTTGTACTGTTTTTTACTAAAAAGTAAGTTTGTAAATACCCAGTCACGTTTCTGATTTGAGCCAGTGAATGCAATTATTATTTCTTTAAGCTTTGTTTTTTCAGATGTTTCATATAGCTTAAATGTCCCAACGCCAAAACCAGATTTGTCTGACTTAGGCCAGTGATATACTTCTAAATAAGAGGGTATTTGAAAAAAATGGCTTTTGCTTTCTTGTGATATTTTATCTTGACCCTCCTGACCCTGAAGTACTAATGAACTAGCCAATGCATATATATAACCTCTTTCAGCTACTTTAAGATGTTCCTTACCAAAAGGAGGAGCTAACTCATGAAGGTATCTATCATTGCACCAAAAATACTTGCCTTTTTCACTATTTGTTGTAATTTTTCCAAGTATTGAGCAACTAGACAAAAGCGCCAAAACCAACATTACTATAATAAATCTCATAATATTAACATCCTTGTTAGTTATTTCTCATCACATACCTGTATTTTTAAATAACTTCTAATAATTATTTCTAAGCAACTGAAGTTGCATTTCTAAATACAACGTTCGTAAGATTAACGGTACAATTATTTAACACTTTTAGTAAAAACTGGAAGTTCACTCCCTTTTTGATAGTTTAAGTTTTAGGATATTAGTTGCATCTCATGTTATTTATAGCTTGAAATTTATATCTGATAGAGGAATATATTAGATATCTTTAGAGAGATATTCTGTCCAAAAAACAAAAAATGTTACAAGAAGATTACTATAAAATTTGATGGTAAAATTAAATTACAATCTATTTACAAAATATCAGAAAAATGTATAAATTTATACATTTTTCTTCATTAAAAAATTTTGTAACTTTAGTTGAGAGTTTTCGCGTATGTTAAAAAACTTTATATTTTAAAAGAAATGAAAAGATAGTTACAGCTAAACTCTTTTTTTGATAAAAAAAGGGCAGTGCATCACATACGATGCATTATTGCCCTCTTTAATAAAATTTCCTAATAAATCATATGCTTAGGTTCTATTTAAACTGTCCATCTATCATTAATAATGGCCACCAGATAGCGCTTGCCTTGATAGTCATCAAACACTAAACGCATGATGCGCCAGTCCATGCCATCGTATACATCTGACCCTTTATAATAGAACTCAACCACATCTGAGTTTTGATAGACATCTCTTAAGTTATTAATCATACCACCTGTTTGGCGGAATTCATTGATACTGATGGCGCTATTATTATATTCTTGCGCCGCAACCCAAGTATTTAAATATTCTGGTAATGGAGTCACCAATAGGTCACCAGTACCGTCAAGTTCGCCCCAAGTGAAGCGAATTTTGGACTGCTGTAGATACTTTGCATATTGCTCACGACTAAAGACTTTATCAGCTTCAGGACGCACATAGGCGTACATTGAGAAGCGAATGCCACGTGTTGGATGGATATCATTGGTGATTCTTGCAAAATCATTATTAGCGAGTGCACGTTGTATACGTAACGCTTGCTGCCTAAGGGTTTGTTGACTGATATCTGAGACAACTGGTGTCGATGAGTTGCCATTTGGTTGATTGGAAGCGGTCGTGCTGGACTCGGCAGAAGATTGGCAACCAGTGGCAATCAGTATTGAAGTAAAACATGCAGCGATTGATAGTTTATAAAGATAAGACTGAGAGATATGCAAACAAGATGACGGCATCATAACAATATCCTTATCGTAGCTTACTGCTTGAATAAAAATGGAATTAGAGTGGAATTAAACCAATATAAATACTAAACAATTATGCAGTCAAATGATAGTTTATATGTGTTTTAATGAATTTAACACTTAAAATGTCATAGTTCATGGAGGACACCATGCAAAAAACGATATTTTCTATAATAATGTTAATAATAGGGTTTTCTGCTATGACGGCTGTCGCTAATCTAACAGAGCCGTTACAGATGGTTTTTGCCATGAAAGTTAATACTATTGCCAAGATGTACCAGCAGGATGTGAATAATCAAGGTCAAGATTATCCGGTTGTGCTGCAACAATATGGCAGTCAAGAGCTACAAGAAGCAATGCAGCTTGAGCAAGATTACTTTGATAAAGAGCAAGTGTCCTGTCATATTGGTTATGACGTGTTGTGGAGTTCCCAAGATCCTGACTATGCACAAGATAAGAAGTTTTCAGTGACCACAACAGGATTGGTTCAAGTCAGCTTAGCGCAAGGCAATGATGTTTATTATGAGTTGTCGTGTGATAGCATCGATAATAAAGCGGCTTGCCAAGTGGCAGATGTAATCTTAGATGAGGACGGCACATCTTTACGAGAACATTTACTTAAAAACTGTCGTTAGCTGGTATCGATATTAAATACTGATATAAATAATGTAGAATTTTAAGTATTGAATAAATTTTTATAGAAATGAATGGCAAGATTTGCAAATAGTACTAGATAAAACATTATGCGCTCAGCTCTTAAGACCATTGGTTTGTTTTCGCATAATGTATATTATGTTAAATGAAGTCTATGTAGCAATAACTTCATGATACAGACTGTTTTATATTAAACTGTGATGGCAGTTAATGTTTATAAAAAAACAAGGGATAAATAAATATCCCTTGTTTGTGCCTAATTAATCCTTACCAGCTATAACCCAAACCTACACCACCAGAGGTTTCGTCTTTGGTAAAAGCGCCACCAACACTAACGCTAGCATTGGGATGGATGACACGTTGATAGCCGACTGAAACTGCTTGCTCAGACCCCTGAAAACCTGCGCCTACGCCAATACGATTTTTACCTGATAGTCCTGATGTACTCGTGGCCATATTTAACATCGCGGCACTCATAGCTCCTTGACGATCAAAACGCTCATCAACCTCCCGAAAACGTCTGTCATTTTCGTATTCATAACTTTGGAATGTATTATTCAAAGTCGCTATACCAGTATCGGTATATGCATTGGCCGTTTCGATAGCGTTCGTTTTTTCAGCTTGTAGTTGACTCACATTTACGGCATCAGTATCAGCGGTACCAGCAGCGACATTGATGATTTGACGTTGGCTAGTAGCAGAACCAACCGACACCGTATTGTCACGATCAGAGCTAGAGTCATTACCCAATACCACCACATTTTGAGCTGAAGTATTGACATTGTTGCCTAGCACAAAAGTATTATCGCCAGACACATTATTGTCGTTACCAACACTGTAACTGTTATTGCCACTGACGACACTTGGATCACCAATCGCACCAGAATGATTTCCAGTCACCTTATTACCTGTACCTATACTAATTGCTTGTACACCGCTGGCTTCTGCACCATCACCAATGGCAATAGATTGCTCGCCTTGACCTTGTACTGCTAAATCATTGGCATCTACATCATTAAGACTGACAGACATCATTCTTGCGTTATTGCCAATAGCAAATGTTGCTACAGCCATATCGCTATCATCTTCAATGAATTTAGGCTGCGCACGCACTGCTGTAAAGGTCTGTTGTATAACCAATATCTGGTCATCAACATAACGTTTATTCACGGCATCATACGCATTTAGTGGATCAGCAACGTTGGTAATGCGTTTTTCTGCACCTGCACGACCCACTGAAATGGTATTCGTCTCATTTGCAAGAGAGTCATGACCAATAGCGGTCGCACGTGCTGCTGTGGCTTGGCTGTTGCTTCCAAACACATTACTAAAACTACCCGATGCGACATTTCTATAACCTACCGCACTACTTTCATTACCTGATACAGTATTGGAACGACCTACTGCACTACTACTTCCACCTGAGGCAATATTATTGAAGCCTACTGCACTGCTGTAGCCGCTTGATGCCGTATTACTACGTCCCATTGCGGTGCTAAAGTTACCGGATGCAGTATTACTACGGCCCATCGCACTGCTATTAGTGCCCCCTGCTCTATTTTCAGAACCCAGCGCACTACTATTAGTACCCAGCGCTACGTTAGCAAAACCCAGCGCACTACTTCCATTACCTGACGCAGCATTGGAGCGACCTACTGCGCTGCTATCAACACCCAGTGCTTTATTCAAATAGCCTAGCGCACTACTATTTCCACCTGATGCGGTATTAGCACGACCTATAGCACTACTAGCAGTACCTGAAGCTTCATTGGAAACACCTACTGCACTGCTAATAATACCCGATGCCGTATTGGCGCGACCCAGCGCACTGCTATCGATACCCAGTGCTGTATTACTAACACCTATCGCACTGCTATTACGTGCTGATGCCTTATTAGCAGCTCCTATTGCATTGCCAAAGTCATCCGATGCTTCATTATTGAAACCTATCGCACTACTTCCATAATCCGATGCTTCATTAAAAGCACCTACTGCACTGCTACTATCCCCCTGTGCACTATTAAGAAAACCTAGCGCATTGCTCTCAGTGCCTAATGCTTTATTATTGACACCCACCGCACTGCTACGTTCCTCCGATGCCTCATTATTAGCACCCACTGCACTGCTGTATCTATTCGATGCGGTATTGTTATACCCCAGCGCACTGCTAAACCTACCTGATGCGGTATTGTTATTACCCACTGCACTACTATTTGTAAATGATGCTTTATTACTGAAACCCATCGCACTACTGCTATTACCCGATGCAGTATTACCATTACCTAAGGCATTACTTAATGGACCGCTTGCAGTATTATTAAGACCTACTGCATTAGTGTTTTCACCCGATGCGGTATTTTGAGAACCTACCGCACTACTATTAAGTCCTGATGATTCATTTGTATAACCTACGGCACTACTATTTTCACCTGAAGCAGTATTCTCGTTACCCACTGCACTGCTATAAAAACCAGATGTACGATTAGCACGACCTAGCGCATTGCTCCAACCGCCCTCTGCGCTATTACCATTACCCACTGCACTGCTATATTCCTCCGATGCTGTATTGCCACTACCTAGTGCAACGGTCCCATAAGTCGTTGCTGTATTGCTATCACCTATAGCACTACTCATGGGACCTGTTGCATCATTGTTATGACCTACGGCACTGCTCCAATCACCTGATGCATTGTTGTTACTACCTACGGCACTGCTAAAATAACCTGCTGCACGATTGCTATAGCCTACTGCACTGCTATTTTCCTCTTGTGCTTCGTTACTGAAACCTATTGCACTGCTATTGAACATACCACTTGCAGTATTGTTATAACCCACTGCAGTGCTGTTTTCTTCACCTACTGCTCTATTACTATTACCTAATGCACTACTATTAAGTCCTGATGATTCATTTGTATAACCCACCGCACTACTATTTTCACCTGAAGCAGTATTCTCGTTACCCACTGCACTGCTATAGTCAGCTGATGTACGATTAGCACGACCCATCGCACTGCTCCAAAAGCCCTCTGCTTTATTATAATTACCCACCGCATTGCTATATTCCCCTGATGCTGTATTGCCACTACCTAGTGCAACGGTCCCATAAGTCGTTGCTGTATTATTACTACCTATTGCACTGCTGTCATAACCCCATGCTTTATTGCTACCACCTACAGCATTGCTTTCATCACCTGATGCCGTATTACTACTACCTACAGCACTACTAAATCTACCCCATGCATCATTGTCAAAACCGACTTCAGTACCGAACAAAGGAATTGAGTTTTCATCCAAGTCCACATCACTACTGTTTTTATCTAAATCATTGAAACTAGGGTCTGTATTATTGAAACCAGTATCTGCCCAGACAGTAGCGCTAATAGCCGCCATACTAAGCACTAAAGCCTTTAAGGTAAGTATTTGATAATTAGTTGAATTGTTGGATGTATGAATAGATGGACTAGTCGTTTGGCTAATACTGCCAGTAGTGCAATTAGTCTTGCCAGCACTTTTCGCGTTCTCAGATACGACGACTACGCATCCCAGTGACTTATTCCAAACTTTTTTAAATATTTTATTCATAGCTTGCTCCTTAGCTTAAAAGAATATTTAGTATTCGTTAAAGCGGATGTATTTGCAAGCATACAGAATGTAAATGTAGCGTAATCTTTTATCACTAATTTCTACAAAAAAATATAATAGACATACTAATGAACAATTTTCTATTTATTCGATAAATTAAAAACTAATTCCTTATAAAGTACAGAGTGTTTCTACAGTCATTTAAAATATAACGTACATATAAAAAAACACGCCCTAATATTAAATGATTATCATTCAATATTAGGGCGTGTTTAATCCTAATAAACTAGCACACTCGTCAGCTTTAGACGTTACCAACTTATGGCTATCTGTATTCTAATCATAAGTCGTTTTTTAGACAAAAATAGTTGTTTATTAAAAAAATAAATTTAATTACAAAAGTTCATTTAAATTATTTTGTTTACATTTGGTATTTTATTAATCTACTTTCTTATTTTTTTATAAATAAATAGCATTAATTTTATTTTTTTGAAAATATTTTAACTATAGATCGTAAGTTATTGTTTACAATAAATTATTTTAAGCGCTTATAACTTAACTATAGTTTTCAATGATTAGTTGTTGGCTTCTCGATATAAAGTGCTCTGCGCCTCTTTTGCAAAATCTTCATAACTAATGACCGTTTCAGTTTTAGCGTTATCAGTCTTAATATTTTCAGCTTTGCTTTCAGTATTTTTTTTGGGTGCTGGACTTTTTGTGATTGTTTTTGATGACGTATTTTGTTTTGGGTCATTAATTGACTCAGACTTAACGTTTTCATCTCCATCTATTGATTTTTCCCCAGCGACTATCTCATTACGATTATCCAAAATCAAGTCCTCTGTACTTAGACTATCAAGACTTACATCATTGGCTTCAACTACTGTCTCATCATTATTTGCTGGCTCAGCACTGGCAGTTGACACACTTGTACTTGTTTCAGTTTTTTGCGAATTGTTTGAAGTTAGGTAATCGTTCAAGGTCGCAAAAATGCCAGTAGCGTTTAACAGTATGGCAGTAAGTACGCTGAGTAATAAGCCGCAGACAATACCAGTTATTAATAATTTCAAACCACTAACTTGCCTGCCTTTTAATACGCCTACCTTTTTAGCATCTGAGCCTATACTAGACTCAGTGGCTGACACTAATATGGCATCGTCAAACGTAGTACTATCTTCTAAAGACAGCTCCATTGCGTTATCTTCATCGTTAGATGTAATAGTATTTGTTTCTTGGGTATCTAATTTTTGTTCAGGGCTTATAACAAACTGCAGCTCTTCATCACTTAAAGGCTCGTATACAGATGTGTCATCGAGACTGGTCTGATTATTCTCGTCAGTTTTGTCATTAGAACCAGAGCCATTGATGCTTTGAACTCGATTAATAAAGCGCTCATAAATATCGCTGGTTTTATTATTATTGGTTTTCGTATAATTACTTTTAGATAAATCTCCTTCGATATCTGATTTATTATTGTTTAAGTTATCGTCTAAGATATTGTTTTCTATATTATAGTTATCTAAATCATTCATATGATAATAAACCAAGTTATGTCATTATTCTTAAGTGACCGCTAGAATTACGTTATGATGCTGATATCTGATTAATGTCTTGCTAGCTAATTAATAGTTTTGAAGCATAATTTGGTTTGCTAGTATTAATTTGGTGCCGAAGTAGCAAAATCTATGCCAGCCTTACAGATAACACTATGCACCTAATTAAAGACAAAAAATAAAGCGACTGTGATAGGACTATAAACCATGGATTTAAAGCAGCTTAATGCCTTTATTGCTATCGCTGATCTAAAAAGCTTTAGTGCGGCAGCTGAGATAACGGGCTTATCGCAGCCTAGTCTTAGTCGGCAGCTCAAGCAACTTGAGACTGATATGGATGTGATATTGGTTGATCGCTATCATCGTCCCCTACAACTAACAGAAGCCGGTCAATTCTTTTATGACAAAGTCAGTGCCGTATTAACAGAGCTCAATACTATTACCAGTATGACCCAGCGTTTATCAGCGCCAAGTACAGCACTTAATATTGGTTTTGTACCGTCAGTGCTCTACGGACATTTACCCGAAATTATTGCGTCTTTGAAACAACAAAGTCCTGATATTGAGGTTAATCTAAAAGACATCAGCTCCTACCAGCAAGTTGAAGCGCTTAAATCAGGTGAAATTGACATCGGCTTTGGGCGCTTTGCTCATCAAGATGCGTGGATACAGCAGATTTTATTGCGCCATGAACGCTATTTAGTGGCATTGCCCAAAGCGCACCCACTTGCTCATACCAAGGAACAACGTCTGATTGATTTGGCGAATAACCGTTTGATTCTATATCACCAAACTCATTTGCCAATGTCTACTACTGCTACCACCTTAAAAACCAGAAAAAACGGCACGCTAGATAATGAGCCTGTTACCGAACCTTTACTACACTTGTTTGCGCAATACGGTATCACGCCACTAATGACGACTGAGGTCAGCGATTTGCAAGTAGCACTTGGTCTGGTAGCTGCTGGTGAGGGTATTACTTTAGTGCCTGCCAGCCTCAAAACAGTACGTACTGAACAAATCAGTTATCAGCGCTTGATTCATGAGAATGTTACCTCCCCTATTTACCTACACACTCTCAAAGATTTTGTACACCCAAAGATACCCAATCTGCTCACCGCAATTTATCATGTCTATGAGCGGCGCGGAATTACTTATCGGCAGCAAAAATTTGTGTCAAAGCTGTAAATTATAAGAATAGTCTGAAATTATCAGATATCGGCTGCATATTGTGGTATAAAGAATCGCCAAAAAATAATCAATGCTAATGCTTGATATTAGTTATTTATTATGATAACTATCAAGAATGGCGATGCAAACAAATAGTAATAATAACTAGAATAATCATTATCCTGAAGAGCATTGGTGTGCTAAAGTCGATACGATATGAATCGTTTTATATTTTGGCCTGCCCGAGATAGAACGATTTTCTACTGATCATTGGCAAGCTGACACAGGTAAGTGATAATTTGCCGTTTTAACCATTTCGAGGTATTCATGACCACTCAACAACTCAATAATCCAAGTACAGCTGACGGTAGCTCTAACGCTCAACAAGAAGGCTTTAGCTGGCGTATCTTTGGACCAGGAATTTTGATGGCGACTGCTGCCATTGGTGGCTCGCATTTAATTTCATCAACGCAGGCGGGCGCTATATATGGCTGGCAGTTAGCGATCATGATTATTTTAGCCAACGTCTTTAAGTATCCTTTCTTTCGCTTTGGCACAGATTATGTCTACGATACTGGCGAGAGTTTAATTGCTGGTTATGCTAAGCGCTCAAAAGCGTATCTATGGATCTACTTTGTTTTATCCATCCTATCCGCAGTGATTAGTACAGGTGCAGTGACCCTACTTGCGGCAGTGATATTGGGCTTTATGCTGCCCGCTTCTGTAGGACTGTCCAGTATTGGCTTGGCTATTATCATCGTTGCTGTTTGCTGGTTCTTTCTGATTGCCGGTCACTATAAGTTGCTCGATGGGGTGACTAAATGGATTATGATTGCTCTGGTCAGTGCAACCGTATTAGCGGTCATTATTGCTGCTGGCAAGCCAACGGTGATGACCCCTGACTTTGTCGCCGCCTCCCCTTGGAATTTAGCGACTCTAGGATTTATTGTGGCTCTCATGGGCTGGATGCCAGCGCCGCTTGAATTTGCTGCCATTACCTCAATGTGGACATCTGCAAAGAGAAAAGCGGACAACACCACTCATAAACAAGGTTTGCTTGATTTTAATGTGGGCTTTTTGGTTTCTGCTGTTTTAGCGTTGTTCTTTTTATCGTTAGGTGTCTTTGTTCAGTATGGCTCTGGTCAAGAGATTCAAACCGCAGGCGTTGCTTATATTGATCAGCTAATCAATATGTATACAGCCACTATCGGTGAATGGTCAAGACTGCTAGTCGCCTTCGTCGCCTTTATGTGCATGTTTGGTACTACCATTACCTGTGCAGATGGTTATGGCCGTGCCAATGCTGAGTGCTGGCGGTTAATAAAAGGTGAGAGCGAGATTAATAAAAAGCAGATTGCTTTTTGGACGACTTATGCGATTGGTGGGGGTTTGGTTATTATCACCTTCTTTACTGGACAGTTAGGTGCTATGTTGAAGTTCGCTATGATATCCGCCTTTGTATCAGCGCCTATTTTTGGTTGGTTGAACTATTCTTTAGTAAAAAACCATCAAAAACTATCACCAGGTATGAATGCTTATTCGATTACAAGCTTACTTTTCTTAGGCGGCGTCGCCCTGTTATTCTTAGCTAACCTTGCTGGTCTGCTTGGCTAAAATCTTATCAAAAACCTAATTAAGCAATAAAAAACCAAAAGCCCTCTTAGCTGCTAGCTATCAGGGCTTTTTCTATTGTCAAAAAGATAAAATTAATAATATGCTCGATCTTCTTCTGTATTTGTATCACTGCTTATTGTCCATTATAAATGTAACTAAATATGACAACCTAGCCCGCATTAAAACAACTATGTTTATTGATATGCATAGTAAAGCGAATATATCATTAGAATATGGATATCATCATTCAAAATATGAATACTATTAATTTTTCTACAATATTTATTAATCTAAGCTAATATTCTACTGGTAATAACCTCTTTCAAACTAGGGATAATTGCGTATACTCTAAGTTAATAAAAATTCGTTATAGCAACGGATGTTTTGGTTAAGAATGAACAATGCTGAACTGAACATCTAACTAAGTATATAAAAACGAAAGAAAAAATAATAGTTAGTATCTAACTATCCCTACAGTAAGACTAACCCTCCACGCAAGGATTCTCGAATGACTTCATCATCAGCTGGCGCGCGTTTTCGCAGTGCCATGAAACAAAATAATGACAATAACCAACCGCTACAGATAGTCGGTACTATTAATGCTTATACAGCAATGATGGCAACCCAAGTCGGTCATCAAGCATTATATCTTTCTGGTGCTGGTGTAGCGAACGCCTCATTTGGTCTCCCAGACTTAGGTATGACCAGCCTTGATAATGTTCTAGAAGATGCACGCCGTATTACCGATGCTGTTGATACACCATTGCTTGTCGATATTGATACCGGCTTTGGTGGCGCATTCAACATTAGCCAAACCGTTAGAAAAATGGAAAAAGCAGGGGTTGCAGCGGTACATATCGAAGACCAAGTCGCCCAAAAGCGCTGTGGTCATCGCCCTAATAAAGAGATTGTTAGTATTTCTGAGATGGTTGATCGTCTAAAAGCCGCTCTTGATGCCAAAACTGACAGCGACTTTGTAATAATGGCGCGTACCGATGCCCTATCTGTTGAAGGGCTTGATGCTGCCGTTGAGCGTGCTGTTGCCTTCCAAGAAGCTGGTGCTGATATGATCTTTGCTGAAGCATTAACAGATATCGAGATGTACCGTAAGTTTACGGATGTACTGGATATTCCAGTACTAGCAAACATGACTGAGTTTGGTCAAACTGACCTATACACCACAGAGCAATTACATGGTGTTGGCGTAGACATGGTGTTATATCCATTATCAGCTTTCCGTGCAATGAACAAAGCTGCGCTGAACGTTTATCAGCATATCTTGTCTGATGGTACGCAAGAAAAAGTCGTTGATACCATGCAGACGCGTATGGAGCTCTATGATTTCTTAAACTATCATGAGTTTGAGCAAACACTAGATAAATTATTTGCCGACAACAAGTAAGACATAAGTCAATTAAGATATAAATAAAATCATTAGAATTTGATTTTATTTATTCATTTTTACTATCGTCCCACCCAAAAAAGCTACCAACAAAAGGAATTTAATCATGGCAGCACAGAAAGAACTATCAGGCGCAGGTCTACGCGGTCAAGTCGCAGGTAAAACAGCTCTATCAACGGTCGGAAAATCAGGCTCAGGTTTGACCTATCGCGGTTATGACGTGTCAGAGTTGGCTGATAAATGTATTTTTGAAGAAGTGGCCTACTTGCTACTTTATGGCAATTTGCCAACCCAAAGTGAGCTTGATGCCTACCAAGCCAAACTGAAAAAGCTACGTGGTCTACCGCAACCTTTAAAAGACGTGCTTGAGCGTATTCCAAGCGATGCGCATCCGATGGATGTATTGCGTACCGGTTGTTCTATGCTCGGTAACCTTGAGACTGAGACTGACTTCTCGCAAGAAAACGACCAAACTGATCGCATGCTGGCAGTGTTCCCATCGATTATCAACTATTGGTATCGCTTCACACATGACAACGTGCGCATCGAGACTGAAACTGATGATGAAACGATTGGTGGGCATTTCTTACACTTACTTAAAGGTGAAAAACCAAACGAGCTACATACTAAGGTTATGAACGTATCCTTAATCTTGTACGCAGAGCATGAGTTTAACGCCTCAACCTTTACCGCGCGCGTCTGTGCGTCTACTCTGTCAGATATCCATTCTTGTATTACGGGTGCGATTGGCTCATTGCGTGGTCATTTGCATGGCGGCGCTAATGAGGCAGCTATGGATATGATTGAAGGCTTTAGCTCACCTGATGAAGCTGAAGAAGAGATGATGGGCATGCTGGCACGTAAAGATAAGATTATGGGCTTTGGTCATGCTATCTATAGCGAATCAGATCCACGTAACGTCGTCATTAAAGGCTGGGCTGAAAAATTGGCTGCCGATGTTGGTGATGAGGTGCTATACCCAGTATCAGTACGCTGTGAAGAAGTCATGTGGCGCGAAAAGAAACTGTTCTGTAATGCTGATTTCTTCCATGCCTCTGCCTATCACTTTATGGGTATCCCAACCAAACTGTTCACGCCAATTTTTGTGTGTTCACGTCTAACTGGCTGGGCTGCTCATGTATTTGAGCAACGTGCTAACAACCGTATCATTCGCCCAAGTGCGGAATATATCGGTGAAGACTTGCGTCCAGTACCAGATATGAGCGCGCGTTAATTTTTCTTGATATAGAATATTTGTAGGGTGTGCCTTGCGTACCCTACATCTACTTTCCTTTTCTTAATAACACCTACCTTCTCAACGAGATTTTTTAGCAAAGCCTACTTCTAATACTAATGATTTTGCTAAAAGAACGATTATTTTTGAATTTCAACCAGCTAACAGCCAAAGGTGACTTATGGATAATGCCCTAGTACAACCCATGAATGAACAATTTAAAAAGCCATTACCTGGCACTGATTTATACTATTTTGACACCCGTGAAGCGATTGAGAACATTGAAACTGGTGCGTATGACAAGCTACCGTTCTGCTCAAAGGTATTGTGTGAAAACTTGGTTCGCCGTTGTCCGCCAGAAGAATTAACCGATGCGCTTAAGCAACATATCGAAGGTAAGCAAGACCTAGATTTTCCATGGTACCCTGCTCGCGTCGTTTGTCATGATATTTTAGGTCAGACCGCTTTTGTTGATTTGGCAGGTCTACGTGATGCTATCGCTGAGCAAGGCGGTGACCCATCCAAAGTGAACCCTATCGTACCAACGCAATTGATTGTTGATCATTCATTGGCCGTTGAACATGCAGGCTTTGAAGAAAACGCTTTTGAGAAAAACCGCGCTATCGAAGAGCGCCGTAACGATGACCGTTTCCACTTTATCAACTGGTGCCAGTATGCTTTTGATAACGTGAACGTCGTACCACCTGGTAACGGCATCATGCACCAAATTAACCTAGAAAAAATGTCGCCAGTCGTCCAAGTCGTACACAATAAAGCGGGTGAAGAAGTTGCCTTTGCCGATACTTTAGTCGGTACCGATAGTCATACACCAATGGTTGATGCGTTAGGGGTTATCTCAATCGGTGTTGGTGGCCTTGAAGCCGAAAGCGTGATGCTAGGTAACCCATCTTATATGCGCCTACCTGATTATGTTGGTGTCAAGTTAACGGGCAAACTGCAAAAAGGCATTACCGGTACCGATTTGGTATTGGCAATGACCGAGTTCTTGCGTGATGCAGGCGTGGTCTCTACTTATATTGAATTCTTCGGTGAAGGTGCTCGTCAATTAAGTGTTGGTGACCGTGCATCTATCTCCAATATGACGCCTGAATATGGCGCGACTGCGGCGATGTTCTATATCGATGAGCAAACCATCGACTATTTACGCCTAACGGGTCGTAGTGAAGATCAAATCAAACTGGTTGAGCAGTACGCTAAGCAGACAGGTCTATGGGCAGATGGTATGGAAAATGCCGTTTACGACCGTGTGCTTGAATTTGACTTGTCAGCAGTCGTACGTAATATGGCAGGCCCTTCACGTCCGCATGCTCGTGTTTCAACCACGGATTTGGTTGCTAAAGGTATTGCTCACGGTGAGGGTGACAAACTTCCTGAACTAGAAGATGGCTTGATGCCAGATGGTGCAGTAATTATTGCTGCGATTACCAGCTGTACCAATACCTCTAACCCTCGCAACATGGTTGCTGCTGGCCTTGTCGCCCGTAATGCTAATGCTAAAGGCCTACTACGCAAACCTTGGGTAAAATCATCATTAGCTCCAGGCTCAAAAACGGTAAAAATGTACCTAGAAGAAGCTGGACTCATGCCTGATTTACAGAAAATTGGCTTTGATGTGGTTGGTTTTGCTTGTACGACCTGTAATGGTATGAGTGGTGCATTAGACCCTGAGATCGAAAAAGAAATCATCGACCGCGACTTATTCAGTACAGCGGTACTATCTGGTAACCGTAACTTTGACGGTCGTATCCACCCATACGCCAAACAAGCCTTCTTAGCGTCACCACCGCTGGTTATCGCTTATGCCATCGCCGGTAATATTCGTTTCGATATCGAAAAAGATTCATTAGGTAAGGATCAAGACGGCAATGACGTTTATCTAAAAGACATCTGGTTTGATGACGAAGAAGTCGATGCCATCGTTGCCAAAGCCGTGAAGCCTGAGCAATTCAATGCTGTGTACATCCCTATGTTTGATGAAGCCAAAAAAGACACTGGTAAAGCATTAAGCCCATTATATAACTGGCGCGAGATGACCACTTATATCCGCCGTCCGCCGTATTGGGAAGGCAAAATGGCCAAGAAAAATGCCTTAACTGGTTTGCGCCCACTTGCTGTATTGGGTGATAACATCACCACCGACCATATGTCACCGTCTAATGCGATTTTGGGTGACTCGGCTGCTGGTGAGTACCTTGATACGATGGGTTTACCTGCAGAAGACTACAACTCTTATGCAACGCATCGCGGCGACCATTTAACCGCCCAACGTGCTACTTTTGCCAACCCTAAACTACTGAATGAAATGGTACGTGACGATGATGGTGAAATTATCCAAGGCTCATACGCCAGAGTTGAACCACAAGGTCAAGTCATGCGTATGTGGGAAGCGATTGAGACTTATATGAATCGTGAACAGCCACTTATCATCATCGCTGGTGATGGTTATGGTCAAGGCTCAAGCCGTGATTGGGCTGCTAAAGGTGTCCGTTTGGCTGGCGTGGAAGCCGTAGTCGCTGAAGATTTTGAACGTATCCATCGTCAAAACTTAGTGGGTATGGGCGCGCTACCTTTACAGTTCGAAGAAGGTACGACTCGCCATACGCTAAAAATCGATGGTTCAGAGACTTTTGATGTGACTGGCGAAGTGTCTGCTGGCGGTTTAATGACCTTGGTTATTAATCGTGCCGACGGCAGCAAAACTGAAACCCCTATCATTTGCCGTTTGGATACGGCTGATGAAGTCAAAATGTATAACGCAGGCGGTATGTTACAGCGCTTCGCCAAAGAGTTTATCGATGGCACGTTAGATATTGCGTAAGCATTATGACTTTTAAGTAATTAAAGAACCGATGTTGTATAGACTGTCTATATGGCATCGGTTTTTTAATATTTGGGTATGAAAATAATGACACTAGCACTATATAATAATCAGAGCACTAATTTAACATCACGATAAAAATTCTCATGTGTGCCAATCATTAATAAAGTGAGAACAAGCTGACCATCGTCAATCTGATAGGCCAATAATGTTAACTGTTTTAGCATTTTAAACTTATAGATACGTACGGACGATAAGTCACCCACCTTCTGCACGCCCAAATTAGGATTATCAATGATGGCACGTACAGCATCATCTAGGTCGGCTTTCTGATTTTTATGTAATTTCTTAACTGCTTTTTTAAAACTATGTGATTGAATAACACTTAAAGACTGAGTCATTATTTGTCCAAAATAAACTATCCAAATTCGTAAGGTTCAACCATACCCGCATCGACTTCTGCTTGTGCAATCAACAGCTGACGAACAAATTCATAGGATAGGTCAGGATTATCTTCCATAATTTGTCCTATGGTTGCCCAATGTTCTATTTGCTTTGGCGGGGTACGATGTTGTGCTTTTGAGATCGCATAGGCTTTATCAACTAACACTTTATTAAGACGTATGCTTGCGGTAGACATAATTTTCTCCATATTCAAAATATTAACCTTTGTGGTATTTTACCACAAAAATAGTATATTAACGACCCTCACTCTAATAAGCCGATATAAGGAATAAACAATGACCCAATCAAAAACAAAATTCGCCCCACAACACTCCGTCCCTGCTACCTATATGCGCGGCGGCACCTCAAAAGGCACCTTCTTTAAACTATCTGACTTACCTGAGCGCTGCCAAGTTGCTGGCGCGTCGCGAGATAATTTCCTATTGCGTGTGATCGGTAGCCCAGATCCCTATGGTAAGCAAATCGACGGTTTAGGTAATGGTAGCTCTAGCACGTCAAAGACGGTGATTTTGTCTAAGGCTAAGCAAGCAGACCACGATGTTAATTATTTGTTTGGACAAGTTAATATTGCCAAACCTATGATTGATTGGGCAGGTAACTGCGGTAATTTAACTGCCGCAGTTGGTGCTTGTGCGATTAATATGGGCTTGGTTGATGCGAATAAAGTAGCGGAAAGTGCCGAAAATGGTACTGGCATCTGCGAAGTCCGCATTTGGCAAGAGAATATTGGTAAAACCATTATCGCCCATGTGCCTGTATACATGGATGAGCAAGGCAAGGTACAAGTCCAAGAAACAGGCGACTTTGAGTTAGACGGTGTCACCTTCCCAGCCGCCGAAGTCAAAATTGAATTTATTGACCCAGTCGACTCTTCCAGTGATATGTTCCCGACAAACAATCTAGTCGATGACTTTGATGTGTCTGGTTGTGGTTTAGAAACTGATAGCGTCAAAGCGACTTTTATCAGTGCGGGTATCCCAACCATATTTATGAAAGCAGAAGATTTGGGCTTTACTGGTACTGAGCTGCAGGGTGATATCAATAGCGATAGCGAAACCTTAGCTAAGCTTGAGAAAATCCGTGCCAAAGGCGGGGTTGCGATGGGCTTATTTAAAGATGTTTCTGAGGCACAGGCAAGTCAGCATATTCCTAAAATTGCTTGGGTTGGCGCTGCACAAAGTTATACCGCGTCCAGTGGTAAAGAAGTTAACGCAGCAGATATTGATTTAGTGGTAAGAGCAATGAGTATGGGGCAACTACATCATGCGATGATGGGCACAGCAGCAGTTGCTATTGCCGCCGCAGCGACCACGCAAGGTACACTCGTTAATCAAGCAGCGAGCGCTGGCCAATCTGAAAAACAGTTAGGTGAAGTGCGTTTTGGGCATCCTTCTGGCACATTGTTAGTTGGCGGAAAAACTGAACAAGTCGATGGACGCTGGCAAGCCAAAAAAGTCTCAATGAGTCGCTCTGCTCGTCGTATTATGGTGGGTGAAGTTTTTGTACCAAGTGATAGTTTTTAGTTAACAGATTTTGGGATGCTGATTAAAGTCTTTATAATAGCTATCGATTTATAAGGTATATAAAAACCAATACGAATAAACGAAACCCTTTAACCATAGGGATTTAACTGAAATTAGATAGCATCTTCATATTATGAGTACTCCTCCACGCCGCGTACAATTAGATAAAAAGCCTCCGGTCGAAAAAAAAGAACGGAGAGCTTTGCTATGGGATATTCTTAAAAAGCTGGCGGTATTTGCTAAGCCTTATCGAATATTAATCATTGCTACGCTGGTGTTGACGGTGCTTGGCTCTTTTACCGCACAGGTCAATGCGTTTGTACTGCGCTACACTGTCGATACCTTGACCGAAATCGCTACCCTTGCCGAGCCTTGGGAGGCTGGTCTGCGCATGCTCGGTATCATTAGTGTCGTTTTACTGACTAAAGAGATATTGTCTATCTTTATCTCTTTTGGTCAGCGTTTTTTTGGTGAAAAGATTCGTATCAATCTGTCACGTGATTTGTCCCAGCGCATCATTGAGCGCATTCTGACCTATCGTATGGCGTTTTATACCAGTAGTGAAAACGACAGTGGCAAACTGCAAACCCGTATTGATTACGGTGTCAGCAGTCTCACAAGTTTAGTGCAAAACTTCTTTATCGACATGCTGCCCTTGTTTGCCAGCGCCATCGTTTCACTCATTATCATGTTTTCGACCAACTTTTGGATCGGTTTGGTCGGTCTTATTATCATACCCATTTACTTTTTTATCAGTCAAAAGCAAGCGCGGCGCTTGCAAGGCTTTCGCAGGCAGATGCGCGGCTTTAGAGAAGCCAAGAGCGGGCTTGTCATTTCATTAATTAATTCGATCAGCGTGGTCAAATCTTTTGTGCGTGAATCTATTGAGGCTGAGAAGCACTTAAAGATTCAAAAAGAGATGACCGACAATCAGCTTAGAATTCGTAGCATTGGTTTTATTTATGATGCGGTTAAGACCTTTATTGAACAGATTGGGGTGGTGGTTATCATCCTGCTTACTGCTTACTTTGTCTTGAATGGTCAGATGACCATCGGTATGATTTTATTCCATGTGATGCTATTTCAAAACGTCGCTGCCCCTATTCGCCAGTTACATCGCATTTATGACCAAATTAACAATGCGCTGACTTATGCCGAAGGATTTTTCGAAATCTTAGAAGATGATGAGCAAGTCGAAAATGTCAATGGGATGAGCAGTAAAAATTTAAAAGGTCATATCGAGCTCAAAAATGTCGATTTTACTTATCCTAATGGCACGCAGGCGCTAAAAGATGTCAGCTTCACCATTAAACCCAATCGTATTACTGCGCTAGTTGGTTTAAGCGGTGCAGGTAAAAGCACCATTATTAATTTATTGGTGAAATTTTATGAGCCAGATGCTGGCACGATATACTTGGATGGTCATAATTTAGCCGATTGTGATACCCATGAATTACGCCAGCGCATCGGTCTGGTGTTACAAAGCAATCATATTTTTTCAGGCACCATCAGTGAAAATATCCGTTATGGCAATATGGACGCGACCGATGAGGATATTATTGTCGCTGCTAAAAAAGCCTCTATCCATGAGCAAGTTATAAAGCTGGCTCACGGTTATGAGAGTACGGCAAAGTCCTTATCGGGTGGTCAGCAGCAGCGTATCGCACTGGCAAGGATGTTTCTAAAAGATCCGCCAATTGTGTTTTTAGACGAACCAACGGCCAGTCTGGATGCGATTGCCAGTCAACAAGTCAAAAAGAGCTTAGACCTGATTAAAAGAGATCGCACAGTGATTATGGTCTCGCACAATATTGCCCAAATTATCGATGCCGATGATTTAGTGGTCATAGAAAATGGTCAAGTGGTTGAGACGGGCACACATGAAGAGCTGTATGAGAAACGTGGTAAGTACTTTGAGATATTTAGTGCCATGTCTGATAGCTTGAACTTGGACAAAATTAGTCAAACACTAAAGGGTTAAGTATATATAATAGTGGATTATTTTTAGTTATATCTCTCTTAAATATATAAATTTTAAACGAAATATTTGATTAGTTACCTAGCGTTGATGACTACCATATCTAAGATACTGGCTCATTTACTACCTTTACCCTTACTTTTTAATTGGGATCAAAATGTTAACTAACTCAGCAAATGCATTAAAGCTTCAACAAAAGACTATGACGATGTGTGTCGCTATTCCACAAATTATGGCCTCTAGAATTTGGCTGCTTGCTACCTCTCCTATGAATGCTAAATTGCAACAGAAAGAGATATTCACTATGGTTGAAGAAAAACAAAAAGCTTTTTTAGACTCTATTAGTAACATAAATTCGCAAATTATGTCATCACAAACAACCTTAGTAAATAAGTGGATAAGCAACTGTCAAAGCTTTATGTTAGGACATCACAATGCTTTTAATAACTTTGATAATGATATCGATGAAGAAGCCATTAAAATTATGGATAAAGGTATTAGTCCTTATGCCACCACTGTAAAAGTAAATCAAAAGCGTCTAAATCATTAAGAACCATTAACTATGACCTGTCAATTTTCTATAAAAACCTTTGACGAGCTAACTTCAGTTGATCTTTATCATATTCTAAAAGCGCGCTCGCAGGTATTCGTCGTCGAGCAAAACTGCGCTTATCAAGATATGGATGAGGTGGATTTTGACTGCCTACATCTTGTCGCGCATAAAGATGAAGCACTGGTTGGTTACTGTCGCATTATTGCACCTGAATCTAGTACCTCAGCTACTAATACTCTGCCAATGCCTAGAATCGGCAGAGTATTAGTATTACCGAAGTATAGAGGTGAGGGCTTGGCGCGCCAAATCATGACGCATGCCATTAAGCACTGCCGTAAAAAATACGGTAAAAAACCCATTGCAATCTCAGCACAGACCTATTTACTCAACTTCTATGAATCTTTAGGGTTCGTGCGTGCAAGTGAGTTTTATCTTACAGACGGTCTCGAACATGTTGATATGATTTTGCCGATTATTAAAAAGTCTAAAGCAAAGAACCTGAAGTTAGGTGGCTCAGAAGGGTCAGGTTTTGCGACCAAACTTTTGAGTTTTTTACTGTTGATATTGAGCCTTATGTTCATTGCAGGCTTAATCTACTTGATGACTTAGATATATTTATATGATAAGTCGTATGTTATTAAACTCACAATAAAACCTTAGATTACAAGGGCTCAAACTACAAAGTTCTTTTACACTATGTCACTGTTGTTACCTATTGAGTATGCTACTTTTGAGTCATGACTATGATCGTGAAAACGGTGGTCGTGGTAAACGGTCAATGGTCAAAAAAGTAGCTAACTTAAGGAAGAGGTAACGACTATGTCTAATGTAGAAAGCAATGTCCGTCCAGAATATGACGACGAGATTCAAAAAATCGCCGATTATGTTCTCAACTACTCTATTGATGATGACTCCCCAAATAGCGCTGATGCTTGGAATACCGCACGCTACTGTCTGATGGATACGCTTGGTTGTGGTTTACTTGCACTGCGCTTCCCTGAATGTACCAAACACCTAGGACCCGATTGCGCTGATCAGATTACGCCTAATGGCGCGCGCGTCCCCGGTACTTCCCATCGATTAGACCCCATTAAAGCCGCTTTTGATATTGGCTGTATGGTGCGCTGGCTTGATTATAATGATACGTGGCTTGCTGCCGAATGGGGGCATCCCTCAGACAACTTGGGCGGTATCTTGGCAGTAGCAGACTATATCAGTCAGCAACACGTCAGCCAAGGTCGCGCAGCACTCACCATAAGAGATGTGCTTGAATCTATGATTATGGCGCATGAGATTCAGGGTGTAATAGCACTTGAGAACTCATTTAACCGCGTTGGGCTGGATCATGTGTTTTTAGTCAAATTAGCATCAACCGCTGTCGTCGCCAAATTATATGACCTGCCACGCGAGCGTATTATGGCGGCTATTTCACAAGCACTTGTTGATGGTCAAGCGCTACGCACCTATCGCCATGCACCCAATGCTGGTAGCCGTAAATCATGGGCGGCAGGTGACGCAACCAGTCGTGCTGTGCGCTTGGTAGATATCACGCGTCGTGGCGAGATGGGAATACCTGGCGCGTTAACTGCCCCGCAATGGGGGTTTTATGATGTGCTATTTAGCCATACCAATAAAGACTTAGCACTCAAACCTGAAGATGAGCGTCGCTTTACCTTTCAGCGTGACTTTGGCACTTATGTGATGGAAAATATTTTATTTAAGATAAGTTTCCCTGCTGAATTCCATGCACAAACTGCCTGTGAAGCAGCAGTCATTCTGCATCCACGCATCGAAGATAGAATCGATGATATTGAGAAAATCGTACTCACCACCCATGACTCGGCGATTCGAATTATCTCAAAAGAAGGCGCGCTTGCCAATCCTGCCGATCGTGACCACTGTCTGCAATATATGGTCGCTGTGCCTTTACTAACTGGCGATCTCATGGCAGAAAACTATGAAGACGACTATCATGAGCAACATCTATCAATTGATGAGCTACGTAGCAAAATGGTGGTAGAAGAGGACGAGCGCTACTCAGCAGACTATCATGACCCAAGCAAGCGCTCTATTGCCAATGCGATTCAAATCTTCTTCAAAGATGGCACCAGTACCGATAAAGTCGCTGTTGAATATCCTATTGGTCACAAGCGACGCCGTGAAGAAGGCATCCCTGTGTTAGAAGCGAAATTCCGATCCAGTCTAGCTACCCGCTTTATCGAGAGTCGTTGTGACGAAATCATTGAGCTGTGCGATGACCAAGCTCGATTAGAGCAGACGCCCGTTAATGAGTTTATGGACTTATTTGTCATTAACTAGACGATGATTAATTGAGGTTTTATGGAACAGACTTCTATAAATCAAAAGAGTGTGTCATTGACTGAATCATGACACACTCTTTTTTTGTTTTAATAATTTAGTTTTTCAAGTCCTACTTTACCAAGGAATTGACTCCCCTGCCCAGTCGACAAAAATCCCAGATTGGGCAGTAGTCATGTTTGACAGCACCTCCAATAGACATTCTGCGCTATAGGCTGGCGAGAATAATTGCCCATCAGCGACATTACCTTGAAATGGTGCAGACAATTGGGTGTTGACCGTACCTGGTTGCATGACCACTATACAGACGTCTTTTAATGATCGTCCCCATTCTATGCTTAGGTTTTTCATACCCATATTTAGCGCAGCCTTACTCATTCTATAGCTATACCAGCCGCCCAGCTGATTGTCACTAATGCTGCCCACACGCGCTGATATAGTCGCGAATATTGCAGGTTTATCAGCACTGCGTTGCGCTTTAGCAAGTAGCGGCCTAATATGCTTGGCTATCAGTAAGCCTGCTAACGCATTGATTTGCATATTTTGTAAGAAAAATTCCGTTTCAACTTGCCGAAGTGCCTTCTCTGGCTGTGATTTTTCAGTATGTAGCAGCCCCACACAGTTAATAACCCAATCAAGATGCGTGCTCTGCTGCTTGATATCGTCGGCAGCTTGTTTAATACTGTTCTCATCGCTGACATCCATTTGCAACCAATGCAGATTATCCGCTTCAAAGTCAGGAATACTTCTATGGTAAGTGGCAAAGACTTTAATGCGAGTGCTGTCATTATCTTTGCTGCCTTGTTCATTAGCAGTCGCTTGTACTAGCTGTCTGACCATCGCTTGACCAATGCCGCCAGTCCCGCCGATGATAAGATAGGTTTTATTGTCCATATGGCACCTTCCTTTTCAATTTCATTATTCTTCTTTAACTTCATTTAGTATGAACGCTATTGTTATCTTTAACATAGCATAGTGTATGGCAGATAATTAGAGACAATTTATGAAGAAAGACAATAAAAACTCGATTTTATACAACGTTTAACAGGCCTAATAGTATTGATAGTAGTGAAAAATAGATACGGGGTAACGTCTGATAGCCGTATGAGGTTATCCCGCGCAGCATGATAGCTCTTTAATATCCTTGCTAAAAGTTTGTGCACATAGCTTTAAACCTTTGACCATCGTTAAATATGGAAATAGCTGTCCTGCGAGGTCATCTACTGTCATATTGTTACGAATAGCGAGTGTAGCGCTTTGAATTAACTCCCCACCTTCATGAGCGAGTATTTGTGCGCCAAGGATTTTACCTGTTGGTTTGTCAGCGACCAGTTTGATAAATCCATCTGTTTCAAAATTAACTAATGCTCTAGGCACATTTTCCATATCTAACACTCGACTAATCACTTCAAATCCTGCGTTTACCGCCTGAGTTTCAGTTAATCCAACTGTTGCGACTTGTGGATCTGTAAAGATAACCGCAGGCATCGTAGATAAATCTAGCCTTGCATCACCACCCATTATATTGACACCTGCCTTAGTACCTGCTGCAGCTGCTACATAAACATATTGAGGCATGTTAGAGCAATCACCTACAGCATAAATATGAGCTGTTGATGTTTCCATTTTATCATTGACTATAACAGCTCCATTTTTTTGTATCGCAACACCTACGTTCTCTAATCCGAGCTGAGCTGTATTTGCGTGACGACCAGTAGCAATAAGTAACCTATCAGCGCTTAAAACGCCTTCATTTGTATCTAATGAAAAGAATTTTCCATCGTAGCTGACGCTGCTTGCTTGAGTGTTATTTAATACTTGAATACCCTCTCTTTCAAAACACTCTGTTAATCTCTCGCCTAATAAAGGCTCTTCTGCATACAATAACGTATGGCGTGCCAATATAGTCACACTACACCCTAAACGATGATAGGCTTGGGCAATTTCCAGGGCAATAACCGATGAGCCGATTACCAGTAAGCTCTCTGGCAATTCTTCAGCAAATAAAGCTTCTGTAGATGTCCAATACGGGGTGTCTGCTAAACCATTAATTGGTGGGATAATCGGTGTAGCACCCGTTGCAATTAAAATACGGTCTGCGCGAAGTTCTTTTTCTGAACCATCAGGCTTTTTTATAAGCAACGTATTTTCATTTTCGAAGCGTGCGTAACCTTTTAATAAGGTTATTGCTGGATTTGACTCTAAAATACTAATGTACTTGGTATCACGTAATTCATCGACAAGTGCAGTCTGTTGTTGAGAGATTAGAGAACGGTTTACTTGAGGGTGACTGTTTTTTAGTCCTTTAAATGGATTATCTCGTTGCTGATGCGCTAATTGTGCAGCACGAATAAGTATTTTTGATGGTACGCAACCTGTATTTACACAAGATCCACTAACCACTTTAGCACCTTCAATCATGGTTACTCTTGCTCCAAGCTCTACCATTTTAATAGCACTAGCAAAAGCACCTGAGCCACTGCCAACGATAGCTATATGCATGGCTACCTTTATATCAGTAACATCTGATGTGTAAACTTCATCATTAATCATTTTTCATCCTTTTTTTTATCATCATTACAGAGGTTTTTATCTGTTGAATTTTTTTTATACAGTGCGTAAATGGTAAGTACGACAAAAAATGCTAGTGCCGGAAGTAAAACAATGTCCAAATATCCTGTTAAAGAAGCAAGACCTACAGCACCTAATAAAATGACAAGAATAGGAGTAAAACAGCACAAAGCGACAATTATGGTGCTTATAATTCCAAATCGGAATAATAATGTATCTTTATCCATAGTTAAAATTCATCTTCTTAATGTAGACGGATAACCCGCATTGGTTGTTGCTTTCATTAAGATTTCTGCGTTGGTTTTGGTGTCATCATATATAATCACAGCCGATTTAGTTCTATAAGTGACTTCGGTTTTTTTAACACCATCGACCTTCTTTAGTGAATGTGTGACTGTTATCAGGCATGTCACACAGTTCGTTGTTGGTACGTCAAGCTTAACTGTCATCAGAAGGTTTGATTGTTTCTGCTCCATATAAATACCTCGTTAAGTTATGACACAAGTGTATTATATGTACCTAGGTACGGAGTCAATTCTATTGGATACTGCCTATAACCTTGCATAGGTTTAATAGGTTGTTTAATTAGTCCTTTACGCTCATAAAAACGAACGGTTTCTATATTGATACCTATTTCTTTTGCTAGTTTGCTGATGGTTCTAGACATTATTTCTCCTTGCTAAAAATCAGCACAATGTTAAATGCGTTTTTCTAATTAAATGAACATGTTACCAAGAAATAGGCGATAAATACTTGATGAGTATCATTAATTTTTTATAAATAGTCCTATTGTCTGCACTATTCCATCCGCACCTCAAAGTAAAAATACTATTTATTTTTGCCTAGATAAGCATGGATAATCACAAATAATAATCTTGCCAAATACGCTACAATACGCTTGAATAACTATTCATTTAAATGACCTAATGTTTGTTTCACTGACACGGATATCTTCCCATCATGCTATCACCCCAAGACCAATTAACTGAGCTGGTACGTACGCTTGAGACTCAGCAGCATGTCTTCACAACTGATCCTTTATTGGTGACTGAAAAACTACAGGTAGAAGACGGTAAGCCTATTCAAAAGCTACATCGTCGAGCTTCGCGTATCGACAGCAATGGCAATCTTGCACGGGTGTTAGGGAAAATTGACGGCCGTATCAAAGGCATCATGGTAGTCATGAGTGTCGTGTGGTGCGTGTCAGGATTTTTGGGCTTGTTTACTTTATTGCAGACCAACGTGGTCAATTTTTTCTATGTGTTGGTTTGCCTGCTGGGTTTTCATACACTTATGCTGGGTGGCTGGCTAGTGATGACACTGATTAATCAAGGTCGACAGTCTCCCAGTTGGTTTGCAAACTTTGTTAGTCCTAGTTATCTGATACGCGGTAAGGACGATGTCACTAAGGCGGCAGTGGAATTGTACGAGCGTCAATTGCAGCATAGCGGGATGCGTTGGTATCTAGGTCGGTTTAGTCACCAATTGTGGCTGGCAACGTTGACAGGAATGATGTTTGCGATCATTTTTTTATTGATTGTGCGTCAGTATAGTTTTAGCTGGGAGTCGACGTTATTATCAGATCAGGCGCTGATTAGCTTGACCCAAGTGCTTGGCTGGCTACCAAGTATGGTTGGTTTTGATGTGCCGGACAATGCTGCTATTGTGCAGAGCCGACTCGTAACAGATGCTATGCCATTATCTGTCGCGCGGCAATGGGCAGGCTTGTTAATTGGTAGCCTAATTATGTATGGTATCGTCCCGCGTGCGATCGCTTGGGGATTTTGTGCGCTAATGTTTCGCCGCAAAAAAATGCGCTTGGATATCAAACTCCCCTATTATCAAAAGATTATTAACTTTTGGCAGCGTCAAGTAGTAGATGCCGATGACTTCAATGAAGCGCCAGCACCGGTAGCACCAAAGGCGAGCGTTAGTGCTGGCAAAAAGCTGGTTGCACTACTTGAGTATCCATCAGAGCAGGATCATTGGTGGCAAGTAGGTCTTAACGATACGAATAGTGATAGTGAGATTGAAAATTTCGGTATCGTTGATGACCGTGATGATATGGATCGCCTAACGACTTATTTAGATAAAAATCCAGTACAAGTATTGCTAGGTATTCATAGCCAGGCATTGCCCGATCGTGGCACCCTGCGTAAGCTTGACCGCATTGCTACTCATGCAAAACATGGCCTTATCGTTCAATTGTTAAATAATGACAGAATGGATAGCGCCGATATCAATAATATCTCAACATCTGTAGTGGCTACTGATCTAAAATCTCCTCAGGCTATCCGTTATCAACAATGGCAAACGGCATTATCCGCACGTAATATTGGCTTGGTAGAGAATCGTTCATAGTGGTTCATTATGAGGTGCTATTGATATAAATTTTCTTTGCTTACTGTGCCTGCGTAGACAGATGCTGCAAAAAATCCATACCAGCAGCCCTATCCTATATCATTTTTATATAAGACCGACTGCAGATGACGCATGCGTTCATAAGCAATGCTGATTTTGTAAGGCGTCAAGCTTATATTAAAGAGTCAAGGATGACCACAATGGTAGATATGCGGTAGGATGTTATGGCAATGACAGATAATAGTAGTAACGGTCTAATAAGTTTAGGCAAGTACGGACAGACTTTAGATGCTTACAAAGAGACGATCAATCAGAGTATCTTAGCCATCGCGCCTGAGTCTTGGCAGCCCATGCTGGCGAGTATCTTACCTGCACATTGGCAAGAGTGGCTATTGCCGCTGGCAGGTGGACCGTTTTTCTTACTGTTTTTAGCGGAATGGTTTTATCAATCTAAGCGTGGGCGCGGTTCTGCCTTTGGTTGGCGTCGTGCCATGACCAACTTTAGCTTAGGTGGCTCTTATTTAGGCTTTGAGCTGATTATTCAAGCACTTGTCGTGCTGCCTATTTGCTTGTGGTTATATCAATATCGCTTGTTTACGATTGAAGTCACATGGCTAACGGCCATTCCTATATTTGTCGCGGTCGAGTTCTGCTATTACTGGTTCCATCGTAGCTCACATCGTGTCAACTGGTTTTGGTCAGCGCATGTGGTACATCACTCCGACGATCAAATGAACTTATCAACGGCTATGCGCCAAAGTTTATTGTACTCAATCACAGGCTGGTGGTTGTTCTTTGTCCCGCTGATGCTGCTTGGCGTCCATCCGGTTTGGGTTTTCTTCTTCTACGCGCTTGATCTGATTTATCAATTCTTTATTCATACTGAAACGGTTGGCAAATTCCCTAGGTGGGTTGAATATATTTTTGATACTCCATCCAACCACCGTGCGCATCATGGTACCAATGGCGACTATATCGACCAAAACTATGGTGGCGTTATTATACTTTTTGATCGTTGGTTTGGCACTTACGTAGAAGAAGATACGGTTAATAACCCAGTGAAATATGGCGCAGTAGGTGAAGCCAGTCACGATAATATTATCAGCCTAATATTTGGCGTATTTTATCGTATGTGGCAACGCTTCTTCCGTACCAAAGGATTAAAGAACAAGCTTAAAGTATTGTTTCGTCCACCTAGTGCCGTTTAAAAATGACTGATTAGCAATAACATCGCTTATATAGACCCTATAAGGGCGTTTGGTTACAATGGCTTATAGATGAGGATGTATCTGTATGAAAAAGAGTGATTTTTTCATAGAGTATTTGCCAAATCGACAGTCAAGAGGAGGTTGGACATGAAAGATAATAGAAAAGTAACGCTAGAAGATTATCGAGGAATGATAAAAGATGGTGATATATCAGTGCACCTTACTCAAGATCAAAAAGCGATGATCTTAAAAACTTATGATTACGGATTAAATGAGCTAACTGAGATTGACGAGATGTTATTAAGTGCTGTTATCCGACAACTGAAAGCCGCAATCGACCAATAACATTTAATATAAGACCCTATCATGAATAATAACAATAATAATTCTGACAGTCAGCCGAAGAGCCTTTTTGCGGATAAGGCTTATGATGCGTCCAATTCGTCTACCAAACCTATTGAGGGTACGCCACCTATTGATATCAGTAAAGAACAGAGTGCGAGTAATACTGGTCAATCTACTACGGATAGTAGCCTAATCGATTCATCGGTTTTATCAACGTCACCAAAAGACGCTACCAAAACAACCAGTAAAACCACAATTGCCAGTGACGAGCCATTAAAATTGGCAGTCGTTGGTCATACCAATACGGGTAAGACTTCAATACTGCGTACCTTGCTACGTGATGTCTATTTTGGTGAAGTCAAAAATGAGGCTGCAACTACTCGTCATGTTGAGCGTGCGCAATTAACGGATAACCAAACGGGCGAAGTGCTGGTCACCTTGTACGATACGCCGGGTTTGGAAGATGCGTCTGGCCTGATGGATTGGCTGGAGGATAATACTGCCAGTCGCCGTGATGGTATTGAGCGTTTACAACAATTTTTGGCAGCAGACAATGCGCAGGGTGGTGACACTTTAGGTAGCAGTGAGGATTATAGCCAAGAAGCTAAAGTTATCCGCCAGCTGCTGGCAAGTGATATGGCCATTTATGTGGTCGATGCGCGTGAGTCTGTGCTCGGTAAGTATAAAGACGAATTAACCATTTTGTCGTGGGCAGCAATTCCGGTTATGCCCGTATTTAACTTCACTGATAGTCAGGATGCCAATATCGATGAATGGCAAACCATGCTGGCGCGCCGTAATTTGCATATATCCACCCGTTTTGATTCTGTGGCTTTTGAATTTGCCGATGAAATGCGACTTTGGCAGAATTTAGCGACTATGCTTACTCATGCTGAAATGCTTGAGCAATTGATGCAGCGCCGGACTGAAAACTGGGCACGTCTGTACGATGAGGCGAATATCATCATTGCGGATTTTTTATTAAATGTCGCCGCCTTCGTCCAAGAAATTAATGAAGATGATGACCCGATGCCTGTGTTGCAGCAGATGCAAGAAGCCGTTCGCCAAAGCGAGCGTAGCATGCAGAATAAATTATTAAATCTTTATAAATTTTACGATAATGCTGTAGCAGCGACTCCACTTGAGTTGCAAGCCTATCAACAAGATCCATTTGATCCTGAATTGCTCAAAAGTTATGGTATTCGTACGACTTCTGGTGCGGCGGCTGGCGCGTTATTGGGATTGGGTATTGATGCGGCAGCGTTGGGTACGACTTTAGGATTGGGTGCCGCGATAGGTGGTATTGCAGGCGGTCTGTTGTCCAATACGGGTAGTATCGCTGATAAGTTATCCGGTGTGAAGCGTTTGTATATTGATCCCGCTACCCTAACCCTTCTTGCTACCCGTGCTATGGACTTACTAGTTGCCGTGCGTCATCGTGGTCACGCTGCAACTGATGCGACGCAGCTCCTGTACGCAAAAGAGCAAATCACGACTGATGACAATGTTGAACTTAGTGATGATGAAAGCAACCCGATTACCCCTTGGCCTACCCATAAACTGCCAAGTGAGCTAAAAAAAGCCCGTGGCAAGCCGCAATGGTCGTCACTCAGTAGTGGTAAGTCAGAGCAAGCGGAAAGTTTGCGTATTGATGCTGCATGGTCACTTGCGAGTAAATTGCAGGCGCATAGTCATGATCGTGAGTAACGGTTTTAATTGATGACTCTCTCTAGAGCGTAGGGTGCTTTCTAAGCACCTATCAAATTATAATGGAGTATGGAATGAACCCTACTAAAGTCCATACTAAGTTGAGAGTCAGATTTAACTCAATAACTTATCTAACTCAATAACTCACTCAAAGCTTCACTACCGCGTACGTCTGTCTGCTGTAAATAAATGGGATATATCGGATAGTTTGTAAAATTACTTTCTATCTCTTTCATCAACCCTTGTTGTCTGTCTGCACGTTTGCGCCAAAACTCATCGGTTTGCGTAGGCGTTATCAGCTGATTGACCACGATTGCCGCTGGCGTGAGTTTGGTTTCCTCTAACTGCTGGATGGCGCGCTTAGTTTCGGCCAATGGCAATACATCAGCAGTCATTACCAATACAATGGCTGTTTGCTTACGATCATGTAGTAACAACCCTGCTTCACGGAACAGCTGCTTGCGTTTTTCTAGGACAGATACTGCCTGCTCCCAGCGATCTGGCTTTTGCTTAGCAAAGGGGTTTGAGACGTCGTTTTTATCATTGTCTTTATAATTGTTGTTATCTAAATCCAAACTCGTCGCTGCCGAGCGTAACTTAGACTGCCGCCGCTGCTGGGCTAATAATCCATCTGTCCACGCTCCCATCATCTCTGGCAATACTAATAAGCGCAAGGTATGCCCAGTTGGAGCGGTATCAAAGATTATATGCTCGTAGCCAGCATCCGCTGCCGCCACCAAATGCTGACACATCGATTCGAGCATGGCGGCCTCTTGTGCTCCGGGCGCAGACTTTGACAGACGTAGATGCTCACGAATCTTGGGCATCATGTCAGGATTGGCATAACCTTTGATGGTACGCTCGACCTGTGCAAAATGGTTATCAACGATAATATCTGGATTGAGCTCAAGCGCATCAAGGTAAGGGGTAATTGCTGTCTTCTCGTTACTGAGCGCTACATTTAATACATCGCCCAAACTATGCGCTGGATCAGTGGAAATAATGAGAGTCTTTTTTTGCTGAGTAGCATAATGGCTGGCAAGTGCGGCGGCTGTCGTTGTTTTACCAACACCGCCTTTACCACCAACAAATATAATCGGTTGAGCAGCTAGCTGGGTGACCAATGCATTTAAAGGTTGTAAGGCCATAATCCTTTCCCATCCCATTTTATGTTTGTATGTTTTTTCTTATAGTTATTATTTATAGTTACTTCTAACCATCTAATTAGTCACCCAACTAGCAACAGCCGACATGATCAAAGGGGCATTTCTCCATACCCATTCGTGTATGCCATTCATGGAAATTTTCTAAAAAAAGCGGTTGTAGCTCAAGTGTATAAAAGCTGGCTGGGTTATCAATGCCGAGGCTCTCCGCGAACATCATTAGCATAAATAAATCTTCTTCATCGCGTGCAGCGCGTGCCATTGTTTGCCGATATGGTGCATGGTAGAACTCATTAAGTCCTGCTAGGAATCTTTGCCATAAAGGCTTGTCATTTTTTATATCGTCCATAGTTTTGCCTTAATTTTAAGAACTCACTTATTAGATAATATCATTAAGTGGTGGGTTACGCTGCGCTAACCACACCCTACAATGCAATATCTCACAACATAAAAACGCCAGCAATTGCTAGCGTTTTGTTCTGCTCAAATATTTCAGATTTAATTAATTCTCATTTTTACCTTTATGCTGCGACCATTCACGGCGCAGTACAGAGAAACTCTCAAAAGTAACCAAAATCGTTGCAATCATGATGACGATATCCATAATAATAAGCAACCAATTGCCATCGGTATAGAAAGTTTTAAGCTGGATTAACAATGCAAAAACCGTCATGACTAATAAGAACGACAAAGGCGCTAAGGTATACCAAACCGGTTTGCCTTTACGTAATAAGATAACGGTTACGATCATGAGTGTTAATGCCGCCATCAACTGGTTAGTAGTACCAAATAGTGGCCAAATAATCATGCCGCCTTCACCGCCAATACCGCCCGCACCAAATGCCAATAATAGACAGGATCCAACTGCTAGCAAGGTAGCGACCACGCTTTTACTTAAAATTGGAAGGTTATAGAACTCACCAAACTCTTGGAAAATGTAACGTTGCAGACGAACACCAGTATCCATTGTTGTCCCGGCAAATAGTGCTGCCATTACCGTAAGCATCGTCTGTGACAATACCATATCGATACCGACACCAGCATTGAGTATCGCCGCGCCGCCATCAATGAATGCTCCAACCGAGCCGTCACCGAATTTTTGATAAACTGCTTGCCAATCACCAAGGGTCGCAAAACCTGCAGTAGCAGCAAGAATGGCGCCTAATGCCAACATTCCTTCGCCAAGTGCACCAAAGTAACCAACAAAACGTACATCTTCTTCTTTGTCAATTTGCTTAGAAGTTGTACCTGTCGCCACCAATCCATGGAATCCTGAAATAGCACCACAAGCAATAGTCACAAATAATAATGGCATTATTGACGGTGTGCCTATCGGTAAGTCAGTATTGATTGCTGGCGCGACAATGTTAGGCGTTGAGATAAAGATAGCGGCGTACAACAGAATCAAACCGACGAATAGCTGCAACCCATTAATATAGTCACGTGGTTGCAATAGCATCCATACTGGTAGTAGCGAAGCAATTGCGGCATAGGTGAATAGAATAATAATCCAGACAGCATTATCTGGCAGTCCAAAAATAGTCTCAGGTAATACGACTGGGAACATAGGGCCAAGATAAATCAGACCGTAAAGAGCAACAACCCCAATTACTGACACCCAACCCAAGCTCATTTGATAGCGATAAATACATTGACCAATGATGAAGGCAACAATTAATGCTCCCCATACTGGTAATACCGCTGATGGCGTTTTGATAAGCATATTAGCAATAGCGACACCAAATACAGCGTTGACCATTAGTAATAATAAAAATATAACAACCATCATCAGACTACGTACGCGTGTGCCCATGACCGTACCAGCGATAGAGCCGATAGACTGACCACGATTACGCATACTCGCCCATATGGCGGACATATCATGAACACCAGCCATAAAGATCGTTCCGAATACCACCCAAAGCACAGCTGGCACCCAGCCCCAAATGACTGCGATGGCAGGACCGATAATTGGCGCAGCACCTGCTACAGAGGTGAAATGATGTCCCCATAATACATATTTATTGGTAGGTACATAATCTATCCCATCTTTCATCGTATGGGCTGGCGTGGGACGACTATTATCTAACGCCAAGATCTTGGTCGCGATAAATTTTGAATAAAACAAATATCCGCAAAGCATTGCGGCAATCCCAAATAATAATACAATAGCGCTATTCATCTTATCTCTCCTTAGATAAGGCGAGGATGGTGAAATTTACACCTCCTCTTGTCCTTTTTTCATTCCATTGTTGCCTTAGTGAGCTAGTTAATGCTGGCAGGAAGTAATTATTATGTTTTTCGTTAAGACTGTATTAAATAAAGACGGCTTTGACGTAAAACATAAAGAAATATTGAATGTTAAAATATGGATATAACGCATTAAGTTTAATCCATCCGACATAAAATGTAACGTCTAATGTCCATTATTGAGTAGTGTAAACGTAGCCCTAATACTGTATAGGTATCAATAATTGTTAAAATACATTGTTGATATTTTCACACCCATACCCTATTTTCACCAATTATGCACATAGTCAATGGATGCAGACGTCGACCTATTATTTTATTGGTTTAAGATGTCCTCGCGCAGATAATTTGGCTATACTGACGCCGGATATGATAATAAGTATTTATTAAACACTTATTAGTTATCTATCCTATTAAGTATCTATAAGGAATAAAATGACATACTATTTTGGATTTGTACCATCAGATAAATTGAATGATATGATTGATGAGGCTGAACGTATGATCACTTCAGGTGAACAAGTGGATTACTATCCTTATCGCAATGACCTCACTCAGCAAATCGCCCGCGAGCTAAATGAGAATCTATTGGTGAGCTTGATAGATGTAATTCCAAATCCGGATCGCCAAGCATCCATGCGAAAGATTGTAAATACGATTGAGCGCGCGACAGAGACTCTACTCAACGTACTACTTGGTAAAGATAAAAACGAAGACATCATGCCAAGCTTTAATTTTTTGAAGAACGAGACCATGTTTATTGATAATGAAGGTGTTCGCCGTGTTGGGTTTGAACTACCTAAAGCTTCTGCTGATACTATTATCGAAGGTTTTGATGCGGTTACGCCTGACAATGTTGATAAGAGTCAATTTAAAATTGCGCTTGAAACTATGAATGAAGAAGCACTTAATCATTTTATTAGCAAATTCACTGAAACACTCAAGCTTGGTATGATCAAACGCAAATCTATTCCGGTTGCTAAAGTAGGTATCGATAAGGGTATGGGCATGGCCCTAAACAAACTATTGCCGCAGCTACCTGATGCTGGATTAAATCGTTTGGCTCGTTTTTACCGCCCTTTTCTTATAAAGATGGCTGACTAATCAGATAACGATAAAAATAAACCACTATTTTTGCTTTAAAGTAATATCTCGTTGGGCAAAATCACCAAAGCTTGCTAAAATAAGCAGCACTTTTCCTCGAAGGCGCAACTCATGACTCAAATCAGTAATCAAGAAATTGAAAAAACCCTGCGCAACTCAGAATGCCTCATTAGTAGTATCGAAGTAGCTGCGGCCTATGAGCGTCTTGCCGCTCAACTTAACCTTCATTATGCTGGTCTTAATCCAATCGTTATGGTTGTTATGAATGGCGGACTCATTCCAGCCGGTCAGCTGCTGACTCATTTAACCTTCTATCATCGTATGCATTATATTCATGCTTCACGCTATCGTGATAATGAAGGCACCAATGAGCTTGATTGGAAATTCAAACCTGATGTTAGCCTTGAAGGCGAGCACGTATTACTGATTGATGATATTTTTGACGAAGGTATTACCTTAAAAGCTATCGTAGAAGAGTTAGGTAAAGAAAAACCGCTAACTATTGAATCTTGTGTATTACTCAATAAAGAACATGATCGTAAAGTCGCCGATTTTGATGTTGATTTTGTCGGTATTAATGTCGCCGACCGTTATGTTTATGGCTGTGGTATGGACTTTCATGGTTACTTGCGCCATCTGCCTGGCATCTATGCTATTAAAGAAGACAAAATTTAGTCAGTCTTTAGTTTGAACAATAAAAAAGCACCCACTGGGTGCTTTTTTCGTTGGACTATTTTTACTAAGTACGCGTATGCGTCAACGGTAAAGTTGTTTGGTATTATTAAAACTGTAATGCCAAACCCGTATGGCGCTCAGTGGGTGTCTGGACGGCCTTTTCCAAAGCAGATTTCGTACTATATATGGTTACCTGTTTTTTGGCACGGGTCACAGCGGTATAAATAAGCTCTTTGCTCAGCAATCTTGCATGACTATTATCAAAGGTAATGGTCACATGATCAAACTCAGACCCTTGCGACTTGTGAATGGTCATTGCATAGGCGGTGGCAATCACCTCTTCATTAAGCAGATTGACGGCAATCCCTTGTTTCTTATTTTCAAAAAATACTTCGAGTCGACTGCGATCATCACTTGTCTGCAAGCAAAAACCAATATCACCATTAAACAACCCTAGCTCATAATTGTTTTGTAAGACCATAACGGGACGACCATGAAACCATGTGTTTTGACCCAGTGGTAGCTTAAGCTCAGTAAGGTGCCATTGAGTAAGATAGTTATTAATGTAGTGGTCGCCCCACTCCCCATTATGACCTGCAGTTAATACTCTAAACTGATTAAAGGTTTCCATTAATGAAGTAATGGTGTTTTTAACTGATTCTGGCATGGATTTTTCTATTTGATTTGTCAGTAATGATTTAATTTTATTTAGGTAGGGATGGTAATTCATAGTGAGGTTCGAAATACTCATATTTTTGCTTAGGCTATTTTCTATCTTATTATCTAGAGAAGTGTCTGTTTGCAAGGTGTTGACGCTATTCACATATTGAAAGCTCAGTGCCTTATCATGCTTTAACAACTGCCAAATAGCTTGAGTATCTGTCTCTGTTTTGTTGATTTGATAAGCAAGCTTACCGATACCCGAGTCTGCTGTAAATCGACGACTCTCTGTTAGCTCTGCATGAATGGGTTGTAACTGCGGTATGCGGCACAAGTCAGCCAATACAGCCCCTGCATCTACTGCGGCTAACTGGTTCGCATCTCCTAACAATATAAGCCTTGCGCCAGGCTTTACCGCACTCACAAGATAGTTCGCCAGCTCAACCCCTAGCATCGATGCCTCATCGACGATGATAATCTCTTCGCCAAGTGGATTGTTAGCATCGTAACGCGGTCTGCCCGTCCGACCAATACCTAACAAGCGATGAATAGTTTTTGCTTCTTGCAACTGTAATTCAACATTCGCTGCGTCTAACGCTGCCTGCAGAGACTCTTGCATACGCTGTGCAGCTTTACCAGTTGGTGCTGCTAATGCCAAACTGGCACTGTCAGTGCTGAACCTAATGCTTTCAGACACATCTCCCCCACTCTTCGTCGCCTGTTGCAGCGCAATCACTAGTTGAGCAACGGTGTAGGTCTTCCCCGTGCCTGGACCACCAGTAATAATGCTAAAGGCATTGTTATTAGCGACATTAATTGCCTTTATCTGATGCTCATGAAGGTTTTTGGGTATTGCTATCTCTAGCGGTGTTACCTGCTGGTCTAAAATAATGTTGATGCGCTCTGCTAAGTTGAACTCTGCTTGCCAAGCTCGGTGTAACCAAAACGTGATGGTCGTATGTTGTTTATCAGCCTCTTTGTTATTGATAAGCTGATAAATGATAGGTTGATTGTTTTTGCTTAGGCTATTTTTATTCTCATTATTACTGACGTTATCGTTAACGCTAGCGAACAGAGTGTGCTCATCGATTAACTTAGTAAAAGTCGATAAGTCGTTATTTTTTAATAACTTACATAATAATTCAACTGTATCCAGCCGCTTAACCAACATCTCTTTTTCATGATTACTGAGTGCCAGCTGCGCCCATAGCTGGTCTTGCTTAGCAAATAAAGTCTCTAGCAATACAAATATTGATAGCTCAACCGTAATATCGACCTCTGATTGAACCTCTATTTGAGTGTCAATCAAGGCAATAATCGGCGTTGCTAGCATCTCTAATAATTGCTGTTGCCAAGCATATAGTGTCACTAGCTCGTCATTAATATGACCGCTGAGCGGTACTTCATGCTCAGTTTCCTCAATGGTGAGTACAGTATGTCCTTCTTCTAAATGCGTCGCCAACATAGTAAATAAGGCTGTAAATAAGCCGCTGTCTGGTGTTCTGTCTACTTTTGCACTACTAGCATTAAGCTTGGCATCTGTCATGCTATAGGCCACATGCGTTTGCTGACGACGCAGCAAAATATAATCGCTGATATTACTGGCCCAGCTGTCTTGCAGGCTAATAGCAGCCCTGCTCTTATTATTATTCATAGATTATTACTCATGGTATGTTCTTCTCTATATTTATATGATTGATTGCTATAGTAATTTCTATGCATCAAATTTATTATCTAATTCATTTTGTATAGCCTGCTAACTTGACATGCCAAACAATGCATCTAGGGCTTTAATAAAATCAATAGGAATGTCCCAAGTCACCAATCCATAGCGGGCACTGCTTATTGATTTATGCTTTATTGAATTACTGTGCATTAAGTTGCTACCGTCAAGCGTATTAGCATCTTCTGCTTCAATAGCTAACGAGGCAGCTGGATCATATACGCCCCGTAAAAAAACATACTCCACCGCGCCCAAATACTTATCTTCATTGCCTGCATAGTCATTAATCCGCATAGATAAGAATCGATGCAACGCCACCTGATAAATCGCTGCTTGCAACCAATATCCTGCTTTGGACATTGCTTGCTTGAGGGTGTTTTCATTATAATCGCTTAGGCTATTTCCTAAAAAATTACTCTTATAGTCGACGACGTAATACTTGCCAGCATGCTCATACACCAAATCGATCTCACCACGTAAATAACGATACAAATGCGCTTTGTTTTGCGGAACAAGATTGACATGTTTGTCGGTTTCATTAGGCAGGTACTGTTGAAAGAGTCTATTAATATCCTGTGCTTTAAAACGCTCTGACAGCCCCATATTGAACTCTAATTCAGCGAACCTATGACCTGCATCAATAGAGTATAACGGTTGATTAGACGCTAATAGCGGCGTATGTAGCACCTCCTCAATCCAGCCAATGAGAGCTGCATGCTTGCTAGCATCTATCGAGTCAGGATTAAATGAATCAGTCTCAAATGAACTCTCATTACCTTGCTCTTGCTTCTTCGCTTGTAATCGACGGCTTTGGGTTTCAGCACTGCTATACACCAACGGCAGCTGATAGCTACTGATGGCTCTATCGATAACCTGAGACCACTGCGATTTATTATTAAAATCAATTTTTTCAAATATCTCATGCAAAAATGTACCAGCATCGGCACCTTTCACAAAAGTAAAACGAATATCATCCTTTAGCTTGAGACTTAACTCATTGACTTGCTCAGCAGACTCATTATCATTCAGTGATGGCACAACTGAAACCGAAGTTTCGGTCATATCAATATCTATCGCATCATCAATACGCTCATCCATAATAGCCATTGTCTGCGTTGATTCGTCTAGCTGACGGGCTAAGGCCGTAAAACTGGTCTTAGCCCAACCATAAAAGTAATTGATTTTCATAACCTCTGAAAAATCATCATACTTAATAGGCTCGGTTTTGGGCTTAATCGAGGCAAGCGCTCCATTATCCGTTAATGCGCCTGCTTTAGCGGCAGCACAATTAACGTTATAGAAATCATTGACTTTATGCCCTCTAATCATACCTATGGTGCCTTTAAGTCTATCTGGCAACTCAAACTTGGCCTCCTCTGAGTCAAACCAATAACACACTGGTCTGAAGTTACAATCAGTATTTCTATAGGCATCTTTTAATACCACATAAAGCTGCTCACTGGCGCGAGTAAATGCCACATAACCAAGCCGGCGCATCTCATCAAAGCCCTCTTGTGTCTCAATATCGGTATAGTAGCCCTCTGTGGTCGCAGAGCCTTGTACAGGAGAGAATCGGCGCTGATTGCCTGTCGATTGCTGAGCTAGCGCTGACTTATTTTGTTGAATAGCGTCTTGTTGAGTATCATCTTGCTGGCTAGGGTTTTGTTGCGCGTTATAGAGATACAATCCATACTCTTCTTTATTACCTGACTTCCTACTGGCATCGCCCATACCCAGCACATAAACAATGGGAAACTCCAACCCTTTTGATTTATGAATGGTCATCATCTGCACACCAGACTCTGTAGGCAGCGGATACTGCTTAGCCCAATCACTGCTAGGAGCGGTATCTATGTTTTGTCTAAACCAGGCTAGCAGCTCATATTCACCCATGCCGATACCATACTGTGCCAAGATATCCATCACATGACGCAAATCCATAATATGACGCGCGCCTTCTGGATGCGCTGCTAATGCTTGCCAAACGCCTTGCGGCTGCATAGGGCTTTGATCTAACAAGTAATGCATGGCCGATAATATGCCAAAGTGCTGCCAACGCTGTGTGCCTTCTTTTAAATAGCTAATAAAGTCTTGATAGCTTTTCTGATTATCAATGGCTTTTGTATTAACGCTATTTAAATCTACAGCCCCTAACTCATGGTCAGTCATCATGGCTTTGACATTCTTGATACTCAGACCATATAGATGACTGGTCAGCACCCGATTAATCATGTCATGACGATACGGGTATAGCATGGCACTCAGCAGCGCTGCCACATCTTCTGCCATGACGGTTTCAAAGATACTGACATCACTGGTGGTCAAGGTCGGCACATTGAGTTTTACTAGCTCGTCTTCAACCCGTTTTAAATCTTTTTTGGCACGTGCCAGCACGCCGATATCACTCGGCTGAATCGGTTTGCCTTTTAATGTCTGACCACTGCTGAGTAAGGTCGCAATATGACGCGCTGTGATTTCATGCTCATCGTACTCAAGCTCTTTGTCTTTATCATAAGGCAGGTGCAACACACTCACTGGCTGAGCAGAGAGCACGTCATTTACTAAGTCGCTGTTTAGGTCACTGTTTAGTATGTCTGGCTCATTAAACCAAGACAGCTGATTTTCTTCTTTATGTGCTGTAATGTGTTGATAATAAATACCACTACCTAACTGTGCGAGCCTATTCTCATTAGTCACTGGCGCAGGCATACCAAACCAGCAGTTTAGGGCATTAATCACACTGGCGTTTGAACGACGGTTAATATCAAGCGTCCAAAGGCTGCTTTTGTCAAACTGGGCTTTCATATAATTGTAGTTGGCGACATCACCGCCGCGAAACCCATAAATGGCCTGTTTAGGATCACCAACCAATAATAAAAACTCATGGTTGGCTTTATTAGTAGCCTGTTTGTCATTGGCCGACGGTTTACGTTTACGCTTCGGCAGATAGATACTTTCAATCATAATGGCTTGCTCGCCATTGATGTCTTGCGACTCATCAATCAATGCCACTGGATAGTGATGACGAATATAACGTGCCAGCTTCTCTCCTTGCCGACCCGTTAATGCTTGGTTCAAACGTACCATCTGCAAGCTAAATGTGGTCTCACCGTGCTCTTCTAAGATAATCGGTAGCCTGTCACGAACCGCAAGCACGATATGGCGATTTAGATTAGCTAAAATAGTAATGACGTATTCATCAAGCGTCTTACTTTCTTCAATATACCGTTTGAAGTCACGAACTACCTGCAATTCATTAAATATTAAATTAACTCTTTCACCGTCTTTTGGCTTGTAGAACTGTTTGCCTATATCATCAGTCTTCTCAAAAGCTTCGATTAACTTCCCAGTATAAGTTTTTGTGTCTGATATAAACTTGTAAGCGGCGGGACCAGACTCTTCTAACACTTGAATTATTTTCGGCCAAGACTCTCTGTTATTCTGCAATTGTCCTTTGGGAACTTCATAATATTCGCCGTCAGGCTTAAAGAAAGCATCAAGCTCGTCACTGCGCTCAATGATACTGCGGATAAGCCGCTCATAACCCTCAAAAGAAAAATCACTGCTCACAACCTCATTAATCGGCGCAGAGATAAAATTCAGCGACCGAGTCACATAACTTTTATGATCGCCAACCGCCGTCAGCTTACCTTGCTGATCCATCAATGCATACAATTTAGGCTGCTCATGATACAGCCTACTTTGAAACTGACGCAGCTCATCATGAACAATACTGTCAGTCACTTGCTCAATACTGCTGTCTTCAATAATAGCCATGCCTTGCTGATGACCGGTCTCGCTACTGTACTCCTTCAACCATTTTTGCGCCAAACTATCAAGGGTGCCGACAAACAGCTTATCCAAGGTGGTTAATACCAGCGCCGTGCGTCGAATGGCCTCTGTCATTGGATAGCTGTATACATGATCAAGCAAGTAGCCGACCAAATGCAGATTAATAGGGTCTTGCATGATGTCATCTAAGCGCACATATTTAGCCTGAGCGATCAGCCAATCCTCACGATCTTTTTTTGCTTGTGCGCGCTTTTCAGCAGCGGCTTTTTTGTCATGAACGTTGTTATAAACAACGTCTTGATTTAGTTCATCAACATCTGTTTCAGCGTTTGAATCCGTATTTGAGCTATTGACTGCTTGCTTATCCTTATCACTATCAGGTGTCACCTGTAGTATATGCGGATACAAACTCTCTTTATTAGCGGGGTCAGCACTCAGGCTATTCACCCATTGCAGCAGCTGATAAAAATCCACCAAACGATCATGAATGCGCTGACGCATCTCAGCTGCAGCGGCGCGGGTAAAGGTCGTCGCGATAATTTGCTCTGGCGCACGCCGTGCTTCAATCAACAGACGCAGTACAATGCCAGTTAGTGTCCACGTTTTACCCGTACCGGCTGACGCTTCGATAAGATGCCGACCCGTCAATGCAACATCAACCGCTGGTATCACATCCGCCTTATTCTTAGGCTTAGTCATGTCGTCATCCATACACTCACTGTCAGTCATACCCTGATATGTATCAAATGAGTGAGGCGATTCACTCAGGTACTCATCAGATGAGTGTGGCTGGGTAGAAATGTCCATCATGTTAGTGGTGGCGGTAAATTCTGTCATATGGGCGTACACTTTTTATTATTAATTAAGCCAAAGGGCAAAAAACGAACCGTTTTGAATAACCAACTAGCCAGCTAACTATCTAAACCTTGTAGGGCAGTAAACATCGGCTCATACAGCGGCTGTGCTAACGTCGTTAATGCTGCTGATAGGGCTTTAAAGGCGTCTTGATCACGCAGTACATATTGCCAAATAGTATGCTGCGAGCAGGTATCGTATACCGTGTCTACATGATAGTTAGGTCTTAGCCAATCTGAGAAATCTGCGCGTTTTGGCCAATAACTGCCGCTCTCATCTTCACTCTCTGCCGCTTTTGCACACTTATCAAGATAACTGAGCGCATATTCTGGCAATAAGGTAATCGGCACTTGACCGACTAGCTTGCCAAACATCGCCCATTTTATTAGCTCGGCTACGGCATCTTCATACACAATAGGGCTTAGCTTAAAGGCGGTTGTTTTTTCGTACTTTTTGACTTGTGAGCTGAGCTTATTAAAACGCCAAATACTTACGCCATCATTTAGTGCTACTTGCTCGGCAGTAGTGCGTCTGGCAACTTGCCAATACAGATGCGACAACCAAAACTTGATTAAATGCTTAGGGCTAGCAGAATTGGGTAGTATGTTTAACCACTGCTTGGGTGATTGCTCGGCATAGGACACACCTGCCTGTATGTTAGAGCGATGGTTATTAGCATCTATTGCTACTGATGTTGGTACTAATATTGGTACTGAGCCTTTTATCTTAATGAATTGGGGTAATAGCTTGTGCCATATTTCACTATCAGCATGACTTAGCACGGATGCTAGCGCTAGCTGAACGGGGTGCTCGGTGGTTGGGGTCAGTAGCTGCAAACCGCCTATCTCTCTCGCCTCCAATATCTGGGTATCATCCAAGCCATTAGCAATTAGCTGCTCTTTAAATTCCTGACATTGCTGTTGCAGTTTTTGTTGTTGATTGGGCAAGGTCGTTTGGCGCGCCACACCTGCTGGCATGATTTTTTGATACATTAGAATTGGGCTGTCTTGCGTGGCTGTGCTGTCGGTACTGTTATTGGCTGCATCGCTCGCCAACTCATTAATCAAATACTCTTTAATCTGATAAGTCGTCAGATTATCTAGGAATAGCGGCTCTTGATGTGCCATCGCTTCCTCGCCCTGCACCACGTGCACCTTTTGAGTACGCAAAAATGCCTTGGCCGGATGACGCACTTGATACGCCAATACCCCTTCAACGTCTATCTCCCCAATGTTAAATACGGTATCGGCAAGAGACCTTTTAGTAGCATCATCTATATCAGCAGAATCACTGGATACAGCTGTCGCTTCTAGTGACAACATCTCAGCCAATGTAGCTAAGGTTTGATTGTCTACTTGTCCTAACTGACCTAGAGATTGACCAAGCAGCTGAGCGATTGATTCGTACTGTGCTTTGGTAGGCAAGCCAACCAGTTCTGCATGCTCACTAAATGCTCTGCCCTTTAAGGTATGAAACACCGCTTGCCAAAGCGGCGCAGGCGGAAACTGACGTTTTTGCGCAAGCTTGGTTTTGCGCATGGCTTTATTCAAAAGAACATCTAACTCATCTGCATTATCAATAAGTCTGTTGTCTTGAATATTATTTTCAGTGTGGATAGCTGCGCTTTCATTCAAATTGAGCTTAGGAGTGTCAGACGCTTGCTCACAAACATCTGCGTCTTCAATGTCTGTTTCAAACAAACTCTCATGAAACGGCAGTGCAGGATGCTCAGTCAGTAGCCACTGTTTAATCAATTTAGGTAAATAACGCTTAAGGCTCTCGGTGGTAGAGTCAACATTCTCAGGTAATGTGTCTAACGCTTCAAGCGAGTTGACCTGCCACTGCACCTCACCTTGCAAAAACTGTAATAGCTCACTGACTGGGTTGGCTGGCAGGTGCTCGTGGGTGTCCGTCAGACTTTGACCGTTATAAAATATCCAGCAAGCACTGCGCGCGCACAGCAATGCGTCTAAAAACGCACCATTATCATCATCTTCACTGACTCTATCACCGCGGCGGGCATTGGTGGCTTTCATCAAATCGTAGCGATTATCAAGATCACGCCCAGGGAATTCAGAGAGATCCATATTGAGCATCACCACCAAATCAAAAGGCACGTTTCTTAACGCACCAAATCGACCAAAGGTAATCACCCCAGTCGGCTCGGCACTGACCTGCTGACTCTCAAGCTCCGCCTCGATACTGTCCAACATAAAACTCAGCTTTAATGGCAACTGCTCAACGCCTGCCAGCCTTTGCTCTACTTCTTTTTTGTTAGCATTACTGACACTATCGCTACTGGCGTACTGTCTATAGTGACGATTGGCCCTCAGGCTTGACTTAAAGCCATTCATCGCATTATAGATGGCGCGCATCGTACGGGTTTGATCGACATCACCAAAGTAGCGATGAATGACTTGTTTCTCAATCTGATCGAGCCAATCTTCCGCTTTTAGTTTTTGTGTATGATCATCACGGCGAGCAGTCAAACCGGCATAAATACGACAAAGCGCTTCAATAATCATCGCATCATTTAGGCTCACTTGCGGCAGCGGCAAACTCATCTCTGGCAAGGCAGTGCTTGGCCAATCTTCCTGTGCCAAAGGATATAAGCAATCGCTCAAACTGGCCTCTGGCATCACCAGACCCAAGGTTAATCTATCTAGCGCTTGAGCAAAGGTAAATCGGTAGTCATAGTCGTTGCTATCTAGGGTTTGTTTAAGATGCCATTCATCAAAGCCGCGGATAAAGCCTGCCTCTACCAGTAAATCACAGCCCCGGCTCATTTGGTCATGGGTTAAGCCAAAACTTTCATACAGCGGTGGCAGCATCAGCCAGTCCAAAACTTCTGCCGCTTCAAAGCGGGCACTATGACTGCCTAACAGCTTATAAAAACCAATAATAGCTTCCCATAGCTGACGAATATCTGCATCGACAACACCAGTCACCTTTGCTGGCAGGGTTAAACCGTCTTGACCTTTACCGCTGACGAAAATAGAGCTGATCAGCGCATGGTGACGCTCAACATCGGGTAGCAACACGACAATATCGGATATATGGCGTTTTTTCTCACCAGGTGTTAATGGTTCATTCAACCAGCGCCCAATCATGATACGTAGTACTTCAAGTTGACGCTGCAAACTATGACACGAATGAATGCTTAGGCTATTATCTTGCGCAGACATTGCCCAAAAACGCTCCTTCTCAAAGCGTTTATTTTCTAACACTTCATCGTCATACCACGCCGTTTCTTTCTCGTCTTGATCAGAGCCTGTCTCTAATTGCTTGCTGACTGCTTGCGAAACTTTTGCTGCTGTCGCTTGCTGGGTAGACTGCTCATCCAGCATCAACACATCATTTTGCAAACGCCTTAATAAACTTGCGCTATCTTGCACATCTTGAACGCTGTCATCGAAGTCAATACCGAACTCGTCGCTCAAGCCATCATCGCCCTCATTAAAAATATCCTGCCACTCGACGAGTGCATCTTGGTATTGCTCATTACCCGATAAATTAGCAAGCATCGCAAAGGTATCACGTGACTGTTTGCCTAAACGCGATAGCAAACTGTGACCGTAGTCACGTAAAAATACACTTTTAGGGTTAATAATCTGCTGACGCTGTAGCCACGACTTATCAACAATATCCGCCCAAAACAGCTTGGATGGGTTGTAGTGCAGCAGTGTGATATTCATGTATTGTGATAAGCGCTGTAAAAAGTCGAGCTCGGTTTGTGGCAACTGCTGAATGGTAAAAATACGCAGCACTTTTGGCAACTGAGCACGCTCATTCGCCTTGTTGTCTTTTAAGGCTGACCAAAAGGTATCCTCAAGTGCCACACGGTGCTGATGCACATCGGCAAACAAATGCGACCATAAGAAACGCTGCGCGACCTCTAATTCTATATAATGCGCCACCAACCACTCAGGCGTGCCACGCGCATACTTATCGAAGCGCAGGGATAGTGCATCCTTATCCGCTATCAGCGCATCTACATTAAGCGGCTTATTATGTGACCACAGGTCTAACCAGTCCTCACGATGGGTTAAATAACGGTTAAACACCCTAGCCAAATCACTTGCCAGCTGCCAAATACGCGCATCTTGTTGCGCCTTATCCTGTCGTACATTGTCCTGCTGAACTTCCTCTTGCGGCTCATCAATTAAAGACGCCAGCAGTGGATGAACGGGGTGCTTTTCATCAGCGATAATCGCCTCTTGATAGTAGGTCAAATAGCCAAACAATCGCCACTGCATTACCGTTGGTGACAACACTGCCACCTCAGGCACATTTAGGGTTGCCACATCAGGGTCTTGCTCTAACAAATAGGCATTGTGACGGCTCAACACATCCTGCATCAATGTCCACTGATACTGTCCCCAAAACGTCGTCGTCACTAAGGTGCTGATACCCGCTTGGCTTGCAATAGACTTATCTAGCCAATCACCAAGTACCATGGACGGCACAATGACCACAAACTTCTCAAAAACAGGTTGGTTTTTGGACTTATAAGCTGTTAATAACTGTTCAACCAAAATCTCGGTACGGTGGGACTGAATAATCGTAAACATAGACAATAATCTAATTAAAATAAGACAAATAATAAAAACTGTTCGCAATAATAACAGCGATACAACAATGACGTTATAAGAAGTTTTAGTCGGTTAGAAAAGATTTAAAAGGACATAGATGTAGACAATTTAATACTATATAAAGTAATAAAGTTTAAACAGATAAAACAAACGCTGTCTTAACATTATGGCTCTTAGAACATAAAGCAATCATAAGCACAAAGAGCAATATCCATTAATCTATGTTTAGCTGTCGTGCCAGTTATATATTTCTGCTAAGATAGCTGCGTTTGATTGTGAACTACTGCTGACTTTAATGTAATATGACTTGTCAAACGTCAACACCTGTAGTTGTAAGTTTCGAGCTAATATACTGCGAATAGTGTGCCATTGATACTCGCTATTTACTAGTTTATTACTCAAATGCATAATAGCTTGCGACAAATGATGTCGCGTGTTTTGTTAATATTGATAATTAGCTTGATCATCTGAAACTAGAAAATTGCGATTCTACTATAACTAATGATGATTGATGATTGATGATTGATGATTGAGATAACATCTTCATCCAACATCTAAAAACTTTTAACCTTAAAAACGAGATAATTACGTATTATGCCAATGCGTCCCATTGATGCTATCTTTGTTCATCCCGAAAAACGCCTTTATGTCGTTTATTTTCGCGGTGAACTGTGGCAATTACCACGTATGAAAATTGACCATGCCGCTTGGCAACGTCGGCAGCCTTACAATGGCGACGTCAAATCGCTTTATCTCAGTCGTCATCAAGCCATTACTGATCCTATATTGGCACAAAAACTACGCACCCTAAATCTACCTGAGGCTGTACGTGGAAGTACATTGCCTCGATTTGAGGATTGGTGGGAAGTTCATGGCTTTGAATGGTTAAGAGCTTTGCTTCATGATGGTAAATCACCGCTAGCTGCTCATCAATCAAACACAGAAGAGCCAATCTCAGCGGTTCAGTCTTTGGGCAATGACAATGAGGCCACCAACACTGTAAATAACGCAGAAAAGACAGAGCCTATAACGCCACCTGTTGCCGAAGATGATATTTTTGACGATATGCTAGCTGATCTAACCAATGAGGTATTGCATCATCGGCATTAAGTAAAAAATCGAGACAACATTAAAAAAGAAAAAACACTAAAACAATTCAAACAATATCTCAAAACAAAAGATGAGCTGTAACCTATGAAAGACTACAAGCTACTATTAGCTGGGCTAATTTTATTACTACTCGTTATTATAATTGGTATTTTTGCTTGGCTATGGAGTAGTAATCGGAAAAATATGGACCCTCTCCCGATAATGGCAAGTACAAATGGGGAAACATCTACTGTTAATGAGGATGATCCAGAAACAGTCAATACTGCTATCTTGTACGTACAAGCAGAAGATAAACTGCAATCACCTTTGGATGATGTCATTGCTCGTTTTGAATCACGCTATCCTACGGTGCAAATATTTACGCTTTATGTAAATGCTAATAAACTGCTGACTTTGCCAAATACAAGTACTTCTGATGATAATGGTGTCAATAAAAGCTCAGAACTTATTTTTAATACTGACATCATTATGGCTAATGATAAAATCTCTAAAGAGCGCTTAGCACCTCTACAAGCCTTGCTTAAAGAGTCTCAAGCTGAGCGTAATAAAAACTCAATTAATGCTGACCATACAGCTACTAATCAAGCTATAGATAATGACGATGAAAACGCTAAGGCGCCATCTCCAAACGATAATAAGGAAGCGCGTAATTTAGCATCATTTAGTTATGCGCTGAGAGACTCTAAAGCAGTCGACGGGGTTATCTTAACGGAAAACCCTGCTGCGACGAGTTTCCGCAATTTCTTGCTATCTAGTGTGGGACAAGATATTTTGAAACAGCATGATTATGAGAATATTGAAGGTTATAGAAATAATCTACATGACTTATTTAACCCAACATCACGCTCCAAATCAGCATCAAATGAAAGCTCTATACAGGTTGCCGATGCCCTCAGTAACGGAAAGTAGCTACAAACCGTGTTTATTTATCTTTTGCTGATTGCTTTTATGCATGCTTTTTTTTACAATGGCACTCCATAATGCGCCTATAGCTCAACAGGATAGAGCAATTGCCTCCTAAGCGATCGATCCGAGTTCGAGTCTTGGTGGGCGCACCATATCAATATAATACAACAACCCATATTACCTCGTAAGCCTTATACTTCTGTTTGCATTTACCGCAACTCAAGCAAATGCAAATATCAATGACACCGTCACCAGAACCTTTACAAAAAAAGCGATACTAGTAGCTACTGACACTAAAAAAGAATCAACGCTTACGCCTATCTTCTATGGACGTAGTAGTCGATACCCTTTTTCTTCTGCAGTACGCTTAGGCGACACACTATATCTATCAGGGCAGATTGGTTTAAAAGATGGCAAGCTTGTTGAAGGCGGTATAAAGGCTGAGACCAAACAAGCTTTAGATAATGTGAATGCGCTGTTGGTCAAATATGGCTATCAAAAGACAGACCTTGTGAATTGTACGGCAATGCTAGCGGACTTAAGTAAGTTCGGTGAATTTAATGAAGCTTACACAGCGGGATTAAGTAAGCCTTATCCTGGAGGCACTTTACTTGGCAACGATGAACCACTCATACTTGGGGCAAGTGTAGAACTAGAGTGTTCAGCTAGAAAGTAAATTTTTAAGGTATATCGAGCAAAGATAAGCTTAACCTTGTCTATACTCGATATACATTTAGAGTTATTTACTTATTTTTAGGGCAAGTTACCAATCAGCTAACTCCTTTAAAACGCAGTAAACGCAAGGCATTTAGCGTTACTAGCACAGTAGCGCCGGTATCAGCCAATACGGCAATCCAAAGTCCTGTAATGCCGAGCACAGTCGTTATCAGAAATATACCTTTTAAGCCCAATGCAAATATGACGTTTTGATGAATATTTCTCATTGTGGCGCGAGATAAAGCAATAAGGTTAGCAACGTCCATCACGCGGCTTTTTAATAGTGCAATATCAGCCGTTTCGATAGCCACATCCGTGCCACTGCCCATCGCAACGCCAACATCTGCCGTTGCCAAAGCGGGTGCGTCATTGATACCATCACCAATCATCGCTATTTTACTGTTCTCTTGCATCTCGCTGAGTAGACGCAGCTTGTCCTCAGGTAACAGCTCAGCCTTCCATTCTATATCTAACTGACTGGCAAGCGCTTTTGCCGTACGGCTATTATCACCTGTGAGCATGACAGAGCGCACGTTCATATTGTTAAGCTGTGCAATGGCTTGCTGTGCATCCTCTCGCAGCTCATCACGTAGAGCCACCAATCCTAGTGCCTCACCCGTTTGCTCATCGAACAAAATAGAAACCGTCTTACCATCATTTTGTAGCGTCTCAATTTGAACCTGTTGCTCAGGTGACAACACAACTTTCTCAGCGACGTAGACTGATGAGCCAATGGATAAAGTACGTCCAGCGACAGTTGCATAAACTGCTTTACCCGCAGTAGCAGAAGCATTAGAGGCATCAGGTATATTCACCTTAGCTGCTTTGGCATGATCCACAATAGCTTGAGCAAGAGGATGACTAGAAGCGGAATCTACACTCGCAAATAGGGCCAATAACTTGTCTTCACCCTCAGCATCTGTATGCGCTATTGTAAAGCCAATAACATCGGTTACCCGTGGTTTGCCTTCGGTCAAGGTGCCCGTTTTATCAAAAGCGACGGTACTCACTTGACCCACCAACTCCATAACATTACCACCTTTGATAAGCAGTCCATGACGCGCGCCAACAGCCAAACCTGAGGCAATAGCGGCGGGTGTTGATAGTACTAGGGCACAAGGACAGGCAATCAGTAATAGTGCCAAACCACGATACAGCCATGTCGCCCACTCTCCTCCCATCAGCAGCGGTGGAATGATAATAACCAGAGCAGCAAGTGCCATCACTATAGGCGTATAGTAGTGGCTAAAGGTTTCAATAAAACGGGCGGTCGGTGCTTTGGACGCTTGCGCCTGCTCCACCAGCTCAATAATACGTGCAATCGTATTATCCGCAGCCGTTTTTTCCACGCGTACTTGTAGTACGCCATCAACGTTGATGGATCCAGCAAAGACGTCATCGTCTATTGTCTTGGCAACAGGAACAGATTCTCCAGTCACAGGTGACTCATCAAGGCTAGATATACCTTGAAGAATCACACCATCAGCAGAGACTCTATCACCAGGACGCACGAGAACTTTATCGTTAACCTGTAGTGAAGTCGCTGCCACCTGACGTTGTTGTCCTTGCGCATCCAATAAGATGGCAGTCTTTGGTACTAGCGATGATAAAGCTTTGATGCCTGCGCGAGCACGATCAGCGGCGACGCTCTCTAACAGCTCACCAACTGAGAATAAAAAGACCACGGCAGCCGCTTCTTCAGCTTCACCAATGATAAGGGCGCCAATAGCAGCGATAGACATGAGCATTTCAATTGAAAAAGGCGAACCTGCTGACGCCAGTGCAAAAGCTTTGCGAGCAAATGGTAGGACACCGATAGCCACAGCGGCAATAAAAGCCCATGCACCATATTCAGGGAAGATCAAAGACAACACATATGCTGCGCTCATTAAAAGCCCAGTACCAATGACCTGCCTGCCCTTTATGGTTTGCCACCAGCGCAGATCGTCTACCGCTGCTTGACTACCCTCAATGCCTACCTCATTTTCTTGATCAGTTGAAGCTGACACCCCAAACCCTAGGCGCTTAATGGTTTTTTCGATATCTTTGATCTCAGTATTCGTATCAGGCGCTAGGATTAGCTCTAGTTTTTGGGTTGCAAAGTTCAGCTGAACGTCAGAGACACCGGGCATACGTATTAGCGCCCGCTCAATTTTGCCAACACAACTGGCACAGTCCATACCTTCAATATGATATTGCATAATCATTTATCCTCTTATTAAAGGTATTATGAACCCTGTAGTGGCTTCAGGGTCAAGGGTTTTGACAAAAAATCAGTTTGATTCTTTTGTCATCTAACCTTATAGTTACTTTATTGTTTTAGATGATAAAGACCATTATTTGAGGAGATAAAAGTGCTTATCAAAATTGGCGAGCTTGCCACACGTACAGGTGCGACGGTCGAAACTATTCGCTATTATGAGAAAGAAAAGTTATTACCAGAGCCTTTACGCAGCCAAGGCAACTATCGTTTATATAATGAGGGGCATATTGAACGTCTGCAATTTATCCTACACTGTCGTACGCTCGATATGACTTTGGATGAAGTACGAACCCTGCTTCAGTATAGGGATAAACCTGATGAGAACTGCGGTGAGGTCAATGTGCTATTAGATGAGCATATTAAGGCAGTCAAAATACGTATGGAAGAATTGGCGCAATTAAAACAGCATCTGCTTGTTTTGCGGCAAAAATGTGCAAGCGAAGCCCCAGCTGAATCATGCGGGATATTACATGCGCTTGCCGATAATTCTTGCCATCATGGTTGATAGACTATCATCTATTTTACTCAAAGTTTAATAGTAATAAAATGATCTCATTCAATTCAAATTGACAAATTTTGGCGACGCAAACTCTGACTCTTTATACCCTCCATCGAATATTGTCTTTTATTACTCAAATTTTTATTGCCCTCTAAGCTCAGCTTAAGAGCGTGTTATTGTCAGTAAATAAACTGACTATTAAGCGAGGTGTAATGATGGGCCAAAACAATCATAATGATATAACCAACGACGCAAGTGTACCCTTTTTACAACCGTCTAAAACGAAGCAAGTAAGGGTTTGAGATATCCTTGTCAGAATCACCCATTGTGCAGGCGCTATGGACAGTATTTATTTTAAGTGCTGGCATAGTCGGTAGTGTCTATGCTCTTTCGTTGTGGGGAGAAAGCCTATCGCAAATCCTTATGACCACAGATAAGCATTTTTGGTACTCATCACACGCAAGTGGTGTGATTGCCTATGCTTTATTTTGGTTGGCAGTTGTTTTTGGTTTGTTGCTCAGTACGCGCCTATGTCGGTATTTTAATGCTACAAAAGTATTTGCATTACATTAATATTTAAGCTTGCTCGCAGTAGGCTTTTCTACTTTTCATGCGGTTATTCTATTGACTGATAATTATATAAATCTTAATATTTGGCAGGTATTATTACCCCTTGGGTTTCAGACTGACCGTATCGGTGTCGCATTAGAACAATTGGGATTTTGGTTTTTATTCATCAGCGCGTTTAGCTTCTACCTTAAAAAATACATGGGTCAATCAGCATGGCGATGGTTGCATTTTTTAACCTTTTTAGCTTATATGGGCATTTGTATTCATGTGTTTATGGAGGGCTCTGATAGCCGACTGCTAGCGCTATTATTGTTTTATGCGGGTAGTCAGACAGTGGTGTTTTTACTGATTGCCTATCGATTATATGCCTTAAGGCAAGTTAGCTAATCTCTGAGCAATTTACAAGGTAAACTATACTATAGTATTTTTGGTTCATTATTCTTGCTTAGTTATTTTTGAGGTTATTTATGTCTCTTTCTATTCATGATGAAGTGCATTTAAGCAACCGTAGCCAATGGCTCAGAGCAGCAGTGTTAGGTGCAAATGATGGATTAATTTCTACCGCCAGCTTACTAGTTGGTATTGCTGCTGCAAACGCAAATAGCCAAACTTTACTACTGACAGGACTTGCGTCGTTGACTGCGGGTGCCTTGTCAATGGCAGCGGGTGAGTACATTTCAGTATCATCGCAGGCAGACATTGAAAAAGCTGACTTGGAAAAAGAGCAACATGAATTGACGCATAATTCTGAGCGAGAGCTTCTTGAGCTAACAAAAATTTATGAGCAGCGTGGACTTGAGCAAAACTTAGCCCATCAAGTTGCCGTGGCTTTAACTGAGCACGATGCCCTTGAGGCACATGCGCGTGATGAGATAGGTTTGACTGACATAAGTGCAGCAAAGCCGCTTCAAGCCTCCGTTGCCTCTGCCATCTCATTCATAGTAGGCGCCATAGTACCCGTTATTGGTATTCTACTATTGCCAGCAGAGACATTAGTATGGTCGTTGGCCTCGTTGACCATTGTGGGCTTAATTTTGCTTGGTGTAGTATCAGCACGCTTGGGCGGCGCTCCTATTATTCCTGCTACTGCTCGGGTGGTAATATGGGGTGTATTGGCAATGCTAGCAACCTCATTTATTGGCGGGTTGTTTGGCGTAAGCGTTTAGCTCCGGTCTTCTTTACTATAAAGTTCGTTTATGGTAATAATGGGGTTTTTTAAGCTTTGAGCTATGCTGAAGAAACCGTATAAGTAAACTTGGTAAACTAACGACTCGATAAGGAGTTTACTATGACTAAGAAAAAGCAAAGCTATAGCACAGAATTCAAAGCAGAAGCTATTAAAAAAATTGCAGACAACAATGGTAACTTGAGTGCAACTGCTCGGCAGCTAGGAATAGCGATGCAAACGTTATCTAATTGGCAAAACAAAGTGAATGAAGGCAAGCTCAAAGGTACTGAGCAATATGACCCACAATTAGCAACTGCGCTTGAAGAGATAAAACAGCTTAAGCGACAACTTAAAGTGGCCGAAGATGAACGAGAGATATTAAATGAAAAGGGGTAAAGCGAAGCACTGCTTCGCCCCTACGCAAGATGAGAGCTATGCTCGAATGAGGCCACCACATACTTTGCCAGACACAGTTCATGAAGTACGCTTTTATAAAAACTAATAGACAGGTCTTTACTATCGCAAGCATGTGCAAGGTCTTAGCTGTTAAGCACTCAAGCTACTATGACTGGATCAGTCGTGACATCAGCGAACAACAGATACATTGCAACCATTGCGAGCTACTGGTTAGAGCCGCTTACAGTGAAAGTAAAGAACGTTATGGTGTTGATCGACTGCAGGCAAAGCTGACAGAGCAAGGCCATGATATCAGTCCATATATGGTTAGAAGTATCGAAGAAGAAATAACATCAAATGTCATCGTCACAAACGCTTTAAAGTCACCATCAACTCCAATCATAATAAGCTGATTTATCCAAACCTGCTTGATCAGAAGTTTGACGACAGTCTACCTAATGAGTCGTGGGTTAGTGACATCACATATATTTGGACTTGCGAGGGCTGGCTGTATTTAGCAGGCGTTAAAGACCTCTACACCAAAGAGCTGGTCGCCTACGCTATCAATAAACACATGACAGCAGATTTAGTATGCCATGCACTCAATATGGCCATCAAGAGCAGGCGGCCCAGCCAAGGGTTGATTTTACATTCTGACAGAGGCAGTCAGTATTGTAGCAATGAGTATCACAAGATCATTAAGCAGCATAAGTTCAAAGGCTCAATGTCTAGGCGTGGCAACTGCTTTGATAACAACCCCATAGAGAGCTTCTAGGGCGTCTTAAAGAATGAGCTGATGTATCACCAAGACTATAAAAAAAGGTTTACAGCGATCAACGAGATTACACAATATATCGAGCTTGAGTACAATGAGGAGCGATTAGCAAAGCACTGCTTTGCAGCGACGCAAGACAAGAGCTATGCTCGCAGTGAGACTAGGATTCAGAAGGATTTAGGCTATAAGACGCCAGACAGATATGGTTTGATTATTATCGTCAGGCTGCGTAACTAAAACCTCCCAAGTTAATGTGTACGGGATTGACAACATAGGACAGTGTTCGGTATTCACGTTAATACATCAGAGCCAGTAAGAGAAACTCTTATACGTTGAGTACATTGAATACATTTGAACCACCAGACTTAATTATGTTCTTTTCAAGCTTCATCATAAATTTTAATAGCTCATAGAAGGTAACTTTATAAATACCTGTATAGCATTAAAATTTCCGAAGCCACTTACACGGGGTAGTCAGGTAGCTCACCCTCACAAGTTAAAACCAGCAAAATATCACTAATTTTTTCATCTTCAAATAGTTGTTTAATAACGGGGATATTAGGCAGCTCCAACTGCCACTTCCCTTTTGGTACGCTCCCGCCTATTGAAGCCCAGTTTGTTCCGTTCGTATTTGAGCGGATTACCCCATCAATCGGTAATGCTTCGCCTCCTGATGTATTGCTATCTTGATGTTGTGCAAAGAACAGCTTAGCTGCGAAGACACTAGGCAAGTCACCGTCAGCGATAAAATACATTAATACATTGCTAATGATTAGCTCATTAATGTTGGAGGGAAAGTCAGCCAATGTCGTCTCAAAACTCACGCTCATAGGAGTGTCAGTTTGCTCTGGGTTATGTAGGTCATACCATGCATCAGAGAATTCTTGGCGGAAGCTGAAAGCTCTATCGAAGCTAGTATACGTGTCCAGCTCTTTCTGTACTTGTTGCTGATAAGTTCTATCATGCAAAGCCGTATATTCAATAGTTAATAACACATCAGCAATGGTATTGAAATCCATTGGATTGGAAGCTTTTGGTAAACGAACTTCCCATCTAGTATCCACCCCATTGCCTTCAAAGGGCAACAACATTTCAGGATTAGGACTCAATTCAAATACACCTGATGCGCCAATAGGATTGGAGAAGGCAATCGACTCTGGATCTCGGCGAATAACAACAGTTTGGAATACATCACCGGCTATCACTACGCGAGATATACCACTAGAAGTCAAGGTAGCACTGATACCTTGCACAGGAGGAACAAGCGCAACTACTGATACTCTAACTTGTTTAATCAGACGTAGATATTGCCCTGGAAAACGTCGGTCAAACACTTTACCTGACGTATCAAAATTTAAGATACCCGTTTGTTTAAACTGCTGGAAGGCAAAAGGGTCAAGTTGTGATAATGAAAAGCTAACACTGAGTTGTTGTTTGCGCTGATCTGTAGTAAAAGCATATTGATCAAGCTTGGTAATATCTCTTAATAATCTGGCCGAACCTGTCAGCCCTCGTCTATCAACCGTAATAGAATCACTACTTGCCGAATTATTACCATCGAAATTAGGCAATTCATAATAGTCATCTTTAATGACACCGAATAAAGGCTCTTGTCTCTCAAACGCCAGCTGTATTTCAGCCAGTTTTGACATAGCAGCCGCCTGTTGCAGATAATAACGGAAGATACTTTCTAGCACACCGCTCATCCAGTCATAGAGCTCTACGTTAGTAAACTTCTCTTGTAAAAAAATAACATTATCGCTGGCTTGTTCTGACTGAATTTCGGCTATAGCTTGCTCTTGTTCAGTAATCTGAACACGGTCATTAGCTAGTTTAATTTGTTGATTACCTATCTCTAAATCTTGTTCTGACAGTTGATGCTGTAGTTGGTATTCGCGATTGCGTAGTGCAATACTGATTGATTGTGAAAGTGTGTTTATTTTAAATTGGCTTGTTGCTAGCACGCTTTGGCTAACCGTTTCAGCATATATTGGAATGATAGCCGCAGCAGCTGCTGCTGAGGCAGGGGCGCCTCCTGTTGCACCACCCGCAGCAGCGGTAACAGCAAGACCAGCTATATGTGATGCATAATTTGCAAAGGCAGAAAGGATTTGCGCATCCTGATGAAACTTATACTGATCGAGTAGTTGCTTTTCCAAATCAAGCATATCTTCGCTCGACCATTCAGCATAGGTCTCAGCTAAAATAGCAGTTCGCTCGAGCTGCAACTCAGCTAAGCCAAGACCATTCTCCGACTCACGCACACGTAATTTTTGTAATTTTACGCCTTCTTTTGATAACTCGACGTCCTGCCGCGCCTTAAATAAGGTGTATTTTTCTTGGTCTAACGATTGCAGAGTACTAAAGAATGAAGCTTCCGTTTGCTGTGCCAAGTGAGTCAATTGCTTCGCCCGATCGACCAATACTGGATAACGGTATTGTGTGGGTCTAATTCTCGTCACGCCTGCCAGATTTATCTGCCCTCCAGCTCCCACACTTGGCAATGCACTTTCTACGTCTATTGGCGCTGAGTATGGTTCAAGCTCCCGATGCATTCCCGCAATATTCATACAATTACGGATTTTAAATAAATTAAGCTTAGCTTTTAGTAAGAGAAATTTAACTGTTGGGTTATTGGGGATGCAAAACTCAAAGGATAAGCGCGGGGAATACCCTATTACTATTTCGCTAAAATCAGCTATCTCAACCGTTTCATCTCCAGCACTATTGTTATCCGTTATATTTGGGTTTGAACTGGCTAATCTTGACAATAAGCGACCAGTTTGAGAGAAGTTAGTAGATATATTTAAATCGGCAAACAGTGTTCGGCTAAAATTTTGCTTGGTTAGCAAAGATTTAGTTATAATCTCTGTGGCAGTTAAGGATGCTTTTCGCTCGCCCAACGCCATTTGTATGACCTCTAAAGTATTAGCCAATCGTTTTTCTTCAGAAAGATTGCTGTTTAGCTTATTACGCACTTCTACCAATGTGCTTTTTAATATCTCTGTTGAGGTAAGCTCACCCAGTTTTGATTTAAGATACTCATAATAAGGCTGCAAAGTTATGTCTTCGACCGTATATTTGAGCGATTCAATTAATGCTGAGCACTTATTTTCAGGTTGAACAGGCAGTTCTGACTCGATTAATTCTAATGCAGTATTATAGAGATTTCTAGCTCGCGCTACGCTTTCGCTGGTATCATAGGTAAACTCAGCGTCTGCATAATCAAGCAAGCAGCGGATAATTGATTGTACTGTGAAGTGCTTGTATGTTCCTGAACGTTGTGAAGCTATTGTATGTGGGTTAATGGGATCATGAAGCCAACTCTCACTCCTATCGAATTGTTTATCATCACTACCATCTTCCAAACCATCGTAAATAATATAAGGGTTATATGTAAACCCTTCACTATAAAAAAAGAGGTCAAACTCTAGTTTTCCGTATCCAAGTCCTAGATAGTTATATACCTGACGAAACCATAGAAGAGCTTGTTGATAGTTTCCAGATTTTGATAATTCTATCGCAATCATTAGCGGAATAAAATAATAAAGCTCCTCTATAAATATCAGTAAACTACTATTTTTCTTCATATTGTATTCTCGAAAATACTTTGAAGATGCTCTTAATAATAGATAGTCATAATCAGTCATTTGGAAAGAGGGTTGAAATGGTATTCGGGTGCTTAGTCGACCATAATTATCGAGAATATAGGGCGTCAAGCTTGTGTTTTCATAAGTTGATATAAAGCGTAATTCATCTATTTGATTGTCAAACTCCTCAACGCTTTTCATTTCACACAAAAATGAACTATCTGAATCTTTTATATCCGATCTGTAGTGAAATGACCCTGACCTAATAAGCTTTTTGTTTGGAAGAACGCCACTATGAATTGCAAAATTATTTATAAGAACCTCATATCTATCTGGTTGATAGACGCTAAACCATCCCGATACTTCATCATCAAGAACAATACGTGTTTCATAACGAATATAATTTGAACCTATCAAGCTCAAAACATCTACGGGAACTGCTACTTCTCCAAGGAAGAATCTCTTTATAGTTCCGCTTCGGAATACACCATAAATCTCATCAGTATCAGGATAACGAAATGCACCTACTGAAAAATCGTTCACACTCGTTGTGTGTTTAGAAACAAGTAGAGACAAATTATCCGGCCAGCTTTCATCCTTCATAATATATTCTATTAAAGTTCCTTGGTGACCTCTAAAAAATACATAATATGCTTCTTCTATTTCAATAACGCTTTCTATATTGGGGTAGAGCGTATTATGACCATAAATATCATATGAATTTCTCCAGTGTTCTATATTATTTATCCAGTTGGTACCATCCTCATTGAGACTGTTTAAGGATAAAATTGATATTTTATTTGGGTTATCTAGATATATTAGATGGACTGCTATAATGGGGACACTTTGATCATTCGTACGCTCTACCAAAGCCGCCGAAATTATTTTGGTATCATCGGGAGTTTCCAATTCTTTAGGTTCTTCCCATTGTCCATTACTTAAGTCCTGCCTCATTAAATACAATCTGCTTACATCAGCATCTTTAATGATTATAAAAAGTATAATATTGTTATTGTATTCAGTCGCACCAGCTATAGAGATAACATCTACTAAATAGGGTAATTGAACCCATGAAGTCTGTTGTTGACTTTCCCAATCGTAAGTAGACATGTAAGCTCCACTGAACTTTTTCCCTTTTCCAAAAAGATAAAATACGTTATTCCACTTAACTGAGTAATTCCCACACTCACTTAAGTCTTGAACATTTTTTTTAGCATAACAAGTGGCATCAACAGTAATATTTCGGACATCGTCTATATAATCAAAGTAATCAGAAAAAGCTTTGCAAGCATCCGTATCAGTAAAACTAGTTGTATTACGAATTGATTCACTAAGTTTTTTAAACCCAGAAGTCTTATCTCGTCGTAAAGAAGGATACAAAATCTGCTCAGGATAGAGAAACACGCCCATCGACGCTTTCCAAGTAGCATAAGAACCCATCCATCTCCATTCTTGTTCAAACTGCTTTGAGCTTAGTTTCAGCTCAACATCCGCAATATCAATTTTGCCTGACCTAATTGAGAATACTAAGGTCTGCAAGACCTCCAGTGCCATACTGACACGTGTGGTCATCTGGCAGCCACTTTGTTGCAGGTCTATAAGAAATCGCTTAGTAAGCTTTTCTGCTTTAATGTTAAATGCATCATTGGGGTTATGGATAATCTCAATTAAGGCATCTCTTAATTCAGGAAGCGTTTGCTCTTCTACCTCAGAAACCATTGATTTAAGACTAGATGCAAGCACTTGTTGTTGATCGATTCTTGCTTTTAGCGTTCTATACCACTCGCGTTGTCTACGTGCATCAATACGCCATTTTTGTGCCTCTTGTTGCATTGTGAATGTAGGACGCTGTGTAGGATATTTAAAAAACTCAGGGCTAAGTGACAGTTTATTACTCTCTTCTTCTCTCCATGTGGCAAACTGTTTTACTTTCCATATTTGTAGCAGAATGGCATACATATTTTCACGTGTACCAGCTAATACCTTCGATCCTTTTTCTATGCGCTTAGCGACATCCAACAAAAATAAATAGGCCTCTCTTACCAGCGATATTTGCTGTAGCCGGCTCGTAATGGCTATCCCCACTTCTTCCAGCTGGCCAAGTACTATCAGGTCTTGATGAGAGATACCTAAATATTTTTCTTCACTAAATAAATCTTCTATAGCATCTGGCTTAATCACATCATCGGTAACATTGCCGCCTTGCTCTATGCTGTCACGGATAGTATTTAGCTCTACATCAATTAGCTTTGTACGTGAGCGCCAAGTATCATAAGAAAAGTTCCCAATGACAGGCTCGAGTAACACATCACCAGAGATCACATCAGGGTCAATTAATGGCGGCGTACTTGCCTGCTTTAATGTTTGTTGCCATTGTTGTCTTTGTGACTGACTTGCCCGCCATTTTGGTAGACGCGCTTTAAGCGACTGCCAATATGGCAAACTGGCTTCTTCTAGCAGCCAACTTTCATATAAGAAATTGAATTTATATGCAGAAACTAGAGCGACAGATAGATTATTTTGCACCGTATCAGATAATGTTTGATGGTCATCGTTTAAAATCAAACTAGCAGCTATCAGTGTGATGAAGCTTTCTTGATGCAAATTTAATGCTAGTATTTGCGCTTTTGCCTCTGACTGCTCAGCCTGATCTAAACTGTTGAGCTTGGTATTGATATCTTCAATATCAGGTACTGTACCAAAGGCATCTATCATAATCACGTCTAACCCACCTGCCGTTTTTGATTTCAAAATATCAGCATATTCTTTTTGCTTGTTATCCAACTGTATTCGGTGCTCATTCCATAATGTGCGTGCCGTGAGCGCAAACTTACCGTCTGGCAGCTGTTTTGGTTCAATGTTTTCAGGATCAAGCAGTGGTTTTTCACTTTCCAAAAATAGTGACCATTCTCCTTCTTGCGGTTCAGTCAAAGACGGCCAAAATGTCGTCATATTCAAGCTAACATTAACCTCTTCTAATATCCAGCTGCTATAAGCGGCTCTTTTTACACTATTGACAATTATATTGGTAGCATTGGTTACATAGGTTTGCCATTCCTCCTCATTGTATTCTTTACCTGCTTTTACATCGGTTGCGAATCTTGCCAGCTCATTTAACGCCTCAACGCTTAACTGTCTTTCGCTGAGCCATTGAGTAAATGTTGCATCCTCGATAATCTTTGCATCGTTTGCCAATAGCGCTTGTTGAGCAATCAGATTATCGAGCGTCGTGGGCACAGTAATTTCTGCAATAGCAGCCGCTAGACCATAGGGGTTATTGGAATCGGAAATAACCTTGCTATGAATACGGGCAATCTGTTCATCAACCCATTCACGCCTCGTTTTCCAGAGCTCAAAAGCAGTATTAAGCTCGTCAGGATGACGAAAATCATCAGGCCCGATCACATCAGGATCAATAATCGGTGTGTTTTGTGACAACGGACTTTCAGGAAAATCTATTTCTTTCCATTGTTTTTTTAGACGCTCTAATCGCCAGTCATAAAGCTCAGGGCGTTTTTGCTCTGCTTTTAAAAACCTTAATGGATCAAGTAAGCGTACCCGTGGAATATCTATATCAATGTACGTTTCCATATAAGCTGGCAAACCAAAAATCCGCTCTAAATTATGCTCTGATAACGCATTAGCTAAAATTTGGTGAGCACCCGATTGCAGCTGTAATTCTTTTACATACTTAGGGTCAATACCTAGACGATTGGCAATGGCTTCGATATCGGCATCTGATGATGCTCTATCAAGGTCAAACTGGGAAGTACCTATATTTCTAAGCAATGACTGGTAGGCTGCCTGACGATATTTAGCGACGCGCTCGTCAGTAATCACAAAATTTAATTGAGAGGTATCTATAGCAGCAAGGAGTACTTCACAGGCAATTCTAACTTGTCTTAATTGAGTTTTTGTTGCTGCACAATTAATTGGCAGTTTGGATAAAGGTTGATGAAAGTTATCCACCAAAAAGTCAAGCGTAATGGCAGTACCGCTTGCTTGAGTGACGTTCGAAGTTACATAGCCTATCAAATCTGTTAGATATGCACCTGGACTTAGTGCCGATACACAGTCTTCACATTGGCAGCTTAATGCTGAGTCTTGTTGAAGCTCTTCTGAGTTATTCGTACCACCTGTTTTAATATCAAGATAGGCATTTGCCAATTGAAAATCTAGATAGCGCGCTTGTGCATGCTGTATCGCTGGTGAAACAATACTATCATTACCTATGACTGATACAAATTGTTCTACAGGCATATCAGCAATCGCAGAAAAACTAGCGAAACCTTTGTCTATTAACAATTGATTTTGCTTAATCTGTTCTGCAGGCTCTAAGTCAGTAGAGAGTAAAGACAAATCAACCTGTGCTTGTAATTGTTTGACCTCGTCACTTGCACGCAGTGTTTCTGGCAATCCTTTTACAGTTTCAAGATTCCCAAGCTTACGCAGCTCAGCGATATTGGTCAGATTATTCTTTTTCAAAAAAGTAGTTAAGTCATTGGAAAACGTTATGGGTAATGCCGTTAGCTGTAACGCTTCGCCGGGCTCTATTGGAACAGGTACGGTTATTTTTATTGTGATAGCTTCTTTTTGATCTACTGGCAAGCTTACTTCTTGTTTATCAAGCTTATCACCATTAGAGGTTTCAATATTTAAAACCAATGAGAGATTTGAAAGTGTTGTCTCTGGAGGCAATGCATAAGTGAGGATGAATTCACCCTGCCCATTGGTGATGCTTCCTTGCAAATTCAGCGAGCTGTCTTCATCAGAAGATTTAGCATTTATTAAAAAACCTACCAGTGGTTCAGCGCTTGCCGCATCTATTAACACTCCTTTTACTTCGTGTGGTATCCAATGGTCTTTTTCTTGTTGTGTTTTTTCGTCACGTAAACCTTGCAGTTGACTTAATATTGAATCAATTTGCTCTGCTAACCATGCTGGAATAATAATTTTTGCTATTGCCTGCTTCAATGCCTCTGCTAGGTATTTATCAGATTGTTCCAGTAACGTATCTAAATTTAAAATTGGCTGTTCAGTATCTTCATCACGCACAAGCCCAAACTCCATACGCGCCCAGCCATAAAAGGCTGCTGCAGGTATATTCGTTTCGTGAGATAGCTTTGCACTCTGGACTATAAAGTGAATGCTATTAGAACCAGCAGGAAATTCATCTAAAAATTCATTTATTTCAGTTTCATTAATCAGGAAGTTAATATCTTGCAAAGATAGATCTGCGAGTACTGCACTATCTAAGGCAGGGCTTAAGAATACTTCGAGACGCTCATATTCTGAGGCTTTAACAGCTGCTGACTCTTCTAGCTGTAGGTTGATTTCACTCTTTTTAGGACTGTTAAAAAATATATCTGGCCCATCTTTATTTTTTGTTTTTAACGCCAATTCTATACCGACTTCGTTAAACACTCGCAATAACAGATCGGCACTGTTTTTTTCACTGCGAGAAAACTGCTCTTGTTTATATGAGATAGCGTAGTCGCCCGTTGATGATATTGAGGCTTCCCCTAGGTATTGCTCGCTGCGTAAGTCCTTATCGTAGGCTCGAACCAGCACGCCGCTGGCAGGCTCTCCATTAGCAAGACTGACTTTACCTGTTACCAAGTAATTATCATCTTTGGCGGGTTTAGGTTTCTTAGGGTCTTCACCATTGTCAGAGCCTGACATAGCTTCAATAACCACGGTAGCGCCAGCACTAGATAATCTCTGATGAACTTTTATAGCAGATGGTTTATCTAAGTTGTCTTTGACGACGCCATTGTTCTCAACCAGTGCTTTGACCTCTTTTAAGCCCAGTCCAGTAATATCTCTGACCTGTTTTATGACTTGTATTTTTTGCTCACCAAAGGAGAGCAAACGAACTCTGAATAAATCTAGGGTTGTATTGCTAAGCTCTATAGAAACAGTTGCTCCTGCTTCACGTAACTTAGTGGCAAATACATCGGCCGCCTGTTCATTTAAACCACCTAATACAAAGCCACCAATATCTAGTAATGTATTGATTTTATTAGCAGCGTCTGGTCCTAGCATTACCTTTAGAACGTCGGTGACAGATTTTTGTGCCGATAATGGCACGCGATTGATAGATACATCAAATAAATTAGCCATAATCCCAATCCTTTGGTTATGTTTAACTGCCTATATTAGCTTCCCTAATGTTCACTTCATTTATAGCTGGATAAATTCTTTAAACTTAGTTCTCTTATACATTTTTTTAAACTTTTGTTTCTTTATACGCTTATGTAATATCTGGATCTCTCCCGTTATTTATCATATTTTCTAGAATTCTTGGATTAAAAATTAACGGCATTGACGGCATTGACGGCACAGGAAAAGTTAACTTAGGAGCATTTTTTATTAAATCAAGGGCTTTTGCTGCAGCAGCAGTGAAAGCAGTTACTATTCCAATTTTTTTAACAGCCTCAGGGACTTCTTGTGGTTGTTTTACAGGAGCTTTCTGTGTATTAACTTTTATTTTACTCCATTTGTATAAAATAACCCCAGGTTCGGGAGACCAAAAAGACAGCATTCTTTTTGGCAGTGTTATCTGATATATATGATTGCTAGGCAAGCTTTCACCCAACTTTGCTGGAAACCCAATCTTGTCCAAAGCAGTAACATATTCATTTGCTTGATTTCTTGCACCCTCGATATCATTCGCTGGCTTAATTTCAAAGACTTCTCCCTCCTCGCCTAAGGTATCACTACCGTTTTTTTTAGGTCCTATATAAATATCTGGACGCAAACGAAAATCCTGATTAAAAGATGTGTGTGGGTCATCAGCATCATAAGAAGGTTCTATAGAATGTGATGGTGTGATATTTTCGTATATATGTTTAAGTCCTTTATCTGCAGTAGCCCCGTGCGAGTACTCCATTATTGATCCAATTATGTAATGTGCAATAACACCATCCTGAAAACGTAATGGAGTGCCATTAGCTACTGTATCTATTGCTTTTTCTAAAATATCTCCTGCTGTTACTTCTAACAAATCAATATATACCTTTTCTTTATCATCCATCCCATTAAGATCAACACGATTATTTGGGTTAGAACTTGCATACGAAAACAAATTAATCCCACCCGCAAGCCCAATAGGATCACAAGAAATCCACCTAACTGTTGAAACTGAATAATACCTTGCCCTATGATAATTTAAACCACTCTCCTCATCCCGCTCTTTACCAGTAAACCGATAGCGCTTGCGAGCAAAACTACCAAAGCTGGTTTCACCGTAGGGATAATGCTCTTCCCGATTTATCATTTCCCCAGCATCATCCAGTACCAGATTACTGCTTCCCAAATGATCGCTTAGATGAAATTGTACGGCTGGCCCAGCATCGTTTTGATGAGCGTCTCCTCTTCTCACTAATGCAATCCGCTGTTGATTATCCATGATATGCAAGACATTATTCTCTTTTGGGCTAGCGCCTGAATTATCCCAGCGAAAATGCTCAAACAGCTCACCGATATAAACTCGGCTTTCCCAGCCACCACCTTGTTTGCGTACCAGTTTCATCACACGCAGCCCTGAAGCATCATATAGATACTGGGCATGGATGCTGGGCTCACTATAGCCTGTTTGGGTTCTAAACACTGTCAGCTGATCACTATGATTCCATTCAAAATGACGAGCTAATCCTTCGCTTATCATATTGCCATTGACATCATAAACATAAGAAAATTCCATTCCGCTAAAATTGACTTGCTCAAGTCGGTTATTATTCGCTTCAACAGTAAAGTCTCTGTTGCTAACTACATTACCTCTATTAGTGACATGGGTATGCTTCAATAATTGCATATTGCCCATTTTGTCATACTGGTAGGTTTGGATATAAGCACGCGTTTTTGTAACGTCATTATGGTGGGGTAATTCAGGGCCGTCTGGGGTAGATAATGACCTATCACTTTCTCTACCCGTTGCAGAGGTTAGTCTTGATAACGGATCATATTGAAAGATTCTATCGAGCTTGTCGATGTTTAGGGCTGGATTATGCACGCCACATTCAGGTGAGCGATCTGCTATTTTTAGAATATTGCCATTGAGGTCATATTGGTAAGCAAAGTCTTGTAGCACTTTACCTGTTGGTTTATAGGCCGAGGAATTTGATGCATGAATATTTACATCGAAGTGCTCCGTGCGCAAACGATTTAAGCGAAAAGTATTATCATCATAGCTATAACGGGTTAGAGCGCCATTACCATAGGCAATCAAAATTCTCTGCCCTTTGGCATTATAGACAATGCGTTCTACATAAGTCTCATTATCCAGCGCCACACTTTCTAGGGCGCCTGAGCGATTGTAATATGGGATTAGTTTGGCGCGTTTGCCTGTCACATCTTCTGGATAGACAATCTCTGTTGCACGGTTGAGCGCATCAAAACGTGAGCTACTGGTGTATTGAAAGGGGTTTAATAGACTGGTTGCGTAGTCTTGTTCACTAGTGCCAGCTGGTGCTTGCCAATTTACCTGGAAGGGCTTTATGTCCCAGTTATTATTGGCAGCGCTATCATAAGGGCTTAGAAGATGCTGTTCAGCAATGACTTGTCGGGTGCTATCTAGCGGATTACCTTTAAAGTCAAAACCTGACGTACTCACGCTACCGGCTTCATCATAGTGTTTGGTTAATTGCCCTAAAGTGTTACTTATCTTAGCGACATCAAAATCAGCTACGTTATCATCCCCATAGTGATTACGCTGGCGCAGGGTAATATCTCCTTGCTCGGTATTACGCGCCCAGAAGTATTTCGGACGCAGCAGCGAATCGTAACTTTGTAAGACCAGTGAGCCTTTGCTATCTCTACGTTCAACTTCTTGCCCTACAGCGTCGGTTATTATTTGACGTATTCCAGCATCGATACTGTCGATACGCAGCGGCGACGATTCTGGTATAAGTGAATAGCTGTATTTGAATGCAATACGACCCAATGCATCGGTCACTTCCAGTAGATTGCCCAAAATATCGTAACGCGATTTTGTAACTATCCAATCAACTGGGTCATTACTACTTTTTAATCGTTCTACTACTTTGATGGTTCTGCCTAAGGCATCTAGTTCAATATGTGCTGGCGTATCCCAGTGGTTTTGATAGTTCTGACTTTCGTTAAAATGGGTTCGCCCTGCATTATCATTGGCATCATAAGTATAAGCTTGCCAAGGGCTGGGAATGAAGTCTTCCGGACTGTCTAATCGTTTAGGAATACCGTAAATCACTCGCTGTTCTGAGCCATCTGGATTAAGGGTGCGAATCACTTGACCTCTAGGGTCATAGAACATTTTGGCGGCTTTGCCGTGTTTGTCATTTTGAGCTTGATGCTCGTTTCTATCTAAATAATCCCAACCTACATGATAAAAAGGTTCGTATTGCTCTACTACACTGCCTTTATTATTAAAGGTTTGCCAGCCACTAACAATGACATTAGGTTGTGATTTGGCTCTATTTACTGTGCCCGTTACTATCTGCTTTGTTATTTGTTCATCGGATTGATTGGCAGGTAATCCGCTATGACCGAAATTATTATCGCCAAAACGAGTTTCGGCCGCTTGTACACGTGTTTGTATCTGTCTACCAAAACCATCACTATACTCACGTATTTGTATAAAGCGTTCGGGGTATTTATCTTCTTCGTTATCGAAAAAATCAGTGATTTCTGATTCTGTCATTTCTGCTAGATTTGCTGCCGCTCTTTTGTCGTTCTCTTCATCAATTAACTGCCATGCATGTCCAGTCCGCTGCAGGGTGTGCACATACACTGGTTGTGGGTTTTGCCCCTGTTTTTGACTATCAACAAAAGCATTAAAATCATATCGATACCGTATGCTAGGTTGTTCTACTCGGTCGCCGATATTTTCCCCTGCTTTAGCGTTAACTTGTATGCTTTGTAACATTCCCAACGGTGAATAGCTTGCTTGGCTTTGATTACCATTGGCATCAATCATTAAGGCAATTTGCAAAGTACGGTAATCATACTCTGCCTGAATAGTAAGCCCTCTAGGGTTAGTTGCCTTGATAGGAAAAAAGTCATATTGATCATATTCAATATGCGATTCACTCCCGAAAGGATTGACACTAGTGGTCACCATGCCACGGGCGTTTATTTCCTGACGCTGCCCAGCTGCGTAGTAACCATGGGTATAGGGTGGCGTTAATCCATCGGCAAAGCCATATGCAAGCGGTGTAATAGCTAGGTCTGGACGTGTCGCATCATGAGAGCTATCCACAGGCAGGCTATCGACAAATTGTTGCGGATATTCACTAGACCAATTAGGCTGTCCATTTTTGGCAAAAACATCGGGTATTTGATTATCATAAATATGATTAAGAATCTCTTGCGTTAATACCAAGGATTCACTACGTGAAAGTACGCCATGTTCACCAATTTCCCCCAATGCCAAGCCGGTATATTTATTACCATCATAAAAATTAAGAGAATGACCGATTAGCTGTTTATTAATCTGTTCGTTCTCAACGGCCTGTTTAATTTGGAGAAGGGTCTGCGGCGTTGGCATTAATAACTCATAACGCTTAGATTCTGCGAGTCGGTCTACGATATAAACATGCTCGTCATCACGTTGTGCAAAAGAGCTTTGAGCAAAGGTAGCAAGGTAATTTTCTGTCTGACTAAACTTATCTATCCAGCCTTTTGGACAGGCGACTTGCCAGCTTCTTTGCGGTTGACCATAATCATCGTAATCGCTAGTGAAGCTAAATTGGGTCATCGGCTCATCACCGCGCTCCCACTGTGTGGTTCGACTGGCTACAGAGAAAGGAAAATATATGCGTTGTCTATTGGACTCAACTTGGGTAGGAACCGCTATTTCCTTAAGCTCAAAGGCAGATTCTGAAACGGTGTAAGGAATGGCTTCTCTTACGCTGCCATCCAGTGCATAAGTCTCTGAGCGCAGTAAAGTCCCTCTCAGGGTACGTATAGCATCACGTCTGTCTTGTGGTTGTAACGTTTTTAGAAAGCTTTCTTGATCGTATAGTCCGTCTAGTTGCCTAGGATCCCCTGCCCAATATTCGTGTCTAAAATCAGAGCTACTCCAGTGTCCCTCTTTTTTACGCACAGGGCCTTGATGAAACCAGTTACGCGTTTCTGTGGGCGCTGAAAAGTAGGTGTAATCAATATCAAGAAAGGATAGTTGGCTGTCGGTAGTATATTGGTGGTAATTATCAAAACTTTCCGTATCCCGTTGGTCAACGCGGCCAAAACCACGGAACTCTCTCTCTTTACCATCCCAATAGCCGTGGTGATAGCTGTATTCAGTGATCAGTTTGCTTTGGGAGATAAAATCAATTGATTCTACCCGGCTCACCACCTGAACAGGGAATGGTAAGGTGCTCTGCCAACGGGTATCGACCCGCTTTTCATCCTCAAGATAAAAACGAATAGAGGACTCATAGTACACACGAGTTAAAGCACCAAGCTGATTATCCATCTCATTGAGTAAATAAGGCTTTACGCCACCCGTAAAATCAAGATAATAATAATGGTGACCTGTTCCATTCTTATTATCTGTCCACAATAAGCCACTCACACCGCTCCCATATAAATCAACCAATCTAATTGCTGTAGGACTAGTGACAGGTGGCGTTCCATTAATAATTATTGGATCACTCCAACCTTTTCCTGCCTGATTAAGCCAAAGTGTTACTTTGTAATCGTCTACATAAATCAGATCTGCATTGCCACTACCGTCGATGTCGTCAAGATAGAGTCGTTGCAAGTCGTAACCATAGGGCAACCGAGGGCTGTTATGCATATGCACACGCCTCCCCCATTTTCCATAACCTTGGTATGGCCAGTATTCGATATTGCCATCATGAACCATCACAATATCGGTTAATCCATCACCAGACATATCAGCCCACTTAACGCGTGGGTCTGTGAAACTGACATTCGGGAAATATTTTAGCGCTTTGCGCGAAACTTGCTGAGTGATTGACCAGCCTTTATCAGAATCGTTATAGAACAGCTCAAAACGACTGCCGCTTCGCAGGGCATCGGTAACACCATTACCATTAAGGTCAATGAGTTTTACTTGCAAATCTTGTAAGCTAAAAGAAGGTGCTGAGCGATAGGGTTGGAACGAATGACGATCCCATAATGCACCGGCTTCACTGGAGAAATAGCCATTCATTTGGTGGTTACTGACCATCAAATCAGGTCTACCATCACCATTAGCATCTAATAATTGTACGCCAGCAGTAGAAAGATTAAAGCCTATAGGCGCTTCTTTCATTATGCGTGGCGTATCAAAGTTACCATCGCCAAGGTTGCGCCAATAACGGATTACACCTTTCGTTTCTAATAGGTCTGGTAAACCATTGCCAAATAAGTCGACCAGTTCTAGGTCAGGATCTGATAGAGATTGTGTGGGTAGATTTGTATCATCTAAGGGCGTGAACTTTCGTTGTTCAGGATCAAAAGTGCTATAACTAAATTGAGGTGCAGGTAATACTTCTGTTTTGTCGTTGTCATGTCCTACGACTTCAATTTGATGAAGATAAGAAAGACCGTTTTGCGGAGGTTTTATTTTTTGGGCTTGTTGTTTATCTAGACTTAATTGATCTATGTACTTGAGATGGTAACTTCGGATGAGTTGGCTTGTTGTGAGCTTATCTTGAGGTAGTGCATCGGGATTGCTGTAAATTTCTATCGAAGAGCAGCGTTTAGCGGTGCGAACCTCAAAGCCTGCCCGATGATCTGATGAGGGATAAATACTTTTTTGTTCTGGCAAATCTTCATAACTGAAACGAATGGTTATGAGAAATTTCGGATTTTTATTATTAGAGTCTTCCCCATAATTTAGGTAAAGAATCTCATGCAAGTAGCTTTGAGTATAATCTTCATCAGAGTCATCAAAATACTTATAGCGTATTTGATTACCAAATGTGTCTACAGTATTAGTTAATTTCCATACAAAAATATTATTGTTATTTTGTGGGTCTGCAATAGTCGCAACATCAGATTTTCTTGATTTTTCATTTCCATAATAACTGGTTAACCCTTCTTTGCTACGCACTTGCCAATAATCATTGTTTGCATCTAAATGTCTAAATATTTTGGCAAATAGCCCTTCAGTACGAGGTCTATATTGAGTAACGCCCTTATCTTTTTGAATGGGAACAAGGTCTTCAGCACCTGAGAGAATGAAAGTATCTTCACCCAAATAACGAGGAATACCTTTGCTCGTTTTTCTGCTAACACCCGGAATAGTGAGCTGCCACCCTAAGCCAAAGGGACTGATACCATTACCAGTGCTGTAAACAAGGATTAGTTGAGGTTGAAAGCCATTCCGGCCTGGAGGAATGTCGATGGGTACTGAGAAGTTACCCGTTCCGGTAAAAAGATCTGGTGAGAAGGTCTCCCCCAAGCCAGCTATAGCGCCTCCACCTTTTGGCAACGATATGTTTGAACTTATATCAGACATTATTAACTCCCCACTAAATCAGAGATTAATCTATCTTATATGTCCAATATACCCTATGTACTGTTACTTATGTAAGAATTTAGCACAACTACTTATTCCTTATGTCCTTTAGCTATCTTAGCTGTCCAGTTACTAAAGAGATGTAACGTAAAAGCACTGACGTTATCTAAGCGAATTTGTTGTGGATAGCAACGCCACTCGGCTAATTGATTAAGGTAACGAATCACTCTTAACAACAGTATATTCATACTAATATTAATACCTAACACCTCGTGGTTATAGTCATCAACCACCTTAAAGACTCAGAACCAGATGTTGTTATCTAATTTATCGCTCATTGTATTATTTTAGGAAATAGTTACATTTACAGAGTTTTTGCAAAGGTTTCAAAAGGTGAAATCCAATTCATGAATTTTTCTACTTGCAGTATTTTCATTGATCAAACCAATAAAGCCTTTATTTATTGACGACTTAAGGTCATATTTTGAATTCTGACAGGCCGCACTTTAAACTTGCATAGTAAGGACATAAAGCTTCTTGTATTAATAAGTTAGTAATTCGGTCAGAACTATTTAATATCTTTACTTTCATATCATTGGTTGGCACTAATACGGGTTACAGCTACATAAAAAGGATTACTAGGGCGTGTCCCTAATCACTAACCAAAATATGAACACACTATATTGATAATTTATCTAAGCCTACTTATATAAGTCTTACACCACAAATTGCTAATAATAAGATTTGTCAGGTGTCTTTGTGAAAATCGGGGTTTGAGCTGTACTACATGAGGAGCGATTAGCAAAGCACTGCTTTGCAGCGACGCAAGGCAAGAGCTGTGCTCGCAGTGAGACTAGAATTCAAAAGGGTTTAGGTTATCTATTGCCAAGAAAGATGTGGTTTAGCTTTCAGCATCAGGCTGCATAACTAAAATCTACCAAGTGAATGTCTACAGGTTTGACAGCATAGGTCAACAAGAGTAGTCCACCACCCTAAAAACACAAAAAAGCCTTTCAAGCTTTATACTTCATAGCTTGAAAGGCTTTTTCGATCGCATATTTTTATCTAGGTAAGAGGTTTAATATTGTGGTTTGCCTAAAGCCGCTCTTAATCTATCTTCAACATCGATTTCGCCACAGCTTCGGCCACTTTAATGCCATCAATCCCTGCTGATAATATTCCACCTGCGTAGCCAGCACCTTCGCCTGCAGGGAATAAGCCTTTGGTATTAATGCTTTGGAATTCTTTATTGCGTTTAATACTTATTGGTGACGATGTTCTGGTTTCTACGCCAGTTAGTAAACCGTCGTCAGATGAAAATCCTTGGATTTTTTTATTAAACGCTGGAATGGCCTCACGTATGGCATCTACGGCAAAATCGGGTAGTGCTTTGCTTAAGTCGGTTAAGGTAATGCCCGGTGTGTAAGACGGGTTAACATCACCTAATTCTGAATTTGGTTTACCTTTTAAGAAGTCGCCAATGGTTTGCGCTGGTGCATTGTAGTCTTTGCCGCCTAATTCAAACGCTAAGGTTTCTAGTTGTCTTTGTAAGTCGATACCAGCAAGAGGGTGGTTTGGGTAATCTCGCTCTGGGTCGATGCCTACAACAATAGCACTATTGGCGTTACGTTCGTTTCTTGAATATTGGCTCATGCCGTTAGTGACAACACGGCCTTCTTCTGATGTTGCTGCCACTACTGTGCCGCCTGGACACATACAAAAGCTATAAACAGAACGACCATTTTTACAGTGATGAACCAGTTTGTAATCCGCAGCACCTAGTATTTCGTTTCCAGCATTGTCACCAAAGCGTGCTTGGTCTATGGTTGACTGTTTATGTTCAATCCTAAAGCCAATTGAGAAAGGTTTTGCTTCAATATACACGCCTTTTTCATGGATCATTTCAAAAGTGTCTCGGGCGCTATGACCAACAGCAAGAACAACATGGTTAGTTTTTAAGGTTTCGCCACTATTAAGTGTCACACCAGTTACTTTTGAGTCAGTTATATGCAAGTCATCTACGCGAGTAGCAAAACGGACTTCACCACCGAGTTCTATGATCTCGGCACGCATTTTTTCTACCATGCTGACTAACTTATAAGTACCTATGTGCGGTTTACTAACAAATAAAATTTCCTCTGGTGCGCCGGCTTTAACAAATTCTGTCATTACTTTACGGCCATAATGATTTGGATCTTTCACTTGGCTATATAATTTACCGTCGGAAAAGGTACCTGCTCCACCTTCACCGAATTGTACGTTTGATTCTGTGTTTAATTTACGCTGACGCCAAAAGCCAAAGGTGTCTTTGGTGCGTTGTCTTACTTCATTACCGCGTTCAATGATAATAGGTTTAAAACCCATTTGGGCAAGGGTGAGTCCTGCCAATAAACCACAAGGACCAAAACCAATAACAACAGGACGCTCAGTTAAATCCTCTGGCGCTTGGCCAACATAGTTATAACTTGTGTCTGGTGTTGCTTTAACATGGTTGTCTGACTCAAATTGAACCAGTAAATCATTGGTTAAATCCAAGTCGGTAAGTGTGATGTCTAGCGTATAAATTAATTGGATATTTCTTTTATTACGAGCATCATAACCACGTTTAAACATCACAAACGAAGCCATTTGCTCAGCAGAAATTTTAAGTTTTGTCATTATAGCAGTAGTTAGATCTTCAGGTGCATGATTTAATGGCAATTTAATTTCAGTTAAACGTATCATTGGTTACTCATAAACTAGTGTAGAAAACAGTCTCGCATTTTACTGGTACTGATACAAATAAGCGAATAAATATTTTACTTACGCAGGGTAAATTTACAGATTTGTATTGTAGTTTGAAAATGACCCCTGCCGTCAAATCCGTACAGTCAAACTTGGGAGATTTTAGTTACGCAGCCTGACGGTAAAAGTTAGACCACACTTATCTTGGTGACTTATAACCCAAACCCTTTTGAATCCTAGTCCCACTGCGAGCATAGCTCTTGTCTTGCGTCGCTGCAAAGCAGTGCTTTGCTAATCGCCCCTCATTGTACTCAAGCTCGATATATTGTGTAATCTCGTTGATCGCTGTAAACCTTTTTTTATAGTCTTGGTGATACATAAGCTCATTCCTCAACATGCCCCAGAAATTCTCTATTGGCGCATTGTCAAAGCAGTTGTTTTTGCCGCTCATTGAGCCGTTAAAATGATGTTGCTTGATGACGTGATACGCGTAGCTACAATACTGGGCTATGCTGAAGAAACCATATTGTCCTAACGCTATGGCCGCTCTTGAAGAAATCAAGTATTTTTCTCATAATCATTTATTTTAGAAAAACAAGCATTCATATTTGAATCGTTAAATGTTAAAATAGTGATTTAACACTCTTATATGATTGATTAAATTATGAATGTAAGGTTCGATTTTTATACTCCAAGTGAGATTGCCAAGACTTTAGGTGAACGCTTAAAAGCGCAGCGGTTGTCATTAAACTTAACTCAAGCAACTTTAGCTGAGAGGTCTGGAATCGGTGTCAGCACCGTAGCTCGTATTGAATCAGGGCAAGGCGGTACATTAGATAATATAATCAGGCTCGCTTTAGCCCTTGGTATGATCAATAGTTTTGCTGAATTATTCAATATGGCACCTACCAACATAGAAGATGTTATCGCTAAGCAAAATCCACGCTTGCGTGCCTCAAATAAAAGCTGACATAAGGTAGCCATTTTAATGTATCAACCGATATCAATTGTTAACATTTACTATCAAGGATTTGGAGCCAAACGTCTTATCGGCAAATTAACGATGGACGGACGACGCCCTGCCTTTGGCTATGATGCAGCGTGGCTGGCTGATGGACTGGAGCTGTCACCAATTGAGATGCCATTACGAGCAGCACCTTACTATGGTACTCATGCGTCGAGCCATTACCTATGTGGATTATTGTCAGACAGCTTACCTGATGGTTGGGGAATGTTGCTAATGGATAGGTTCTTTCGAAAAACAATGTCTCATGCTACGCCCATTAATGTCTTAGATCGCCTTGCGTATATTGGTAATTCAGCCATGGGAGCGCTGAATTTTGAGCCACAACAAGACCTATCAGGCGCCGATATCGACATTACTGATTTCACTTTAGCCAAACTAGCCGCTGCCAATCAAACCATTTTATCAGGTCAAGACAGTGACATATTAGCCGAGCTTATCGTTATTGGCGGCTCCCCCCAAGGCGCAAGACCAAAAGCACTTATCTTATATGATGAAGCAACTGAGTTTATTACTACTGACTTAACAAGCGAACATCCATCCGCAACGCCGTGGCTTATTAAGTTCCCTGCTCAGTCGGAGCATAAAAGCGTATGTTTACTAGAAGCGCTTTACGCTGATATGGCAAAAAAAGCAGGCCTTAACATGCCAGCGCATCATTATTTTGATATTGATGAAAAATATGCTGCATTCGGGGTTGAGCGTTTTGACCGCATGGGCAATCAGCGCGTCCATATTCATACACTTGCTGGCTTATTAGATATCGACTTTCGGATTCCATCATTGGATTATTTGCAGTATTTACGCTGTGTGCGTATGCTAACCCAGTCACAAGCTGCTGTAGAAGAGGGTTTTAGGCATGCGGTATTTAATGTCATTTTTAACAATAAAGACGATCATAGTAAGAACTTTTCTTTTATGATGGACGAGGCTGGCAGGTGGTCGTTATCGCCCGTTTATGATATCGCCTATAATTCAGGTATGAACGGTTATCATCAAATGGATGTAGCAGGTGAAGCTCGGCATCCTACTGCACTGCACCTACTTAAACTTGCCAAACTTGCTGATATTAAGCAGAATAAAGCAACTGCTATTATTGAGCAGGTAACAGCTGTGGCCAAAGGTTTTCTGAAGATTATTAACAACTACGATATTGAGAAAGAATTATCAAACCAAGTTATGCATGATGTAAAAGCCAATATTGATAGGATGGTAAATGGACAGGTCTAACAAAGTTGTTAAATATGTTGTTAAAATAATTAAGTAAATTTAAAAGACCTATATAAATAAGGAACTACAGGTAAATAGTCGTTGCGTGGTGGGCGCACTATCACATATACCAAAAAACCTTTGTATGCCACGCGCTACAAGGGTTTTTTGCTATATAGCAGCACTACACGGTTGTTGAATGTTCAAGAAAATTGCACTTTGTTGTTAAATTCTCTTAGGTTTTGTTGTTAAAACCTCTCTACGCCTTTAAGGCCAAGCCATAACGAAAAGAAAAGACTACCGACTAATCGATGTCATCATCTGCCACTAGACTAATCACATCGATTACAAGCTGACGCATTTGTATATGATGCGGTGAGTCTACGGTTATAAGCTTATCTAATACTAGCCCATCAGCTCATAGATAAGCTGCTTTGGCGCATTCTAATATATCTCTATAAACAGCATGGGATGAGCAACGCTAATAAATCTCGATAAACAAACCACCTCAAACCACGCTAATCGTTTAATGTCATAACTGCTCTCAGGCGTAATCAAGCATGGCTGACGATAATAATCATCTATTTGAATGTAAGTGCAGTCCACAACCCATAGCTGGTTAGGACAATGGGCGTAAAGTTGCGGTTTACTAGGTCATCAACCCGTAGCTGGTTGTCACAATTGTTAGTAGTAACCTTATTCTTACCTCGCCAACCACCTTGTAGATGGTGTTTATGCATAAGTCGCTCGAGGTCCAGCAAGCCACATGAATACCATCTGCTTGATCTTGCCACCAAACTTTACTGCCCTACTGCATACGCTTAATCTCGCTAATCTATCGTCAGTCCTAAATAAAATAAGTACAAATATTATAACGTGCGACTAGTATAAATTTTTCTTGCTATGCCTACGCAGACAGAGGCTGCGCAAAATCTCTCCCAGTCGCACTGTATTTATTTTATAGTGGATCGAGTATAAAAATCGTCATGCTGACTTCGTAATGAGCGCTTTTCTGGGTTGTCGCTTAAGCTTTAGCAAGCTAGTAAGTTGATAGACGAATCGGTATTAATCGACAGATGGATAGGGTCCCGTAATTATCTTTATAATCATCGATAAACTAAACCATTACTTGGGTGGACGGCTCGGCTCCATCTAGGCGAGGAAACCTGCATCCTTGCGTATTCAAGACTAAGCCATTAGATTTCAACTAATGGCTATTACTATGATAAATCAAGACTAAAAAATTTCATGTATGAATATCTTAATTTCAATTATGAAACATAGACAAAAACTAAGTAATTGATTTATATCAAGAAATACAATGGCATGTAATTTGCTTGATAGTAAATGATTAACAATAAATTTAATACAAGGATAGTTATGGATAATCAGCGAATCCATCAAGTAATAGAATTGCTTGAAAACCAACTCAACTTAACCGTGACAGACCGCTTAAAAGTCATAAAAATGAGCGGCGGCGCTATCCAAGAAAACTGGTTGATTCAAGATGACAACTTTGCACTGGTTTTACGAAAAAACTCAGAAGCCGGTGTTTCGGTCAGCTCTGGCCGTGAGCAAGAATATAAACTACTGTCACGGTTACACCAATTAGGTATTCAGGTTCCTAAACCAATCTACTTTGCACAAGCCCCCAATTTTTTGAATAGTGACTTTTTCATTATGCAGAAAATCAATGGGGTGGCTGAGGGCCATAAATTGGTTCGACTGGCTGATGCCAACACCCGAAAAAATATCACGCAAGATATTGGTAAGTCTTTGGCTTACATTCATCAAGTACCGTCTGATGATGAATTAACAGCATTTTTACCCAAACCCAATAAAGATGAGTATCTTACGGATAAAATTCAGTATTTTCGAGAGCAGCTAGACTTGCTGCAAGCGTCTCGCCCTGTTTTAGAATATGCCATTAATTGGATTGCCGATAATTTGCCTCGCATTGATGAGTTGGTACTGATACATGGAGATTTCCGTACGGGCAACATCATGATTGAAAACGACCATATTTCAGGCATTCTTGATTGGGAGTTCACCCAGTGGGGTGATCGCCGTGAAGACATTGGCTGGTTTACAGCCAAGTGCTGGCGTTTTGGTCAAGATAAAAATGTTGCTGGCGGCATCGGCTCTTATGAAGACTTTGCGCAAGCCTATACCGATGTCTGCGGTGTTGATATACCAGAATCTGACTTAAAGTTTTGGCATCTGTTGTCTCATGTCCGTTGGGCGATCATTGCCATACAACAGTCAAACCGTAATAATAATATGCAAACACCTTCTTTAGAATTGGCATTGACTGAGTTTATGGTGCCTGGCTTAGAGAAAAATATTTTAGATATTTTGGGAGACAATGCATGAAACAGCAAACGTTCATTGATTTAATTGAGACCAGTCAAGCCGTTATCAAAACGGAGCTGTTGCCGACAGCCAACAACAAATATGAATTATTGATGATTATGAAAAGCTTTGAGTTATTAAAAAGCTATATTTTGGAACAGGAAAACTATGCCTCAAACATTAATGAGATATTACAATCAGCATTTGATGCGCCAATAGCAGATAACCAAGAAGCCTTAGTACTATTGAGCCAAAATATTCGAGCAAGCAAGCAAGCCCCAAACATGCTTAATATTTTAGAATCACTCAATAACGAAGCGCTAAAAATCACCAACCCTAAGGTGGCGAAACATGGCTGATTTTTGGCTGCGTATTTTTTTGGTACGGCACGGGCATGTGGCTTATTTTGATAAAGAAAATAAACCGGTGAATCCAAAATATGCCTCATTATCGCCACAAGGTGTTGAACAAATCAGATTGCTGGCAGAAAGTATAAAAGACATCTCATTTGAAAATGTTTACTCATCTACCATGCCACGCTCTATACAAACAGCAGAAATATTAACCCAATATCAACCCTCAAAAGAAGTGATAGCGGTAGATACGATTAGAGAGATTAAATCGGGACGACTCAGAGATGTGCCAGCTGATAAGGCTCAAACAGAGTTAAAAGAAGCGTACCTACTACAAACTAATCAACTGCAGCATTTTTTACAAGGTGAAAATTGGGAGGCCTTCAGTCGTCGGGTGATTGAATGGTTTGAGCAGGTTATCGTGTCTGATTCTAGTCGCCAAAATATTTTGATATCGTCTCACGATGTGGTTAACCGAATCATTATTAACTGGATGTTTGATAACCACTTAGCAGACATTTATACCCAAGAACAAGATTATGGATGTTTAAACATTTTAGACATACACGTCAAAAATAACCGCATTTTTCGTAAACGTATCAAACTCCAAAATTTTACTATTTATAATCCGTTTAAAACAGAGTTGTTTAATAGTGCCATGGACGATGTTTATAACATGTATGTCAATAACAATGGATTTAAGGAATAAAAACATGATTACATTATCAGACGATTTGTTAGCGTTACAACAACAGGTGAAAGATTTCATCGCCCAAGAGATCATTCCTTTTGAGCTAGACCTTCGTCAAGACAGCCACGGCCCAAGTTCCGAGCTACGTGCCGACATGATTAACCGTGCCAGAGCAGCAACATTGCTCACCCCGCACGCCAGCGTCGAGATGGGCGGTTTGGGTTGGTCACATATGCAAAAAGCTATTGCGTTTGAACAAGCGGGTTATTCTGCGTTAGGCCCTATCGCTATGAATATTCACGCCCCAGACGAAGGCAATATTCATCTATTAGACCTAGTGGCCAATGACGCGCAAAAAGAGCGTTGGTTACGCAAAATGGTGAGCGGCGAGATTCGTTCTTGTTTTGCCATGACAGAACCTAGCCCAGGTGCAGGGTCAGACCCTTCGATGTTGCAAACCACGGCTGTATTAGAAGGCGATGAATATGTCATCAATGGTCGTAAATGGCTTATTACAGGTGCTGATGGTGCCGCATTGGCTATTATTATGGCAAAAATGGAGGATGGTAGTGCGTCCATGTTTTTGACAGATACTGACGTACCAGGATTTATTTTAGAAAGAAATATGAATGCCATGGATTCTTGTTTTGCAGGTGGTCACGGTATCTTAGTATTTGACAACCTTCGAATTCCGAAAGAAAACGTATTGGGTGAAATCGGTAAAGGCTTTAAGTATGCTCAAGTTCGATTGGCCCCTGCTCGCCTCACCCATTGCATGCGTTGGTTAGGACAAGCACAGCGCGCGCACGACATTGCCACACAATATGCCAGAGAGCGTCAGTCTTTTGGTAAGAGGTTGGGCGACCATCAAGGCGTTGGTTTTATGCTAGCAGACAATGAAATGGATTTATTGAGCACCAGATTGGCGATTCATTACTGCGCACAAGTGTTAGATGCAGGGCAGCGAGGCAACTACGAATCAAGTTTGGTCAAAGTCATCAGCTCTGAGGGCATTTGGCGAGTCATTGATAGAAGCGTTCAGATTCTAGGGGGCCAAGCCATGACAGATGAATCAATTGTTTGCAAAATCTTTAAAGATGCTCGCGGATTTAGAATCTATGATGGAGCAAACGAAGTCCATAGAATGAGTGTCGCCAGAAAACTATTAGGCAAAGAAGAATAAGGAGAGGACAATGAGTTTATTTAATGTTAACAACAAAACTGTACTTATTACAGGTGCTTCTGGCGGCTTAGGAAAACATATTACTACTTTGTTTGCCCAAAAAGGTGCAGATGTTATTATCTGTGCCAGAAGTGCTGACAAATTGCAGCATCTCAAAGAAAGCCTTGAACAAAGTCATAATATTAAGGTTCATAGCTTTATCTTGGACGTCAATGACCGCCATGCATTCAAACAGATGCTAAGCACATTAGTAGACCAAAACATCAAAATAGATGTGTTGATTAATAACGCCGGAGTCAGTGATACCAAAAGCTTTTTAAAATATAATGATGCCGACTGGGATAAAATTGTAAACACTAATTTAAAAGCCCCGTGGCAGTGCTCGCAAGAAATTGCTCAACATATGATTGATTCAGATAACAAAGGATCTATCATTAATATCACGTCTATTTTATCCGAATCAGTCAATTTAGGCGTTAGCCCATACTGTGCCTCTAAAGCTGGTTTGCGTCATTTGACAGAAGTCATGGCGGTTGAGCTGGCTCGATTTGGTATCAACGTCAATGCCATTGCGCCAGGCTACATGATTACTGATATTAACGAAGAATACCTAACCGGTGACTTAGGGCAACAGCTACTAAAACGTATTCCAAGCCGTAAATTTGTTGATTTTGAAGATTTAGATGGTGCGCTATTACTGCTTGCATCACAAGCAGGTAAAGGAATCACTGGCGTAGAGATTAAGGTAGATGGTGGGCACAGCTGTGCCCCTATATAATATGATTTTTTAAGGATATAAAGAATGCCCCAAAATAAGCCCATTAATATTTTATTTACTTATATTCACACCCCAAATATTAATGGAATTCGTTCTTTGGTCGAACAAGCAATATTAGAGATTGATTCACAAGATATCGGCTTTGTTGAATGTCATATTTCTGATGTTGAAGCCGTAGCGCAACAACTGACCGTCAATGGTTGCCAAATTATTTTATGTACAGGCGCAACGGCTAGTTATCTACAAGAAATACTGAGTATCGAGATTCAGGTCATCAGAACAGGTATGTTTGATGTTATTCAAGCTATCTCTAATTTGAAGCAATACAAACGTATTGCTTTACTTGGAAAATCGACCACTACAATTAGTCTCGAAGATTATTCAGAAATTTTTTTACTAGATATTAAACAGTTCACCTATGATTCTTATTTCGACGCTAAAAGAACTATTCAACTAATCAAGAATGAAAAATTTGATGCTGTTATTGGCTCACCTATCTCTGTAGAGCTGGCAATTAATGAAGGTCTAGTCGGACAATTGACTATGACGGTTGTATCGCTTAAAGATTTACTTACAAATGCCTTAAGAAGCCTAGACAAGATAAGAAGAGAACAGTCTACAATTATTCGCCTTACTGAAATATTTAATCATTTGAACGAAGGTGTTTGTTTCATTACCAAGAATAAAAAAATCTCTTTTATAAATACATCTATGGCTGAGTTACTTAAAAAATCGCCTGCTGACGTATTAAATAAGTCATCTGCAGATATCTTTGGTAATTTAGACTTAGATATGGGCCGCCATAATCCACGTCAACTACTTGATATTGGAAATGACCAATTGGCGGTTCATATTTTGGAGATGAACAATGACTATATTAATGGCTATATTTTAAGCGCCCAAGAACTCAATGCATTAGAATATTCTAGCAGCGAGTTTCGAAAAGTATCTTCTAGAAATTTTAATACCCGCTACCAATTTAACCAACTCTCTACTCGAAATGTTACCTTTAAAACCACTTTAACCTTAGCAAAAGCCTATGCCAAGACTGACAGTACCGTGCTAATCACAGGCGAGAGCGGAACAGGTAAAGAGGTTCTAGCACAAAGTATTCACAATTACAGCAAACGCAGCAAGGCACCATTTGTCGCTATCAACTGTGCCTCTTTCCCAGAAAGTTTATTAGAAAGTGAATTATTTGGTTATGAGGAAGGAGCCTTTACTGGTGCAAAGAAAAGCGGACGGATTGGGCTGATCGAATCTGCGCATAACGGCACGTTGTTTTTAGATGAAATTGGTGACATGCCTCTACATTTACAGACAAGGTTTTTAAGAGTACTACAGGAAAGACAAATCAATCGCTTAGGATCAACTGCTAGTCATCATCTTAATATTCGCATTATCGCCGCCACCCATGCTGATTTAGAATGTTTGGTAGCCAACGGTAATTTTAGAGCGGACTTATACTATCGACTAAATATCCTTCGATTATCAATACCACCTTTAAGAAACCGACCAGAAGACATATTGACGTTAGCAGACATCTTTCTAAAGAAGCATAAAAAATCGATTAAAGACTTGCCAGACACCCTACCACTATTATTGAAAAAATATAACTGGCCAGGGAATATTCGAGAGTTAGAAAACATTATAGAAAGGATACAGGTGCTTTTTTCTTTTGATGAAAGTAAAACCCAGCCGAATTTCTTATCTCTACATTTGCCAGAACTTTTTTCATCTACTCAAAAAGTAGACCATACTTCTGTGTTAAAAGAAGCCAAGATAAATCAAGAGTCGCTACTAATAGAGCAGACGCTCCAAGAGGTTGACGGCAATTTAGAATTGGCTGCCAAAAATTTAGGAATTAGCCGTACAACGCTATGGCGTAAAATGAAAGTAATGGATAGCTCCGTTTCATATTTGAAATAATTTTTCAAAACAGAAACTCATTAAAAAATTTAAGTTGTTGATATTTATAGTTAAAAAATTTGGCATTATATTTGCATCATCGTTATTAACCATCTTAATTAAGGACAAAGAGATGATCAATGGAATGATGATGCATTGTAATCTAAACATTACCTCTATCATGCAACACGCTTTGGCGCTTTATTCTGAGCAAAAAATCATGACTCTCAAATCAGATGGTATAACGACCCACGAGTATACCTATGAAGATGCCTTTGCGCGTGTTGCGCAGTTTGCCAATAGCTTAGATCGTCTCCATGTCAGTAAAGGGGCTACGATAGGTACTATTGCATGGAACAACTATCAGCATTTTGAACTTCATTATGCTATCCCTTGTTCAGAGCGCATTTATCACACTATCAACCCCAAACTACCCCATGAGCAATTACTGCAAATTATCATATCTGCACAAAACGAAGTCATTATTGTTGAGCAAGATTGCTTACATATTATTGAAGATCTTTATGAACATATTCAGCCCTTTCTTAAATACCTAATTGTACTCGGTGATGTAGATACAACATTAGAATCGCCTCTTGAATTTATGTTCTATGAGGAACTTCTTGCAATAGAATCTACAGATTATGATTGGCCAGATATTCCGGAACAAACTGCAAGTGGTCTTTGCTATACATCAGGTACGACAGGTGCTCCAAAGGGTGTGTTGTATTCACACCGTAGTACAGTTTTGCACGCGTTAACTTTAAGTATGGCTAATGTAGTGGGGTTAGACGAAAACAGCTGCATTATGCCACTTGTGCCTTTATATCACATCAGTGCTTGGGGTATGCCTTTCAATGCCGTGCTATGTGGTTCAAAAATCGTATGGCCCCACTCATTTGCTGGAAAGATTGAAAAAGTCTATAACCTGATTCAAACCCAAGCAGTAGATGTTTCTATGGCGGTACCCACTATTTGGACAGCGCTCAAAAACCATCTTCAAGAAAATAACATCACTGAAACTACCTTAAAACGAGCGATCTCGGGTGGTTCTGCGGCCTCTTATTCTTTAATTGAAAGTCTAAGCCGTTATGGCATAGCGCTTGAAAATGCGTGGGGTATGACTGAAACCAGCTCTATGGGTGCTTGTAATCGAATAGACAATCTAAAAAGCCTACCGAAGACGCAAATTCTAAAATGCGGCAGACCTATCTTTGGTATGCAAATGAGGCTGAAAGGCAAAAACAATGAACTTCTTCCTCATAACGGTATATCTGAAGGCTTATTAGAAATTAGAGGACATAACGTTGCCAAAAGCTATCACAACAATAATAGTGGCAACCAAACGACTGATAATACAACTAATAACACAAAGGTTTGGTTTGATACGGGGGATATAGCAACGATTGATGTACGTGGCTACATGAATATTACTGATCGTGCAAAAGACATGATTAAGACTGGTGGCGAATGGGTCAGTAGTGTTGAAATTGAAAATGCCATGCTGGGTCATGAGAAAGTTGCTGAAGCTGCAGTCATTGCTGCTAATCACCCAAAATGGGGAGAAAGACCTCTTTTAATCTTAGTGACGAAGCCTACAACGCATATCGAACATGTAGAAATAGAAACGTATTTAGCCCATAAGTTACATAAGTGGTCAATCCCCTCTGCGACTATTTTAATCAATGAAATGCCTTATACAGGCACAGGAAAAATTAGTAAAAAAACTTTAAGGGAAAAATATTACGATTATTTTATGGAAGACTGACAAAAACAGTATATCAAAAGGAGTTTGATATAAATGTAAGACAACCGATCAAAGAGATGTTGAATAGAACACTCGGCTTATCATTTAAATAAGTTCAGCTCTTTATATCAAGGTCGCTATCAATACTACAAGGATGTTTGCTATGTTAGCTATGCTAACCAATGCCAGTGTAAAACTGGTCAATCGTTATTTACCATCGTCGTTCGTTTTCTCAATTATTCTCACCATTATCGCGTTTGCAGCCGGTCTTATCTTAACGGGTCAAGATATTTTATCTATGGCAGGCCATTGGGGCAATGGCCTATGGTCATTACATGGTTTTGCCATGCAAATGGCATTAATTTTAATAACAGGCTATGCCCTCGCCAATGCTCCCTTCATTCAGCGTTTTTTGGACGCTATGGCTGACAAAGTACATTCGCCAAAAGCAGCCATTATCATAGTAACTCTAGTAGCTATGGCAGGCGCTTTGATTAACTGGGGTTTTGGCTTGGTCATTAGTGCTGTCTTTGCCAGATCGCTTGCCAAAAAAGTAACGAAAGTTGATTATCCATTATTGGTTGCCGCTGCTTATTCTGGATTTTTGGTTTGGCATTCAGGTCTATCTGGATCAATCCCATTAGCATTGAGTAGTGGTGGCGATACGCTAAAACAACTCTCAGGAAACGTACTGACAGAAGCCATTCCTCTAACGCAAACCATATTCGCTCCTTATAATTTAGCTATCTTGGTCACTTTGATTGTCGTTATACCCGTACTTAATAGCTTTATGCATCCCAAAAATCCAACGCTAGTCGATCCAAGTATTCTTAAAAGTAAGGTTTATCAAGCACCCGAACATGATACACCAGCCCAAAAACTGGATGACAGTCGTCTTATTGCTTTTGTCTTACTAGCACTTGCACTCATGTATTATGTGAATGAATTTACTAATAATGGCTTTAGCTTAGGATTTAATATCGTAATTGGCCTATTTTTGTTTATGGGGCTACTAGCACATGGTACCCTTGAGCGCTACTACTTGGCCGTAAACTCAGGCATCAGTAGTATCACTGGAATTGTACTACTTTACCCCTTCTACGGTGGCATTATGGGAATCATGACAGGGGCAAATCTCAATGGCATCTCTATTAGTACCGAGGTTACTGAGTTTTTTATTAATAATGCCTCAGCAGACAGTTTTCCTGTGTTTGCATTCTTAAGCGCTGGTATTGTCAATATTTTCGTGCCTTCAGGTGGTGGACAATTCGCTGTTCAAGGACCTGTCATGATACCGGCTGGCACAGCACTTGGAGTTAGTCCTAGCGTGACGGCTATGGCAATTGCGTGGGGCGATGCTTGGACGAATATGATACAACCATTTTGGGCGTTACCATTATTAGGTATTGCAGGGCTTGACGCACGTGCCATTATGGGATACTGCTTAATTGTATTGGCGGTGTCAGGTTTAATCATTATGGGCGGGCTTTGGTTGCTGGTTTAACAAAAGACCCTAGTTAGCTCACGCTTAAAATGACTACTTAAAATACCACACCATAAAAAGACACCGCATTAAATGTGATGTCTTTTTTATTTGTCATAATTTACTTGCTCAGCTTATGAGTCAGAGACTTATCTCTTAGACCGTCCACATTTATTTAAATGATATACAAATAGAATTTTCATTCCTTAAAACTAGAGGAAACTTTAATTGTTAAAGGCGAACAGAGAATATAGTGCTTATCTACTAACGCCTCTGAAAGAATTAAGATAATTAGTCGTTGCGTGGTGGGCGCACCATCACAGATAGCAAAAAACCCTTGTATGCCACGCGCTACAAGGGTTTTTTGCTATCTAGCAGCAGCACTACACGGTTGTTAAATATGTTATTAAATATTCAACAAGAGCATTCTTTGCTGTGACAACCTCTCTACTCCTTTAAGGCCAAATCTATTACCAAACAACTACCACCTAATCGAATTACACACCATGGCGATGGCAACAACTTATCTTTAATACAACGTCCAAATGGCTTATCGTTATCAGTCTAATAAAGATCTTAAACCTGAACAAAAGGCAATAAACGTTTACTGCGCCTTCATCGCCACAGGTTCTAGCAAGCTCAATGCCAAATCTGACATAATCTGGTGGCCACGCGGTGTTGGGTGGAACGAATCAGACCATAACCAGGTTTGTGCCGCGTCAGATGCCGCCAACGTAGACTGCGTGCAAAAGACACCTGAACTAGTCGGTTTGGTATTAATACACGCGGCTTTATTAACATTTTCCAAGCTATACTGAGTAGGATTAGCAATAGCGTCATTCATAGGTTTCCACATGTCCATATAAATCACGCCAGGTAGCTGGGCCACTCCATTTTTAAGGATCTGATTGAAGCGCTTAGTCCAGTTAGTAATCTGCTGAGCACTCACCGGCGTGGAACAGTCGGTAGCTTGGTACGCTGCGTTGAGATAGGTAGTGGCGAAAGGGGTATTGGTCCAGTCGGCTGCAGCGCCGACCAATACAAGAGGCGCACCGTTGGCCACAATATTCTTAATGTTGTCTACCTGAGCATTAGCGGCGGCGACAATCTGTTCGTTGGCAATAAGCAGTGTGGTGTTACCGCTACCGAGGCCATTGTCATTAGTACCGAAGCACAAAGCACTGAATTGAGCATATGTGTCGTTAGTACCGCCATCAATAATAACAAGCTCATTAGCTGTGAACTTGCCTTTAGCAGCAATGTAGTTTGCTATCTGCTGCTTCACCGGTGCGACGAGCTGATTGTTGCCAACACCGCTTTGACTGGGTAGCATCGCGACACGGGCGCCAGATTCGGCATAGCCATTACCGCCAATCACTGTGGCTGTACCGATCTCTGTCGTAGCACCAGAACTGGCGTCCTTATCCATTGTCAGGGAGCGGTTCGGTTTCAAACTCACATCAAAATACGTTGCAATGTTTTCGACCCAAATTTTTCCAGGATTGACCGTGGCTTTTCCTAGGTTAGCCGGATCGTTGGTAGCGCCTTGAAAAGTACCAACGTCGTTAAAGCTATCACCGAATACAGTAATAGACCGCACAGCCAAGCGATCTTTGTTGTTGTTGGACGCAGTGATAGATTGCATATTTAAATGATCATTGCTACTGATACAGCCACTTAAGCTGCCTGACAAAACAATCACCCCGCACACACTCCATATGCTGCTGTTAAACTTACTCATAGTTTCTTCCCTGTTTATGTGCTCTCAAAATGGAGTCATCACTAGAATAATATATCATCCGTTTCTCTTCCGCTAGTGCATGCTAACTTCTAACTTTGTTAGATTGACACACTACATCGCACCGCGGCGGCAACGTGCGCGCCCAGCTTGATACAAAGATCTATTAAATCAAATAACGCAGTTGCAGTTAAGGCTAAATTCAGTTTTACCCATAAAGAACCCTTTACAACTAAGATTACTTAGTATATTTTACTTAAATAGATTGTCGACAATCATACAATTAGACAATAATAACAAATAGGTGGTTTTTATGTCTAGTAAGTTTTCCAAAAGTTCTCTAAAGCATCAAATTGCAGAAGAAATTAAAAAAATGATTTTTGAAGGCAAGTTGGTACAAGGTGAAAAGATTACTGAAACTCAAGTCTCTGAAAGCTTGGGCGTTAGCCGCACCTCTGTAAGAGAAGCCGTGTTGTTACTTGAGTTAGAAGGCTTACTTGTTTCAGAGCCTTATAAAGACACGAAGGTGACGACTATCTCACAAGAAGAAGTTCTTGAGATTTTGATTCCTATGCGTCTTCAAATTGAGACCTTTTCATTGAAAAAAGGATTTTCAACTTGGGATGAGGATACAAAATCACAATTCAGAAGCATTCTAGAAGACATGAGAAAAGCTATCTTTTATGAAGATTTATCAACTTTCATTGAGCTGGATATTCAACTGCATGGGCTGATAGTACAGTCATCTGGATTAGAGAATGTCATTCGGATTTGGGAGAGTATTGTAAATAGAATCCGCCTTCATTTTTTATATCAAAACAGTCGATCTGGAACGTTGAAAAAATGGCTTACAGAACACGAAGACTTGGTAGATATTTTAGTGAATGGCAGCTCTCTAGATGAAGCAGTCGCTGCATTGAGAGGTCATATCGTAGACACAAATATTCCAGACGTTTATTTATTGGATTAAAGATCCGTTTGGTAATCAGGTGTGATAGAAATTTTATAGCTTAATGATAAAGAAAATAGGGATATTTATGAAACTTGAAATTGACAGTATCGAAGTGTTTGCCGTCACAGGGCCAGATACGAAGTATAAAACCTCCTCTCATTATTCAGATTTAGTCATCACGAATACCATTGTCAAAATACGGACAAAAGATGGTCATGAAGGATTTGGTGGGGCGATTTCTTGGACAGAGGGAGGTGTAGATAAAAGCCTTGCAGAGTCTATTCGTCATTTAATGCCATTTTTAATCGGGAAGTCAGCGCTGCAAAGAGAGGAGCTCCATGCTTTGATGGCAAGTCGCTGCGTACTCATGCAACCACAGGCACTCTCACCGGTTGATATCGCTTTATGGGACTTAGTATCTAAGTACGCAAAAATGCCACTTTATCAATTCCTTGGCGGCGCTAGAAGTAAGATTCTCTCATATGCCAGCACCCCTTTTCTACCAAGTATTCAAGATTATATTGAATACGTTCAAGAGCTAAAAGATGAAGGCTATAAATTCATCAAATTTCATACATGGTGCATATTCGATAAGGATATGGCTTTAGTGTCAGCGATCCATGATGTATTCAAAGACTCAGGTCTTAAGTTTATGCTGGATGTAGAGAGTGGTTATAACAGAGAAGAAGCTCTGAAAGCTGCCAAAATTTTAGAGGTGTACGACTATCTTTGGTTTGAAGCGCCGTTACCTGATACAGATCTAGACGGTTATAGAGAATTAAAATCTCGTGTTGATATCCCAATCATAGCTGCTGGAAATACCTTACTTCACCTTAATCAAATTGAGCAAGGTATTCAGAATAACTGTTGGTCTAGTGCACGTGTAGATGCAACGCTTGCTGGCGGAATAACGCAAACTCGAAAAATAATGGGCATTGCAGAAGCTAACTCAATGACAGTCGAACTACAGTCTTGGGGCTATACCTTGTCGCAAGCGGCTAATTTACATCTGATGCTAGCCTATAATAATAGTACCTATTTTGAGCAAGCAGTTCCCGTAGAGCCATTGGAATTTGGCGCACTAACTACGATTAGAACTGATAAAGAGGGCTATGTTCATGCGCCAGAAGGCGATGGGTTAGGTATCGAGATGGACTGGCCACTGATTGAACAGTCGAGCCATTTTAGATTGGCTCTAGACTCGACAGGGTGGACAGAGTTCACCTTAGAGTAGATGGGCTTTGTTATTAGCAAGGTATGCTATCAAAAGCCTCAGCAAAATACATGAGTAAGGATATTCACAGATGAAAATAGTAGATATAGAAGTCATCATGCTTCGAGTTCCACCCCTAGATCAAGTTTGCACGTGGGGTGAAGATGCATTTATTGTTCGAGTGATTACCGATAAGGGTCTCATTGGGCTTGGCGAAAGTGACACATCTCCGTTAGTAGCAAAGGCAGTCATCGAAGCGCCAAGCTCAAACCTATATTGTTCGGGGTTAAAGGCATTATTACTGGGTGAAAACCCTTTAGAAATACAAAAACTCTGGGACAAGATGTATTGGGCCTCTAACTACTTAGGTAGACGAGGCGCAGGTATTCATGCGATGAGTGCGATTGATATTGCATTGTGGGATATCGCTTCTCAATATTACCAAGTACCTATTCATACGTTATTAGGTGGCAAATATCGCGAAAAAATTCGCGCATACGGAACCTTTATACCTGTTGAAAATATTGACGACAATAAAGCAATCGCTAGAAAACTAAAAGAAAAAGGCTTTACTAGCTTGAAATTTGGCGGTGGGATATTAGGTGACAATCCTATTACTGATTATGAATTGGTTAAAGCGGTACGAGAAGAGTTAGGCGATGACTTTGAGTTGCAAATTGATCTAGCTTCTAAATGGGGAAATTATAGCCATTCAGCAGCTATGTTCAAAAAAATGGAGTCTTTAAACCTAAATTGGATCGAAGAGCCTGTGTTGGCTGATGATATGAAAAGCTACCTTAGGTTAGCAAAACTTGGGGTAACTAAGATTGCTGGTGGAGAATCATTGACCACACGGTACGAGTTCGATGATTTTATAAAACAAGCTCAACCAGACATTATCCAGCCTGATATCTCCCGTTGTGGTGGCATCAGTGAAATGCGCATTATCAATAATATTGCTGAAATGAGTGGCGTCAAAATGATTCCACATGGATTTAGTACAGGGATTCTATTGGCAGCTACAGTGCAATTCTTAGCAGCGACGAAGTATGGCGATATGATTGAGTACTCACAAAGCTCTAGCCCGTTATTCACGTCATTGGTTAAGAATGTAATTCCGTTAGAAGATGGTTATGTAAAGGTTCCAGATACCATCGGACTTGGTGTAGAGATTGATGAAACAATCTTAGAGCTGTATAGAATTTAAAACAATCAACTGGGTTATACCTAGAAAACCTGAAGGGAATTGGGTGTCATCATGAGTAGAAAAGTAGATAAGTTATTAATCTCGGTCAGTATTGCATTAGTCGTTATTGTCGTTGGCGCTTTATACCTTCAACCAGAACAATCACAGGTTGTTGCAAGCCTTATTTTTGGAAAGTTGACGACATGGTTTGGGTCAGTTGTGTTGCTATTTACTTTTTTAGGCGTCTTGCTGCTCACCTTTGTTGCAACCAGCAAGTATGGCAGAATTCGTTTAGGTAATGAGCAACCTGAGTATTCAAATTTCAAATGGGTCTCAATGATGATCGCTTGTGGGCTTGGCTCAGCGACTGTTTATTGGGCATTTATTGAGTGGGCTTATTACATTCAAACGCCAGGTCTTGGAATCGAAGCAAATTCTCAAAAAGCTTTTGAGATGTCATTACCCTATAATATGTTTCACTGGGGAGTTAGTGCATGGACACTTTATGCATTAGTTGGACTTCCCATTTGCTATCATCTATACGTTAGAAAAAATACTGGTCTCAGTTTAAGTGCAATTGTTAGCTCTATCACTGGGATTAAACAAAGTGGCGTTCTTGGCCGCATTATTGATGTCGTATTTATATTTATCTGCTTTGGTGGTTTAAGTATTACCCTAGGTGTTTCCGTGCCACTAGTTAACAATGTGTTAAGCAATGTACTGGGTATAGAACCAACATTTATGATGAATATCATATTAATACTAATAATCTCTGTTGTGTATTCATTAAGCTCTTATGTAGGTTTGCAAAAAGGTATGTCAAATATCGCAAATCTCACCACAAAGTTAGCGCTAGTCTTATGTGTAGGTATTTTAATACTAGGACCAACCACTTTTATCATTGCCAATACTACGAATTCGCTTGGTTTAATGATTCAGAACTTTGTACAAATGAGTTTATTTACAGATCCCATTGGTAAGTCAGGATTCCCCCAATCATGGACTATATTTTATTGGTTGTATTGGATAACTTATGCACCCTTCACCGGAATTTTTATTGCGAAGGTTTCAAAAGGTCGAACGCTTCGATCAGTAATTATTAACACTTTGGTTAGTGGTAGTGCAGGTTGTTTCTTATTCTTCGGTATCATTGGTAGTTTGACTATTGAGCGTCATTTAACAGGACTGGTTGATGTTGTAGGAATGCTAGGCGCAGGTCAGGACAATGCTGCCATTATCTCAGTACTGCAAACGCTACCGTTAAGTAGTGGATTTATGATTTTGTTTTGCGCAATCTCTGTTTTATTCCTTGCTACTACTTTGGATGGTGCAGCATTTACAATGGCTTCTACTGCAACGCCAAAACTACAAGAGAACGAAGAGCCACACCCAGTACATCGTCTTTTTTGGTGTGTGATGTTAGCCTTAGTACCACTCACAATGATTTTCATCGGAGCGAATTTAGATACGATAAAAACAAGTGCGATTATAACGGGCGTTCCTATTGTCTTTATTATGATGATAATGATTATTGGATGGGTGAAATGGATGGTTAAAGACTTTGGTGATGTACCATCTGACCAGATTCCTGAGGTATGTGCTTCTGGAGCTAAAGAGACTAAACGAGAAAAGTTGTAGAAAAACAGCAACTATCCCAAAGAGCAGTCAGCCTTTAAAGCTGCCTGCTCTTTTCTTTTTATTTCACATCATATTATACTTTTTAGCCATCACTACTCTACATAAAGAGCAAATGAAACGTATTTCATCTTAGTTAATAAAGAGTAACTTATAATTCTTCTTAACCTATCACCCTATTTTATCGTCAATAACTTTATCTATAGTCTTGATTGAAAATAACTGATAGCTCATCAGCAGCTTCCCGCATAAGAGGCACGTAGCTTAATAATTCTTCTAAAGTTTTTCTAACTGTCGGACCATGAGTAAACACGGTAGCAAATGCTTGCTGTTCATTGTTTGGAACCATTACAGCGCACGCTACCATACCTGGAATGAATTCTTCATTATCTATTCCAACTTGAGTATCACGTGTTTTTGCAATCGTTTGCATAAGCTGCTTTTTATTCGTTTGAGTATTGGTAGTGAGTGCGTGTATAGACATTTTCTCAATAATACGTTCACATTTTTCGTCCGATAACTGTGTAAGGAGTAATTTGCCACTGGCACTTGCCCAAGCCGGTACATGAGTTCCCACTGGTAAATATATTTGAAGTGGCCAGTCGGACAATACTCGATCCACATAAACCACGTCTAGATCTTGCAAGATTGCAATACCTACGGTCTCCCCTATTTGCGCCGAAAGCTGCTGCAATATTGCCAACCTTTCTGTCTTAAAATGACTATTCTGCCATAAGTCCATGGCCAGCTTATACGTCCGTTTCCCACACATTACTTTCCCTGGTAAATCTAATTGAACAAACCCAAGGCCCTGCAATTGATCTAATAATCGGTACATACTTGGTATAGGCACCTCTAGCGTTTCTGCTAGATCGCTAACACTCATCGGTCTTTGTGAGCTTGCTAAAACTTCTACTATCTGTAAAACGCGCTCAACGCTTGAACCCTTTTTTTTCGTATTACTCATCTCTTACCTTATATCTCTAGCTATGTAGCTGCGAATAAATTTATTCATTATAACGATAATATTTATGTCATTGCGTCTTGTTATTATAAAAACATTCTGATACATTTACATATCGATAAGATTTTTATCGTTATGTAAAATACCAATCAGACATAGTTAATATAGCGTAAGTAGTGCGTACTATAAATTTATTACCTATTTAGCTTCTATTTATAGTTATTAATACAAGGATGAGTAAATATGTCACACAGTATTCTTCTACCAAGAACAATGGAAATTGGCCGTGATGCTTGTCAAAATCTACCAGCAATATTAGATAGCTTAGGTATAAAAAAGCCACTTATCATTACTGACGATATGATGGTCAAACTAGGCTATGTAGATAATGTGCAAGCAATTTTAAAAGATGTGAATATTACTGCTGATGTATTCTCAGATACCGTGCCAGAACCTACTGAAAGCTCTATCGAGGCAGGTGTTTCTCAGGTAAAAGCGAAAGACTATGATGGACTGATTGCCTTAGGCGGCGGTAGCCCTATCGATAGTGCAAAAGCAATTTCGATTCTAGGAAAATTTGGTGGGGTGATTCGCGATTATAAGTTTCCTCGTCAAGTGAATGAAGCAGGCTTACCTATTGTTGCCATACCTACTACGGCAGGCACAGGGTCAGAGGTCACACGCTTTACAATCATTACCGATGAAGCTAATAACGAAAAGCTGTTATGTGTTGGTATGGGGTTTATGCCCGTAGCGGCAATTATTGATTACAGTCTGACTATCAGCGTACCGCCTCGTACGACAGCGGACACAGGTATCGATGCCATGACTCATGCTATTGAAGCGTATATCAGTCCTAAACGTAATGCCTATAGCGATCAGCAAGCATTAGCAGCCCTACGTTTAATCGGGCCAAACATACAAAAAGCTTATCATAATGGCAAAGATGAGACGGCACGTGAGGCAATGATGCTAGGTTCTACCTTAGCAGGTATTGCATTTTGCAACTCCTCAGTAGCCTTGGTGCATGGTATGAGCCGACCGATTGGTGCTTTTTTTCATGTACCTCATGGTTTATCAAATGCGATGTTGCTACCAACTATTACAGAGTTTGGCATATCGAGCGCGCCCGATCGTTATGCAGACTGCGCTCGTGCATTAGGCATTGTTGATTATAGTGAAACGGATGATCAAGCCAATATCAGTTTGGTTGACTACCTAAAAAGCCTAAATAATGAGCTTCAAGTCCCTACATTGGCACAATTTGGTGTTCAAAAAGCTGATTTTGATGAGCTAATAAACACTATGTGTGAACAAGCATTCGCATCAGGTTCGCCTAATAACAATCCTCGAATACCCAGCCTAGAAGAAATGATTCAGCTTTATACCTTGCTATGGAATGACAATAACGCAGCTGACGGTTCACCCAACTGAGACATTCGTCATTTAATTTTAACCTACTTATAATTCAAACGTTTAAAGGAAACAATATCATGCAAACTATCGGACATTTTATTAATGGCAATATGGTTAATGATGAGAACCAAACTCAACCTATTTACAATCCCTCTACTGGTGAGGTTAGCAAGCAGGTAGCTTTAGGTGGCACCAAAACTATCGGTGAGGCAGTGGCTGCTGCTAAAGCTGCTTTTCCAGCGTGGAGCAAAACGCCACCATTAAAACGCGCTCGAGTCATGTTCAAATTCAAAGAGTTGTTAGAGCAAAATGCTGATGAAATATGCAGACTGGTCGGCGAGGAGCATGGAAAAATTATCCATGATGCAGCTGGCGAGTTACAACGTGGCATTGAAAATGTCGAATATGCTTGCGGAGCACCAGAGCTGCTAAAAGGTGAACATAGTCGCAATGTTGGTACCGATATAGATTCTTGGAGTGAGTTTCATCCATTAGGAGTAGTCGCTGGTATCACCCCATTTAACTTTCCTGTAATGGTGCCACTATGGATGTTTCCTATGGCCATCGTTTGTGGTAATACTTTCATCTTAAAACCCTCTGAACGTGACCCCAGTGCCACACTTTTTATTGCAAAGCTTTTGCAAGAAGCAGGATTACCTGATGGTGTCATCAATGTGGTGAACGGTGGTAAAGAGGCAGTCGACGCAATTTTACATCATCCAGATGTCAAAGCTGTTAGCTTCGTAGGCTCCACCCCTATTGCTGAATATATCTATACGACAGCCGCAGCACAAGGTAAGCGTTGCCAAGCTTTAGGTGGTGCAAAAAATCATGCGATTGTAATGCCAGATGCTGACTTAGACAATGTAGTCACTTCATTATTAGGCGCAGCTTTTGGCTCATCGGGTGAACGCTGTATGGCTTTATCTGTTGCAGTTGCAGTCGGTGATGATACTGCTGACAAAATGATTGCTGCATTGCAGCCTGCAATACGAGAGCTAAAACTTGGCGTTCACTCAGATAAGAGTAACGACTTTGGCCCTGTCATTACTCAAGCTCATAAATCTAAGATTTTAGATTATATTAAGAGTGCGGCTGATCAAGGTGCAGACTTAGTCATTGATGGCTCTAATGCTGCACCAGAAGGCCATGAAAAAGGGTTTTTCGTTGGTCCTACTTTGATTGATCGCGTCACTAAAGAGATGCACAGTTATGAAGCAGAAATCTTTGGTCCTGTCTTACAAGTTATGCGTGTGCAAACCATGAGCGAGGCCGTACAGCTTATAAATGATCATGAATATGGTAATGGCACCTGCATTTATACCCGAGATGGTGAAGCTGCTCGTCATTTTATTGATAATATCCAAGTAGGCATGGTTGGCGTAAATATTCCGTTACCAGTACCCGTAGCATCTCAAAGCTTTGGAGGTTGGAAACGTTCATTATTCGGTGACTTAGCTATGTATGGACCAGATGGCGTAAGATTTTTTACTCGACGTAAAACGATTACTCAACGTTGGCCTAGTGCAGTGCTACGAGAAGAAAAGCAGTTTTCTATGCCCACCTAACAATCAAATTTAAATAAGATTAATTGTTAATCCTATGTAAGCAATATCTTCTTTATTATATAGAGCAAGTAATTATTTAAGATATTGCTTATAGTTTTGGCTAACAGTTTTAGATGTGATCACTATTTAAAAGACCTACCACGTAAACTATTGATATAGTTATTATTTTATGACGTTATAGATAGTTTAATGATAATGTAGGAATACAAATACTTGCTAATATTTTTTTATATTGACTGGTCAGATAATTAAGTATACGATGAAAATATAGGCTATTCTGATACTGATAATTTGAGTAAAAAATAAGCTGTTTTTAAGTAATTATTGAGAGAGGTATATGCATGAAAAAGGACAATCTGCAGATATTAACTAATGAAGCTCACACTGTAGCTATAGTTGGCGCTAATCATCGCTTTGCAACACGTGTACTTTTAGAAAACTTAAGCCAGATGGGATTCAAAGGAAGCGTTTATCTGGTAAATCCAAGATATGAAGATATTGATGGGACAAAATGCTACCCAACTCTTTTAGATATTGGAGAGTCGATTGATGTGGTGATCGGACTTGTCAATCCGAAACTAATGATTCAAGTCGCTAGTAACGCTAGCCAAATAAATGCTAAAGCTCTGGTAATTCCTGGAGGTGGCTATGGGGAAAGCGGCTTAGAGGGGCAAAAAATACAGAAAGCTATTCTTGAACATGCTTCAAGTTCAGGCATGCGAATAGTTGGACCCAATTGTATGGGTTATTTTAACATGCATAATCAGTTCACCCCATACATTGGTACTTTACATAGACCACTACGTCCTATAAAAAAAGGACCTGTTTCTATTATCTCTCAAAGCGGTTCAGTCAACGACGCCTTCATTGCCTCTAAACTTGGAATCAGCAAGATTTACTCAACAGGTAATGAAGCAGATGTTCAAATGCATGATTATTTGAGTTTACTAGCGGAAGATACTGACACCTCTGTCATTATTTTATATATAGAAGCGATACGCAATTACAAAGGTTTTTTAGAAGCATTGGACTTATGTGGCGTCAACAAAAAGCCTGTTGTTGCGATTAAAGTTGGCAGAACCGTAAAATCAGCAGCGGCTGCTAATGCACACTCAGGAGCATTAGCTGGAGACTATGTGATTGAGAAACTTGTTCTCGAAGAACATGGTGTGCTTTTTGTGGAAGATATTGATCAAGCAGTAGCAGTAGCGCAATTATTATCATATCCATACCTACCCACTCAAAACACAGTATCTGCAGTAACGGTATCAGGAGGACAAGCAGGAATATTGCTCGATTTAGCTGAAGACTATAGTGTTGATTTTCCTGATTTTTCAGATGCTACCAATCAAAAACTAAAGAGTGAGTTTACTGAATTAGGTGAAATGTCTAATCCTTTAGATATTTGGGATAAGAGTAGTAAAGATTTTTCTGAAGTATCAAATGTTTGTCTATCCACTTTAGTGAAGGATACTAATATTGGGATTGTAACCGTAGCAATAGATGCACCAATTGGCCAAGGTGACCATGAATTTGATTTCACCAGTACGCCTGCCAAAGATCTTGCTGCATTAAGAGAAAATTCTGACAAACCATTTTTATATTTTAGCCATATTCAAACAGAGTTTGATCCGAGAGTGCTCTCTATCTTAGAAGAGGCTGGCATTCCTGTCATACAAGGTAGTCGCAACGCACTGGTTGCTTGTCGAGCAATGTTTCAGTACAAAGAGTTTTTAGAAAAAACGAATCATACACCAATATATCCGGTAGAAGAGTCTGCAGCTCTTCAAGAGCTACATCTTCTTCATGATGATGAAGGGCGAGAATTATTAGAAAAAAATGGATTCTTATCTCCAAGAGAGAAAGTAGTGATGTCTCTTCAAGAAGGGATTGAATATGCAAATGAGATTGGGTATCCAATCGTTCTAAAAGCACAAGGATTGGCTCATAAAACCGATGTGGGAGGCGTTGCATTAAATATTAAAAATGACGCGAAATTAAAGAAAGCTTGGGCAAAAATGGAGCACCTTAACTCTCCGTTTTATCTGATTCAAGAGATGGTCACAGATGGTTTTGAAACCATTCTTGCTTACAGAACAGACGTAAACTATGGTCCAGTAGTTATATTTGGCTTAGGAGGTATTTATACCGAATTGTTCAATGAAGTTGTTTTAGCAGTGCCACCTATCTCCCATAAGAAAGCTGAGCAAATGGTTAGAAGTATACCTATGCTTTGGAAAAGTGTACAAGGTTTTAGAGGTACTACACCACTAGATTTACAAGCACTTACTGGCTCTATTGTACAGATGGGTAAAACTGCGATGGAGAACTATGAGGAAATTGTCGAGTTTGAGATAAACCCTTTATCTGTACGCGTTAAAGGTGTTGTTGCCCTAGATGTACTTGCATCGGCAAAAAATATCAATGTTGAAAATGCATCTGTTAAAAAATATGCTGAGCTAGCGAACTAATTATTTGTACACCGTCTATAGCCTGCTAATTAGTTCGTTTCACTGATAAAAGGTAAAGGACACATAGGATATTTAACTCTAAGGAAGGAGTATTAAATTGAAAGAGAATAAAATTGATTGGTTCATATTCGTATCCACATTTGTTTTGATTGTGGCTATCTGTCTTCCTTTGGTTCTATATCCAGAAAGAGGTAGTGAGATTGTCAGTCAAGCAAATGGATTTGTGACTTCAAACTTTGGAATGATGTTTTTGTGGGCTGGGACCGGAGGATTCGCCTTTTTAATCTATCTATTTTTTAGTAAACATGGAAAAATTAAATTCGGCACCAAAGATGAAAAGCCTGAGTTTTCAAACTTCAGTTGGGGTGCTATGGTTTTTTGTGCGGGTGTGGCTTCAGGATTGGTTTACTGGGGAACAATTGAGTGGGCTTATTATTATATGGCGCCACCTTACGGAATTGAACCAAAATCGATAGCAGCTGCTGAAATAGCGGCCGCATATGGTATTTTTCACTGGGGTCCCTCAGCTTGGGGATTCTTTGTCTTACCCGCTATACCTATTGCTTACTCCTATTATATTTTAAAAGTACCTATTTTGAGATTAAGTGAGATTTGCCGTATTGTGATAGGAAAACATGCAGACGGAGCCCTAGGAAAAGCGATTGATGTTATATTTATGTTTGGGATCTTGGGAGCTGCAGGTACTTCCTTGGGACTTGGTACACCGCTAGTAGCAGCGGGACTAAGCAGCCTAACAGGAATAGAAGCTTCAATGTCAATGACCATATTTGTACTCGTACTATGTACCGCTTTATTTACATGGAGTGCCTACTCGGGCCTAAAACGCGGTCTAAAATTGTTAAGCGATTTAGCAATTATCTGCTCTATTATACTTTTGAGCTACATTTTATTGGTCGGGCCAAGCGAGTTTATTTTAAAAATGGGCACCAATAGTATTGGCATGTTATTCAGTAATTTCGTGCGCTGGAATACATATACAGACCCAGTAAGTGGTTCAGGATTTGTAGAAAGTTGGACTGTCTTCTACTGGGCATGGTGGATTGTTTATACGCCATTCATGGGCTTATTCATTGCTAAAATCTCTAGAGGAAGAACTATTAGGCAAGTGATTTTGGGAGGAGTAGCTTGGGGTACGTTAGGTTGCACCGCTTATTTTTCAATATTAGGAAATTATGCAATGCATTTGGAATTAACTAATGTATTGTCAGTTACTGGATTACTAGAAGAAGTCGGTGCCCCTGCAACCATTATTCAAGTCATTGGCACCCTTCCCTTTGGGACCTTAGTAGTCGCTGTATTTAGTTTCATCGCCTTAATATTCTTAGCCACTACCTTTGACTCAGCAGCTTACATGATGGCTTCAGCAACAACACCAAATATTGGTATTAATGAAGAGCCTGCTAAATGGAATAGACTATTTTGGGCATTAACCTTATTTATCTTGCCTGGCACTTTAATGGTCTTAGGTGGGGATTTGAAGACTTTACAAACCGCTTCAATATTGACAGCGATACCTTTTATATTCGTAATCCTATTACTGGTCATCTCATTAATGAAGATGTTAAAAACAGAAGCACATCTCGATCCTCAATGGCAAGAAGGGCCTATTGACTTAGCTAGTATGAGTTTGCACAAAGAAAAGCAAAAAACAGCTGTTGAGATTAAAGAAGAAGTATATGAGCTATAGCAATTAATACTACACTCAAGATTTGAAAGGATGGAAAATATGCAAGAATATCAGACAGTTCTATATGAAGTTACTAATAATATTGCTACGATTTCTCTCAATCGTCCCAAAAAATTAAATGCAGTAACAGAACAAATGACCGCAGATATATGGGAAGCATTGGATCAAGCTGAAAAGGACTCGAATGTAAGAGTAGTGATACTTACAGGATCTGGGGGGAATTTCTCTGCAGGTGCAGATTTAAAAGAGTCTATGGATCTGCCTTCCCCCATTGGCGATGAGCCATCAGAAGTATACCGTGCACAATTAGAAACCTTTTTACGGGTAGGATTAAAATTATGGGATCTAAAAAAACCCGTAATTGCAGCAGTGGATGGTTACGCTTATGGCGTAGCAGCAGATTGGGTGTTTTCTGCCGATCTTGCTATCGCATCTGATAAAGCAAGTATTGGGGAACCAGAGATCCGCTTTGGTGCTGCTCCAGCCACCTTGATGATGCCGTGGATTGTAGGTTTGAGAAAAGCGAAAGAACTGCTTTATACGGGTGATTCTGTTGATGCAGAAGAAGCTTATCGTCTAGGTATTTTTAATAAAGTGGTGCCACAAGAGCAATTAATGGAAGAAGCGATAAAGATGGCTGAAAAAATGGTCAGTGTGCCTGCTTCAGCACTTAAAATAACAAAGATGACAATCAATAAAACGTACGAGATGATGAACTTGAAACAGTCACTTGACTATAATATTGAAACGGCGATTTCTATGTTTTTCTTAAGTCAAGAACAAGAGTTTGCAGAGGCAGGACGAATCATTCGTGAAGAAGGATTAAGCGCTTTTTTAAAAGGGAAATAAGTATCTAACGACCAAAATATAATAATAGGTAGTTTTATATGTAAAAGATAACAGGTAATAACTGTTATCTTTTACGTCTAGGTCGCATAACAACTGACCCCTATCGAACCATTTGGATAAACTTATAGAATAGTGATTAATTCACAAAATCTTAGTGAATTCTTTACGATTGAAATTTACATTGAGTAGAAAAAATTGTTAAAAAGGAGAAATTATATTTTCTAGGGAGCTTTATGGTTTAGATAAGTAATAATCGTCTCATAACAAGTTTCACGGTAATAAGCGTGCAGCGTTTCGTCATCGCGCATCAACCACTGTAAAAGACAACCATCAATCAAAGCACGAATCATATGGCTTCCAGCTACCGTATCTACATTTTTAAAAATCCCTTCTGATTTTCCTTTTTCAATAATTTCACTACCTAAGAACCAACAATTCTTATAGAAGTTATTGTTCACTTCACGAAAGCTCTCATTTTTTTTCGTTTGAGCCAAAAATTCGAGATAAACACTATAAAATATTTTGTTATCTTTAGGACTCTTAAACACAGTATCAACATACGCGCGCATCATATCGATAGCCGTCGTTTCTTTTTGGATAGCGACATACTCATTTTGGAAAATGCGATCGGTCATCCATTCAAGTAAATGATAGAAGACATCTTCCTTGTTTTTGAAATAATAGCTGATAACACCTTTACTAAAGTCAGTGTAATCTGCAATATCTTGAAGCGTAACTTCGCTAAACCCTTTATCATTGATTGCTCTAAGTGTTGCACGTAACACCTGTTTTCTTCTTTCTTCTGCTCTCTTAGTCACTAAATCCACCTACCAGTTGTTCCACTCCAAAATATTGCTTAATAGCTGCTTACTATTTCTCACTGAAAGCAAGATAGTTAAGTAAAATGCTAAAAAGGTCCTCTTTGAACGGTTATGACGCTATCGAAACCATTCAATCTCCCCTAAAATCATAGCATTAAAACACATTAATTAATAATGAAAGATTGGATGAAAACCGACTATGACCCGAGGGAAAGCATCTATTCCTTTTTTAAAAGTATAAAAATATCAGTAACTTCCATAGGTATTTCAGCTATTTCGTTGAGTTATCAATGTCATCATATCTTACACCATACATCTTAGCTAAATCAGCTACCACGTGATGAAAACCATTATTTCTGCAACTCATATATCATGACAAATGAAAAAATTATTCTATCCGGTCAGATTTTTATTGACGCTGAGAACTAAAGACATTACACTCATACTGTAAACAAATATTTTAATTAGAATATCTAATTTAGCTAAAGCTTTAATTTTATTAAGATAGGATAATTTGAGTTATATTCATAATTGATACTTGTCAATAGACACGCTATTAAAAATAATCTGAACGGAGTAGAAAGAGCAATGGAAACTAAAGAATTTTCTAACATAAATTTAAGTACAGAAAACGGAATTGGCTACATAACTATTGATAGCCCGCCTGCTAATACATTAAGTACTACAACAATCAGCGGATTATCTGAGTGTTTCAACTATGTGGAAGCAGATCAAAGTATCAAGGTAATTGTTATAACCGGTAAAGGGAAAATGTTCGTTGCTGGGGCAGATATAAAAGAGTTTACTGACGCCTTTCATGATGAAGAAAAAGGAAAGAAGTTATCCCAAGATGCACAAGCCGTTATGAATAGAATTGAGTCTTCTAAAAAACTCGTTATTGCATCAATTAATGGCGCTTGTTTAGGTGGAGGGTTAGAGCTTGCCATGAGCTGTCATTTACGGATTGCAGCCAATGAAGCTAAATTGGGTCAACCAGAGTTAAATTTAGGTTTGATACCTGGGTTCGGCGGGACTCAAAGACTTCCGCGTATAACAAATAAAGCAAAAGCATTAGAACTTATATTAACTGGACAGTTTTTAAGTGGAGAAGAGGCAGAAAAAATAGGTCTCGTTAATAAATCAGTGCCACTTACAGAATTAATGAATGAAACGAAAAAACTGGCTGAATCAATTGCTCTCAATAAAAGCTCAGAATCTATCAAAGCAACTATTACAGCTGTTAATGAAGGTATGGCAACAACCTTAGAAAAAGGTTTAGAAATAGAATCAGAACAATGGGCTCAATTATTTAAGACAGAAAACATGATCGAAGGCGTTAATGCTTTTATGGAAAAACGCAAACCTACTTTTAAAGATTAACTTTCATAGCATAATACATGAGAACAGCATGAATATAGTCATATTTTTTATTAAACGACTATATTCATGCTTATACTATCCTCTAATAATTTTATTAAATTTATTTTTTGGAACTTACTATCAAGCTGTTATTCATGATAGTTAACCGCAATCACTCATATTTTTATAAAAAACCCATAAACTTATATAATTTTAAATTACAAAATTTAGGAGTTCGTATCAATGGTTGTTACGTCAGAAGTAAAAAACGGTATTGGCTGGCTAAAAATAAATCGACCTGAAGTCCTAAACGCTATTAATACTGAAGTAGTTGAACTGTTAACGAATGCTTTAGAAAAATGGGAAAAAGACTCTAACGTAGTGTTTGTTTGTTTGTACGGTGAGGGTCAAAAAGGATTTTGTGCAGGAGGAGACATGCGAAAATTCTATGATTTGGAAGCTGAAGATGTCATACCTTATGCAGAGAAGTTCTTTTCAACAGAATACCGCCTAGATGCACTTATACATAACTATTCAAAACCTATTTTAGCCTATATGAATGGCATTGTTATGGGAGGTGGAGTCGGACTTTCCGTCGGAGCATCTCACCGAATCGTAACAGAAAAAACAAAATGGGCGATGCCTGAAATGAACATTGGATTTTTTCCCGATGTTGGAGCAAGCTTTTTTCTCAATCAACTACCGGGATATATAGGTCGTTATCTTGTATTGACCGCAAAGGTTATAAAAGCAAATGATGCTATCTATATTGGTACAGCTGATTACTATATAGAAAGCAGTGAGTGGGAAACTATACAAGAAAAATTACTAACTAAGGATTGGTCATCTGCATCAATTCTTAAAGATCTAGGTGAGTTAATTAGCACAAACGGTATAAGTTCATCAGATTTTTCAGAACTGAGAGTGAACCAAGAATTAATAAACCATCATTTCCAATACGATACAGTAGAAGAAATAGTAGAGTCCTTACGAAGTGATTCAATTAATGGTAATGAGTGGGTCACACAAGAATTAAATAACATTCTTTCAAAGTCGCCTACCTCATTAAAAGTTACATTGCAGCAATTAATAAATGGAAAAGATAAATCGCTTAACGAATGCCTTGATATGGAAAAGGACATGGCCATTCATTTCATGGATACAGCTGATTTTTATGAAGGTATTCGTGCCGTTTTAGTTGATAAAGATGGTTCTCCAAAATGGGCTCCGAGCGAACTAGAAGATCTAACTGAGTCGGATATTGAGCACTATTTTTCAACACCTGTCAAAACACTATAAATCTAAAATAAAAACAGATACTTGAGTATAAACTACCAAAATTTTCTCTAGGTTATTCAATTTTTTTATACGATGAGTGCTTTCAAATCTTTAAAAAAATTAGGAGGTATTAGGGTGTGTTATATACTCATAACTCTGTTTGAACTGCCCCGCTTTATCGGAGGTTGACTTGCTTGAGTCAGCCAGCCAAAACTGATATTTTTAAATTATGACCATTTCGTCTTTCATATTCAAAACATTAAACATAACCAACCGCACTATTTAAACGGATCTTATTAAAATAAAGAACCTTTAACCTCCGACTCTGTCATTCTCTCCGCGTAGTGAATAGATAAGTATTGAACTCCTTTATCATTTATCATTTCGATTACTCTCATTTTTGAACTTATTACATTCAACCGAGGCTTGTTGAATTGCATCTAACACCATTAAGTTTTGGTACATATAAAGGTGAGTCTATTGCGGACTTAGCTACCCATTCAGATGGTGCTAGGTATATTGATTTATGAATATTTATCCGATAGGATTTTGACGTATTAAATTAGATTTTTTACAGTAACTAACTGGTCAATAATATATGCATAAAATTGGATTTAATTGTGAGTGAATTTTTCTCACCAACATTTATATTAACTATGTAATAATATGGCAACAAATATTGACGATAGTCGTAGTCATTGTTACTTAAACAATCAGTTCGCCTCAGATAATTATCTCGTACCAGTGGGTTCTAAATTGCCAAAAAGGCGTGATTTCTGCTATCTAGCTCGGCAAGCACATCGTATTCAACTGATTACGGTGCATTCCATTACTGAAACCCTAAAAGATCTAAACCTTTGGAGATTTACCATGCAATTTAAAAAACACCTAATGACCGCTACGCTACTTACTGTTGGTGGTTTTACCGCTATGTCTAGTGCGAATGCTGCTGAGCCTAATCCTGCTGAGAGCAGTTTTACCACTAAACTTGAAGTTGAGTCTGTATGTACCATAAGCGCAGCTCCTTTAGCTGTCGACCTATTGAACATTCAAGCAGGTTTTGCGACTACAGCTATAACAGGAAGCACTGACCTCACTGTGAACTGCTCTAAAGGTGACGTTGCTACTATTAGCTTGATACCTTCATCAACCGCTAGCCTCGACGGTACTGGTACTCTGCTCGGAGGAGAAGGGACACTCGAAAAAGTTGCTTATAAGTTGACTTCCGTCTCAGCTGAAGGCGCTGCTTGGGGTTCTACTGGCAACACTGTCGCTACAGCAGCAGCAACTGATTACGCTACCGATATTGTCAATACTATATATCTCACAGTGACTGATGACGCCGACGTTACACCTGGTACTTATAACGATACCATTAACGTTTCTGTAGCCTACTAATATTGATGTTAAGTCTCTGGCTGCGCCGTGTTGCGAGACCGGCTATTATCTTTAGCTTGCTACTGTCTGGTAGTGGAGCAATGGCGAGTGGCCTACAGGTCTCTCCCATCTCCTTAAACTTACAAGCTAGAGAAAACGCCAGTGGCCTGACCCTTAGTAACTCGAGTGACGAAGCGATAAACGCGCAAGTGCGTGTTTATCAGTGGTCACAAGATGAAACAGGTGATCAGCTCACGCCCTCACGAGGATTATTGGCCAGTCCGCCAATGATTAAGCTCAATTCCAGTGACAAACAACTGGTCCGAATTATCCGTGCTAAGGCACCTCCGCAAGGAATGGAAGCGAGTTATCGGATTTTGGTTAATGAGCTGCCTAGCAAGTCTCCCGATCAAAAAGCTGGTTTGCAATTTGCAATAAGCTACTCTCTACCGGTATTTGTGCAGCCAGTGGGTACTGTCAAAACTAGCCCACAATTACAATGGCATTATAGTTTGCAACCAGATGGCGAGCAGATCACATTACGCGTCCACAATAGTGGCAATGGTCATGCCAAGTTAATTGGTTTGAGCGTTGTAGATACTGCGGGCACTAGCGTTAATATACACCAAGGTTTACTGGGTTATGTTTTACCAGATGCCACTATGAACTGGACACTGAAAATACCGCCTTCTACTCTCACATCAGGGACGATAGCCGGTAAATTCAAGGTAACGATCAATGGAACTGAGACGATACAAGACGTTACGCTGGACACTGCCGATCGCTAAAATAGCCTTATTGCAAACCTTAATGATACCTCTCAGCCATGCCTTCGAACCAAACGATATCATGGCTACCTCTACCAACCTTCCCAACGACAGTCTCGCACAGCTTGATTTAAACCGTAACAATCGTGACGAAAATGACCATCCAGACAAGCTTGATCTCTATTTAGAGGTTAAGCTTAACGGCGCAGACAAGGGCTTAGCGGCCTTCGAATACTATAATGACCAGTTATGGGCCAGTACCAACGTATTGCAGCAACTCGGCTTTATAGTGCCGCCCGATATCCTCGAACCAATACCGCTAAACACCCTACCCGATATCAAGATTGATTATGATGCACGTCAGCAAACGGTCAATATTATTGCACCGCTAAACATGCTCAACCTTGCCACCACCGTCGTTAATATCCGCAATAGTAAACGCCCGCAACCGACCGCCTCGCCTGGTTTTCTGTTAAATTACAACCTCTATGGCACGCAAACAGAGGACAACGCGACCAGCCTAAGTGCTTATACAGAACTGCGTGCGTTTAATGACCTCGGTGTATTAAGCTCCACTGCCCTCACGACTGGCAAGCGCTTTGCTGATAGAGATACTCATAGTAATGATTGGGACAGCCGCACGGTACGTTTGGATAGCAATTGGAGCAAATCATTCCCTGATAAGCTGCTCACTGTCAGCGCTGGCGATATACTTACAGGAGCACTGTCATGGACAAGGTCCACACGCTTAGGCGGATTGCAATTTGGCAGTAACTTTGACCTGCAGCCCTATATGACCACCACGCCTTTGCCGTCATTTTTTGGCTCCGCCACTCTGCCCTCAGCGGTAGAGCTGTATATTAATGGTCTCAAGCAATACAGCGGTGACGTACCTGCCGGTCCGTTTGAGCTTCATACAGCGCCTAGCTTCAGTGGTGCGGGCAATGCCCAACTCGTATTGACCGATGCATTAGGACAAAATACCACGCTTAATTTTTCACTTTATGATGCCCATCGTTTACTGCAACCAGGGCTGTCTGATTGGTCAGTAGAGCTTGGTGCCGTGCGCGAAAATTATGGTGTTAAATCTTTTGATTACGGCAGCGATATTGCGGGCTTTGGCACTTGGCGTTATGGGGTCAGTGATCGCTTTACTGCCGAAACCCATGCTGAAGTGACTGAAGGTCTTAGTAATGTTGGTATCGGTGGCACTTGGTTATTGGGTAGTAAAGGTGGTGTCTTATTTGCCTCGCTAGCGGGCAGCGACAGCCAAGGTGAAGGTGGATTGCAATACAGTGCAGACTACTCTTGGAATAACAGTCGCTTCCATATCGGTCTCAATGCCACTGGTACTCATGGTGACTACCGTGACGTCGCCACACGTTACGGAGATGCTCCCAACCGCCGAAGTGAACAACTCTCAACAGGTTATAGCACACAATCTCTGGGCAGTTTTAGTGTGAGTTATAACCAGATCGCTTTTGCGCAGCAAGAGACCTCACAGTTTGCCAGCGCCTCTTGGCGAAAGTCCTTTGGGCGACGGCTCAGCCTGAACGCTAACTACAATCATGATATCCATAACTCTGATAATAATAGTGTCTCTTTTGGCGCCTCGCTATCCTTAGATCGTAATATCTCGCTGAATAGTAGTGTGCAGAGCACCAACGATCGTCATGACTTGGTAACAGATATATCGCAATCAACACCAAGTGCGGGCGGCATAGGCTGGCGCGCGCAAGCAAGGCACAGTACAAGTAATAATAGTACGGGTAATAACAGCAGTACCGATGGCTTAGCCGAATTGAATTATCTTGGTCCATACGGACGACTAAAAACTGGTATCAGTAGTAACAACGATAACTATTCTACCTATGCTAGCGGTACAGGCGCGCTAGTTATGATGGGTGGAGGATTGTTTGCCGCACGGCAAATCAACAGTGGTTTTGCCGTGGTCTCCACTGATGGTATCGCCGATGTACCAGTGCTGCTACAAAACAGCCCCATCGGTACAACGAATAAACGGGGTCTATTATTGGTAACACCATTGAACGCTTATCAAGACAATAAGATAGCTATTGACCCTATGGATTTGCCCGCTGACCTGCGGATTGACAAGGTGAATATTGAAGCCACGCCGACTGACCGCGCAGGAGTATTAGTAAGCTTTGGTATCACACCGGTGCGCTCTGCCTCTGTTATCCTCACAGACAGCGATAACCAGCCACTACCGTTAGGCAGTCAAGTACAGTTACTTACGAACAAAAATGCACCTTCAGCAGTTATTGGATTTGATGGCGAAGTTTATTTGGATACCTTAGATGAGCACAATGTACTAAAAGTAATCATGCCCTCTAATGATAGTTGTACGGTCAGTTTTGTTTATTATAAACAGGGCGACGATATTCCACTAATCGGTCCTCTCATCTGTCAAAAGGTAGAAGAATAATGAAATTGTTAAAATGGAAATATAGCCTATTTTTGATAGTAGGTGCATGGTGGTTACCATCAGGGAATGCTTATGCCGTACCCAATGTTACTTGTGAAGCAGGTATGAATACAGCAGTGGGAAGTACCGGTAACGTGAACATTAGCGATGGTGTCACCCCCGCCAACGCCGATGACGCAAGAATTACTGCTACATTGAACTACAGATGCACTAATAGTGGCTCCGCAGGATATGTATCGGTCTGTCTTGCGGTAGATGGTGGCAACAATAACAGCACTTACCCTCCGCGTTACATGAAGAATGGGGCTGTCGATTCAAGCTTGGCTTTTACCATGACATTGCCAGGAAATACTATTTGGGGTACCCGCAATTCTAGTGGTTCTGAATTCAACTCAGGCTCACTCGCCATTGCTGAAAACTCATTTATCTCAGGCAACGTGGCTATTGATATCTCTCTGCTCTCAAACTATGACAACGCTCTCGCAACATCCGGAACCTACACCAACGATTTCAATGGCAGTCATACCGCATTAACGTTTAGGGCTAACGAAATCTCATCTGGCCTTGACTGCTCAACAGGTAATTTAGGAGTAGATCAATTCCCATTTACCGTTCAAGCGACCGTAATTCCAAGCTGTTTAGTTACCTCTACCACTGATGTCAATTTAGGTTCTCATTCTGCAAATAGAAACAATATCATGGGCAATAATTCTAGTGCGATTGGCGTGACCTGCACAAATAGCGCACCCTATACTATCGGCTTGATGCCCTCCAATAACAGTATAGATGGTGCTGGTGTCATGAGCGGTACTGGCGGCAATACCGATAAGATACCTTATCAACTGCGTTCAACTGATGGTGCAAGTGGAAATATATGGGGAAACACCGCCACCTCGAATAACGTAGGAAACGGCGTAGTAGGTACTGGCAATGGAACCTCTCAACTAAAGACTATCTATGTTACTGTCCCCAGTGCCGATTTTAAACCTGATAACTACTCCGACATCGTAAGCATTAACGTCAATTATTGATAGCAGCTCCTCCTTTGAGGATAATAAAACTTTGTTGTTTGAGATATTTAAACCTTATTCCTATGGTTATAGTGCTCATTAGATTAGAACGAAAAAATTGTGCTTGCCGATTACTATCGATAAGAATATTGAAAGAAAGCATATATTTTGCGAATATGGAGAAAAGGAAGTGCTACATATTCACCATAAAACCAACATAAGCTGGTCATTAGCTTTACACGTTGGTCTGAATCATTCACTAACGTAAATCATCAACGACAGCCAACATCGCAATTAACGATGCCTCTCCTAATTTAATAGAACGCTCTGGCGACCAGCCCATGTCTGCATCAGGTAGATTATCGTTATCTTTGAAAGGCATCTCTAAGGTATTGGCAAGGCAATCAAAACGTTCTGCCACCCAGTTAGTTGCGACAGTCATGTTTGCTGTACCTGGCGCATCAACGTCATAACCAAATTGTGACTGAAAATCAGCGCTGGCTAATTTCAACACGTCTGAAAATTTATCACGCAGACGTGCGAGGCGATCGTTATAACTTGGCGTCCCTTGAGAGCCGGCAAGAAACACATAAGGCAGCGCTTCATCGCCGTGCACATCATAAAACAGGTCAACGCCTGTCGCCTCCATTTTGTTAATCACATGGAACACTTCAGGGCTTTTTTCTAAGCTTGGATTTGACCATTCACGGTTCAAGTTAGTACCGACAGCGTTGGTACGCAGATGTCCGCGCACACTACCGTCGGGGTTCATATTCGGCACAATGTAGAAGTTCGCTTTCTCTAACAACAACCTAGCGGTGGCATTATCACTATCTAACAAGCTATGCATCAGACCCTCAACCAACCATTCAGCCATCGTCTCACCAGGATGCTGACGCGCAGTAATCCAAATATTTCGTTTATTCGCATCACTATTGCTATCGCCATTACTGATTTTTACTAAGGTTAAGTCACGCTTATCAAGCGTTTCACCTAGATGTTCTAGAGTCACTAATGGATGCGTTTGTACGGCGGCTAATAAATCTTGATGACGCTCATAACTGTAAGGGGCAAAATAAGCAATTTGAATGGTTTCACATTCTAAATCTGCCACGATGGTTAACTTACCATCTTTATAAGTGGTTGGCAGACGGAACCAATATTCCCGATCGTACGAAGCAACGGCTTGGTAATCCTGCCACCCTTTAACGTAGGACGCCTCCCCTGCATTGACAATATTGAGGACATATTGCTCACCAACCTGACCTGATAAACGAAAGTTAAACCATTGGAAAAACTCGCCACCAACGTCTGGACGAATAGCCAACTGGATATCCTTTTTATCGTCTAAATTAATAACGTCAATATTACCTGCATCGAAATTGGCAGTGATATGCATAACCTTTCCTTAATAAGTTTCTAAGAATCTCAAAATTAATTCTAAATACAGAAGTGTTTCATCGGCTTTAAAATACAGTAAAGCCTTTTAAACTATATATTTTATAGTCTAAAAGGCTTAATCACCGATTTTATCTAGGTGAAAAATTTAAATTTAGAGTCTATTCTAGCACCCATCAACATCAGATATAACTTGAAGTATTGTTAGCTCGACTTATATGGAAACCGCGCTATTTTTTACATATTTAAAATACTGTATTGGGAAAATCTTGTCATAAGCCCAGTTATAAGAGAAGGTATAAGCCAAATAAAATCCAACCAATGACGCATCCATAATAAAGGCTTGCCATAAACTAATGCCAAGATACCATGAGACCATGGGCAGATATAGAAGCAGCAGACCACCCTCAAATAGCAGTACATGAAGCACTCGAATCGCTGGGGTCTTAAATGTGCTGCGTTTAAACTTTACCATGCCTTTATCAAAGACTATATTGAAACCGTAGTTCCATATAGTCGCTATGATAGAACCTACAATGGCAATAACACCGATATCTTTGATATCAAAATCAAAAAAGAAGCTCATAATGGGAATGGATAGTATTAATGCAATTATTTCAAATCCAACAGCGTGACGTATACGATCTCTATGAGTTCGCATGATTAATCCTTATAGAATATACATTCATATTACTTAGTTGACTCTATTCTATCTGTTAAACTAATAGATCAAAGTTACTGTCTATAGGAAAAACCGATACATGAACTTTTCTTTAGAGCAACTACAAGCATTTGTGGCAACGGTAGAGACGGGCTCGTTTTCAGCAGCAGGACGGCGGCTTGGCAAAGCACAGTCATCGGTTAGTGCGGCGGTGGCAAATTTAGAAATCGACTTGGGCAACGTGTTATTTACTCGAAATAGTCGCTATCCTGAATTGACGGCGGAAGGTAAACGGCTGCTAGCTGAAGCGTATTTAATACTGGAGCGCTGCGAGCATTTCTTTGGGGTGGCCCAAAGCTTAAGTGAAGGTGTCGAAAGCCGCTTGGTGCTGGCAGTCGATGACCTTTATCCGTCAGAGTGGCTGGCGCGATTGCTCGATGAGTTTGATAACTTGTTTCCTACTGTGGAGTTAGAATTGCTGCTGCCCATTATGGAAGATGTCAGTCGTTTGATTTTAGAAAAGCGCGCGGATTTGGGCATTATGTGGAGCCAAGAGGATTTGCCATCGGCTATTAGTTTTCATACCTTAGGCTGGATTCCGCTTAAGATGGTTTGTGCGCCTGAGCATGAAATAGCAAACCGAGTGGTCAGCTGGGAGGACTTAAAAAGATATCGTCAGCTCATTGTTGCAACGCGCAGTGAGAGTAAAGAAAAATCACGCCTACGGGTTGCGGCCGATGTATGGTGGGTTGAGAGTCAGTGGGTGATTATTGAGCTGGTGCAACGTAACCTTGGTTGGGCGTTGGTGCCTGAGCATATTATCGTTGATGCGTTAAAGGATGGCTCTTTGGTGTCGCCAAAACTGGATTTTGATAAGCACAGTTGGCCCGTTGCGGTTGAGCTGATTTGGCACAAAGAAAAGCCGTTAGGTAAGGCTGGCACGTGGTTAAAACAGGCGGTTATTACTTTAGACCAGCAAGCATAATAGCCTTTCTTTATAGCTATCAATCAAGGGCTGATACCCTATCAATTATTCATTCGTTAAAATGGTGAAAAGCTCTCTTCGCTATTTTTACATAACGTAGAAGGCTTTTTTAGTTTTCTAGGTGACTCTGCCAGTATTAGGCTTTAAGAATAAGATTACTCTATAGATTGATTTTTAAATCAACTGAGCCAAATCAGTTAACTTATCCAATACTATATCTGGCGAGGACTTTTCAAGCTGCGCTTTGGTTTGCGCGCCGGTCAACACGCCTATACATAAGCCGCAATTGGCATTTTTCCCTTCTTCGATATCGATGCCACTATCCCCTGCTTTTAATACTTGCTGCGAATCCTCAATACCAAACTTATCCATCGCGAGCGTAATCATATCTGGCGCAGGGCGACCATTCACCACATCATCAGCTGTAATTAGTGCATCAATCTCACGACCTACTGACCACCCTAAAATAGTTAATATCTTATTGGCAGTCTTTGCGTCATAGCCCGTATTTAAAACCACTGTTCTACCACTGGCTTTTAGCTTACCAAAGAAAGCCAGCATGCCATCAAAGGTAGCCAAAGTATCTGCTGTATAAGCCTCTGCCAAACTGGTTTTAAAAATTGTAAACGCTACGTCGGTAAGTGGTTCAACCTCATCCTCAGCGATATCCAATTCATTCAGTATGTCATTGATCGCTTGACGTTTTTCCTTGCCAGCGCCAAATTCTAAGCAAATATCTAAATCAACTTCTTTATCCGCTTTATCGCCATCGCTAAGCGCTTGATTGATTGCATCACGTACCGTTTTATAAACGAGATTGTCTTCATTAACAGTCGTGCCCGCCATATCAAAAACGCATAGTTTGATATGATCGAATTGTTCTTTAATACTATTAATATCTGTACTCATTATTTTGACTCCAATACGAAATTAATTAACTCTTCACCAAATGCAAAGCCTGTCGATGCGCCAGTGCCGCTAGTGACAGAACCGACAACCACACCTTTTTCTGGTGAGGCTTTAAAAACCACGTCATCACCGCTGGGATAAACCCCTAACCAATGCTGTACGATATCGATCTCGCCAACATCCATGACTTGATGGAACTCGTTAATGATTAAATCATCAACTCGCACATCTCTAAATGGCAACTCCTTATCGCTATAATCATGGCTATCACCAATGATGAGAGAACCGTCAGCAGATTGCACTACAATCAGATGAACACCTGCTTTGCGCTCAGCTGACTGAATATTATCCAGCAATGAGATTAACCTTTGAGCTTCAGGTAATTGGGCAAATCCATCATAACGAGCAAAGCTTAAATCCGACATCACCGCAGCATTTAGCTTAAATGCTTTTTTTGGCATGACACGCATCATATTGAGCGTGCAAAGTTTGGCCTTAGCCTGCGCTAAAGTCTCTGGATATAAGCTATGCAAGTCTGTACCGGGACAGACCACACAATGCTCTGCTTGCAGCGTACCACGGCTGGTATGCACCATAGGCAACTCGATGAAGTGCACAGTGGTTTTATTATAAAAATCTACGCCATGCGCTCGACTTAGCCAATTCGCCAGTTTGCCAATGGCAGTTTTTGATTCGACTCTGAGCTCATGAGGACTATATAACACCTCCAAACCGTTTTTAAGATAAGCTGCGTTTTCTGTTATCTCAGCTTGCGTCAGCAATCGACAAGACGCGCCCATCTCTGTTTGTAAAAACGCCTCAGCCACGTCCATTGCTTCTGGGCGTTGAATGAGCATATGCAGACCGCTATGCTTCACCTCGATACCTGCTTTGGGAGCAATATCTGCCCAGATATTACGCGTATGCATGGCTCGCTGCCAATGCGCGCCACTTTGCTGCCCACTCACGGTGACAAAACCAAAGTTACGTACTGACGCATCTTTATTTTGTGACTCACGCTCAACCAGTGCCACACTCAGCCCTTTTTTAACCGCGGCATAAGCGCTGGCAAGACCGACAATGCCACCACCAACTATCACTACATCGTATTTTTTTTCAGACAATTTGCTTGTTAACTGCACTTTGATGTTCCTTAATTTTATTTACTTTTAAATGCTATTTTTTTAGGAAGCTTAGAACTTATATTTCAAATTTAGCTCGCACTGGTTGCAACGCTTATAGCTTTTGACCGTGGAAAAATGCCCTGTGCTTATCTAATAACTCAGCGGTAAGCGGCTCAGCATACGTTTTTACATTTTTGATTTTATTCTCAGATGCAACAGTTTCACCGTCATAGATGATATTTGGATATATTTCTAACAGTTGCGGTCGCGCATTTTTGACGATGATTTCAGCCATTTTCATCGCATTTTGATTGGTTTTATCGCCTTTATCGATGACAGCCACCGACTCACTCAGCGTATAGTTACCTTCGCTAGGATCGATGTAATCAATAGGCAATCCTTCTACTTTATTAACAACTGCTTGATGACGCATGCCAAAGCCAATAGGCACTTCACCTGCCATTACTTTCTTCAATGGACCTGACCCTGATAATTCTAAATTTGGTCCGGCGTTTTCGCGAATACGATTCATGATGGTTTGCCCTTCGGCACCCATGCCATAGGCAGCAGTGATGTCTTGAACAAATAACCAACCGGTCGATGAGCCACTTGGATCAACCATGGCAAGTTTATTTTTATAGATGGGTTTTGCCAAATCTTTGGCACTGGTTGGTCTAGGCAAATTTTGCGCGGCCATCTCTTTGGTGTTTAAAATAATCGCCCCAGTAAAACTTAAGATGGGTGCATAGTAACTAGGAACCGCTACTTGGGGATTGACCTCAAAGCTGACATCCTTAAACATCGAATGTTTTGCCTGCGCGCTCTCTAAATAAAACGAGCTCATGGTGACCAAATCTGCCTCTATGTTCTTACCTTCGGCCAATAAACGCCCGCCAAGCTCACCCGTACCAAAAGACTGAAATATATATTGCCCTTCATACCCTGCTTTATCTAATACTTCCTGAATAACCTCTACCGCTTCTTCGTCGGCATTGCTATAGATGATGACCTCCTCTGCGCTATTTCCCTCTGAAGAAGCTGAGCTACAGCCTGTCAAAATAATTCCGCACGTGAGACCTATCATTAACGTTTTAAATGAAAACATTTTTTATCCTATAGATTTTGTTGAGTTTTAATTATTAAAGTTCGTTTATATGTTCGATAGCGATTAGCTATTAATTGCTATAGTCGTTTCAATTTAAAAAGAACACAGTACTGCTGGGATGAATTTTTTGAAGCCTCTGGAGTGTAAAGCGCACAGCAAGCGAGAAAAATTTATACCAGCTGAACGCATTTTTCAACGTATCCCTTTTATTTTAAACCAGCTTAACCATACTTAAGTCGTCGTAGGCGCAATAAGCGTTTCGTCCGTTGCTTTCGGTGTCCCGTAGAGTCGTCTGCTATGTAAGTGACGAATGATGGCAAATAGTATCAAGGCGCAGATATTGGTCAGCAATATCATCAGCGATAAGATAAAAATCTCATCAAAGCGCGCAAAATGCTGTAACTCTACGATTTTGGTGGTGAGCACCATGGTTTTGGCACCAGAGATAAAGATAACCGCGCTAATCGTTACCATGGCACTGATAAAGTAGAACGAAGCGACTTCAATTAAGGTAAAAAATGAATTGGGAATCACAATGCGCCGCAGGGTCGTAAACCATGAATCACCCAATAAACTTGCCGTCGTCTCCCAGCCTAGATTCATTTTAGCCAGTGCGTTTTTACTCATTAGATAAGGGGTGGCGAAGTAGTGAATGATGTTGCTTATCACGATAATAAAAATAGTATTAGCGACAGCAGAGCCTGAAAAAATCATAAGATAGGCAATACCCACGACCATCCCTGGTACGGTGTTGGTGACCAAAGCTGAACTCTGGATACTGAATTTACCAATTCTGAATAAAGCTGAGCGCTCGCACAATAGTGCTGAAAAGTAAGTGATTAAGGTACCGAAGATAGCCGTCAATACCGCTACGATGAGTGAGTTTTTATAGACTCGCATTAGATTGGCAGATTCTAAAACCTTGCTGACGGTTTCCGTACTGAACTGCATTTGATAAGGCCATGTTTTTATCCACGGAATGATAAATATCACCGCAAAAACCATCAGTAAGCAAAACAAGATAACGCTCGATAATACGGCTAATACTCGGTCTTTGATTTTGGAAGAAGGCAAGTCGATATTTTCAACCGAATCGTAGCGGATATTAAAGCGCGCGACATACCAGAGTATGGCAATACTCAATACCGATGGAATGAGCATAAACAGTGCGACCACCGCCCCTTTTTCAAACGAAGGAGACGCACCTAATATTTGTGTATAAAGTTCAATGGCGATGACCTTATATTGCCCACCAATGGAAGCTGGGATACCAAAATCCGTAAAGGCCAAAAAGAAACATTGAATCATTGCCGCCGCAAAAGTACCAATCAACGGACGCATGACCGTCATATCGAACTGGCGCAGAGACGAATCGCCCATTAATTCTGAGACGATCACGAACTTTTTGTCTAAATATTGAAAGGTATTGTTGAGTAATAAAAAGGCGATGGGCAAGGTATAGATGGTATAGCCAAGCCACATTCCTTGAAAGCCGTATATATTTTCAAACAGCTGAAAGCCGAGTATTTGAGTCAATAAACCTTGCTTGCCAAAGGTATAAATAATGGCAAAGCCATAGGTCACTGTTGGCAATAACATGGGCAATAAGGCGGCAACTTTAATGACCTTTTTAAAGCCGTTCGGTAAGTTGGTCCAGTGCACAGTATAAGCTAAGATGAAAGCGAGCATGGTGGCGCTCAGAGCACTTACCGTCGCCACAAAAAAACTATTAAACATCACCTGTTTAAAGCTATCACTATTTGCGATACTTTTATAGTTATCTAAGCCAATGCCATCGCCGACATTGAATGATAACGCCAGCATTTTACCTAAGGGTACAAACAAAAAGGCGATGAATAAAATCGTCACAAATAGCCAAATGGCTTTTGCTTGGGGTGGGTTACTAAGCTTCATAAACGTCCAAAACAATCAAATGGTCAGGTTTTTACTGAATGACAGCTATAGTCAGTATTTCAGTTACCGATTCAGTCACTGTAAGCTTCTACAAGATTAGCCTTGTACAGTGTCTTTTGACTTTTTCTTATCATGGACAGTGATGGCTTTAGAATCAGCATGACGAGGGCTAATATCAGCCTCATACTGTCCATAGTTTTGGGTTTGAGTGTATTTACTTAGCGGATCAACTTCAGAGATACCGTCTGCAAATAAACTTAAGATATTGCGACGTTTGATATTGAGCTGGTTAAGAATGAAGTTGGTGACGAAATCATTGGCAGGGTTGTGTATGATTTCAGCGGGTTCAGCGAATTGCGCCACTTTGCCATCTGATAGCAGTAGGATGCGATCAGATAACGTCATCGCCTCTTCTGGGTCATGGGTGACAATTAAGGTAGTGAGCTGATAGCGCATGGCAATCTCACGAATGCGCTCTTTGACGGTTTCCTTAATTACCCCATCTAATGCAGATAAAGGCTCATCTAACAGTAGTATTTTGGGTTTCATGACTAGCGTACGCGCCAGCGCGACACGCTGTTTTTGACCACCTGATAATTGATGAATGCGCTTACTTAGATGCGCCTTAATATCGAGCAAATCGACCAGTTCATCGACTTCTTGTTGTGTACTCACACTAGGATTATTACGCAGACCGTATTCGATATTTTGTTTGACATTGAGATTAGGGAATAACGCATAATCCTGAAAGACAATATTAAAGCCTCTTTGTCTCATAGAGACACGGGTAATATCTTCCCCGTTATAGGCAATTCGACCACCATTGATATCAGTTAAACCTAGAATCATATGAAGTAAAGTGGTCTTACCGCAGCCGGATGGCCCTAAGATTGAAACTATCTCACCTTTGTTAATTTTAAGTGAAAGATCCTCAAATATAACCTTGTCATCATATCTCTTCGTAACCTGTCTTAGCTCTAACATATCAACTTCCCTAATTGCTTATAATTAACAATCTAATTATCCATCTTGGATAGGTCAGCAGTGTATCTGTCAGTTATGACATTTCGATGAAAAAATATGACAATACGAAGTCAGCTTGACGTAAGGTTAGACCTCCTCATGTGTAATAAACCTTTGTATGCCAAGCGATACAAAGGTTTATTGCTAACTAGCAGCACAGCACGAGATAATTTTAATCTAATACTCGTCATATTGTTAGCTTAGCTACCTTAACGTCTTCTTAACAGGCTAATTGCTATCGTAAAGAATTACGTTCCTTATAATTCTTTTGAGAAGCCTAGTTATGTCGATATCTCAAGCACTTAGCACTGATGATACTAAAGCTAATACTAAAAAAGGCTATATAAGTAAAATCTTTAATTACGAGATTAATCTTAATTATCTGATTATCATTGTTACCCTTTATTTAGTAGCCACCGCGAATATTGGTTTTTTTGCGCAAGTGCTAAGTATTTATCCTTTTAGCACAAATATTGGCTTTATAGTTTCTATCACAGGCTTACTGTTCGGCTTGATGTGGCTACTCTTTCAGTTATTGTGTTATCGAGCAATCGCCAAACCAGTCCTAATTGCTATGGTAATGATAGCTGCCGTGTGTAGTTATTTTACCGATGGGTATGGGACAATATTCGATAGTAGTATGCTGATCAATAGCTTGCAAACCGACCAAGCAGAAGCGATGGGACTAATGGCGCCAAGTTTTTTTATTCGTGTCGTTTTATTAGGCGTTATACCTGCTATTATTATTGCTAAAATTCGTATAAAGCGACTTCCTTTACGTCGAGCATTATGGCAACGAGCAGTTACTTTAATTCTTTCTATTGCCTTAATAGCAGTTTGTCTATTACCCTTTGGTGATCAATACGCCACTTTTTTTCGCCAGCATAAAGTGGTTCGTAGTTATACCAACCCCATTACTCCTATCTACTCTGTCATCAAACTGGGTACCGATTACGTCGATGAATTGCGCCGTCCTGATACCCTAATACTTCATGCGACAGATGCCAAACGTATAACACCCGTCACTAGCACTAGCACTAGCACTAGCACTAGCACTAGTAAAGTAAAACCCAAATTGATGGTATTTGTCGTCGGTGAAACGGTCCGCGCTGATCACATCGGCCTTAACGGCTATAAGCGCGATACTATGCCGCTACTGGCCAGCCAGCCAGATATTTATAGTTTCAAAAATGCAACCTCTTGCGGCACCTCTACCGCTTATTCCGTTCCTTGCATGTTCAGCTATGCTGATAGAAAGGATTATGATGCCAGTAGTGCGGATTATAATGAAAACGTGCTTGATACTCTTCATAAACAAGGCGTCAACATCGTTTGGCGAGACAACAACTCAAGCTCTAAAGGGGTTGCGGATAGAGTCACTTTTGAGGATTATAAAACGTCAGATGTTAATCCTAGTTGTGACGGCGAATGTCGTGACATTGGTATGCTAGACGGTTTTGATGCTTTAGTTAAGTCAGATACAGGGGTAACATCAGATGTACCTGCTAAAGATACTCTTATTTTATTGCATCAAATGGGCAATCATGGCCCTGCTTACTACCAACGTTACCCTAAAGAGTTTGAAGAGTATCAGCCGGTATGTATGACCAATGAGCTATCTAAGTGCGACGATCAGTCCGTCATCAATGGTTATGATAATGCCATTCGTTATACTGATTACTTCTTGAATAACGTTATCAATACGCTAAAAGCTTATGAGCAGGATTATGATGTGGTGATGGTATACATCAGCGATCATGGAGAAAGTTTGGGCGAAAATAATATCTACCTGCATGGTCTACCATATAGTATTGCACCAAATGCCCAAAAACAGGTGCCTGTGATTGTCTGGTCGCCTACTGGCAATGGTATGGATAAAAGCAGTCTCGCCAGCATGATTGATCAGCCGGTATCACACGACTTTATCACCCCTACTTTACTAGGCTTCTTCGGTATTACAACCAACGAGGTGGCAGCAGCACCAACCTTTTTTAAAACTGTTAATTAATCTTTTTAACCCAAGCAATGCTAGCATTCATGCACGAGACCTTTATGTACAAGATACTTATTATTGAAGACAATCCCGATATCGTGGCCAATATTTATGCTTTTTTTGAGCCAAAAGGCTTTGAGCTGGATAACGCTCATAACGGGATTAGTGGCTTAACGCTGGCCTCAAATAATTATTATGACGTTATTCTACTAGATGTGATGCTACCTGGTATGGATGGTACAAAACTGTGTAAAAAGCTGAGAGAAGAACTGCATAATAAAACCCCAGTATTGATGCTGACAGCTCGCGATACGATTTTGGATAAAGTTGCAGGCTTCGATAGTGGTGCCGATGATTATTTGGTTAAGCCCTTCTCACTCGTTGAATTAGAATCACGTATCAAAGCCCTCATACGTCGACATCAAGATGACCACTTTGGGCACAGTATAGAGATTGGCAAACTGTCTTTGAATACTGAGGAGCATACGATTAGCCGAGAAGGCCAATCATTAAAGCTCACACCAACAGGGTTTAAAATATTAAATACATTGATGTGCGCTGCACCTAGAGTCGTCAGCAAGAATGAATTAGAGGAAAAGGTATGGGGTGAGGATATTCCAAGTAGCGATGCATTGCGTACCCATATGCATAGTGTGCGTGCACAAGTCGATAAACCGTTTGCTAAAACCATGCTAATCACCGTACCCGGTGTTGGTTATCAGATTATTGACCCAGACAAGGTATAAAATCCGATAATAGGCTTTAGCTGCTTATTCTTATTATAAGTAGTATTTTTCGTAATTATTATCACTCTTCTTACTGTCTTTCCCTACGAAGTAAATGCCATGTTTAGTCTTGACTCTATCGTTAACAAGTTTCGAATATCATACTTTTTATTCGCAATATTGCTTTGCGCAACTTTCGTCAGTATTTTTATGTATGCTGAAGTCAGAATAGAGCAAGATTTGGTCAAAGCTCGCTTGCTACAACAGTTAGAGCTTAGTCGAGAAAAAGAGGGTGAGCAAACTATCTATGTCGCAGATCCAGGCATAAAAATTTATCGCTATGGCAATGCGCCTGAAAGTTTGAAAGCTATAGCGACCGAAACGGTGCAGGAAACTTCTGTCACGATAAATACGGAATCGGGTTCACATACAAGTAACCTTCATTTCTTTATCCATCAACAAGATAAACAGAAATATATTTTGACCTACTTAGAAGGCACCGAGATGGTGATGGGTAACTACCCTGTTTTGGCGATATTTGAACACTTAGAAGATATATTTGCCAATGCCTTAAGAGTCGCCGTTATTCTAAGTTTATTAATTGCCGCAATATTCTCTCAGTTGTCCTCTAGGCAAATTACTAAACCTTTATTAGACTTAAAAAAAGCAGTAGAAACCGATCATCAAAATTTAACCGAATTGACTCATTTGCCATCGGAGGTTGGCGTATTAGCGCGAGCCATTGATGAGAAAAACCATAAGCTTGAGCAGTATCTAAAGCGCGAGCAGTTGTTTACCGGTGATGTTAGCCATGAGCTGCGCACGCCATTAACGATTATCATGGGTGCGTCAGAAGTGTTGGCCTCACAATTAGCAAGCGACAGCCATTTGAACGAATTTACCAATCGCATTAGCAATACCGCCAAAGAAACCTCTGAGATTATCAGCGCTTTATTATTGCTCTCTCGTGCTCCTGAAAAACTAGACACACCGCAAACGTCTATCAACAATATTGCTTCAAATGAAGTAGAGCGCTTAAAGTACTTGCTGCGCTATAAGACGGTGACTTGCACAGTCGTGGCTGAACAAGAGTATTTCGCCTATGTACGACCTGAACTGCTAAAAATGGCACTGGGGAATCTAATAAAAAATGCCTTTCAATACACGGATGAGGGTGAAGTAGTTATTACGATTGATGATAAAAAAATAACCGTCACTGATACAGGTCTGGGTATTCCTGAAGCTTTGATGCCCCTGCTTTATGAGAGATTTGAACGTCTAGAGCAACCGCATAATGATACGCAGTTGGATACAGAGGTATTGTCAACAGGATATTCTAGTTATAAGGTTGAAGGCACAGGATTGGGTCTTAGCATCGTGCAGCGCATCATGGCGCACATGGGCTGGCAACTTACCCATCAAGCCAATGATTCAGGCGGCAGTACCTTTAGTATTTATTATACATAACGTCTACTAAGAGACTGCCTTTAAAAGTCCTAATGTATTACAAGTAAGTAGCAATGATGTTAATCAGTAAGGCAATAATGACTAAATTAAAGACAAAGGCGATGATACTGTGAAGAGTAGCCAGATTCCGACCTATTTTAGAGGTAAAGGCAATATCAGCGGTCTGACCTGAAGTACCGATAGCAACTGCACAATAAAAAAAATCTTCAAAACTGACGTCAATTGGTGTCCTCCGATCAGCGTTAGTCTCCATCATTGTTTCAGGGAAAGCTAAGGGTAAAATATGACCTTTTTGCGCCTCAGAAAAATATAAATAGGCATACTGCATGGCAAAAATTATTTGAATCATCAGCCAAGTAATGAATATCGTCCCAATAGTCAGACTAATACTTAGAGCAAACATAAGGTCTTGATAGTTCTTACCAATTTGAGTTTGTTTAGCGATGGCATAAACGCAAATGAAACTTGAAACTATAATCAAGCTTAAAATCGAAAACTTGCTTTGCTTAGCACTATTTAAGTGCTCGTGCATCGTATCTTTTCGTAGCATGATTATGATAGTGCTCAGAAAAACAAGAATGGCGCAGTCCCATCCTATAATAAAGCTGGTACTAAAAGACAACGACCAAATACTGGTTGCTGATATCCCAACGATAAGCCCCATCAACAGACTACCTAGCAAACGCCAATGACTAAGAAACGTATCTGATGATAGTGCCATAATTTTAATCATACCTTATCAATGAGGATTCAGATTATACAACTATACTGAGTGGTATTAACTTACATCATCAATAGGAATGTTTCAAAACCATTTTCTATTCTTAAAATACATAATAATGCTCACTGTTATCGTTACCATCAAACTAAGCAGAATAAAATAACCATAGTGCCACTTTAGCTCAGGTATGTACTCAAAATTCATGCCGTAAACGCCTACCAAAAATGTTAATGGTATAAATACCACTGACACCAAAGTCAAGGTACGCATGATTTCATTCAAACGATGTCCCTGAATTGAGAATATTAGGTTGATTTTACTGTCAAGCTCAAACAACTCAAAATCAATTTCATCAATTAAATTGTTTGCTTGCTCTTTGAGCTCTATGAAATATTTGCTTTCCATAGCGATAATGTTAATTGTCTCTAGTTTTACAATCGTATTACGCAAGCTTAGCGTCGCTTTCTTAAAATTTAACATGCGACGTTTTTGCTCCTCAACCTTTTCAGTAAAATAAGGAGTTGGATTAATATTCGTCACCTTTATAGAGTCACTGTCAGCATTCAATAATTTTTCAAACGTCTCCTCATAGTTTGCTATCAGTGATTCAATCAAAAGAAAGATTAAGTAATCGACTCTTTTGCTTCGTACTTGCCCTTTACCTTGAATCAAGCGATCACGAATCCACTGAAAATGGTCGCCAATATTCTCTTGCAAACTCCATAACATATTTGACGATACAACAAAAATCAGTTGTTCATTATCTAAATTTTTATCATCAGTTTTCAATACTTTTAAAGCGATGAACAATACGTTATCCAGCTCGATAACCTTGTTGGCATGGTCATCATCTTGGAGTAATTTAATTAAAAAGTCATCAAACTGATTTTGGATGACAATTTGTCTCATCTCGTCTAATTCGCTCAGCCCATAGGTATTGAGCCAAAAAACCTCGTCACCCTGTGTCTCAAAGTTCAACTTGGTAATGTCATCACAAGGTAGTTTTGATACTCGTGAGGATGAATACGCGATGAGTGTCGTGTTTTGTAAGAATTTTTCTGACATCACTTCCCCCTATAGAAACACCTTTGATCAAAAGCTTAACAAGGTTGCTATTCAAGCCAAAAATGAGAGTGGTTAAATATTTGATATTTGATATTTGATATTTTATATTCAATGACTTCTTTATTCCAAAATACGCTACAACAATGATTAAGTTAACAGATAGATTCCCTTTCGAGTGTAGCTAATACTATTTAGATAGTGATTTAACTCAGATAAGTAAGCAATGTTTATTATATTCACTCGCTAATTAAACCCTTAATTCCCGCTAAGTTTCTCCTATGTCGTTTCTCGTATTATAGATTCATACCCACAAGGTAGCTGACAAAACCGTTAACGGTGTGTCAGAAATTGACTTAATAAAAAGGATGAATCTTATGAAAAACTTATCAACGCTAACTAAATCAATGATTGTCGCCCTTACTATTGCAGGTGTAGGTGCAACCGCTATAGCCGCCCCTGCCGCCAATACTAAAGCGGTAACTGAGTCAAGTGAAGCTATCAGCGCCATGCAAAGTAAAATCAGCCTATCGCAGGCAATTGAGATAGCCAAACAAAATGCCAAAGGTGATCTGGTTAGTGCAGAGTTTGATTATGACGACGATGATGATAATGGCAACGGTGCTGCAACTAGTGAATACGAAGTTGAATTCATCTCTAATGGTACCTCTTACGAGGTCAAGATCGATGCCAATACTGGTAAAGTCATTGAGACTGAGCAAGAAAAACTAGATAAAGAAGATATGGCTGAATACAGTGCTATGAAGCAGGCCAAAGTTACGCTCGCTAGTGCCATGCAAAAAGCAGCACAAAGTGTGAATGGTAAAGTAATTAGTGCTGAGTTCGAGCTAGAAAAAGGTCAATCTGTTTACGACGTTGAAGTCGTCAAAGGCAATCAGATATATGATGTGAGCATAGATGCCAATACTGGTAAGGTGTTAAGTAGTCAAGTTGACGTGGAGGATGATGACTAAAGAACGAGCCAAAAGAATGAGTTTCAAATTTAGCTATTATCCTATCTTAACGTTTTCTTAACAGCGCTAAGCCCATACTAAGATTTAAGTGCTAACCAGTGACCTTCTCCTAGCTGGGATCATTAGAAAAATAATTATATCGATGATTGCACTTACATTATATTTTAACTTCAACGTTAGTAGGCAGCAGTAGCCGATACCATAATAGAACAAGGTGTCAGCTACTGCTTTTTGCTATGTATAAAAACAGATATTAGTTTTACCTTAACGCTTTCTTAACCCCTTCTGTCATATACTCAAAGTCTGCTGATTTTACTAAGTATTTAACATGCTTCTTAAAACCTGCTACATACCCGAATATTAATGACTATTAAGCAATCAATATGAATCATATCGAACCCCTTACTCTCGACAACGACCACACAAACTCCCATTCTGACAACCAAAAAACACCTGATACTTTAATGGTAGCGGATAACTTTGCAAATAATGTTAAGGGTAAAAAAGGTCTGGCTCGTATTTTAAAAGCCACGGGGTATTCTATAGATGGTTTTAAAGCGGCTTATCAGTTCGAGGCGGCATTCAGGCAGGTTTTTTGGCTTAATCTAATATTGTTCATGGTCATTATATTTATGCCTTTTGGCATCAGTATCAAAATGATGCTTGTGATCGCTTCCTTCTTATCCCTTATCGTTGAGCTCATTAATACTGGTATTGAAGCGAGTGTCGATCATACTTCGATGGAGCAACATCCATTAGCTAAAATAGCGAAAGATGTCGGTTCTGCTGCACAGTTTTTGGCGTTATTAATGTTATTTGTTTTATGGATAATGGCGTTATTAAGCCTTTTACATTGAACAACACTTAAGCTTTTACAACCTAATAAATTGAGTAGGGTGTCTTGATGACTTTAGAAAATAACTCAGCTAATTGGATGTGGCTTAAGCTTTTGTGCTTAACTGTCATTGCGAGTCTAACTTTTGAGCATAGTCGGTTTGATGTTGGTATTAGTAAGCTTTTTTATACCAATGGGCAATGGTTTCTAGAAAAAGGCGCTCAGCCTTACGCTTTTATCTTTTATGATGGACCTAAAGCACTTTTGATCCTAGTGGCAATGTATTTGATAACCGTGTTAATGATCAAATACAGACAACCTTCGAATACTGCTTCTACCATTAACCGTAGTAAGCTCGATAGATTTATTATTCCTTTATCAGTTCGTGAAATAGGTTACTTACTTATTATTTTGATTGCAGTGCCAAGCTCTATTGCACTATTAAAAGGTGTCACCCATGTTAGTTGCCCCAATCACTTAACATTATTTAATGGTGATCTTCCTTATCTTAATCTCTGGCAAAATATAGTCGCCCAAACGCCAGCCAAATGCTTCCCAGCGGCACATGCTAGCGCAGGTTTTTCCTTATATGGATTAGCATTTTTACCCACTTTGCATAAGTATCGCTATAAAATACTTGCAATAGTTACTGCCTTAGGATGGACAATGGGAATGTACAAGATGCTGTTTGGGGATCATTTCTTTAGTCATACACTAGTATCGATGTTACTCTCACTAACGATAGCTTGTGCGCTTGCCAGCGTATTTTTTAAAAGCGCAGCTATTATCAAAGAACGTAATCTTATTTTAAACAGTACAGTAGACTCAGTTAAATAGCTATTAGCACTAACCTACCTAATGCTTCTGCCCTATAAATTATAGGGTCTTTTTTTGCCAGTGAATTTGAACTTCTAATCAAATGCTTAATCTGCGCTAAGCTTCTCCTATATCTTATTTTGTATGATGGACTCATATCGAAACGGCTGACAACCGTTTTTGCGAAATTGAAATTGCCAAGGGCACACAGAACTATGGTTTAATTATAGATAGCATGACAGGTCAAGTTATCAGTAGTCAGTTAGACGACGATGACTAAAATAGCGGCATTGAACCACATCTATAAGGATATCCCATGCGAGTATTGGTAGTCGAAGATGACTTGATGATTGGCGAGAGTCTGAGTGAAGCCTTGCAAGATGAGGCTTATACAGTTGATTGGGTCAAAGACGGTCGTCAAGCCATACTGACATTAAGGGTGCAACCTTATGACATCATCTTATTAGATTTAGGCTTACCAGAGGTTGATGGCATGGGCGTGTTGACTGCTATTCGCGATGCCAAGATTGAAACACCAGTGTTGATACTCACCGCGCGTGATCAATTAAAAGACAGAATTGCAGGATTAGACTCAGGGGCTGATGATTATGTCGTCAAGCCTTTTGAGTTAGGAGAAGTCTTTGCACGCATGAGAGTGCTTATTCGCCGAGCTCAAGGCAAGGCTGACAATCAAGTGACGGTTGGTAATCTCAGTCTAGATACCGCGCACAAACGAGTCATGATGGATGGCAATCCTATCGATTTAACCGCAAAAGAGTATATGCTCATCATTACCTTTATGTTGTCACCTGAAAAAGTCATGTCCAAAAGTGAACTTGAGGATTCGTTATATGGTTGGGGCGGTGAAGTTGAGAGTAACGCCATTGAGTTTTTGATTCATAGCTTACGCAAAAAGGTCGGGCAAGATAGAATCAAGAATGTTCGTGGGCTTGGGTGGTACATCAGCAATGCCTAACTTTAAATGAATAACTCAAAAACCCTAGCTATCACCTATAAAAGTTAAATGCTATGCCTAAATTCCGTAAACTCTTTAACTCACTACAGTTCCAACTTATCTTTTGGTCTGTTTTGTCATTATTGCTATTGGCAATAGTCGCTGGTGGTTATGGATTTTGGTACAGCTATAACGAGATAAATGACTTTCAAGATGATAACTTAAAAAATACTGCGGCATTGTTAGAGCAGTCGCTTAATATTAGTGGTTTAAATAATAATGCTGCTTATTCATACAGTGACGAGCATGCCCGCAGCAACATTCACTTTGATACCGATGACGATGATGGTGCTATCACCGTTGATATAGTCATACTCTCTGCCTCACTCGATAACGGTAACGGTAACGGTAACGGGGTAGAAGATTATCAGAACGATCAAAGTGATGACGAGCATGATTACTCAGAACCTATACCGATGGCATTATTAACTAATATTCCAATAGGAATAAGTGATCAAGACATTGATGACCATACTTGGCGAACTTATAGAAGTAATGTCAAGATTGAGTCTTTGAATACTAATGAAAAAGTAGCCCTAATCTTACGCCAACAAACGGATCTACAAGACGATTTAGCCAAAGCCAGTGCCTTACAGTCTTTTTTACCCCTTATTATCGGTATAGCATTATTACTGCTTTTACTCCCTTTTATCATGTGGCGAATGATGAAACCTGTGCGCCAATTACACTATGAGATAAGCGCACGTAATGAGAATGACCTAAGTCCTTTATCGATTGGTAGACTGCCCTCTGAATTGCTGCCACTAGCAGCATCTTTAAATAGACTATTGGCTTTAGTAAAAATTAGTATTGAACGTCAGCAACGCTTTATCGCTGATGCTGCCCATGAACTGCGCTCGCCGCTCACTGCTATCTCATTACAGCTACAACGACTACAGCGTATTAGTAATGACACCGTTATGTCAGAAGGTCTTGATAAACTGGCTATTCGCTTGAAACGCAATCAAAGTTTGGTTGAGCAGTTATTAACGCTCGCTAGAGCTGGCAATATCAATACAGCGCTCGATTCTGAAGAAACACCAACCAGCGTTAACTTCATTATCGAACAAGTCATTGGCTTACTCATTCCCATTGCTGATAATAAAAGCATCGAGCTGACCGTTGACTTGCAACCTAATAGCAAAGTAGATATAGATGAGACTTCGTTATTAATGCTCATCAAAAACCTGATTCAAAACGCCATTATTTATACACCAGATAATGGTCAAGTCATGGTTAAACTCTATCAACTTAAGCAAAACCCAGGCAGTTTGGATAAATCGGCTTTAAATGCTCAGTACAATTTTGGCTCACATGTGATTCACTCTGGAAAATTAAATAATTTATCCAAAACCTTAAGTGGCAGATTGGTGTTGCAGATAATAGATTCAGGCGCAGGTATTCATCCTAGTGATTATGAGAATGTTTTTGAGCCCTTTGTAAGGCTTAATCAAGTACCAAGTACAGCTGATCAATTCAGCGATAATATAAGCGCATCAAGATCAGATAGTGCCAGCAAGAAATCACAAGAAATAGCAGGCACTGGACTAGGCCTCTCTATCGTCAAGTCAATTTGCGAGCAGGCAGGTATAGATGTCTTTATGAACGACTCCACTTCGGCAACTTCAAGTCAGAATAGTAATCGAGGGCTTTGTATGACGCTGGTTTTCTAAATCAATAATTTGAACTTTTCATGGAAGCTTTCCAGATCTAAATAGTTGTATCTTGACACTTTCTTAACACCTCTATTGATAGTTTAGTAATGTCTACAACAGGACACTAAATTTGCTTATCGATAGAGTGAATCCATCCATGAATACAACCTTAAAAGCTCAATACTCATCCAGCGTTTCAGATAACGATCCAGTATTAAATGCTTTATCCAAAGTTCCAGAGGTTACCTTACTTTTTTGGATAATCAAAGTTGCTGCTACGACACTTGGTGAGACAGCAGGCGACGCCTTATCAATGTCGCTCAACCTAGGCTACATCGTCAGTACTGGTATATTCGCTGTCCTATTTGGCATAGCGGTTGCCACCCAAATTAAAGCGAACTCGTTTAATAAATGGTTATATTGGACGACGATTATCGCGACAACGACTTTAGGAACAACGATAGCAGATTATGTGACGAGATCATTAGGAATTGGCTACGCTGGCGGCTCAGCGTTACTAGTCGCTCTACTTATAATGTGTTTAGTTATATGGCAAAAAACGATGGGAAGCATTGCCGTCGACAGTATTAGTAAACCCAAAGCGGAGGTGTTTTACTGGACGACTATTATGTTTTCGCAGACGCTTGGTACCGCATTAGGCGACTGGGTCGCAGATACAAAAGGCATGGGCTACACAACGAGTGCTATCATCTTTGGCTCTTTATTGGTGCTTATTGCTTTGATGCATTTTGGCACTAAAATATCAAAAACGCTTTTATTTTGGAGTGCCTTCGTTTTGACTCGCCCTTTAGGAGCGGTATTAGGTGACTTCTTAGATAAGCCTATTGATCATGGTGGTCTTGCATTGAGTCGCTTTGGCGCTTCCGCAGCACTATTAGGCTTTATCATTGTCTGTTTATTAGTGTTTAAACAGCGGGCTAGTACTAAAGCGCATTGATAAATGTAAGTCTATTTAATTGCAATTTACCAGTACTGAACTATATGAGCCGTAATTCAATAAAAGCCTTTAATTTACTTTCACAACTTACCAACCAAATAGAATCAGTTAAGAGCTATCCTAGATTATTTTACCTATCTAGAATAGCTTCATAAATTATACTGTCAATTCTAAACTTAACTATTCAGCTTAGAATTCGTATTTGGCCATTATTTCAACTTGCTGACCTTTTCTCACTTCTAAAGTGGTCTTATCGCTTCGATCTCTCCACTCAATACCAATATCCAGATCTGGTAAATACTCATAGACAAGGTTGATGCTTTTTACGTTCACAGAGGTATCTACCTCATCATCTACGTTAATCTCACCATAACGCATGTTACTCATCAGTTTCTCTGTAAACTTATGCCTATACCCTACAGTGAAGCCAGTTTGCGACACAAGCTTACCGTCTTCGGCATCACAATCTAAATCGCTAGTCGCACCAAGGACTCTTCCAACACATACTGTGGAATAAACGCCCATCCCTTTACCGTTATATACGCTCGCATGTAGCGAATCATTACCCAGATTTAGTTTACCAGCCAAAGAGACACCGACGCCTATATCCGAATCTTCTCCATTTTTAGCCTCACGAGCAGTAACAGCCAAGTTATAGCTAAGATCAGATATATTATCCTTATAGCTAACAACCATATCCGGCAAATTAGCTTCTTCATCAACAGGTTCTTGAGCCGTAAAACGAAGCCCTTTATGAACGTAATGCACAGTCAAATCTGGACGAATATAAGCGCCACCACCAGAGATGGTGCCCAAACCCGTGCCCCGAAAGTCAAGCTGATCAGTCAAAAGTGGGTAGACCGCTAAGAACTGACCATTCCATGTCTTACCTACGGTCAAATCATCGACTTGAGCATAAGCATGACGAAGCCGCAAGTCTGAACCGCCATTCGCGGCATTGCCATAAAAATCCCCTTCAATAAAACCCGTTAATTTTTTATCATTTACGTTCTTCGTGGTTTTAAGATTAATCCGAGATTGTCGTCCACTTCCTTTGAACTCAGACTCCCCTTCATCTGGAGAATAAAATATACCCTCCGCTTTAACATACCCACCGATACTTAAAGTAGTATCTCCATTGGTGACAAGATCTATTGCTTGTGCCTGTACACATGCCCCCAGAACCGCCAAACCAAAAGACAACTTTTTTATATAAAGCATGATCTATACATTCCTTGTGTTAATTTAAAATCCATTTAAATCCCTTTGAATTTCTATTGCTACCGTATTTTTTAATCTTATAAATACCAGCACCATCTCCTTATATAAAGAAACTTGCCTCCTAATTTAGTTAAAACTTTCAAAAGCAGTAATCGCGGCTTTTTTTGACTCATCGATATTTTTCTTTTGTCCACTGGCTTTATCAAGATATACCAGTACTGATTCACCGCTAGCGACGATAGTATTCATAGCCGTACTATAATAGGTATATTCATGAATCACGCTGGCATTACCAATTTTCTTAACTCGAACCCCAATCCATAAGGTATCGGGATAAGTCACTGGTTTGAAATATTGACAGGATGACGCTGCCATGACTGAAAAAGTCTTTTCATTGAATAGATTTAATTGACTGTTATAGTAAATACGAGCGTTTTGGGCATAAGTGTAATAGACCACATTATTGACATGACCAAAAGAATCCATATCGCCCCATTCTACTTGTTGAGAATAGATAACCGCAAAACCATGCATGGGATGGTGTTTGTCTTTATTCAGCGTCTCTTGCATTTCCGGTAATATAGCTAAAGCCTTCATAGTTTTCTCCTCTAGTAATGCCAATTAACACAGGTATTATTAATAAACGTTAAAATCATCAGTAAGCTCAAATGATTGTTTTTCGCAATCATCAATAGAATTTTTTGGATTAAATTAATTTTTCTGCGTACATCATGCGCATCTTTTTCTTATCGAGTTTACCCACACTGGTTTTTGGCATTTCTACTAAGAATTTTATTTCACTTGGCACGCCATACTTTGGTAAATAGCCTTTTTCAACCGCTTGATGACCTAACGCTAAAATAGCGTCCGCTTTGATATCGACATGCTCAGGTTTCAAGACTACCAATGCTAAAGGACGCTCGCCCCATTTTTCATCCGCTACTCCAATGACGGCCACTTCAGCAACGCTCGGATGAAAGGATAAAATATTTTCGACTTCAAGTGAGGATACCCATTCGCCACCTGATTTGATGACGTCTTTGAGTCTATCGGTAATCTTTAGCGTGCCATCAGGGGCAATACAGGCAATGTCTTGGGTATGCATCCAACCACCGCGCCATAACTCATTGCCAGCATCTAAATTCTTAAAATAGCTTTGGGTCAGCCAAGGCGCTCGCACAACCAGCTCCCCTGTCGACTCACCATCCATTGGTAAAGCTTTGCCGTTTGCATCCCAAATCTCCATCGATACCAGCATAATTGGTGAGCCAGAAAGACAACGATAATTGATCTCTTCTGTCGTTGTCATCGCATTTGTCTGATCACCGAATGCCATTCTGGCGAGTACAGGACATGACTCTGACATCCCAAACCCCGAGATAAACTCTATTCCACTTTCAAGAGCGGCTTCAGCTAGGCCTTCGTTTAATTTGGAACCCCCTACTGATAACTTAAGGCCTTTAAACTTGCGACCTCGGGTGGCCATCTCTTTAATTAACATTTGTAAAATGGTTGGGACACCATGTGACAGCGTGACTTTATGGCGTTCAATTAAATCAACCAATACTTTGGATACATATCGGCCTGGATACACTTGTTTTAGCCCTATCATGGTTGCCCCATACGGCCAACACCATGCATGCACATGGAATAATGGCGTCATCGGCATGTAGACATCATTGTAGCGAGCACCTTGACCTTCGGCACTGAGTGCAGATGCAAGGGTACTCGATAGCGTCTGTAATACGATCTGTCGATGGGTAAAAAAGACGCCTTTTGGGTCTCCCGTCGTGCCACTGGTATAAAATGTGGTGGCGATGGTATTTTCATCGAAATCTGGAAAATCAAACTCATCACTGGCCGCAGCTAGCATGGCTTCATATTCACCTTCGACATAATCTGGCATGCTAACTTGCTTAGCTTTTATATTATCTTCACTATACTCAGCATCATCAAAACCAGTACCTTCGAAACCAGCATCATCAAGCCAGATAATTTTCTCAATAGAAGGGGCTTCATGACGGTAATTTTTCGCCATTGGCTCAAATTCAGCATTTAATAACAAGGCTTTAGGCTTAGCATGATTGATGGTATACAGCACTTTATCTTCAGCCAAGCGTACATTGACCGTTTGCAAAATCATGCCAGACATCGGCACGGCAAAATACGCTTCAAGGTAACGATGACTATCCCAATCCATGACCGCAACTACATCGCCCGCTTGCAACTCCATATTTTTAAGTACGTTTGCCAAGCGATTAACCCGCTTAAAAAATTCAGCATACGTATAAGTGACCTTATCGGCATAACTAATGGTTTGCTGAGTAGAGGCAACTTTTGCACGGTTTAGCAGCTGTTTGATAATCAAAGGAAAACCGTACGCTTCTTCGGCTTGTTGGTAATCTTCATGTTGGTTGAGTATGGTAGTCATTATTGTCGTCCTTGATAATAAAATATTATGGCGAGAGTATTAATAGAGTTAGACTCGTTCAATCACCATGGCAAGCCCTTGCCCGATACCAATGCACAAACTAACTACCGCGTATTTTTCGCCCGTACGCTGTAGCTCGCGCGCCGTACTCAACGCAAGTCTTGCGCCTGATGCGCCAAGCGGATGTCCGACGGCAATCGCCCCGCCATTGGGGTTGACGCGTTTATCATCAAAATCTATATCCAAACCCTTAAGGCAACCCAGAACCTGCGAGGCAAATGCTTCATTAATCTCAATGATGGACATATCATCAAGGGACAAATTGGCACGTTTCAATGCCAGTTTAATCGCCTCAACAGGGCCTACGCCCATAATATTTGGCTCAACACCCATCGCACCAGATGAGAGAATCTTAGCAATAGGCTTAAAGCCTAACTTTTCTTCTGCTTGCTTTGAGCCAATAATTAGCGCAGCCGCTCCATCGTTAATACCCGATGCGTTCCCTGCCGTAACTACGCCATTCTCATTTAACGGTTTCAGTTTTTGCAGTGCTTCCACAGTAGAGCTGGCGCGAGGATGCTCATCTTTTGCTATCGCTTTTTCAGGTAATTTTTTACCTTGCGATACCATAATTGGCGTTATTTCATCATCGAAGAACCCAGCTTGTTTGGCGGCTTGGTATTTAGCTTGCGAGGCTGCTGCGAATTTATCCGCTGCTTCGCGAGTAATTCCATACTTGCGGGCGACGTTATCGCCCGTTTGCGGCATGCTATCGCTACCAAATTCTTTAGTCAAAAGAGGATTGGGAAACCGGCTGCCAATAGTCGTATCAAATACTTTAAATTCACGACTAAAAGGCTGCTCGGTCTTAGCAAAGACAAATGGTGCACGGGTCATTGACTCAACCCCACCTGCTAAAAATATGTCACCCTCGTTACAAGTGATACTACGAGCAGCATCGATGACGGTAGACAGCCCTGAGGCACATAGACGGTTGACGGTTTGTCCGGGCGTTTTGACATCTAGTCCTGCTAGCAATGCAGCATTACGAGCGATGTTGCGTGAGTCCTCACCGGCCTGATTAGTGTTACCGATCAGTACTTCATCAAAGATATCGTTAGGTAATTGGTGCTTTTCGACCAGAGTCTTCATCACTGTGGCGATTAAGTCATCAGGACGCACGGTTGCTAATGCTCCACCATGGCGACCAAAAGGGCTTCTTAACCCGTCATAAATATAGGCATCTAACATAACTGTTCCTTGTTGTGTTTTGAGAATTTGCATTATTGAAATATAAAGTTTATTAAATTGATCTAGCTCTTAGCATCAGCAATCTAGCGTTGACAATTACTCTGTTGAGTAAATAATGAGATACCTAACTTGGCACGGCGCTGTAACCATGGGCTTGGACGGTAACGCGGATCGCCCGTTAACCCATAAATACGCTCTAAGATAAGTAAGATACGCTCGGCACCAAGCTCGTCCCCCCATGAGATAGGACCATACGGATAGCCCAATCCAAGCTTGACGGCATTGTCGATATCCTTTGGTGTGGCAATACCTTGCATCGCAATATCACAACCTAAGTTAATCACCATAGCAACGACTCGCTGCGCCACAAAGCCTGTGCTTTCGGTAATTAGCGTGGCATCGACAGCAACATTTGAGTCCTCATCCGAGCTTGTAACAAACTTATTATTTCTACCAAATAGAGCATAAGCTTGCGTGACAAAGTTATCTTGGGTGACGATACTTGGCATCAACGTACGATGCTTGGATAAGTCAGTCAGCATATCGATGGCAACCGCTTGTTTAGGATTAACCTGATAGCGAATAGCCGCATTGGTTGTATCGTCACCATAGATTGCCAGCAATATTAAGCTGTCAGAGTTTGGCTTATCGTTATCGTCGATAGTAATGTCGTTAGCGTTTAGATACTCAACCAGCTGTTGTTTATCTTCTGCCAAATCTGCCCCAATCCAAACTGTTAGGTTTGAGGTATCAGACCCTGTTTTAGAAAATTTAGCTTTAGAACCTGATGCTTCAGGCGATGATTGTTGCGACGTACCCACTGTTGATTTTTGACCGTCTTTATAGTGATAAAATCCTTCACCCACTTTACGACCAAGCTTTTTACCCGTTAGCATTTGACGGGTTAAAGGATGGGGGCGATAGCGAGGCTCAAAGTAATATTGGTTATAAATCGATTCCATAACTGGATGCGACACATCGATGCCAGTGAGATCAAGCAGCTCAAATGGTCCCATCCGAAAGCCAGCCCCTTCCCGTAAAATACGATCGATATCCTCAAAACTAGCGATCCCCTCGCCTAGTATTTTTAAGGCTTCTGTGCCATAAGCTCTGCCACCATGATTGACAATAAACCCTGGAGTATCTTTTGCAACGACCCCTAAATGCCCCATGCGTTTGGCTAAATCCGTAAGCGTCTCAACCACTGAAGATTTAGTAGAGATACTCGGAATCACTTCAACGATTTTCATTAATGGCACGGGATTAAAAAAATGAAATCCTGCCACGCGCTCTGGGTACTCACAATCGGAGGCAATCGCGGTCACCGCTAGCGATGAAGTGTTAGTTGCTAAAATTGTCTCGGCTGTCACGATGCTTTCTAACTGTTTAAAAAGCTGTTGTTTTATTTCTAAATTCTCAATAATGGCTTCAACAACGACATCTACATTGGCAATTTTGGCTATATCTTCAATCACGGTTAGATTCGATAAAGTAGACTGTAGCTGCTCATCGGTAAATTTGCCTTTAGCCGATAGTTTTTCGAGTGTCGCTTGAAGGGATTGACGACCCTGCTCAGCAGCTCCTGCTTTGGCATCAAATAACAGCACTTGAATGCCCGCTTGAGCAGCGATTTGGGCAATACCCATGCCCATAATACCGGTGCCAATAATGGCCAATGAGTTAACAGTCATAATAATCCTTTATATGGTCTTGTTAATTTATATGCTTTTGTTGAATAGTCTCGTTTTCAAACTATAGTTGCTTTTTCTCTCTATGCTTTGAAAAGTCTATGCTTTGACAAGCTACTGACCTTTATAATTCGCGTCACGTTTTTCCAAAAAGGCTTTCGCGCCTTCTTTTTGATCTTCGGTATCAAACAAAATCTGAAAGGCTTTACGCTCCAAAGCCAATGCGCCTTGCAATGGCATATCTACCCCGAGATTAGCGACTTCTTTTATTTGGGTTAAAGCAATAGGCGAGTAACCTGCTAGTTGTTCAGCGATTTCAATAGCACGCTTAATAGTCGCCTCATCTTCGACCACTTCAGAGACCAGCCCCATTTGATCAGCTGCATCTGCACTTATCATATCGCCCGTTAATATCAGCTTCATGGCTTTATGTTTACCAATCACACGAAATAGCCGCTGCGTGCCCCCTGCTCCAGGCATTAATCCGATTTTGATTTCTGGTTGTCCAAACTTAGCAGACTTGCCAGCGACGATGATGTCGGCATGCATAGCGAGCTCACAGCCGCCGCCAAGCGCATAGCCATTGACCGCTGCAATAATCGGCTTGCGACAATTGGTGATGGCATCCCAATAACGCTCGCTATTACGTAGATAGATATCAACCGTTTTTGCGGTTAAGAAATCATTGATATCAGCACCAGCCGCGAACACCTTATCGCCACCAGTCAACACAATAGCTTTGGTCTTTGGGTCATCGTTTAATTTAATGAAAATCTCTGCCATTTTTTCGCGTAGTTCAGTGTTTAAAGCATTGCGAACTTTGGGACGATTCAGTCTTATTACACTAACGCCATTTTCTAATGTTTCACAAATAATGATTTGATCTTCCATGATGCTGTCCTTTAAATAATGTCGTTAGATAAAATAGCGCAATCTTTAAAATATATTAATAATTAATACCGCATAGCGATATTTAAGACCAATATATACTGTTTATTTTCCTTTGTGAAGGGTGAAATTCAGTTAAATTTAAAAATAAACGAACTTATTGAACTATGATTTCTTAATAAATACCGCATTGCGGTTATTTAAACCAAAAGTGTTGTAATTTAATAAACTATCAATTATGCTATTTGTTCAAGGCAATTATGAAGCCGCTATCAATCTAAGTATTAATCAAACAAGGAAGAATCACATGATCAGAGATAGGGAAACTCTTAACCAAATCACCGAAACTATCCGCCAATTTGTTAGCAACCAATTAATACCAATGGAACATTGGGTAGCAGAAAACGATCGTCTTCCAGACGATATAATTAATCAAATGCGTGAGTTAGGGCTGTTTGGACTTACTATTCCCGAAGCTTACGGCGGGCTTGGCGTTACTATGGAAGAAGAGGTCACACTGGCATTTGAACTAGGGCGCACATCTCCTGCGTTTCGCTCACTAATCGGGACAAATAATGGTATTGGCTCATCTGGTCTAGTCATTGATGGTACCGAAGAGCAAAAACAAAAATACCTACCAAGGCTCGCCAGTGGTGAAATTATCGGCTCATTTTGTTTGACCGAACCAGAATCAGGTTCAGATGCTGCCTCATTAAGAACCACTGCTATTAAAGATGGCGATACTTATGTTATCAACGGTACTAAACGCTATATTACCAATGCCCCTGAAGCCGGCATATTTACTGTGATGGCACGTACTGATCCACAAAATAAAAGATCGGGTGGTATTTCAGCCTTCATCGTTGAGAGCGATACCCCTGGTATTACTTTGGGTAAAATTGATAAAAAAATGGGCCAAAAAGGCGCGCATACCTGTGATGTTATCTTTGATAATTGCGTAGTGCCTGCTGATGCGTTGATTGGTGGTGTAGAAGGTGTAGGTTTTAAAACCGCTATGAAAGTCCTAGATAAAGGACGTCTACATATTGCTGCAGCGAGTACAGGCGCAGCAAGTCGAATGTTAGATGATGCCTTACACTATGCCGTTGAGCGTAAGCAGTTTGGTCAACCGATAGCCAATTTTCAACTTATTCAAGCCATGCTCGCTGATTCAAAAGCAGAGATTTATGCGGCTAAATCTATGGTGCTAGATGCCTCACGTCTGCGCGATGAAGGTAAAAATGTCGTTACTGAATCATCATGTGCCAAGATGTTTGCGACCGAAATGTGCGGCCGAGTTGCTGATAGAGCCGTGCAAATTCATGGCGGTGCGGGCTATATTGCGGATTATGGCATTGAACGTTTTTATCGTGATGTGCGCTTATATCGTTTGTATGAAGGCACTACTCAAATCCAGCAAATTATTATCGCCCGCAATATGATCAAAGAAGTTAGCGAGTAGTTGTCGTTTATTCGCTTACTGGTTATTTGATTACTAAAGAATATTTACATTCTCAAAGCGTATTGAGGTATTTGCTAGGACGCAGATACCTAAGTCACGTCACCATGACTATAGTCTTTCATTCTCACAACAATAAGGATATAAATTGTGAAAAGTGCCGCTATAACTTCAGATTCAAGCTTAAGCTCTGTCCAGAAGCAACCTTGGAAATTGGCCTTCTTCTTTTGTTTTTTAGTTCTATTATGTGATGGAGCTGATATTGGTATTCTCGCCTTTACACTCTCAAGTCTAAAGCTAGAGTTTGGGTTGACCAATGTACAAGCTGGTGCTTTAGGCAGTTGGTCATTGTTTGGCATGGCAATCGGTGGATTTTTCGGCGGTTGGGCCTGTGATCGTTTTGGACGAGTACGTGTTATCGTGATTGCGACAGCGCTCTTCTCCGTGCTATCTGGTTTTAGTGGATTTGTGCAGAGCTATGAGCAGTTTATAGCATTACGGTTTACCGCTTGTTTGGGTCTTGGTAGTTTATATATTGCCACTAATACTTTAATGTCTGAAATGGTACCTACCAAACATAGAACGACTGTGCTTGCGATGTTGATGACAGGTTTTACTTTAGGGTCTTTAGTGATCACTAGCGTTTCTGCTTGGATTATTCCTAGTTATGGTTGGCGCACACTATACCTGTTGACGTTTTTACCTATTATTCTATCGATAGCAATGTACTTTCTTATACCTGAACCAAATTCTTGGAAAGAGGCACGTGCACTGAAACTCAGTGGCGCGAAAAACTCGCTGCAAAAACCTGAAAATCCTTATAAAGCAATATTTGAAAATCCAAAACATCGCATCATGTTCATTTTATGGTCAATGAGTTCAGGACTTTTACTGTTTGGTTATTTCGGGGTAAGCAACTGGCTACCTTCTTATCTAGAAACTGAACTGGGTATTAAGTTTAAAGAGATGGCTCTATATATGGCGGGTACCTATTTGACCATGATGTTTGCTAAAGTAGTGGCAGGTCTAGTGGCTGATAGAATTGGTCGTAAAATAGTATTTGCCTTCGGTACGATGGGCACCGCACTGTTTATTCCAATATTGGTCTATATGCATACTCCAGAAAACATCGGTTGGTTAATGATAACCTTTGGTTTCTTATATGGTATCCCTTATGCAATCAATGCCACCTATTTAACCGAAAGCTTCCCTACCGCTATTCGAGGTACTGCTATTGGCGGCGCATTCAATATCGGACGCCTTGGTTCAGTTATTGCACCTGTCGCTATTGGTTATATGGCCATGCAAAACTCTATCGGGGCGGGTTTATTACTTATGGCAGGCGCGTACTTCTTATGTGGCCTTATTCCAACTTTGTTCATCAAAGAGCAACAGTATGACCCACAAAAGGCGTAATATTATTCAATATATATACCGCACAGCGAAATAGCTTATAATAGCTGTGTTAAGAATTTCACTACACTTTTAACTGTACCTTTAAGATAGTCTTATTAAAGGTGCAGACTACTATTAGCGTACTGCTTTTTTGTTTTTTTATAAAACACCCTAAGTAGTGTATTCTTTATAATGTTCACATTAACTTAATCGAGACTAATAAACCTTGTATGACTACTAATACCCTTGCTGACGAAAACTCTAATGAATCAACACATATTGAGCTATTAGAGCCAATTAGTGACATGAGAGATAAAAACGACAGGCAGTTTGTCACGGCTTTGGCCCGAGGATTAGAGCTGCTACGTTGTTTTACCCCGCAACGTCCTTATCTCGGCAATCAAGACCTAAGTCAATTGACGGGGCTCCCTAAAGGGACGATTACGCGTCTTACTTATACCTTAGTCAAATTAGGATATTTAAAGCAATCGACCAACAGTAGTAAATATCAGCTTTCTGCGGGTGTGTTAGGGTTTGGCTATACGATGATGGCGAATATCTCTATCAACAATTTAGTCACACCGTACATGGAGGAGTTAGCGGATTATGCCAATAGTGCAGTTGCTATGGCAACCCGTGATCGTCTGATGATGGTGTATCTAAATGTAGTGCAAGGGTCTGGCACGACTACCATGCGACGCAATGTAGGCTCATACCTACCCATTCATTTAAGTTCCATGGGACGAGCTTGCTTAGCCAGTATGCCACCTGCTGAGCAAGAATTCATCCTTGATGCCATTCGTAGTAAGTTCAAAGATGATTGGTTAAAGATTAGGCGAGGACTGGATAAAGCCTTTAAAGATTATGAGGATTATGGATATTGTTTTTCGATTAGCGAATGGCAAAAAGATGTCAATGCCGTCGCCACTGCAATGATGCACCCTACTGAGGGCTTACTGACTTTTAATTGTGGCGCGCCAAGTTTTGTTCTTAGCCGTACTAAATTAGAAGAAGACATCGCTCCTCGGTTGCTGCATATGAAGAATAATATCGAGGGCAACATTTATATAAGCTAAAGCGTTTTCTAATTAGCTCAAACAATCTTAAAAATTCAGAAAAACCGCTTACGAATTTATTGAACAAAATTTTAAAACATAAAAAAGCCCTTCAAGCCTTAATATATTATAGCTTGAAGGGCTTTTTGATTATTCCTGTATCGCTTTACTATGTTTAATCAACCAATATGCTGCTCTAGCCATTAACCCGTGTTGCGTAGACCTGCGGCCAAGGCATTGATACTACGGATTAACGGATCTTCAACGTCAAGCTCATCATGATCGACGACGCCTGTAACGTCTTTTTGTCTGGCACGTTTTAACAGCTCGATTTGTATATAGTTAATCGGATCTAAATAAGCGTTTCGCCACTGTAGTGAGGCGGCAAGGTTTTGCTGATTAGATAACAAAGACGTTTGATTAAGCAAAGAATTTAGGCCTGAATAGGTCAAATCGTGCTCATCGATGACCGCTTTCATAATCTGTTCACGCAAAGCCTCATCTTCACATAACTGACTATAGGCATGAGCGATATTCATCTCAGACTTGGTAAAAGCCATCTCGATATTGCTGATAAATACGCTAAAAAATGGCCAATGCTTATTCATCTCCCTCATTAATTCTTCGTCTTCTTTGACGCTGTGTAGAGCACTGCCAACGCCATACCAAGCAGGTAAGGTAAAACGCGCCAATGACCAACCAAATACCCAAGGAATGGCCCGTAAAGTCGTTTTGCTTGGCAAGCCTTTTTTGCGATGCGCTGGACGTGAGCCAATATTTAATAAAGAGATTTCTTGCACAGGGGTCACCTGTGAGTAGAACTGATAGAACCCTTCAGTATTATCAGTCAGTTCACGATAACGCTGCTCACCTGCATCTGCCAAACGTGCAAAGAGCGCTTCATAATCTGGCAGCTCAGCGGGCTGCACAACGAATCTGGTAGAGCAGGCTTTCAGGGTACCCGTAATACCCATGGTCAGCTCGAATACAGCGGTATCGGTATTGGCGTATTTGGCATAGAGTACTTCGCCTTGTTCAGTTACTTTAATCTGACCATGTAGTGTACCTGCTGGTTGCGCTGCGATCGCGTTATGTGTTGATCCGCCACCACGACTCACTGACCCACCACGCCCATGGAACAAGCGCGTTTTGATACCGTATTCCTCAGCGATACGGTTGATGGTTTGCTGCGCACTATAAAGCTGCCATGCAGAGGTAATGATGCCGCCATCTTTTGATGAATCTGAATAGCCTAGCATGATTTCTTGGGTGTTATCTGAGTGTTGGAGCAGTCCTCGATAGAGTGGATTATCCAACACAGCAGGTAATATCTTGTCAATATTTTTAAGGTCTTCGATCGTCTCAAACAACGGCGCAACTGGTAAGTCAGCAGACAGTTGACCTGCATCATCAACCCTGCACAAGCCTGCAAACCGCATTAATAGCAATACTTCTAATAATTGACTGGCGTTGTTGGTCATCGAAATAACATAACTGCCAAAGGTCTCTTGCCCAACCAGCTTACGTAATGTCGCCACAGAGTTCATCAATGCCAATTGTTCACGTGTTTTATCAGTCAAGTTATCGGTATAGATGAGCGGTGTACCAGGCTTTTCAAGCAAACGAGTGAGCCATTCTTGGCGCTCACTTTCACCCAGCATTTGATAATCCGGCAAATTAGAGGCACTGGCAAAAATATCGGCAATCACCTCACTATGATAAGACGACTCTTGACGAATATCGAGCGCAGCTAAATGAAAGCCGCAAGTTTTTACCAGACGAATCATATCGAGTAATAACCCTTCTGCATGGGCAGTGTCATGGCCATTCACACTCTGACGAATGATGCGTAAATCTTCTAACAGCTCTTCTGGGTCGGCGTAGGCATCTTTTTTAGCGTCACTATCACTGCCCTTACTTTGAATAAGGCGATTAGTAGCGTTAACTTTAGTAAGAATTAAGGAGAGTAATCTACGATAAGGCTCATTGCGATAATCATCAAGATTATAATCAAAGACTCGTCTGTCGAGTTCATCGTAACTTTTGATTTTGGCATAGACCTCAGCTGAGACTGTCACAATCGTATCACTATGAATGAGCTGGCGACGCAGTTTTTTGAGCAGTACTTGATAGTGACGCAGCACAGTATCAGCATGCATCAATACAGCAAGCTCTGTGGTCTCAAAAGTCACGAATGGATTGCCATCTCTGTCACCACCGATCCAAGAGCCAAAGCTCATAAACGCCGGCAATGGGTAGTCTGCTAGCTCTGGATAGATATCGATAATGGCCTTTTTAATATTACGATAAACCTTGGGGATTGCATTAAACAAACTGGCATTAAAATAGTGGAGACCATTATTTATCTCGTCATAAACCAAAGGCTTACGTGTACGTACCTCATCAGATGACCATAACAAATCAATCGTTTGCGCCGTTTGTTCTTTCGCTTGCTCGTAGGCAAAACTGTCTTCATTAAGATTATTTAAGGCATCGCTATGAGTAAATAAACTTTGCAAGATATTCATCGTCGTGCGGCGACGAGCTTCAGTAGGGTGTGCGGTAAATACAGGAATAAATTTGAGTTGATCAATCAGCTCTTGCATTTGAGCAGGTTCAATATTGCGTTCACGACACTCAAGCAGCGTACGACGAAACGACCCTTCCCAGCTGTGCTCCGATTGCATACGCAAGGCTTGGCGCTGCTCACGTAAGTAATTTTCTTCACTTAAATTTGCTAAGAAAAAGTAGATAGAAAAGCCACGTATGACGTTTTTTAAGGTTTGATTATCTAAAGAGGCAATGAAGTCAATAAGCTCCTGCTTCTGTGCTTCATTAGGCTCGCGGCGTTGTTGGATAAAACCTTTACGCAGTGTTTCGATGGTATGTACTGTCTGTTCACCAGACTGGCGAGAAATCGCAGCCCCTAAGAATGAACCCAATAAGCTCATGCGTTCACGTAATACGTTGTTATCTATCATCATCCTTAACCTTCTCATAGAATTAATTGGCAAAATAGTCACACTGCTTTGAGGGTAATCTTTCTGCAGTTTTCTGTCATAACAGTTTATCGTCGTTAAAAATCACAATTTTAATTTTTTAACCTATTGTTATTTACTGTCATAAACCAACCACTTTCATTATTTTAGCAGCTCAAGCAATTTACCACATTAATCATAGCAAAACTATCGAACCTTAATGATATACAAAAGGCTCTAGGCTAGCAGGACTAACCTAACGGACTATCTCCATAAAATGCAACAGCCAGTTAAGTCAATATAATTTTGAGAAATCATTCAATGCTTTTGCATGGATATTGACAGCATTAGAACAGCGCTTTTAAATGACAACTCTTACGCAACTCCTAAGCAGGAGACAGTCCTTGATACGCTTTATTTAACAAATCTTTTAATTCCTCATAGTCATAATCACGAGGATTATAGTAAGGACTATCACAAATAATTTGCGCTACTTCAGCTGGCCCCTTTTCGGGTAAGCCAATGTCTTTTAATGCCAACGGAATCCCTAAAGATTGATTTAAACGATAGATTTCTAAACCGACCTCTTCACGGCTACTAACACTTAAAGCCTCTGCCAATCGATCCATGGCTTCAATATCAGCATTACGGTTGTAATGCACCGAATACGCAAGCGTAATAGCATGGGCTTCAGCATGGGGAAGATTGTATGTGCCACCCAAGGTATGGCAAATCTTATGATGAATGGCCATACCAACCGAACCTAGACAAACCCCTGCTAACCAAGCGCCATAGGTTGCCCTCTGACGTGCTGAAATATTCGTCAAGTCCTTTACAATTACAGGCAAAGCAGACTTTAATGCTTTGATAGATTCAATCGCCATGAGACTGACGATTGGGTTTTTATCCTCAGCATATAGCGCTTCTACCGCATGTGCCATGGCATTCATACCTGAACAAGCTGAGATTTGCGCAGGCAAGGTTAGATTTAGCTCTGGATCATAAATCACTACTTTGGGTAGGATGTGAATGTCCTTACCAGTGGTTTTTAGATTGTTTTCAGTGATGCCATAAATAGTCGTCATCTCGCTACCTGCATAGGTAGTTGGTATGGCGACTATCGGCAAATGCGTCTTTAAAGCAATGGCTTTGGCAAGCCCAATCGTAGAGCCACCGCCTAAAGCCAGACAACAATCAATATCGTTTGATTGGACGAATGCTACCGCCTTGTCCGCGACTTCTACCAGAACATGCATCACAGCGTGCGGATACACGCCTACTGAAATCTCTTGTAATTGCTGCGATAACTTCTGACCCGCTTCTTTTTGACCAGGTGTCGTAATTACCAAAACTTTATGATAACCATGCTGTATCAAAATATCTTTGGCTTCAGCTGATTTACCGTTCCCAAAATGAACGTCGAGCGGTAAAGCTTGGTAATGAAAATCTTTCATAATATCATCCTGATTTAGAAAACAACTCTCACTGAAAATACGCTGGAATATCATTAGTATGAAGTATCAATCTTCTTACTTTCAATGTCTTATCAAAACCTCGACCATTTTTTTAAACATGATTGATGTATTTAAGAATAGCAATTAGCTTAAAGCTACGTCTAAAGAGAGATATCAAACGCTACGATTTCTTCAATAAATTTTGCTTCAAGAAGGGATAAAGGACGATGTTCATGCCAGAAAATATATACAGGAACATCGGCAATACCTTCCTTAGGTGGCAAACGTCTAAGTTTAGACTCCAGATGAGTAGCCGCAATAAATTGATCAGGCAAAGCGCCAATACCATATCCTGTATAAATCAGACGCACTGCCTCATCTAGATTATTAGTATAGGCACTAATACGTCCTGTTAGATCATGACTCTCTTTAAACACAGTGATTGGTGAGAGAACATCACCGATATCTTCACTATTAAAAGCAATAAAATCTTCTTTTAATAAACTATCAAAGCTCAATTCTTTTTCTAAAAAAAAAGGATGATGGTAGCCACAGTATAGATAATAGCGTTGATTGAATAGTAGTTCTTTATTGAGGTTCTCAGGAATACGTCTAGCCAAACAAATACCAATAGCAGGAGTTTTTTGGTTTAAGTTATTCAATATATCCATACTAGATTTGACAGTTAAATCTAACGTAATATTGGGATACTTTTTTTTGAAATACACTAAAAACTGATTATATTTTGGATTGTGTATGCGACTGACTACCAATAGTTTGACCACACCTTCTAAAAGATGGGAGTTACTGCCTCTCATTGCCTCAATAGAGGTAATCTCTATAAACATCGTCTGAGCAATTTGGAGGCAGTAACGACCAATAGGTGTCAACTCTAGAGGCTTTGTATTGCGAATAACAAGCTGGCTTTCAAGCTGTTCTTCAAGTTTTTTGAGATTTTGACTAACAGCTGACTGGGTAATGTTTAATCGATCAGCAGCAGCACTAATACTTCCCTCTTCATATATGATAATCAACACGTGAAGTAGCGCCCAATTTAGACTATCTGCTAATTTTTTCTGCATCATGACCTTTTGAAGCCTATATGAGTAATCGAATGATTTAAAAGCTGGCTATCTATATCTAGATAGCCAGCTTTTAATTATGACGTCTAAATCATAATACAATATAAGCTAATAGATAGTGAGAATAATCCCAGTATGTTCTAAAAAACTCCCGTTTTTTTACTAGAAGCACCCTACATTAAACTTAGGGCATAAGCTCCTCAGGGTCAGTAAGCACATGCAGTAACACTGTTTTTTTATCCTTTAGGACTACTCGCATTGCTTCATCTACACTGGACTTAATATTTCTATTATTATCGATTCGTATACCATGTGCACCAAAGGCATTTGCTAATGCAGCAAAGTCAGGGTTTTGTAGCTGCGTACCCGATACTCTATCAGGGTAATGTGCTTCTTGATGCTGGCGAATAGTGCCAAACTGCTGATTGTCCATGAGGATAATTAAAACAGGTGCGTTATAGCGTATGGAGGTTGATAACTCTGCTTCATTCATCATGAATTCACCATCTCCAGTTACTACGACTGACAGACGATCTGGTGACTCTAACGCCGCGACAATACCTGCTGGCAAGCTATAACCCATCGCACCGTTTCTAGTACTAAGCTGACTTGGAAAGGTATGAGTGGGTAAATAACGCTGAGCCCATAAACAATGATTGCCCGCCCCAAAACTATACACAGCATCCTTCGGTAAGAGCTTAGTAAGCTCTCGGATAACTTTTGTCATATTGGCATAAGACTGAGAAGTATCATCTTGCTCAGCTTTTACCTCTGGAAATGCACAATCTTTTCTTTGCTGCTCATGGCAATAATTAAACCAGTCTTTACGAGAATCTGATCCTCCTATCTCCAACTTACTAATAGCTTCAACGAAGCTAATGGGACTAGCGACAATATGTTCAGTAACTGACCCACTATGACCGCGTAAACTGGTATCTAGATTGACAATATAATTAGGCTTATCAAAAGACTGTCGTAGACGATACCCATCACTTGCAACGTCGCCCAACACTGTACCTATCGTGAGCAATATATCAGCATTTTCAATTAATGCTGCACAGTCATCGGAACGTCCATAACCTAGGTAGCCTGCATGTGCTGGAGAGTCAAAAGCAACTCGGTCTGAGGCGCGCCAATCATGAATAACAGGCAGATGATTATCTTCTGCAAACTTGGTTAGTTGCTTGGATGCATCAGAAGACCAATTCTGACCTCCAGCAAAAATCAATGGCTGCGAAGCCTTTGACAAAGCATCTCTAATAATATCAAGCTTGTCAGCAGCGATACAGCCCTCAGCTACCGGTATCACCGGATGCATCTGACCATGGAACTCCTGCTGGATAATATCTTCAGGTAATCCCACGACAACAGGACCAGGCCGTCCTTCTAATGCTGCATGAAAAGCCTTAGCCACAATTTCAGACGCCCTTGATACTTCGTCTAATATAAAGACACGCTTGCATTGACTGGAGAACCACTGATTAGGGTCAAATTCTTGGAAAGACTCCCGACCCCTATCAGCTACAGGGATGAGACCAACGAATAATATAAGAGGAACGCCATCCTGCCATGCAGTATGAATACCGGTATAGGCTTGCGCCGCACCCGGCCCACGTGTCACCATAGCAATACCTGGCTGACCGGTAAACTTGCCATGAGCATCTGCCATATAGGTACAGGCAGCTTCGTGACGACAGACGACCGTCTGGATATCAGCATCATATAATCCATCTAATACTGAAAGGTAACTCTCACCTGGAACAACATACGTTCGACTGACTCCGTGCAATTGCAGGCTATCTACGATTGCTTGACCACCATGAATGATGTTACTCATTTTAATCTCCTTAATATTATTTTCTTTGAGAATCAGGTAAGAACACTATTTATTTGCTCAAATATCAAATAGTAAAAAGTCCTAATAAATTAGCGATAAATAGCAAAGCAATTCCTGTTAAGAATATTAATCCCAAGATTGCCCATACGTTCATTAGCGTGGATAATTTTTTATGATCTTTAATCAATACATAGTTCAACCCGCCGACAATGGGTGCTGCAATAAAGGCAGCTATCATTGCAAATTTAAGCATTGAGCCCAGTTGACCAGTAAAGAAGATGATGATGATCAATCCTCCAACAATAGCGTAGGTTGTCCAAAAAAATATCTGTTTATTGGTAATCTCTTTATTACCTTTAAAAAGTCGTAAACATTCAGAATTTGCGCGCGCTGTTCCATCTGCGCTGGTGAGTGTAGTACCGAACATACACATGAATGCCACGAAAGCGACGAGGAATCTTGACCATTCACCGATAGTAGCTGTGTACATATTGATTAATTGACCAATGTAATCACTACCTGCCGTTTGAATCTCTTGACCAGAGCCGTATTGAACAAATACACCCAATGCCAAAAATACCAGTGCTAGAATAGTAGAGACGCTATAACCTACGTTGAAATCAATAAGCCCTTGGCGATGCGTCGTATTTTCGGCTTTAATTTTTGCCGATATCCACATCGAGTTAATAGCAGAAAACTCCATTGGCGCAGGCATCCAACCCATCAGTGCAACAAGAAATCCTAAAGTCGCTAAATCCCAAGGTGACGTTGCTACAAAATCTGCTGTCATCACGGTAGGTTTTCCAGCAGCGACAATAACGGCTATTAAAGATCCAAACGTTAGCGCAATGATAATCCACTTATTAACGCTATCTAGCAGCTTGTAATGTCCTGCGACCAGAAATACCCAAGAGATGCCCATGACAATGACAGATAGCGTAATAGTCGATAGCCCAAGGCTGTCAGGCAACATAAATCCTAAAATAGCAGCACAAAGCAAGGCAACAGCACCCGTGCCTACTACTGATGCAAACATAGATAAAAATAGATAAACACCCAAGTAAACTTTTGATTTTTTATAGTAACCAGCAATTAAAGACTCACCGGTACCATAGACATAATCGGTACCAAAGCGAAAAAATGGATATTTTAATAGGTTAGTTATGATTATGAGACCTGCAAGCTGCCAACCATAAGTTGCTCCAGCTTGAGTAGAGGATATTAAATGCGAGCCGCCAATAGCTGCCGATGCCAATAAAATACCAGGACCAAGCGTACGCCAGCTAAAATTTTTCTGCACATCGCTATTATTTAGAATAGAAGTTAATTGTTTAGACATAGAAACCTCACATTAATAATAGAAAATTTAATCTGACTATTAGTCGCACTCATTACTTTGGAATAAATGTCGCCATAAGCGAGCACGAGCACTTTTAGAATCGAAATCCTCATACCAAACATCCTTGTTGTTTTTAATTGAACAAAACTTAGCCAACTTCACTCAATTAAAAGATCTAAATCTCACTACTTGAATCGCTTGTTGCTAATGACACAAAAACAACTAGTAGCATCGAAACTGGCAGACCTACAAATACAGGATGTAAACCAAATGGATGACCAAGCACTTGCCAAATGACAGCTACAATTAAACCGACCCACATTGCGGTTGTACCGCCCAATCGAGTGGCTTTTTTCCAGAATAAACCAGCAACAACTGGTGCTAATAAGCTTGACACTAACATAGCAGCACCTGTCACAAATAAACTAACCAATTGAGGGATATAAAGGGCAAGTAGAAGTGAGAGGACAGAAACTGCTATGACAGATACACGACTGTATTTTAATAACCGCTTATCAAGATCAGGTGTCTCTTTTAGCCTTGGTCTAATAATATCGTTTGCAATTGAAGAAGCGCCTGCCATAAAGAACGAATCTGCTGTTGAAATAACCGTTGCGAGCAGGGCAATAATCATTACTACAACCATTGGGAAACTAAATACATCACTAATTACTGCGTAGTAAGTCAAGTTTGAATCAATTTCTCCCAAATTGAGTCCAAAGCGAGCCATAACGCCAATGGCAATAATCATAAAAGCGGTTACAGCACCTAAGATAATAGCAATCCAATACCCAGTTCTAGCTGTTTTAGCGCTTCCAGCAGCCCAGAACCTTTGCCATAAATCCTGTCTAACCATTTGGTAAGCACCAATAGTCAACAGATAAACGAACACCTCAGAAGGTGGAATACCCATGATATTCAAAAAATCAGGTTGATCAGACGCTGCTACATTAAGTTGCACTGCCTCTAAACCACCAGAAGCTATAATAACGACGACAAATAGAATAAAGATGCCGATTGTCTGTATCGTGCCATGAAATGCATCTTGCCAAATGACTGATTTCATACCACCAAAATAGGTCTTCAATGTCAGCATCACCCAACTGATTAAAATACCCGTGGTTATATCAAGACCCATAGTTAAATTGATGATAGTAGCAATAGCTACGAACTGTAATCCTGTTATTGCGCTATAAGCAACCATGGTACTGGCTACCGTAGGAATTCTAGCACCTTCGCCAAATCTTAAGACCGTAAAATCCGCAATAGTGACCATTTCATACTTTTCACCAAGCGCACGAATTCTCTTTAAGAAGAACCCAAGCATTACCACACCGGCAAGGAAAATCGAAAAATTTAACCACTGCTGACCCATTCCAAATAAAAAACCATTTTCCATAAATCCTAAAAGAGTAGCACCACCAACCGCAGTACCTACGAAGGTTAGTATAAGTGGGAATAGGGATACCGACCTTCCTGCAACGTTAAAATCATCGTAGGTTTTAATGCTCTTTTTATTGATATAAAGTGATACACCAAATAAGAAAAAGAAATATATAACAATTAAAAAGCCTAAAATTAAACGTTCCTGCGAATCATACATAGTTAACTCTCCCTGTATTTTCATACATCTTGCTTGTTGAAGTCCTTTCAACAGAGGTTTCTTATTTACTTATTAATCGCTACTTTCTTATTCAGTGAATCCAGATAAAAATGCCTGTAGGTTCTCATTAAGCTTTTCTATACAGTAACCGCCTTCTACTAAGACAATGACTGGTTTGCTTAATGCTTTGAGCTTTTGCGCCAAAGTTTTAAAACCCTGCGTACTGACTTCACATTTAGCTTGAGGGTCATCTTTATAAACATCGAATCCTAAGACATGGACGATCACGTCAGGATTGAACAATTTTAAAGATGCTATTGATTTATCGACTTGATCAAAAAACCCATCTTCATCCGTACCATGAGGCATGGGAAAATTAATGTTATACCCATATCCCTCTCCTTCACCTCTTTCATGCTCATGACCTGCAACTACTGGATAGAAATTAATAGGACTGCCGTGTACTGAGGTATAGAGCACATCTTTACGGTTATAAAATATTTCTTGAATACCCTGACCATGATGCATGTCAGTATCTATGATGGCTATTTTTTGGTATTTTTGACGGAGGTGCTCAGCGATAATTGCCGCATTGTTTAGATAGCAAAAGCCACCAGCGGCACTTTTGCGCGCATGATGACCTGCAGGTCTAGTGATACAGACTTGGATAGCGTTTTGACTTGTCGCATCGTCCAATAATGAATCTGCAGCATTAAGCGCCGTTTGGGCAGACCAGTAGATTGATGTCCATGAATGCTTACCAATAGGTGCGCTGCCATCAGCTTGATATTTAGCTGCTTTAGCTAAGATTCCAAGACCAGGATTATTTGGGATATAAACGGTCGTTTGAACCTCCTCTCCCATCTCCTCATCTACCGCCATCCATTCATCATGTCCATGCTTCAAAAACTCGACGTAATCAAAGGCATGTACAGCCAATATTGGATCAATACCTATATCTTTGGCAGTGATAACTTCTAATCCCATCGCTTCTGGCGCTTTTAGTAACTCCGTTAAACGCTCAGGCTTTTCTTGTGGTTCACGCATTTGTCCACGAGAAAAATATGTTTTTGGATGATGGAGCATTTGGTTTTCATGGCTATATATTTTCATTCTAAACAGTCCCTTGTTATAAATAATTTCTATATAAATAATAGTTATCGGCCCATTAATACCAGCTAATAGGTGTTTTTATATTAAAAATACTAATGATAAATAAATAGACAGTTGAAAAAATATCAACTATCTATTCTTAGACCAGTCATCTCCGGCAGTCATTCAATATATGGCGCTACATAATTGCAGTCAAACGATATAAAATAATACTATGTATAAGTACAGCTAATACCCATAGATATATTGTTATAAATATAAGACTATACGGAAAAAAACAGAGATATTCTGAAAGTTTAAATAACACTATTTATATTTGGACTATCAAGAGCTAATTGTGCTTACTAGAAATTAAAGAGATGACATAAAAGTTTATTAAAGATGCGAAAAAGCCCCTTATCGGGGCCTTTTTATGATTAACTCTTTGCTACAGGATGTAAATGACGTTTAATTGAGTCTATACACTAGCAATAACCTGCCATGCTGCTATTGCTTGATGCTTATCTTGATGCGCAAACAGAGGATGGCTTTGAGCTTCTGCTAGATTAAGTACAGGGGTTACGCAAGCATCAACCTCTGCGAATACTTTTTGCCAATGCGCAATTGATTGACTGGCAAATTTCTCTGTCATTGCCTGCTCAGCTTTTTTACTTTCAACTGTATTAGGCATTGATCCACGCTGCCAATGAGCATCAACGTATTCAGATAAGTCTAAGGTCTCGCATAATAATCGCCAGAACTTAAACTCTAATGAACCGACTGCCATATGGCGACCGTCTTGCGTTTTATACAAGCGATAGCATGGCAACATGCCACCTAAAAAGTCCTGATGTGGCTCTGGGCGTTGTCCATTTATGTTTTCCATCATATCAGCCGTTGCTTTTGGCATGACCAGATGATGATACAAGCTGTGCGTCATACTCACGGCAATGTGTCGACCTCGCCCTGTATTCTTAGCAGCAAATACTGCTGTCAGTAAGGCAATCACTGCGGTATCACTACCGCCAGCCAAATCTGCAAATTGCATATTGGGCATGGCTTGGTCACCTGAGGCTGTTTTGAGTTGATCAAGGGTGCCGCTCATTGCCATAAAGTTGATATCATGACCAGCCTTTGCTGCCCAAGCTTTAGCTGATGCATCAAGCGCCTCTGGAATACCATAGCCTGTGATAGAAACCATCACCAGTTTTGGATTGATAGCATGTAAAGTAGCGGCATCTAAACCCATTCCAACAAGGACCTCAGGGCGAAAGCTATCAAGCATCACGTCCGCATCTTTGATGTGTGCTTTTATTGCTTCGATGCCTGCTTCACTACGAAAATCCACCTTTTCACAATATTTGCCATGGTTTAAAGCCTTAAACAACTCACCAAACGCACGTCCTGGGTCGCCATTCTCTGGTTCAATCTTGATAATTTCTGCACCAAGATCGGCGAGTAAGCGCGTCGCGAATGGACCAGGGAGATTACGCGTGAGATCGACAACCTTGAGCCCGTTTAGACAGTCAGCCATCATGTCTTTCGCAATATTTGATATCGAACTGTTCGGTCTTGAATCATCAGTCATCTGAAAATACCTCGCCTTTTTTTGCCATCTCAATCAGAATCTGTGCAGGCTCAAAACGCGTGCCAAACTTAGCTGCCAGCTCATGACTACGCTTAACAAACTTTTCTACACCTGTCGCATTGATAAACTGGAGCGTACCCCCTTGGTGTGGGGCGAAACCCCAACCAAAGATTGACCCTACATTACCTTCAGCAACAGAGCGCAAGACATTTTCTTTGTAACAACGAGCCGATTCGTTGACTTGGATATAGAGCAGTCGATCTATCAGCTCTTGCATGTCTGGCTGCTCATCAATGGGTGGAAACAGTTCAGTAAGTTTTGGCCATAATCTCTTATCGCCTTTACCTTCATCATTTTGCGAATAATCATAAAAGCCTTTGTCGACCTTTTTACCTAAGCGTTCGTGGTCTTTTGCAATCACATTAAGCACTGCAGCAGATGGATGACTGACCCATTCTTTGCCCTCGCTGAGCGTATCTTTTTTGGATTGCTCCATGATATGCATAGATAAATCAAGCGACACTTCATCTTGCAGCGCGAGCGGCGGCATTGGCATACCAGCTTTGAGACCTGCCACTTCAATTCGACGTGGATGCACGCCCTCACCTAACATCGCAATACCTTCTGACACATACGTACCAAATACGCGCGAGGTATAAAAGCCGCGACTGTCGTTGACGACGATAGGCGTTTTGCCAATTTGTAAAACGAAATCAAAGGCTTTTGCTAAGGTTTCATCATCAGTCTGCTCGCCCATGATAATCTCAACCAAAGGCATCTTATCGACTGGTGAGAAAAAGTGCAGCCCGATGAATTGAGAAGGACGTTTACTTGCAGTGGCTAAGCTCGTAATAGGAATGGTCGACGTATTAGAAGCATAAACGACCGTTTCAGCAATGACGGCTTCTGCTTGTTCGGTACACTTGGCTTTGATATCGCGATTTTCAAATACCGCTTCGATGACCAAATCACAACTTGCAATATCATCATAGGAAGTGGTGGTTTGAATTTTACTTAATAACGCTTCTTTTTTGGTATCGTTTGAGCGTCCGCGATTAATGGCTTTATCAAGTAGCTTTTCTGAATATTGTTTACCTCTATTGGCATTTTCAATACTGGTGTCTAATAGCACCACATTGATGCCCGCTTTGGCGGCAACATATGCAATCCCAGCACCCATCATGCCTGCGCCAAGTACCGCAACCTTATTTACTTTTTGACGATCAAAGCCGTTAGGACGCGATTGTCCTTTTTTAATCTGATTGAGCTGCGTCCACATAGAAGTGATTAAATTGTTGGATTCAGGCGAGAGTACACAAGCAGCAAAGTAGCTCGATTCGACCTCAAGGGCAGCATCGATATCAAGTAAGCTACCTTCAAATACGCAAGACATGATATGGGTGATGGCAGGATAATTGCCGTGTGATTTTTGATACGCCATTGCTGGGGCAACAGATAGCATTTGCGCGTTCTTTGGATTATTCGCATTGCCACCAGGAATGCTAAAGCCTTTTTTGTCCCACGGTTGCTGCGCATCAGGATTGGCCTTAATCCACGCTTTAGCTTGGTTTAATATGTCGTCTGTGTCACTGGCTATCGCATCAATAAACCCACTCTCTTTGCCAGCGTTAGCACTGACAATTTTACCTTGGGTCATCATCTCAAGCGACTTTTGCATACCGAGTAGGCGCATCAGACGCTGAGTACCACCGCCACCGGGTAGCAAGCCTAATTTCACCTCGGGCAGTCCAAGTTTGGTTTTAGCTGAATCAATAGCGAGTCGGTAATGACAGCCCAAAGCAACCTCTAGGCCGCCACCAAGCGCTGAACCTGTCATTGCTGCAACGACCGGCTTGCCAGATTTCTCAAGCTTACGTAGGCTTGCCTTGAGCGACTCAACCAATTCAAACGCTTGCTCGTGGGTTTGAATACTCGCAAGCTGATCAATATCAGCGCCAACGATAAAAGACTCTTTACCTGACGTTAAGATAAGCCCTTTAGCCGTCTCATCGTTTGTAAAAGCATCGACCAATATCGCAAATGATTGATTAAAAGTATCATCAATCACATTCATCTTACGGTCAGTTTGGTTGATAGTGACTGTTACGATATTGTCAACGTCACGCTCAGCAGAAAAATCTGCCAACTCATTAATCGTTTGGGTGCAATCCATGCTCATTACTATTCCTTTTTTATAATTTCAAACTTATTATTTAATCATCGTCTTACAGATAGCTTATACACGCTCAATAATAGTGGCGATGCCCATACCGCCGCCGACACATAAGGTAATCATTGCCGTTTTTAGGTCACGGCGCTCTAATTCCTCAAGCACAGTGGTGAGTAACATGGCTCCGGTAGCTCCTAGCGGATGACCCATGGCAATAGCGCCACCATTGACGTTAACTTTATCCAATGAGACACCCAAATCTTTCGCTGTCTTCATCGGTATCGCGGCGAACGCTTCATTGATTTCCCATAGATCAATATCGGCTGCCGTCATACCGGCTTTTTTGAGCGCTTTTTGGCAAGCAGGTGTCGGTCCGGTCAGCATAATAGAGGGCTCAGAGCCGATAACCGACGCCATAATGACTTTCGCACGCGGACGCAATCCTGCTTTTTTACCCGCAGCCTCGCTTCCTAAAAGGCAAAGCGCAGAGCCATCAACGATACCAGAGGAATTACCAGCATGATGCACATGATTGATACGCTCAATACTGGTATATTTGTCTAGCAAGACGCTATCAAAGCCCATAGCACCAAGCGATGCAAATGAAGGTTTGAGCCCTGCTAAGGTATCGACCGTAGTATCGGGACGGATGGTTTCATCTTTATCTAATAATAACCGACCATTCAAATCATGCACAGGTATCACTGCATTATCATAGTAACCAGCAGCCCATGCGTTAGCAGCACGGTTATGCGACTCAGTAGCAAAGGCATCAACATCTGTACGACTAAAACCTTCAAGTGTTGCAATGGTATCGGCACCAACGCCTTGCGGGGCAAAGCCAGTCACAGAATTTACCCGCGGATCCATAAACCAAGCGCCACCATCTGCGCCCATTTTTACACGGCTCATTGATTCCACACCGCCTGCAACGACCATATCCTCCATACCTGACATGATTTTACTCGCTGCCAAGTTAATTGATTCAAGGCCAGAGGCGCAAAAACGCGACAATGTCACGCCAGCGACAGTTTCATGCCAGCCCGCATCAAGCACCGCAATGCGGGCAATATCTGCGCCCTGTTCACCGATTGGGGTCACACAGCCGAGCACGACATCGTCGACCAAGCTAGTGTCTAAATCATTGCGCTGTTGCATGGCATTAAGTAAGGTGCGTACCAGCCAAATGGGGGTCGCTTGATTTAAGCTGCCACCTGCTTTGCCTTTACCGCGAGGGGTACGAATGGCGTCGTAAATATAAGCCGTCTGAATCATGCTATATCCTTATAGTCTTAATGAAATGGTCTTAATGGAATTTTCAATTATTTATAAACGAGTCGCTTACATAAAGCGTGACGCCAGCTCTTTCATAATCTCATTGGTACCGCCATAGATTTTCTGTACCCGCGCATCAGCGTATAAACGTGCAATCGGATATTCCATCATATAGCCATAACCACCAAATAACTGGACGCACTCATCCATCACGATGCATTGTTTTTCGGTCACCCAATATTTGATTAAAGCAGCATGTTGCACCGTGAGCTCATTTTCGACCAATGCTTCAATAGCAGCATCACATAGTGCGCTTGAGGCAATATAATGCGTGTTGCATTCTGCTAGCTTAAAGCGGGTATTTTGAAAGCTCCAAACAGGTTTGCCAAAAGCGGTGCGCTCTTTGGTATAGTCAATGGTCAAGTCCAGTGCTAATTTCATCGCCCCAATTGCTGCCAGTGCTACAATCAAACGCTCTTGCGGTAATTCTTGCATTAATTGCGCAAAACCTAACCCTTCAACCGTACCCAACAAATTGGCTTGCGGCACGCGCATGTTATTAAAAAATAACTCAGAAGTATCTTGTGATGCCATACCAAGTTTTTTGAGCTTTTTGCCACGCTCAAATCTCGGAGCATTATCGGTTTCGACAATTATAAGCGATACACCTTTAGCGCCAAGAGATCGGTCAGTTTTGCAGGCAACAATGATTAAATTACCCAGTTGACCGTTAGTGATAAAGGTCTTTGAACCATTGATAATATAATCATCGCCTTCTTTGACTGCGTAGGTTTTGATGTTTTGCAAATCTGAGCCTGTGCCCGGCTCAGTCATAGCAATCGCGCCGATTAACTCACCCGTTGCCATTTTGGGTAGCCACTTTTGCTTTTGCTCTTCAGTCCCATGATGCAAAATATAAGGGGCGACTATGCCTGAATGCAAAAAGCCACCGAAGCCCGCTTGATTGGCTTCAGATTGCGCATAAATCAGCGCCGCTTCATGGCGAAAATCACCACCTGCCCCGCCATATTCTTCTGGCATTGAAGCACACAAAAAACCCATCTCGCCCGCTTCTAACCAAGCCTCACGATCGAGCATACCGTTTTCACGCCACTTCTCATCATGGGCCTCCCAATCTTTAAATACTTTGAGCGCACTCTCGTGCAGCATTTCGATCTCTTCATCCATCCATTTTGGCTTAAAGCATGCAATAGTCATTGATCCATCCTTGGTCTTTGGTTACTAGGTAGTTTGATTATTCACTATACTTGTTTATACAATGACTGCCAAACCAAAGCTCATGAACTACTAGGTCATTAACTTTGCTAATTACTAGTCCGTATCGTTAATTGCAAGTGCTGTTATTGTGTTTTTAATCATTGCCTTAATCCGTTCTCTAACGCCATAATTACGCAAAAACCCCGTATTGGGGCTTTTTTATGGTTATAGCATTCAGATAATAAGTTGACTATAATTGCGTTAAGCTTACAGAGTTGGCTTAAAACGCATCATTGATGGTTATACTAAGTCAGCTAATGCTCTCGAAATTTAGGTATAAGTTATGAAGAAAACGTTATTAATATCCAGCTTAATCGCTACTATCTCTATACCTGTCCATGCAGCAGATTATCAAAGCTTTATTGCGCCAAGCTCCTTAGGTAAAAGCATAAACACCCTAAATAAGAAATATAACTTGGGATTAAAAAAGCAAAGTTTAGGCAGTTATAGCAATCAACAATCTGCGGATTGCAGCCTTCATGTAGAAACAAATAAGAAGAATCAGATTAACCGAATTAGAATAATAGATAATGAGGCCTGCAAATATACGACTAAGTCCAATGTGAATTATAATAGTCAAACAACCAAAACACAGGATTTACTCAGTCAAGTCGATATCAAAGATGTGCAGTTTGTTCCAGGATGTTTTAACTGTCCATCACGGCTAGAGATAACTGATAATCTCGTCATCAATCGTGAAAAAGACAGCTACTATACGGAGTTTGAAATACAGGGCTACAATAAAAAGTACTTAAACTATATCGCCAAAAATCTTTTTGGTGATTTCTCAGATGAAAATTATTATTCCATCATGGATCTTCTTGAATCGAGAGCTGCTGAGGATCCTAGCCTTTACGATCGCAACGAATTCAAACTACAAGCGATTGAAGCTTACAATTTGCAAGACAAGCCACAGAGCTATACGATTGCACTTAAATAGCTTTTTTGAAATAGCTTATCTAAAACGACCATTCAATTAAATGGCCATAAGTTCTGCTGATAAGACAATTTCTATTGATGTGCAGGTAACTGCTGTGCAAATCACGCGGAATAGGCAGGCAACACAATCTGCACCACCAACCCTTGAATACCATCTTGGCGATTATAGACACTTATCTGACCCTTGTGCGCTGTCACCACTGCATGGACGATCGCCAATCCTAATCCATAACCACCAGTTTCACGATGGCGGGCAGAATCGAGCCGTACAAATGGCTGAAAAATGCGCTCCAAATCTTCATTCGCAACGCCGCCACCCTCGTCTATTATGCTGACTTGAATAGCAGGTCTTTTACCATCTATCTCCACTTCCTTAATCTCGGCAATAACCATTGAATCAGCTGCAGTATGCATAAACGCATTACGAATGATATTCTCAAGTGCACTGTGTAGCTGTTCTTGGTTACCTAGTACTGTCCAAGGAGTTTCTGGAGAGGTAGCTGATAAAGGCATGACTAATGAAGAATCTGTCAATAATGAATCATCCGGCTGCCATTGCCAGTGTACGTTTTTCTGTTGAAACTCAAAGCAGACATCTTGCCCAATCTCACTGATAATTTCGGAAATATCAACCTCTTCATTTTCTAAATTGTCGATCGTATATTGCTGCATTTGTAGAGATTGAATATGAATGATTTGCTCAATCAGCTCATTCATCCGCGCAGATTCTTTATCAATACGATCAAGATAACGATTGGCATTCGGCGCAAAGTCTCGCGTCAGCTCAGTTGCAACGTCAAGCCGTGCCAATGGCGAGCGCAGCTCATGTGAGATATCACTGAGCATCTGCTTGCGTGCCAGCTCACTCTCAGCCAGTCGTGTTGATAGCTTGGCTACGTCTTTCGCGAGTAAACCAAGCTCATCATCTCCCATTTTGGATAGATTTGGATTAGCCTGATAATCGCCGTCAATCATACGGTGCACTGTGTTTTGTACACGGCGAATACGCTGGGTCAGTGTACGACTCAGCCAAATACAAACTAAGACGCTAAAGAGGATAATCAGTAATAAACGTATCGGAAAATTACCGCGTTGCAGCGCTACAACGTCGGCAAAACGCAGATGCGGACGCAATTGTACAATGACTGCCTGCTCATCTGGTAAGACGATCGTCACGTCAGCCAACTCAGGACGACTATCGGGATTAGCTATATTCGCGCGATTCGGTATCATCGGTGACAGGATATTATCTAAAAGTGATGGCTCATTATCAAATATTCTATCGTCGTTGCTACCAGGCATTTCATTATCAGACATTTTATTATCAGGCTTAGGCATTGACTGCATTGGTGGCATTGACGAAGGCCTCATTGTCTGCCTTTCATTTGGCATCCGTTCCTGCCTATGTTCCTGTCTACGCTCATCTCTATCACGATAACGCGGAAATATAATAGCGCCTTGCTCGTCATAGACTCTAATTTGATTCATAAGCCATCGGTCTTCACGATACATTTGCCTAACGGTAGTTAAATCACCCATTTGTAACGCTTCAACCATCTCTTGACGCTTAATTAATAAACTATCAATTTGTACATCCATGCGAGCATTCAGCGCTTTTTCGACCAGCCAGTGCTCCACCACGATAGATAAAATAGAGGTGATCAGAATCGTTAATAACAGGCTCAGAAACAGACGCCAAAACAGCGTGATTCGCACTTTGAATTTAGACGCTTGATTAAGAGTTTTATTGTTAATAGCTTTCTTGGCAGGTTTCATCGATGAGTCCGTCATTACAGCACCAGCTGATAGCCTTTACCACGGATAGCTTTGATAGGCTCATCGTGGAAAGGTTGGAGTTTTTTGCGTAGGCGCGAGACATGTACATCAAGGCTACGATCGAACGGCTGCAGTTCACGCTGCAACACATGCTCTGATAGCCAAGCCTTACTTACCACTTCGCCTTTTTGTTTGAGTAGCGCGACTAACAAATCAAATTCTGTCCCCGTCACTTGTAGCTCTACACCATCTATCTTACAAATTCGCTGATTTTGATCCAGATGCAAACGACTCTCTGGTAGCGGAGTATGCTCTGATGCCGCCGCATTAGTGCGCTTGATAACGGCATTGATGCGTGCCAGTAACTCACGCGGATTGCAGGGTTTAGTAATGTAATCATCAGCGCCAAGCTCAAGCCCAATAATACGATCGATCTCTTCACCTTTTGCCGTCAACATAATGACTGGAATATCACTAATATTCGGCAATTGACGTAGCACACTAAGCCCATCTATTTTTGGCATCATAATATCGAGCACCAGCAAATCATAAGCAGAAGTATCATTAGATGCGGTTTTAAGTTTCTGGATGACTGCCTCACCATCGTGAACGCAATCGCATTGAATACCATGATTGTGCAAGTATTCTTGTAATAACTGGGTCAACTCTTCGTCATCATCACCTAGCAATATATTTGGCACATCTATCTCCTTGAGCCTTAATAGCGTTATCACCCATATTATCAGGCATGTGCTTATCAATACGCTATAAACGTTACCTTTCTTAATACTTCATAAATGTTCGCAACCTTTAACTGTCGTAAGATAGCGCATATCAACAGCAAGTATTGCTTTTATACAGCGTACTTATAGATTGGCTGACAGTACCTATCTATAACGCTCTAAACATCATGCTTGCAAGATAAAAATTTAATGTTCATTTAACCAAACCGAATTAAATACAGGATATTTTTATGAAAAAATTATTAATGGGCTCAGTACTAGCAATGTCTAGCGTATTTGCAGTTACAGCTTGTACAAGTGTCAACGCAACCACTGATACAGCACCAACGACCAGCAAAATGCAGCATAAAGATGGTATGAAAAAAGGCGGCATGAGAGGCCCAATGTCGCAGCTAGATTTGACCGCCACACAGCAGGCACAAATCAAAGCCATCATGCAAGAAAAGCACGGCGATCGTGAAGCTGAACGTACAAAAAATAAAGCAGAACGTGCGCAAATGCATCAACAAATGCAAGCATTAACCAATGCGAGCACCTTAAATAATGCAGCTGTCAATCGTTTGGCTGATCAACAAGCGGCTAAAGCAAAGCAGCGTTTTATTGAACGCGTTCAAACTCAACATGCCATCTCACAGGTCTTAACTGCTGAACAGCGTGCCAAGATGGAACAACTCAAGTCAGAAAAACAAGAAAAAGGTCGTCAGCATTCACAAAACCGTAAAGGACATGACAAACAGCAAAGCCAAGGCATGTAAAAGATATGTACATGTAAGAGAGATCTGAGTTGTCATTAATAGAGAGATTTGTATTAATATTTAATGTCTCATAAAACTTGGTATAAAAATATAAAAAAGCGCATCGTATGAACGGTGCGCTTTTTAGTTCTCCACATTTACGTTCAAATCAATCTGATATTTTAATTAACTTTAAAAATTCTTTCTGTAAGAATGGTACGGAAATATAGCCATTTTTAGCCCATTAGAGGTTAACTCGTTCAGACTGAGGACACGTCCTAGTAATATCAAAAAATAAAAGTTGATAAACAGCTTTGCGCTCGCTGCTATATTCGTTACTATCTAACTATATAATCGTTCTCTTTAGTACTTCAGTATGATTTCCTACCCACTCGTAAAAAGGACTTTGCGATGCCAAAACTATCTTCTCAATCTTGTAACGATGTTATGCGCGCTCAAAACCCTCAAAATAAAACATTAGTAAAAACAACACTAAAGTCTGCTATGTTGCTGATTAGCAGTACGTTGTTGTTGTCCGTATCTGCTCACGCACTTGAACCCGTTTCCCCAACTGATGCCAATTCGATAAATAACACCTCAATCAATACCAGTGCGATTAATCTAGCAATTATGGCTGATAATCCTACCGTATTGTCTGAAACCAAGCGCATTACACGAGCGAAAACCAATGCGCTTACATTAACGACTACCAATGCCAAAGTCGATGAGGCCATCTATTCTGAAGATGCTATCCATCATCCGGTCTGGGCGAAGAATGGCATGGTCGCCACTCAAGAAGCGCTCGCCTCCAATATTGGCTTAAAGATTCTAAAAGACGGCGGCAATGCCGTTGATGCTGGGGTCGCTGTTGGCTTTGCCTTAGCAGTTACCTTACCTCGCGCTGGGAATATCGGCGGTGGCGGTTTTATGATGATTTATGATGCCAAGCAAGGCAAAACAGTGGCACTTGATTACCGTGAAAAAGCGCCGAGTAGCGCATCTCGTGATATGTATCTCGATGCTGAGGGTAACGCGGTCAGTGACTTATCCCGTTATCACGGCTTAGCCATTGGGGTGCCGGGAACAGTGGCAGGACTGTTAAAAGCATTAGAAGATCATGGCACGATGAGTCGCGGGCAAGTAATGGCGCCCGCAATAGCATTAGCAGAAGATGGTATAGAAGTTACCGCTGGCTTGTCTGAGTCGCTCACCGCATTAACCGATCGCCTGCAAAAATGGCCAAGCACCAAGAAGATATTCTTTAAACCTGACGGTAGCGCTTATCAACCTGGTGAACGCCTAAAACAGCCGGAACTGGCTCGCTCGCTAAAATTAATTGCTGCACAAGGTGCTGATGGCTTTTATAAAGGTGAGACCGCGACTAAATTAGTCAAAGCCGTTAATGACGCTGGCGGTAGCATGAGCTTGCAGGATTTAGCCAATTACGAAGCCATCGCTCGCGAGCCAGTCAAAGGAGACTACCGTGGTTATGAGATTGTCTCTATGCCGCCGCCTTCTTCTGGTGGTATTCATATCGTGCAGATTTTAAACATCTTAGAAGGCTATCCGCTCAAAGACTACGGACAAAACAGTGCGCAAACCATCCATCTGATGGCTGAGGCCATGCAATTGGCCTATGCAGATCGTGCTGAGTATCTGGGAGATTCGGACTTTATTGATGTGCCGACCAGCGGCTTAACCTCTCAAGCGTATGCAAATAAGCTGCGTACATTAATTAATCCAAACCAAGCCACGCCAGCGGCGACGATTAAAGCCAACAACCCACTACCCTATGAGAGCGATCAAACCACGCATTTCTCTATCGTTGATAAAGACGGCAATGCGATAGCCAATACTTATACGCTTAATTTCTCTTACGGCACTGGCCTTGTCGCTGAAGGTACGGGCATTTTACTTAATAACGAGATGGATGATTTTTCTGCCAAGCCCGGTGTGCCTAATGGTTATGGGTTATTAGGCGGTGAGGCAAATGCCGTTGAAGCCAATAAACGTCCATTATCTTCTATGAGTCCTACCTTGGTATTTAAAGACAATAAACCTTTTATCGTGACTGGTAGCCCGGGTGGTAGTCGTATTATTACTACCGTCACCCAAATCATCTCAAATGTCATCGACCATGATATGAATATCGCTGAGGCCACTCATGCTCCGCGTATTCATGACCAATGGTTACCTGATGAGATTCGTATTGAAAAGGCGCTCAATGTCGATACGATTAAAAAACTAGAATCCATGGGCCATACGGTTAGCCCGCAAGCAGCAATGGGCTCAACACAATCAATTATGTTGACTCCTAAGGGTGTTTACGGTTCTTCTGATCCGCGTATCGTCGATGCGGCAGTGGTTGGATATTGATTGAGTATTAGATTAGGTATTAAAATTCATTCATTTCGCTAAGGAGAGCCATATGATTGAGAGCAAAAGACCTGATAAAGCCACATTAGTGGCTATGTTTCGCGCTTTTATTGAGCCTGAATATGTGATCAGTGATGAGGAAACCCAAAAGCCTTTTGAGTGTGATGGGCTGTCTGTCTATTGTGATATGCCGCTGTTAGTCGTCTTGCCCGATACGGTCGAGCAGATACAAGAAGTCATGCGTATTTGCCATCGTTATCAGATTCCAGTAGTAGCTCGCGGAGCAGGCACAGGTCTTTGTGCCGGTGCCATGCCAAATCCTGATGGCGTGCTGTTAGTACTGTCTCGTTTTAAGCATATTCTCGAGATAGACCCTCTAGCCCGCACGGCACGCTTGCAGCCAGGCGTACGTAACTTAGCCATTAGTGAGGCGGCCTCCGTACATGGCTTGTATTATGGTCCGGACCCCTCCTCCCAAATTGCTTGTACGATAGGAGGCAACGTCGCCGAAAACTCCGGCGGCGTGCATTGCCTCAAGTATGGGCTCACGGTACATAACTTATTAAAAGTAGAAATGGTGACGGTCGAAGGTGATTTGATAAGCATTGGTAGTGAAGGACTTGATAGTAACGGCATTGATCTTATGGCCTTGATAACTGGCTCTGAGGGATTGTTAGGAATAGTTACTGAAGTCATGGTCAAATTATTACCCAGCCCCGAAAAGGCGCAGGTCATTATGGCCTGTTTTGATAACGTACAGACGGCAGGCGATGCCGTAGGCGAAATCATTGCTAAAGGGATTATCCCAGCGGGGCTTGAGATGATGGATAGCTATGCCATTATAGCGGCCGAAGCATTTGCGCAAGCGGGTTACCCTACCGATGCTAAGGCGCTGCTTTTATGTGAATTAGATGGTACGGCAATTGAGGTTCAAGAACAAATCATCGAAGTTGAACAGCTCTTCACTCAACTAGGTGCCACCTCAACTCGAGTTTCTCAAAGCGAGGCGGAACGTGCTTTGTTATGGAAAGGTCGTAAGTCTGCCTTTCCAGCGGTAGGCCGATTCTCACCCGACTACTATTGCATGGATGGCACTATTCCTCGCGGCCAACTGGCGCATGTATTGACTGAAATGCAAAAACTCTCCGAGCACTATAATTTGCGCGTGGCCAATGTCTTTCATGCGGGTGATGGTAACTTGCATCCTCTGATATTATTCGATGCCAATATGCCTGGTCAGCTTGAAAAAACTGAGGAATTTGGCGCTCGTATCTTAGAGCTTTGTGTCAAGGTAGGTGGTTGTATCACTGGTGAGCACGGTGTTGGTATAGAAAAAATCCGCCAAATGCGTGTGCAATTTAATGAGCAGGAATTACGCCAATTTCATGCTATTAAATTTGCTTTTGATCCTGATGGTATGCTTAATCCAGGTAAAGGCATTCCTGTCCTAAAAAATTGTCAGGAATATCGGTCGCTTGATAAGATAATGGACGATTCAGTGAGTCAGCCGCCACAACAGGGAGCACCGGCATGAAAGATATAAGTGCTGAACTGATTGAGCGAATTAAACAGGCCAGTAGTGATGGTAGCAAATTGCAAATAGTTGGCGGTGGTAGCAAGGAATTTATGGGTCGCACGCCCGAGGGCGTCCCGCTTAACATTGCTGAGCACAGTGGTATTGTGAATTACGAGCCGATTGAGCTGGTGTTGACTGCACGAGCAGGTACTCCGTTAACTGAGATTAATAACGCTTTGAGTGAACACAATCAGAGATTGGCGTTTGAGCCGCCGCTATTTGATGGGCAGGCGACTTTAGGGGGCACGCTAGCATGTCACCTGTCAGGACCAGGACGTCCTTGGAATGGTTCGGTAAGAGATCACGTCCTCGGTATTCGCCTGATTAATGGTCGAGGCGAAGCGCTGCGCTTTGGTGGTCAAGTGATGAAAAACGTAGCCGGCTACGATGTCTCAAGAATGCAGGCTGGAGCGATGGGAACTTTAGGAGTCATTAGCGAGGTCAGTCTAAAGGTTATGCCCAAACCTGCTGCTACTATGACTCTCAAACGTGAAATGGATGCAACGCAGGCTATCAAAGAGATGAACCGTTTGGCAGGTTTACCAAATCCTTTGACGGGCGCTTGTTGGTTTGAGAATCATCTTTATTTACGTTTAGAGGGCGCGCGTAGTGCAGTCGAGAGCACCGTTAAGCAGTGGCAAGGTAAAATTCTAGAAGAATCAGACACCCTATGGACGCAGCTACGCGAGCAGCAGTTAGACTACTTTTCAGGTCATGCGCCTTTATGGCGGTTTTCGGTCAATAGTAATGCTGAGCATGTATTTCCAGATAAAGAGTGGCTGGTGGATTGGGGTGGCAGCCAACGTTGGCTGCGCGGTGATTTCGATACTGAATCATTGGAAGCACTTGCCAACAGTATGGGCGGTCAAGTGAGTCTTTATAGTGGTGGTGATCGACTACAAGAGGTATTTCATACTCAACCCGAGGCACTGCGCGGACTGCATCAACGGCTCAAACATGCTTTTGATCCGCTAGGTATTTTTAATCCAGGTCGTCTCTATAGTTGGATGTAATAGGAAAATATTATGCGTACCCAAATTAATGTGAAGTATCTAGATCATCCGGAAATCAAAGAAGCGGATGCCATCTTACGCAGCTGCGTACACTGTGGATTTTGTAATGCGACCTGCCCTACTTATCAAGAATTGGGCGACGAAAGAGATGGGCCACGTGGACGTATTTATTTAGTCAAACAGCTACTTGAAACCGGTGACGTTAGCGAAAAAACGCAAACGCATTTAGACCGTTGTCTAACCTGTCGTAGTTGCGAAACCACTTGTCCTTCTGGCGTAAAATATGGGCGCTTAGCTGAAATAGGCCGCGGCATCATGGAGGAGCAATTAGAGAGACCGCTACAGCAGAAGCTACTGCGCTGGTTGATACGCCAAATTCTGCCCTATCCCAGTCGCTTCGGGCCTTTATTACGCTTAGGACAGTTGGTTCGATCCTTTTTGCCTCATGATTTAAAGCAACAAGTACCGATTAAACAAATTAAGCGCGCTTTGCCAACCCAGCAGCATACGCGCCGGATGTTGGTATTAGCAGGATGCGCGCAACCCTCAGCGACTCCAAATACCAATATTGTGGCCGCTCGGGTACTCGATAAATTAGGTATTAGCTTATTTACCGCACCCGAAGCTGGTTGCTGCGGTGCCGTCAGTTATCACATGCCAGCCCATGAAGAGGGACTGGCATTCATGCGCCGCAATATCGATGCGTGGTGGCCCCATATTGAGGCGGGCGTAGAAGCCATTGTTATCAGTGCTTCTGGCTGTGGCTCGATGGTCAAAGACTATGGCGAAAAACTACAGTATGATCCAGATTATGCCGTTAAAGCACAACGGGTTAGCGAGCTTACCCGTGATCTTGGGGAAATATTAGTTAAGGAAGATTTGAGTCAGCTACAATTGCAAGATAAAGAGCGCAAAACAGCCGTACATTGTCCTTGCTCATTGCAACATGCTCAGCAGTTGAGCGGCTTAGTTGAACAGATTTTGCAACAGGCAGGTGTTGAGCTCACGCCTACTAAAGACAAACATTTATGCTGCGGCTCTGCTGGAACCTACTCGATACTCCAGCCTAAGCTGAGTGAGCAATTACTAACTAATAAGCTTGCGGACTTGACGATTGGTCATCCAGAGCAGATAGTGACCGCTAACATAGGTTGCCAACTACATCTAAGTAGCCGATCAAGCATACCAGTGAAGCACTGGATTGAATTGTTGGATCCGCAGTAATTAGATCCAAATTAATAAGTTATTAAGTTAGTTTTTTAATTATAGGTAAGTTTGGCGAAACTGAGTAGGCGACATTCCTGTGAACTGTTTGAACTGACGGCTAAAAGCACTGTGATCACTATAACCGCAGTTCAACGATATCTGAGTAACTGATATATCAGGCATCGCCAAGAGCTTAATCGCATATTCTAAGCGCAGCTTTTGCACAAACTGTAATGGCGACATATTCAGTACAGCCTTAAAGGTACGCTCTAGCTGCGATACACTCAAATTAGCCAAGTCAGCCAATTGGGCGATATTGATTTTCTGATCAAGATGCCCTCGTACAAACTGAGACACTTCAGCCAAGCGAGCGTGTTTACGCAAAACGCGCTCGTTATCTTCATCAATATCGACCGAAATACCAACCATCGCGATTATTTGTTGACTCTTATTATAAATGGGCAGTTTATTGGTAATACACCAACCTAACTGACCAGACGCATAACTGTGCAGCTCTAAGTTATCAACGATAGACTTGCCTTCTCGTAATACCTTCATATCTTGCAAAATATAATCCCTACTCTGTCGATGCGAAAACACCTCCTCTGTGGTAAACCCTACGATATCTTCGTGCTGACTCAACTGACAGCGTTTTAATAAGGTTTTGTTTGCCAGCTGATAACATGCTAGCTCATCTTTTACGAAAAACACCACATTAGTCAAAGTATTCAGCAGCGGCAGTAATAGTGAGACATTACCAATAAAAGCCTCGCTACTGTCGGGATAGTAGGCAGTCATATTCTGCTGCAATGACGTGGTAAGCATAGCAAGCGCTGTATCTTCTATTACATCTGTTATTACCTCTGTCATCGTATGTCATCCTTGTCATATTAATTTTACACTCAGCCAAACATTAATAACTCGCAGACTATTTTACGTATATCTATAGTTGATCCACTTTAAAACCGATACAGTGCTGATGCGGTAAATTTTTCTTGCGTGCTGTTCGCAAGCGTGACAGAGGCTGCAAAAAATTTATCGCAGCAGCACTTGGCTATTAACGTATCGACTTTATTTCGAACTGACTATTTTACTATCAATTTTTAGGCACAGACTTCTCTAGTGTACACTGAGCCACTATGCAGAAATACGCATTTATCCATGAAAAAACAGCAAGACGCTCTCTCTAAAAAAGTCCACTCTATACATAGACCTTAGCAAATAACAACCAACTATTGGCTGTTAAGTTAAAACCATTAGGTCTCATGCATAAAAAACGGAATGTAACTTTTTCACGGATGAATTAGGGCGTCGGTCATGTATTCTACATTATTTAATTTTAAAATTATTGATTCGCATACGGGCGGTGAGCCTACTCGTATGGTCTATGACGGATTTCCTGACCTCGTCGGCGATACTATTCAAGATAAGCTGCAACACTTCAAGCAGAACTTCGATCATCTGCGTCAAAGTATCATCTTAGAGCCACGCGGCAATGATGTCCTCGTCGGTGCGCTACTTCTTCCTGCAACTGACCATAAAGCCACAGCGAGCGTTATCTTTTTTAACAATGCTGGTTATTTGGGCATGTGCGGACACGGTACGATTGGCGTTATCGTTTCATTAGCTTATCAACAAAAGATATCAGCAGGCGTACATTGGCTAGAGACTCCTGTAGGTCTGGTTAAAGCAACCTTACATGATGATGGCAGCTGCAGTGTACAAAACGTACCTTCTTATCGTTATAAAAAACAAGTTGAAGTTCAAGTTCCTGAATTAGGCCTTATCCGTGGCGATATCGCTTGGGGTGGCAACTGGTTCTTTTTAGTCAGTGAGCATGGACAAGACATTCAAGCAAATAATGTCGAAAAACTGACTCAAGTAACCATGCAAATTAAGCAAGCATTAATCGCTGCTAATATCACCGGCGAAAACGGCGGTGATATTGACCATATCGAGTTATTTGCCGATAGCGATGATACGCAAGTCGATAGTAAAAACTTCGTTTTGTGTCCAGGTTCAGCTTACGATCGCTCTCCTTGTGGTACCGGTACTAGCGCCAAACTTGCTTGCCTAGCTGCTGACAACCGTCTAGCACCTGAACAACTTTGGCAGCAACAAGGCGTAGTCGGCAGCGTATTTACTGGCAGTTATCAGTATGCAACTGAACTTAATACTGAACTTAATACTGAGCTCAATACTGATCTTAGTACTAAACTCAATAATGCAGCTGGTACGGCTTATCCTGAACAGACCATTATCCCAACGATTTGTGGTCATGCTTATGTTTGTGCTGAAACCACACTCATTGTGCAAGAAAATGATCCTTTTAAATGGGGAATTCCATCTTAGCTGATTCGTAGCATTATTTATTAAGCGAAATGATTTATTAGTGACATATATATTGATAAACGCGTAAACACTATTAAGAGTGCTTAATCAGAATAACGTAATCGAGAAAAATTATGACTACCTCAAACTTCGACTTACATATCATTGGTGGCGGCATTATCGGTCTAGTGGCTGCGGTGACGTTGCAAGCGCGAGGCGTAAAGGTCGCACTGCTCGACGCCAATGAAGTGGGTCAAGGCGCATCATTAGGTAACGCCGGTCATATCGCTACCGAGCAAGTATTCCCTATTGCTGATGCGAGCATGCTCCGTCATGTACCCGCCATGTTATTGAATCCGACTGGACCGCTGCGCATAGACTGGCGCTATCTGCCTCGTTTGATGCCGTGGGCAATGCAGTTGCTAATGAATATGCGCCCTGAGCCATTTGAGCGGATTCATCAAGCGTTGTTAAGCTTAAATCAAAACAGCCTGCAAGCATGGCAAAGCTTTGCTGAACAGTGGCAACTGGGCGATTGGATACAAGTAAAGGGTTCGTTATTAACGGTTGAAAAGACAAGTAGTCTTGAGCTATTAACAGCACACGGTAAGCGTCTCAATGACATTGATGTGAGCAATGAGCTGCTGAGCAAAGAGGCTTTATTAGAGCGTGAACCTGCTTTACAGGATAACCAGTTAGCAGCGTTATTTTTCCCAAATACAGGACATATCACCAATTTAAAAGCCGTCATTAATCAGCTTCATAATACCTTTAGACAGCTAGGTGGTCATGTCATTGAACATTGCCGCGTCCTTGCTGCGACCAGTGATGCAGAGGGTATTCATTTAACGACCAGTCAAGGTGATATGACAGCGTCCAAAGTGATGCTATCAGCAGGCGCCCACTCTAAAGCCTTGGCCAAGCAACTAACAGGCGTCAACATCCCTTTAGATACCGAACGTGGTTATCACTTGATGCTACCTCATGAAAGCGCGCGCTTACAGATTCCCGTATCGAGTTTGGATCGGCGCTTCGTCATGACCCCGATGCAAGAAGGACTACGTTTGGCGGGTACGGTGGAGTACGCAGGACTTGACGCACCTGCCAATATGCAGCGAGCACAAATACTTCTACAACATGCGCAGCCTATGTTAAAAGCGCCATTAGATGCTAGCGATAGCGTGTCATGGATGGGTTTTCGTCCATCAACCGCAGACTCCTTACCCGTCATCGACAAAATCGAGCGTGTATTTTTAAGCTTTGGTCATCAGCATTTAGGTTTAACGCAAGCCGTCATTAGTGCGCAAATGATTGCCGAATACTATTTTGATGAAGACCATACTATCGATCCAAAACCGTATCAACTGGCTCGCTTTAAATAAGCTATTTATTAAACGGTTATGAACCAAGCAAAAATCAACCGATTCATCATTGAATCATTAACCATTAAATCACCAACAATATCAACACCAATAAGGATAGTCTCATGAATATAAATGGAATTTTAGTCCCAATCGTCACCCCTTTTGATAATAACGGCGACGTTGATGCGCAAAAATTAGCGATACTGGTCGAAGCCTTTATTGAAAAAGGCGTAGCCGGTATCGTTGCTTGTGGTACTACAGGTGAATACTATACATTTTCGGCAGACGAGCGCGAGCTGGTGTTGACCACTATCGCCGAAGCCGCAAAGGATAAAGTCACCTTAATCGCTGGTATCAATAGTTTATCGACTGACCACTCTATTGAGCTTGCCGCACAAGCCAAAGCACTAGGTTATGACGGCCTTATGCTATCTGCCACCCCTTATAGCTTACCTGAGCAAGATGGCATCATTGCTCACTTCGAAAAAGTCGCGGATGCCAGTGAGCTGCCGATTATTATGTACAACTTCCCAGATCGTGTCGGCGTTGCCATTGAATTTGATACTGTTGCTCATCTAGCTAAGCACCCTAACATCGTCGGCGTAAAAGAAAGTAGCGGCGACTTTAGTCATGCGCTACGCATGCTGCAAGCTAATTTTGATGACTTTGATGTGGTTTGTGGCTGTGATGATCAGCCCGTTGATTTCTTCTTTTGGGGTGCAAAAAGCTGGATTGCGGGCGCAGCGAACGTGTTCCCAGCAGAGCAAGTTGCATTATTTAACGCCACCCAGCAAGGCGACTGGGATAAAGCCAAGCAAATTATGAGCGAGATTTATCCTGCTATTCATTCTATGGAATCTGGCAACTACAACCAAAAGGCCAAAGCGGGCTGCTTAAACGGCACCATGGATGTCGGTTCAGTGCGCGTGCCATTAACTGACATGCCAGAAGACGAAAAAGCAGAGTTTTTAGCCCTACTGTCTAAATAGCACTCAGCTCAGCTTAGTAAAAACAAAGTTAAGGATAACCAACGCTAAATTTGATGCCGTATTCAAAATTCGAATCGATGGCATCAAACTTAGCAGACAAGGATTAGAAAAATGAGCACTAAAAAACAAGCTACTAAAGAGCAAGTATTTGAGAAAGCAAAACAGCAACAGCTGTGGGCTGGACATTTAATAGCGGCTGATAATTTATCAGAAGCGACTTTAGACAATTACACGCCTATTGATAATAGTGTTATCGGTCAGATTGCCTCGGGTACTAGCGATGATGTCGATACTGCCGTGCAAATCGCCCGCGATAGTTTTGAAAGTGGTGAATGGCGTCGTCTGGCTCCAGCTGAGCGTAAGGCTGTTATGCAGCGCTGGTGTGCACTAATGCATGAGCATTTCGAAGAGCTGGCAGCATTAGATTGTGTGGATGCGGGCAAGCCGATTACCGAATGCTTAAACACTGACATGCCAGCGACTATTGAGACTTTTGAATGGTATGCCGAAGCAGCTGATAAGGTATTTGGTAAAGTCGCGCCGACAGGTAACGCAGCTTTAGGACTTATTGTGCAAGAGCCAATTGGTGTCGTTGGTGCGGTATTACCTTGGAACTTTCCAGCCCAAATGTACGCTTGGAAAGTCGCCCCTGCTCTTATTATGGGCAACTCCGTCATTGTTAAACCCGCTGAGCTGACCTCTTTATCTGCCTACCGTTTAACCGAGCTTGCCTATGAAGCTGGCGTGCCCAGAGAAGCGCTGCAAATGGTCTGCGGTCTTGGTGAAAATGTCGGTGCAGCACTTGGTCAACATATGGATGTCGATATGGTGTCGTTCACCGGCTCAACAGAGGTCGGACGTCTGTTCTTACAATACTCGGCCCAAAGCAATCTAAAAGAGATCGTCTTAGAATGCGGTGGTAAAAGCCCACAAATAGTCTTTGATGATGCCGTACTTGATGACGCCGCTATTAACGATATCTTATCGGCCGCGTTTTGGAATATGAGTGAAAACTGTAGTTGCGGCTCACGCTTATTAGTCCACAGCAGTCAAAAACAAGCGTTACTTGAGCAACTAAAAAATGGTCTGAAAGGTTGGAAGGTCGGATCACCTTATGACTCTGATACCGCCATTGGTCCTATGATAGAAAAAGCACATTTTGACAAGGTTTCGCATTATTTACGGACCGCAAAAGATGAAGGCGCAACGATCATTGCAGGTGGCAACATTCGTGAAGATTTAGGTAGCGGCTGGTATATTGAACCCACTATTTTTGATGATGTTACAGCCGATATGACTTTGTTCAAGGAAGAAGTCTTTGGTCCTTTGCTGGCGGTGACAAGCTTTGAGACGGAAGAAGAAGCCATCAAATTAGCCAATGAAACCAACTATGGGCTCGCCGCTTCTTTTTATACACAGAACATCAAGCGCGCTTATCGTGTGGCATCGTCCATCAAAGCGGGTACGGTTTCAATCAATGGTTTTTCAGAAGGTGATATCACGACGCCATTTGGTGGCTATAAACAATCAGGGTTTGGCGGTCGTGACAATGGTTTAGAAGCCTTATCACAATATGCACAGACTAAGACTATTTGGCTGGTTAATTAACAAGCGTGTTCAATCAGTACAGTCATAAATTAAAACAATAGCTTAAATGATTTAAGCCTTTAGTCACATACTTACAGGGAAGTAAGGCCATGGAAGCGATTATTAATACCATCGTCGGCTATATATGGAGCGATGCGTTAGTTTATTTAGCACTCGGTGTCGGCATTTATTTTACCGTGATGACTCGCGGTGTCCAGTTTCGCTATCTCAAAGAGATGGTTAGGCTGTTGTTTGACAAGCAAACATCAACCCAAGGTATTAGCTCATTCCAAGCCTTTAGTATGGCCTTATCAGGCCGAATCGGCGTCGGTAACATTGCAGGGGTTGCCACCGCAATCGCAGCTGGTGGACCTGGCGCAGTATTTTGGATGATAGTCATGGGTCTGCTTGGCGGTGCCAGTGCCTTTATCGAGTCAACACTTGCACAGGTATATAAGCATACCGTTGATGACCAGTATCGTGGCGGCTCACCCTTTTATATCGAGCGTGGGCTCAAAATGAAGCCTTTTGCCATTGTCGTTGCGGCTGTTACCTGCCTATCATATGGTGTTTTGGTGCCTGGCGTACAGGCCAACACCATCGCTGATTCTTTTAATACTGCTTTTAATATCCCACCTGTTGCAACTGGTTTCATTATCGTTGCGCTGTTAGCATTTATCATATTTGGTGGCATAAAACGTATTGCAAGCTTCGCTGGCAAGGTCGTGCCTATTATGGCGATCGGCTATGTTTTGATGATGATCATCGTCTTAGTGTTTAACGCCTCAAACCTACCAGCCATGTTCGCGCTTATCTTCAAAAGTGCGTTTGGTATGGATGCCGTCTTTGGCGGTATTGTCGGTCTAGCAATCTCTTGGGGTGTGCGCCGTGCTGTATTCTCAAACGTTGCTGGTGCAGGCGAAGCCACTTTCAGTTCAGCGGCAGCAGAAGTCTCACATCCTGCCAAGCAAGGTTTAGTGCAAAGTTTCTCTATCTACATTGACACTGTGCTCGTCTGTACCGCAACAGCCCTAATGATTTTATCGACAGGCATGTACAACGTCATTCCCGCAGAAGGCTTGGTGCTGGTTGAAAACATGCCAGGCATTGCAGCTGGAACGGCGTTTACCCAAGCAGCAGTCTCAACGGTATTTAGCCAATATGGTAGTGGCTTCGTCGCTATTGCCATCTTCTTATTTGCCTTTACCTGCTTGATTGCTTATTACTATATCGCTGAAACAACGATGGTATATCTAGACAGCAAGATGCGCTATCCTATCTTAAAACCATTACTAAAAATTGTATTTTTAATCGTCTGCTTTAGCGGTAGTATACAGTCAGTAGGTATGATGTGGGCGCTAGGCGATATTGGTTTCGGCAGTATGTGTTACCTTAACTTCATCGCCATCGTCTTACTCAGCAAAACGGCGCTAAAAGTGTTAAAAGACTACGATGAACAAATGAAGCTGGGACTTGATCCTGTCTTTGACCCTAGAAAAGCAGGCGTTGAAAATGCAGACTTCTGGATAGAGTATAGTGATAAACATGATAAGCGTTAAATATTAGCTAAATAATCGTAAATCTTTCGCCTATCAGAGCCTTCTACATCATTATGATATAGAAGGCTTTTTTCTATAATCAAACCCATTACCAAAAATCATCCATTCAATTTCATACCCCTGAATCGGTGGCTGTACGTACCAAATAATGCTATTATTAGCAGCTAAATTTAAAAGGAATAAATATGGCTATCGACGTCTTACTTACTTCCAATTAATTCTAAAATACCAATTAAAACATTGATAATAATAAATTTATTTTCTTAATAATCTATTTCCTTTTGATCGTATCAGTAAGAGTCCTCTATGGCATTTGTACACCTTGGTATTCACAGCGAATATTCGATCACCGATTCTATCGTGCGCATCAAGCCGCTTATCAAAGCGGCGGCGGCGGATAATCAACGCGCGCTGGCGTTAACTGATCTATCCAACCTTTATGCCACGGTGAAGTTCTATCGTGCCTGCCTTGGCGCTGGCATTAAGCCGATTATCGGTAGCGAAGTCATCATGGAGAATGAAGACACGCGGCTAACCCTGCTAGCGATGAATAACGAGGGTTATCAAAACATTACCCGTATCGTATCGCTTGGGTTCACTGAAGGGCGCGCTGACGCTGCAAATCATGGTGTGCCTGTCATTAAACGCAGCCATATTTTAGAGCACGCAGCAGGTGTTATCGTTCTCTTCACCGAAAAGTCAGATGTCGGTCAAGCGCTAGTCGGCTCTATGCCAGAAAAAGCTGATGAGCTGCTGACAGAATGGCAAGCACAGTTTGATGATCGTTTATACTTTGCCATCAAGCGTACCAATCGCTCAGGGGAAGATGCCTTCATTCAGGCTGCTATCCACTCAGGTGCCAAACACAATATTCCTATTATTGCTCATAACGATGTGCGCTTCTTAGAGCAAGACGATTTTGATGCTCATGAAGCGCGCGTTTGTATCGCAGGCTCCTACGTGCTCGCTGACCTCAATCGTCCGCAAACTTATTCAGATGAGCAATATCTTAAGACCCAAGCGCAGATGGAGCATTTATTTGCTGATCTTCCGCAGGTGATTGACAATACTTTGCGTTTGGCAACTCGCTGTAATGTGACCTTGACCCTTGGTATTAACGTCCTGCCCGATTTTCCTGTGCCTGAAGGCGAGACGATTGAATCGTTTTTCCGCGCGGAGTCAATACGGGGTCTTAATAATCGATTGGATAAACTATTTCCGATTGAGGAACGCGGTGACAATTGGCAGGATATTCGCCAAAAATATGATGAACGCTTAGAGTATGAGCTCGAAGTTATCTTATCAATGGGCTTTCCCGGTTACTTTTTAATCGTTATGGACTTTATCCGCTGGGCAAAAGCCAATGGCGTACCGGTAGGACCGGGTCGTGGTTCTGGTGCTGGCTCGTTAGTCGCCTATGCGTTAAACATTACCGACCTCGACCCTATCCATTACGATCTATTATTCGAGCGCTTCTTGAACCCTGAACGTGTCTCAATGCCCGATTTCGATATTGACTTTTGTATTGAAGGTCGTGACCGCGTTATTGATTATGTTGCGCAAACTTATGGTCGTGAAGCGGTCTCGCAGATTATCACCTTTGGTACCATGGCGGCAAAAGCGGTGGTACGAGATGTGGCGCGGGTACAAAGTAAGTCTTACTTTCTTGCCAGCAAACTATCCAAACTTATCCCGAAAACTCCGGGTATCACGCTCAGTCAAGCGCTCGAGCAAGAGCCGCAGCTTAAAGACTTAATCTCCAACCCTGACAATATGGATTATGAAGATGCCATTGAGATTTGGGAGATGGCAATTAAGCTTGAAGGCGTCTGCCGAAACGTCGGTAAACATGCCGGTGGCGTCCTAATTGCCCCGCATAAAATTACCGATTTTAGCGCCATTTATTGTGATGACGATGGTCACCGTGTCAGTCAGTTTGATAAAGATGATGTCGAAGCGGTTGGTCTGGTGAAGTTTGACTTTTTGGGTCTACGTAACTTAACCGTCATTAATGCTGCGGTAGAAAACATCAACTTGCGCCGTGCTAAAGAAGGCAAAGAAGCGTTGGTGTTAGAAGACTTGCCATTAGATGACAAAAAAGCCTACAAGCTCTTGCAAGATGCCAAGACCACTGCCGTCTTTCAGCTTGAAAGTATGGGTATGAAAAAGTATTTGGCGAAATTACAACCGACCAACATTGAAGACGTCATCGCCATGTGTGCGCTGTATCGTCCGGGTCCGCTCGATGCTGGCATGGTAGAGATGTATATCGACCGTAAGCATGGTCGTGAGGAAGTCATTTATGACCATCCTAATCTTGAGCCGATTTTAGAAAACACCAACGGCGTTATTGTCTATCAAGAACAGGTGATGCAAATCTCGCAGGTGATGGCAGGCTATAGCTTGGGCGGTGCGGATATGTTACGCCGTGCGATGGGTAAAAAGAAACCTGAAGAGATGGCTAAACAGCGCGATATTTTTGTCACTGGCGCCACGGCGCAAGGTATCGATGAAGTCACCTCGGGTGGCGTCTTTGATCTGATGGAGAAATTCGCTGGTTACGGTTTTAACCGCTCGCATTCTGCCGCATATGGGGTATTAGCTTATCAGACGGCTTATCTAAAACAGTACTACCCTGCTGAGTTTATGGCAGCAGTACTAACTTCCGATATGAACAACACCGACAACGTCGTGTTCTTTATTAATGATTGCCGTGAAAACTTTGAGTTAACCGTGGTCAATCCATCAGTTAACCGTAGTGAATGGCATTTCGTCGCCGATACCCCGACCAATATTATTTATGGCTTGGGTGCGATTAAAGGCGTTGGTGAAGGTGCAGTTGAGTCTATCGTTGATGCGCGTCGCCGTGAAGGTCCGTTTAAAGATTTATATGACTTCTGCCGCCGCGTCGATATCAAAAAAGTTAATAAACGTACCCTTGAAGCATTAGTCAGTGCCGGCTGTTTTGATGACTTTGCGGCTACCCTACGTCCTGACTTGCCAGCCGATGAAGCTTACGAGATTCGCGGTGCGTTAATGAGTCAATTACCAAGCGCAGTACAAGCCGCTGAACAAGACCGTCAAAACCGCGAGATTGGTATGATGGACTTATTTGGTGAAATGGATGGTGTGGTTGCTGCACCGCCATTGGTCATGACCCCAGAATTAATTTGGGGTGATAAGCACCGTTTAAAAGCGGAGAAAAACACCTTAGGACTGTATTTAACTGGCCATCCAATCAATGAATACTTAGATGAGATCAAACGCTATACCTCAGGCGCACGTCTCGATAAGCTAACGGACACTGGCTATAACGGCAGTTGCTATTTTGCCGGATTAATTATTGATATCGCCAATTTTGGTAATCGTAATGTGATTATCTTAGATGACGGAACCTCAAGACTGGAAGTTAGCTGCTATGCTGAACGTTTTAACCGCGTTAAAGAACAGTTAAAGGTGGATGAAGTGGTCATCATCAAAGGCAGCATTCGTGAGCGCGATGGTCGTCTATTTGCCCGCCTTGATAATGCAATGAGTATGGTTGATGCGCGCTTGCGTTGGCTGAAAAAAATCAGTATCAAAGTCCACGGCAGTGATATTAATCTGCTGACACGCTTGCAACCACTTCTTAAATCGGCGCAAGCGGGTATCATACCTGCGCCACGCTTAGCTTATAACAATGATCAGGACGAACAAGACGGCAATAGTAACAGTGCCGTTTACGACCCTGCAATGGGTGGCAGTTTGTACGATGAAGACGGCAATGACTTATTGGTGCTAGAGAATGATATGAATCAGGATGTGCTTAATAATGGCAGCAGCTATGTCAATAACGCTCTGAGTAATACTGATGCCTCAATCAATGATAACTGTCTACCGCTTGGTCTGAGTATTTACGAAGAGTATGGCATTGCTAATGTGGGGCTATCGGAGCATTGGCGTGTCTATCCTAACGATGATAATTTACAGCAGCTAAAAAGCATGATTAACGAAGAAAATATATATTTTCATTATAGTTAGTACTATAAATATAACAAATTAAAACCCCCACTCTGACCTTACTGGATATGGAATTATGACCGGAGCTGATGTTAAAAACAATATTATGAACAATGACTTAGATAATAGTTTAGACAATGACATTATTAATCATGAGCAATTTGAAGATATGCGTGATCTGTTTGAAGAAGATTTTGCAGAGTTGATACAGACTTATATTACTGACAGTCAGCAGCGTATTGTAACCCTACGTGCGACACAAGCAGCCGATGATAATGCTAACGGTTTTGAAGCCGCTCATGCTCTTAAAGGTGCTAGTGCGAATATAGGTGCGACTCAATTGGTAGCGCTCAGTGATCAGTTGCAAGAATACTGCCGCGAGCGAAAGATTAACCAGCAAGCAGCTCTTATAGAAAATATATCATTGGCATTGCAGCACGCTGAACAAGAGATTAATAAAAGAATGAGTTACTAATGAGCACTTCTTCCTTACCAGCATCGCCTACCCCATCAATATCTACTGTTGCCGATTACCTGTCTTGCTTGCAAGTTGTTATGGTCAATACCACCTTACCTGCTAATATTGGTTCAGCCGCACGCGCGATGCATACCATGGGATTATCTCGTTTGACAGTCGTTGATCCTAAGCTACCGATTGATGAAACCAGCGTCTCTCATGCAGCAGGCGGTAGTGAGCTGCTATCATCAGCTTTGATAGCGCCAACGCTAGAGTCTGCGATAGCAGATTGTCAGCTGGTCTTTGCCGCCAGTAGTCGCAGTCGTCATTTGCCGCGCCCTGTAGTAACGCCCACGCAAGCCGCCAAAATTATGTTCGATTTTATCGATAAGCAGTCCACTTTTTCTACTGATAAACCTAATATCGCCGTTTTGTTTGGTCGTGAAGATCGCGGTCTAACCAACGAAGAATTGGCTTATGCAGATTACCATGTTCAGATTGACGCCAATCCTGCTTATCCAGTGCTTAATGTGGCATCAGCTGTCCAAGTGATTGCCAGCTTTATCTTTGCTTATGCACAAACACATATTAAAACTGATAGCGAAGCCGATTATGATAAATTAGATGTGACTGATAGTCTAGAGACGATAGGACAACCTATGCTCAATACTTATACGCGCCAGCAATGGGATGAGCCAGCGATTACCCAGCAGCAATTGCAGCAGCTTACTGAGCGTACCACCGCACTAATGGTTCAACGCAAATTGGCTGACAGTGAAAACTTAAAATCATTACCCTCGCGCTTGTCTCGACTTGGCTCACGTATCCAGCTCGATCAAAAAGAATATCAACTACTAAGCGCGTTAATTGCCAAACTTGCAAAAGACTAAATCTTCTAAGGCGCAAAGTTTGGGGCATTAAGTTTTTCGGAATTAGCAGCAGTAGTACTTTTTTGCAAGTCATATGGATTAATAATAAAGAGGAATTAATAATGAATTGGAATGTTTATTTGTCCGGAGAAATACACACCGACTGGCGACAGAAAATCATGCAAGGCGTGAAAGACCACGGTCTTGCTATTACCTTTACATCAGCAGTGACTGAGCATGAAGCCAGCGACGCAGCCGGTGATGTGCTTGGTAAAGAGGAAAATGGATTCTGGCGCGATCATAAGTCATCAAAGGTTAATGCGATTCGCACCAAAAACATGATCCAAAAATGCGACATTGCTATCATTCGCTTTGGCGATAAATATAAGCAGTGGAACGCAGCATTCGATGCTGGCTACTGTGCCGCACTGGGTAAGCCTTATATTACATTACACGCTGAGGATATTATTCATCCATTAAAAGAGGTTGATGCAGCGGCCATGGCATGGGCGCAAACGCCTGAGCAAGTTGTCGAGCTGTTAAAATACGTCATCAGTGGCAGCTAAATGATAAAAGATTGCCTGTAAACAAAGTCCCACTGGTTTATATTTTGTTTACGGACAATCTGTTTTTACTTACGACTCATCGCTATGTTTTGTGCTGCGAAAATGCTATAACTAAAGAGATTGTAATCAAAAAATACGATAGGATGATTTATGTCATTGCCAACCGCCTTATTCAAATCGCTCACCAGCATCAAACAAGACCTAAAAGAAGATATTGATGCGGTGTTCAATCGTGACCCTGCTGCTCGCAACAGTCTGGAAGTTATCTTAACCTACCCTGGCATTCATGCGCTTATTTTGCATCGCGGTGCGCATTGTCTATGGCAAAACGAGCAGAAACTGGCTGCACGCGTGATATCTTATGGCTCTCGTATTATCACTGGTATTGAGATTCATCCTGCCGCCAAAATTGGTAAGCGCTTCTTTATTGATCATGGTGTTGGTGTTGTCATCGGTGAGACTGCTGAGATTGGCAATGATGTCACTTTATATCATGGCGTCACCCTTGGCGGCGTATCATGGAATAATGGTAAGCGCCATCCAACTTTAGAAGATGGTGTCATTGTTGGTGCTGGAGCAAAAGTTTTGGGGCCATTCACGGTTGGCAAGAATGCCAAAATTGGCTCTAATGCAGTGGTAGTCAAGGCAGTTCCAGCAGGCGCAACAATGGTTGGTAGCGCAGCTCGCATGATTTCAGAACATCATGATGAAAAAGGCAATCCAATCACCACCAAAGTAGACGATGCAAAACAGCAGGAAAAAGCGGCACAAGCAGCTCAACCTAAAACCACTACGCAAAGTACAGCGCGCGCAACTGCCTTCCAAGCTTATGGTATCGACCCTTCCTCACAAGATCCAGTCGCTGAAGCTTTCGCTAAAATGCTCGATCATATCCAGCAGTCGGAAAGACGTTTAGATCAGCTGCAAGAAGCGATGTGCAAAATTGATCCTGATTTCTGTCAAAAAGAATATGACAAACTATGTCTAGAAGATCTAGATGTCATTGATAGAGAAGACGTGGATGAGGCAGGAGATAAGCAGCAGTAGTTGATAGCCTTCTATCAAACCTCAAAGCTTAAAAAAGCACACTGGAGTTTGAATTGATTACATTAGGTCCTATCAAACGCCGTGTGCTGTATGTCACACTTTTTGAGATATTTGCTGTCATGTTGACAACATTTATCTTAGTCGTATTAAGCGGTAGTGATACAAAGCAGTCATTGATACTCGCTGTTATCATAGCCATTACCGCTGTTGTTTGGAATTTCATTTACAACACTCTATTTGAATATTGGGAACGACGCAATCAAATCAAAGCTCGTACTTTTAAGATACGCAGTGTCCATGCAATATTCTTTGAAGGAGGGCTTACTTTAGTCTGTTTACCGCTTTATATGTTTTGGTATGGTGTTGGCATATGGACCGCTCTTACCATGGAAATCTCTCTTACTATGTCTTTCTTAGTATATACTTTTGTTTTCACTTTACTTTTTGACAAGGTATTCACGCTTCCCTATCAAGCTATAGCTGCAGAAAAATCCGCTTAACGCAGATGTAGTGCTAACGATCTTTACATCTATTATTTATACTGTTACTGCCAACCCTCAATTTCAAACCTTTCAAAAAAATTTAATAATTTTACTTATTTGAGACAACTCTTTAAGGTTTACTAACGAAGATTAAATCACTATGTTTTATACTTGCTGACTACTTCACTGACTTTTATTTAACCAATTAGGAGACATAATGGCTCGTTTACAAGATAAAGTTATCATCATCACTGGTGCTGCTCAAGGTATGGGCGAGACTCATGCGCGTTTGTGTATGGAAGAAGGTGCTAAGGTTGTATTAACGGACATTAATGTCGAAAAAGGTGAAGCATTGGAAAAAGAGCTTGGGGATAATGCGCTATTCATCAAACATGATGTCACTAATGAAGAGGATTGGGCACAGGTCGTTAATGCGACTCAAGATAAGTTCGGCAAGATTGATGTCTTAGTAAATAATGCGGGTATCACCACTCACAAATCTATCTTGGATACTTCTTTAGACGACTATCGTAAGATTCTAGAAATCAACCAAGTATCGGTCTTTTTAGGCATGAAAGCAGTCATTCCAACGATGAAAGATGCCAAGCAAGGCTCTATTATTAATATCTCATCGATTAACGGTTTGGTTGGTGGCGCTATTGGTTATACTGATTCTAAATTTGCGGTACGTGGTATGACCAAAGCGGCAGCATTAGAGTGCGCACCTCACGGCATTCGCGTTAACTCCATTCACCCAGGCGTTATTGCCACACCGATGATTATGCAAGGCGATACCAAAGACGCCGTAGACGCTTTTGCCAAAACCATTCCGATGAGACGTGTTGCTCAGCCAGAAGAAGTCAGCGGCATGGTACTGTTCTTAGCGTCTGACGACTCTAGTTATTCAACCGGCTCAGAATTTATCGTTGATGGTGGTTTGACGGCGCAGTAGGTTTTGAGAGCTAAACCACTTTAATTTTGTAGGCTGGGCATTTTGCCCAGCTTTTATTTTGAGATGTTTTAAGAAAAACGTCATCCTTCGATAAATCCTTCCTTGCTTTAAACAGCATCTCAGCAGCTTTCAACCTTTTAAAAATCCATTCAAAATCAACTCTTCAACCCCTGCTCTTTCATGTGCCTTAAATGGATATCGATCTGCCATTACTATCCATTGCTCTGGCCATTCAGATGTTATTTTATTGCTTAGGCTATTTTCATTAAGAACCGTTTTTATCAACAGAATATCGATATCCATGCTGACTTGTTTTATCTGATTGGGTGCTGTTGGCTCAGTCAAACGCTGTCTATTACAGTCACATTCAAACTGCTTAAAAACCTGCTGCAGCTGTTGTAAAGTCATTTCAGATTTGAGCGCAAGATAAACACATTGATTGGTATAGTCGGGTTTGGGTTGCTCTTTGGTCGATGTAAAGTCAGGGTTTTGAAACGCAGTAGACAACTGTATGTCGCCTAGCACCGCTAGACTTTGCCGTACATGCGGTAGATAGTACTCAGCTTGATAATTACTACCCAAAGCTAATAGCACCGCCGTCACAGACTGTGCTTGCAACTGTTCAGGCGGGCGCTTTTTTAGTGTTTCAAGATTCAAACCAGTGAGTGCTTTATGCATCATTAGCCTTTTCTTTAATCGGCTGGTCTTCAATGGTTTTTGCATAACGAGTAATTTGCACCCCAACCGCATCAGCCTGCTTAATAGCAGTTGGCTTAGCAATACTTAACGTTATTTTATGACAGTTGTATTTTGCCAGTAGCTTATCAGCAATTTGCCCAGCAAGATGCTCAAGCAACTGCGCCTTAATAGCTTGACACCATTCGCTAACGTCATCGCAGACCGCTTTGTAATTCAGCGCATCATTGACATCGTCTGAAGCAGCAGCACTACTGATATCGGTCTCAAGCGCTATATCAATTAGTAGCGGTTGCGTAATAGCGCGCTCCCACGCGTAGACACCGATTACTGCTTCTACTTTTAAACCCTTTACGAATACCACATCAGATACGGTATGAAACATGCTCTCATCCTTGCTTGCTAGTTTTTTAGTTCAGATTTCTAATTCTAATTTTGCACTCAAGTTTTTATTTAACTTGCTGCAAAGCCTCTTCACGCAAACGTGCTGCTTTTAGCGCTTTACTAGGGCGATAGCGCCATAAGTCAATGCTGAATAATAACAGACCCAGCCAAATCAAGCCAAATACTGCTAAACGCTGTAAATCAAAGGGCTCTTTATAATAGAACACAGCTAGGAGGAAAATAAAAGTTGGCGTTAAATAAGTCATAAAACTTAAAATACTATAAGCAACTAGCTTAGTTGATCTATTAAATAGCAATAGCGGTATCAAAGTAATTGGACCTGCGATCATGAGCAACCAAATACTTGGGGTAAACCAAAAACTCAGCTGGCTACTGACCACATCAGATTGCCAAAACCACCAAACAAAGATGGGTACGAGCATCGTGGTCTCAACGAACATTGCATCAACAGGAGTTAGCGGTGTTTGGCGCTGAATAGTGCCATAAGTACTGAAACTAAATGCAAGAATGAGTGATAGCCATGGCAAGTTACCGAGCATGACCACTTGAATAACCACAGACAACAGAGCAAAACCAATTGCTACCCATTGTAAAGTACGCAGGCGCTCTTTGAACAGAATCATCGACAACGCAACGCCAACTAGCGGGCCAATAAAATACCCTAAACTTGCCTCAAGTATCTGGTCATGATTGACCGCCCATACGTAAGTGAGCCAGTTGGTCGCAATAATAATACCTGACAAAAAGGTTAATGCTATCCACTTTGGGTTTTGCTTTAAGATACCTATCCACTGCCAGCGCTTGGTCACGACCACGACGATTAACAAACAAGCAAACGTCCAAACAATGCGGTGACCGATAATTTCTGTCGCATCATAAGCCACTAATTGTTTGAAATATAAAGGAAATGCACCCCATATACAAAAAGCGATCAGCGCAGTAACGATACCACTTCTCGTAGTTTTAATAGGGACTACTGGTTTTTTGACTTCATTTTGGGTAGTCATAAGGCAAGACAACTTATTAGAGCAAAGCGCGACCTCACCTAGCTTTTATAGACAATAAAAACTTATTGGTAAGAACGCAGGGTTACTACATATAGGATAGAAAGTAAAAAGCAATGCGTTAATACCCATCTAGGTATCAACACATTGCTAACGACAACAGCATTATTAAAATAACTTACAAGGGTTAAAAATATCTTAAATTAACCCTCATTTAGGTTTGTTCTTAGTAGGTTTAATATTTTGCTACATCTAATTAATGTCTAAGTACTTTTGATAATAGCAAAATAAAACCTTAACTTTGGATATGGTTACGCATCGCCGTGATCGACTTGAATAGACATACCAATTTGATTGGCAAGTTCTGCAAATCCTGGGAAACTGGTATTGACCGTCTCGACCCCTTCGATGGTAATTTGCTGAGATGCACGTAGACTAGCAACGGCAAAGCTCATCGCAATACGATGATCATGATGCGAGGTGATATGCCCGCCACCAAATACAGGTTGGTTGTTATTCACTTCACCATTTTGACTTTGAATACCTTGCCCTTCGATGATTAGCCCATCCTCAGTGACAGTACAATCAACACCAAGGGTTTGTAGCCCTTCTGCCATTACTGCAATACGATCAGACTCTTTAACGCGTAATTCTTTCGCACCAGTTAACACCGTACGACCTTGCGCACAGCTGGCAGCAATAAACAATACTGGGAATTCGTCAATCGCTAGTGGCACGAGATACTCTGGAATTTCAATACCCACTAGGTTTGAACTACGAATAGTGATATCGGCCACCGGTTCGCCACCAACGTGAGTTTCATTACTCAAGCTAATATCAGCTTTCATAAGCTTTAAGATATCGATAATACCCGTACGCGTAGGATTAATACCAACTTGCGTTAAGGTCAATTCGCTATCTTGACTGATAGCAGCGGCTACCATAAAGAAGGCCGCAGATGAGATGTCAGCAGGGACAGCGATATCACCGCCTGTAAGCGTGCCACCGCCTTCAACGCTAATGCGATTGCCATCGACGGTCACAGGATAACCAAAGGCTGACAGCATACGCTCGGTATGGTCGCGGCTAACTTCAGGTTGAGTGACGGTCGTTGTACCCTCGCTCCACAATCCTGCTAATAATAAGCAAGACTTTACCTGTGCAGACGCGACTGGCATATCATATTCAATACCTTGAAGCGGCTTACCGACATTATCACGCCCAGTGATACTTAACGGCGCTGTGCCACTATGGCCGGTACTTTGAATAACTGCACCCATCTCTCTAAGTGGTGCTGCGACACGCTCCATTGGGCGCTTATTTAAACTAGTATCGCCGATTAACACACTATCAAACGCTTGCGCGGCTAAAATACCAGACAACAGGCGCATACTGGTGCCTGAGTTGCCCATATAGAGTGGGGTCTTGCTTGGTTTCAAGCCATTCATACCAACGCCATGAATAGTCAATTTACCTTTATCAGGTCCTTCAATGCTTACGCCCATATCACGGAATGCCTGCAAGGTCGCGAGCGCATCTTCCCCTTCCAAGAACCCAGTAACGTTGGTCACCCCTGTTGCAAGGCTACCAAGCATAATACTGCGATGGGAGATAGACTTGTCACCAGGAATAGCAATAGTGCCTGTGACGGTGTTACTAGGAGAGATAAGGTAAGAAGCTGACATAGCAGAGGTATCCGTATAAGGGGTGCTGGCTAACATATGGCCAAAATGTCGCCGTGCGGCTTGCGCGCGGCCCAAAAGTCCCATCAGGGCGGTTGAATCTTTATCAATGATAAGTTGGCGTATGTCCTGTAGATAGACGCTGTACTCATCAAGGGCGCTAACAATCGCGCTTTGATTGGCAAAAAATATATCGTGCCACATTTTAGGATCGCTGGCGGCAATACGGGTAAAGTCGCGAAAGCCACCTGCTGCATAGCGAAACATATCTAAATTATCATCATGACTTGCCAACTGCTCAACAAGGTTAAACGCTAGCAAATGCGGCAAATGACTGGTATGAGCCAATATCGCATCATGATGGTCAGCTGCCATTGCCATGACCGTGGCGCCTACTGCTTCCCATAACTGACGTAGTTTAATAACTGCGACAGGACTCGTCGTTGGTAGCTCGCAAATAATGACGCTATGGTTAATGAATAGTGTGGCGCGGCGAGCATGATACCCTGAATTTTCGGCACCAGCAATCGGATGCGCAGGCACAAGACCTGTAGGCAGTATTGTAAATACAGTTTTAGCCGCCTCAATGATATTGACTTTGGTACTGCAAACATCGGTGATGATGCAATCTGTGGCGAGCTGACCCCTATCCATTGCGTTTTTAATATCAACAAATACCGCTTGTACCGCCTGTACCGGTACGGCAATGACTATCAAATCACTGCCTGACACCACTTCACTTAATACAGTGCCACCCGCATCTAACAAACCATGCTGAATGGCTTCGTCAATACTTGGCAAGTGCCTATCGACAGCAACCAAGCGCTCACTTAAATGATTGTCTTTTATAGCTTGAGCAAGGCTGGCACCGATTAGCCCTAGACCAATCACGCAAACTTGTTTAAATAAGGGCGACTGAGCATTTAAATGCTGTTGTTTGTTATTATTCTGATTATTTTTCTGGCTACTCACGGCTTTTCTCGTTGAACAAACCAATCCATGCACCTACGCAAGTTTAATCATAGGCTTAGATTAGCGTTATAAAAATTGAATGACAGAAATAATATTTTTAATTAATAATTAGAGTGAATTGAACATTTAATTATGAAACTATAAAGACTATTTATTAAATTTCAAAACGCACTACGTAAACTGTATTTACCTAGTCATTGGTTAAGATGGAGCGTAAAGTATCAATGAGGCGTAGATTGTCTTCTGCGATGCCTACAGTAATACGTAACCAGTCATTGAGACCATAACCAGCAAGTGGGCGTACGATGACACCTTGTTCAAGTAATGCTTGATAGATATCAGCGGCATCCTCAATCTCAATCATAATAAAGTTGGCATGCGATTTAATAAATGCCAGTCCCAACGCGTCAAATTGCTTTTCTAACCAAAGCATTTGCTCTTGATTGGTTTTAATCGTCTCTTCAATAAAACCTTGATCGCAAAGAGCCGTTACAGCAGCCGCTAAGCCAACGCGGCTGACATTAAACGGTTGACGGATACGATTGAGCAAATTAGCCACGGCGGCTGAGCTGAGTGCGTAACCAACGCGCAAACCTGCTAACCCATAAGCTTTAGAAAAAGTACGCACAATAACCACATTGTCAAACTCATCTAACAGCGCACGGTTATTGCTTTCAGGGCTATATTCGATATAGGCCTCATCCAATACTACCAACACCGAACTTGGGACGCTTGCAACAAACTTATGCAGTTCTCTATGCTGAAGCAGAGTGCCTGTTGGGTTATTGGGATTGGCGATAAAAACCATCTTGGTATTAGGATTATCTTCTACTGCTTGACGCATGGCATCCAAATCATGGCCAAAGCGATGCGCAGGTACTTCTATACCTGTCGCCCCTTGCATTTTTGTCACCATCGGATAGATGATAAATCCATACTGACTATACACTACCGCATCATCAGCACTGACAAAGCTGCGTGCCAAAATATCAAGCAAGTCATTAGAGCCGTTGCCTAAAGTAATACACTCTATATTTACATCAGTGAAGTCAGAAAGCGCTTGCTTTAAATAATGACCATTTCCGTCTGGATAACGTGCCAGCTTTCCTAGCTGTTCGGTAATAGCTAGCGTAACTTGTGGCGAGCATCCTATTGGGTTTTCATTGCTCGCCAGCTTTACCACATCAGAAACGCCATATTCGCGAGTCAACTCTTCAACTGGCTTACCAGTTTGATACGGTGCCAGCTCTAAGATACTGTCATAGGCCGGAGTCAAGGGTGATAATTCTAACACTGTCGATTTAGTAGACTGCATGATCTGTCCTTAGATGTTGTGACCCATCTATTACGTATTAATACCAATGATGAACTAATAACAAAAAGTGGTTTACCTAACCTAGCTTATATAGTTTCTTCAATTTAAAAGAGTTACAAGGCGACCAATTGCAAATGTACATGTAATATTTCAAGCGAGTTTAACGCTGTAACTCTTTTATAGTGGATAAACTATAGCACTGCTTTCGGATATGAGCCTAGTACACGCACATCCTTCACCAACGGACGGATATCAGCAATAGCAGCGCTAACATTTGGATCTTGGATATGACCATCCATATCAATAAAGAAGACATAGGCCCATTTGTTAGGACGTTCAGGGCGGGTCTCGATACTGGTCATTGATACACCATGATAAGACAACGGCTTAAGTATTTCGATCAATGCACCAGCTTTATCATAAGCTGAGACCACAATAGAGGTTTTATCTTGTCCTGATGGGGCAATTGCCTCATGACCAATAATTAAGAAGCGTGTGGTATTGCTAGGGTTGTCTTCAATATTTGAGTAAAGCTTATGTAAATCATACTCGGCAGCGGCCACATCACCCGCGATGGCAGCTGAATGCCATTCGTTTTTGAGACGACGAGCAGCTTCGCCATTGCTCGATACTGCAACGCGTTCAACATTAGGGAAATTTACATCGAGCCAATGTCGGCATTGCGCTAGCGACTGCTGATGCGAGTAAATACGACTTAGGCTCTCAACTTTGGTGTGTTCAGCCACTAAGAAGTTTTGATGAATGGGTAGCTCAACTTCACCAATTATCTTTAACGTTGAAGACAAAAAACCATCTAAGGTATGGTTGACCACACCTTCTGAGGAGTTTTCAACGGGTACCACGCCATACATAGCGGTACCCGCTTCGACTTCACGGAACACATCAGTAATAGTCGTCATCGGCACCGTATCAGCAGCTTTACCAAAATGCTTTAAGGCAGCAGCGTGAGTAAAAGTACCGACAGGACCTAAAAAAGCAATACGCTGCGGCGCTTCTAAATCTAAGCAAACTGACATAATCTCGCGGAACAAACGTGCCATCTTTTCGTCAGCGATTGGGCCAGTATTACGCTCCATGACGGCTTTTAATACTTGTGCTTCACGTTCAGGACGATAAAAGATAGGGTTGCGATCAGCGGCAACACCACTCTTTGCCACATGCTCCTTTTTAACGGTTGCCACTTGCTGAGCCAGCTTGGCACGATCGTTAATCAGTGTATGAATTTCAGAGTCTACTGCGTCGATACTTTGGCGCAGATGGTTTAAAAACTCTTGGTCGGTCGAGGTATCGCTGACGCCTGCGGCAGTTGGGTTTAGATTGTCCATATTTTGATCTGATGACTGCTCACTCATTACCGCCCATCCTTTTTATAACTGTTATGTATCACTAAGATCTTAAATGCTAACGAATTTAGCATTTCACTAATATATTTGAGGTATCTCTTCCCTATCTTTTTCTCTACCTTTTATCTAACCTTGTCGCTATATATGATTAACGATAATTTATTTACAGCTCAGTTTTTATAATTCGGTTTGTATAATTTAGCTTTTATAGCTTACCTTTTACAAGTTAACTATGGGTAAATTTGATAGGTAATCAGACGACCGCCTCTACTATAGCAAAAACCATGCAAAGTGCCCATGCGTAAATGAGCTAAATGGCGCAAAATTCTTATAATGAGCAACCCCGTCTGTAGTTTTCGAGCACATCTGTTCAATACAATAGTCTAAAACTTACTAACAGGCGAAATTACGCAGCAAACTATGCTACAGTTTCATACTAGATATTGGCCGTATCGCTATTATGAGAATAGCCACCGTTAACCGTTTCCATAAGGATGTATGATGAGCGCATTAAAACAACTTAGTACCATGACCACTATTGTCGCAGATACAGGCGACCTTACCGCCATTGCGCGACTAAAACCGATTGATGCGACCACCAATCCAAGCCTCATAACTAAAGCACTTATTAATCCTGACAACCAAGCGATGCTCTCAGAGACAATGAGTCGGCATAATGATAACGTAGATGCAGTCATTGACGCACTTACCATTAAAATTGGTTGTGATATTTTAGAATTGATTGAAGGTCGCGTATCTACAGAAGTCGATGCGCGTTTATCTTATGACACGCAAGCGACCATTGATAAAGCGTTAGAGTTTATAGAAGCTTACCAAAAAGCAGGCGTCGATTCTGAGCGTGTATTGATTAAAATGGCTGCCACATGGCAAGGGATTGAGGCGGCGCGTTATCTTGAAACACAAGGTATTCATTGCAACTTGACTTTGTTATTTGGGCAACACCAAGCCGTCGCTTGTGCTGATGCAGGCGTGACGCTAATTTCACCGTTTGTTGGGCGCATTTTAGATTGGCAAAAACGCCAGCAAAGTCGCCAAAATGTACCTGTCTCTGATGATATGGGCGTACAGTCAGTGAAGCTCATTTATCAATATTTTAAACAGCACGGCTATGATACTCAAGTTATGGGTGCAAGCTTTCGCTCGGTTGAGCAGATAATCGCGCTAGCAGGTTGTGATTTATTAACTATTGCACCAAACCTTATTGATGAGCTCGCCGCAATGGACGTCACTGTTACTCGCCAGCTATCGCCTAGCATGTCAATGGATTTGGATGCGATGAAAAAGGTAAGCCTAACCCATGAAGAGTTTAGTAATGCTTATCAACAAGATAAAGTCACACAGAACTTACTGCCAAAAGGCATTGATGGTTTTATCGGTGCACGTGATGAGTTAGCTCAAACCCTAACGGCAATGCGCTAAAGTTAGTTATTAAGTAAAAAATAGCACCATAATTTAATACTGTTTGAATTAAAAATCTAGCTTGTTGTATCATTTAAAAAAAGCGCCCTGACAATTAAGTTGGAGCGCTTTTTGCGTATTTTAAGAGCTATATTTAAGCCCTTAAAACTGTATAAACAGGCACTGGAAACTCGCCATGCAAATTAACTAAATCGAGTAATACTAAAGCCCCTACTACCGTATGCTCAGCTGACTTACACAATTCATAAGCGGTCGTTAACGTACCACCAGTTGCCAAGATATCATCAACTAATAGTACGCGCTCAGGTGGCAAGTTATTTTGCATCTCTAGGGTATCTTTACCATACTCTAGCGCATATGCTTTATTTGCAACTGGTGGTGGTAGTTTACCTGGCTTGCGTAGCAATATCATGCCTTTACCCAAGCGACCAGCAAGCAAGCTTGCAAATACAAAACCGCGTGCCTCGACAGCACCTAAACAATCCACCTCGTCCATCAGTCCTTCAGGCAACGCTGCTAGCAACGCATCAATGACCTCATTGATATGACTGCGCAGTAACGGTGTAATATCATAAAAATCAATGCCAACTTTTGGGAAGTCAGGTACAGTACGTATAATTTGCCAAAATGGATGGTCAGTATTAAGCACATTAAACTGCTCAGATTGGATGTTAGCTGGTGTAGTGGCGGCGATAGCGCTCATAATAACCCTTCATTTAAAATGATATAACGGCAATAAATAATGCGTGAAATTCAGCAGTTAGCGGCGGCTATAATAGCATAGTCAGGCTTATTCTGACGGTTAAACTCGATAGAGGACAGTCAATTAAATGCAATAAAAAACAATCTATAACTTGATAAATGCTTACTTATCTCAATATACAAGTGTAAACTTAACTACGTAAAGTGTCGTTATATGATAGACTACGTGCGTTTTTGCGGGCTGCTAACAAGCTATAAAATTAGTAACAATTGATAGGATTATGTATGAAACGTTATGAATGTATTGTGTGTGGCTGGATCTATGATGAGGAGCTTGGCTGCCCTGAAGAAGGTATTGCGCCTGGTACCAAATGGGACGATATTCCTGATGACTGGACATGCCCTGAATGCGGCGTTGGTAAGTTGGATTTTGAGATGATGGAAGTCTAGGTTCACGGAACTCTAACTAGGATATCTCATGACGAATTCAAATTACTCTAATGACCCAAAACATCCCAGCCAGCATGAGCCTACAGGCACACAAGCTATAGGCGAATCTGAGGTGACAGGTTTGCCCGAGATTTCTGGCAACCTTTTAGCACCTGTTGATATAGCATCTAGTAACGTAACTAGTAATGCAACATCTAGCTATCCTACACCTGTTTGGGAAAAACTTGGCAAGCATAATTGGCGAGTATCAGATCTAAGTGATCATCTTTATCAAGCAATGCTAGATATCGGTGATGGCATCAACCTATGCGTCGAAGCTGGCGGTAATCCTGAGAATCCGCCGCTACTTATGATTATGGGCCTTGGCTCACAGATGGTGTTTTGGCCGGACGATTTTATTAAACGTCTGATCGATGCTGGGTTTTTTGTGATTCGTTTTGATAATCGCGATATTGGTCTGTCTTCTAAAGTTCAGATTGAAGGTCTACCGCGTGTTAGCCAACTTAAAATGATGCTGCGTCTGCAAACTGGCCTGTCCAATAAGAGCCAACAGGTTGCCTATAATTTGACCGATATGGCCGAGGATACCGCACGTCTGATTAAAGCCTTGAATCTCGGTAGCACGCATTTACTTGGCGCCTCAATGGGTGGCATGATTGCACAGATTGTTGCAGCGCGTTATCCAAGTTTGGTGCAGGGTTTGGCACTGATGTTTACGACAACCAACCGCGCCTTCTTAAAACCTCCTAAGCCTAAGCAGTTATATACCTTGATCAATCGTCCTGAGAGTCACTCAGAACGTGATATCGTGCGTCATAGCGTTTGGTTTATGAAGACGGTAGGAACGCCAGGACATGTTAATGTGCGCACGGTACGTGAAATTGCCAAGATTCGCTATCAGCGTAATTTCCATCCGTTGGGCACTGTGCAACAACTGAATGCTATCTTGGCATCAGGCTCTATTAGCCGCTTTAGTAAGCAAGTTAAAGCTCCGACTATTGTTATTCATGGTAGCGCCGATGGCTTACTGCCCGCTTCGCAAGGTCGCGTAGTGGCCAAGACTATTCCAAATGCTAAGTTTCATTTAATCGAAGGCATGGCACATGATATTCCAGCGTACTATCAACCCTATCTCGTTGATTTGATTCGTAACCATTTACTAGGATAAACAGCCTTCATAGGCCTGTTTTTAGCAGAACAGATAAATAAAAAAAGAGGTTAAGATGCATAAACTAATTATGCATCTTAACCTCTTTCTTGCTTTGTAAGATTAGAGAGTATTAAATACTCTCTAACATCAGCTAATATTTGATTGATACAGATTTATCCACAGCTAACGTTAGTGCCTTCTTTATCAATACAAATCTTACTGCCATCTTTAAGATTACCTACCCAAGCTTTATTGTCTTCAAATATAAATGCAGACTCGATTTCAATATTACTTGTACCTTTAACATTACTTTCGCTTTCACTAAGATTTAGATTTTCATTATTAGTTTCGGTCTTAATACTACTTTCATTTTTATTACTATCAACGCTATCCGTAATTAAACCATCATTATCAAATCTAAATGGGATAACCAACTCACCGCCTAAATTCACAAAGCCCCATTTATTATTTACACGCACGCCAGCTAAACCTTCAGAAAACGGGCGTACTTCGTCAAATGAATAAGTAATCATAGTGACATTCTTATCATCAACAAACCCCCAGCGTCCATCTTGCTGATCCGGTTGCAAGGTTGTAAAAGGCGTAGATCTTGGTGACTTTATTTGAGCAGCAGACATTGGATCATTATTCGACGCTGCATTATTTGGTGATGCGTTATTTGAAGCAGACATAGCCTCATTATTTTCATTTTTCGCATTAGGGTCACTAGTAGTTTTGCCGTTTTTGTCCAGCCAGCTCGTTGACTGGTTTCTACGTATGCGTGCTACCCCGCCTCGATAATCATCAATGTCAGTGATCGTAGATGTAAATGGTACAATCGTCTGATTGCCTGTACCGATCACGCCATAGTCGCCATTCCTTTTTACAACGATACGTCCTTCAGATACTGGACGCGCCCAGCCGCCATTACCCTTGAACATATCATAAATAGTAGGAATGACCTCACGACCTTGCATATTAATGTAACCGACACGGCCGTGGCGTAGTACAGGCAATAGACCGCTTGACAACTTATCAGCATCAACCTTTTGATAGCGTGATAGATCAACGACCCTTTTGCCTTTATTATCGATTAATGCAACCGGTGCTCCAAAATCTGTTACCGCCAAGAAATAACCACTAGCAGCTGTACAAGCAACGTTTTTATAGTAGCTTTTGGGTGTTTTACAACTGGCTGCTTCGGCTGTCGGCATAACAAATATCGTACTTAACAATACACCAGCCATCAAGTATAGTCGTGGCGCTTGTAATAGTGATAAAGTAGATACTAATAGCGGCAGAGACTGGCGTTTTGATAATATTTGCCCTGCTATTGGCCATTTCTGTATAGATCTTTGAGACATATTCAAACCTAAGCTGAAAGTATTAATGCCGATGACAATTAATATCAAAGGCGAGTAATGACAATAAAACGTGCAAAAAATAGAAGTGCGAAAGACAATAGGATAATAAGCGATTAATAGTTGTGATTACAAGCTATTACATTAGCAAATGGGACAGTTTTAACCAACACTAGTCCTGTAAGGATGTAACTGCGATATAGATACACTGTCAAAATTCTGTCATGTATTAAGGCGTGCTGAACATTCACAGCTAAGCATTGTCGTTATTTTTAATCAGTGCTTATGGTATTTATCTCACTGCCTAAACCGTTTACAATTGTACATCCTAAAACCGCTTTTTAGTCCGCTGTTAAATATATACCTAGTTCATAACACCACTATAAGCTCAATGTTTTAATCTTGTTCTTTTAATCTGTAAATTTAGAATTCTTCGCTACAGTCACGATAGCCTGAGCGTTACTTTTATTTGCCTATCTGAACCCATAATCGCGGTATAAGGACAACTTATGGCTGTTGCCTCTTCACGTTCTGCATCCATCGGCTTAACGATTGGTTGTATTATTTTTGGCTTAGGAAGCCTAATCGTAGCCCATGTCGATATTGGCGGTTGGGCAATGGCGTTTTGGCGTCTTGCTATTTCAGGTGTCATATTTGCGGTATTGGCTAAATTGACTGGTCAGCGGATGCCACGTTCAAGGCGTGCAATCTTTTACGGCTTATTATCGGGAGTATTTTTAGGATTAGACTTAGCGCTTTGGCATGAGAGTATTTATGCTGTTGGCCCCGGTATTTCAACCTTACTTAATAGTTTGCAGATTTTCTTTTTAGCTGCAATTGGTTTTTTATACTTTAGCGAGCGCCAGTCAATCTTGCAATTGCTGAGTCTGTGCCTAGCGATGCTGGGAGTGGCAATGATTGGTAGCCCTGAGTTTGCCCACAATAGTGACGCTACTTGGGGCTTTATTGCTGGGATTGTATCAGGTGCCATGCTAGCGGCGTCCATGACCTTTATTCGTAAGACTCACGACACAGAACCAACGCCCATATTTGTATTAATGCAATTGATTAGCATTGGTGGAGTGTTCGCTATGATAGTGCCAATGTTTGTTTTTGATATGGGCAATATAATGCCTAACACGTGGTCAGAGCTTGGTTGGGTGTTGGTCTACGGCGCGGTGATGCAATGCGTGGCATGGGGACTGATTGCCTACTCTATTCCTAAACTGTCATTAGCACTGACCGGGTTGCTGCTATTAACTGAACCGGTTGCCGCTTTGATTATTGATTATAGCTGGCTGGACAAACCTATTAACACTTTACAATGGAGCGGCGCGCTACTGACTATGTTCGCCATTTACTTAGGTTCAGTCAAACCTAAGCCACGCGCGCTGCGTCGTTATCGTTTTTTCTCAAGATTTTATAAACGTAAATATAAGTAAAGGCTGCTAGGTAATCTAAAGACACCTAAGTGTAAGAATAGCTAAGTAATAATGAGCTACGTCTTAATCTTTTTGGCTGTTAAACAATGCATTAAGCACGATAGCCGTCAAAGTTGCCGTACCAATACCACCCAAATCAAAACCACCTAGGTGCAGGCTAAAGTTACCTGTACCCATAATCACAGTGACCGCAGCAATAATTAGATTGCTGTTTTTGCTAAAATCAATATGACTGTCTATCCAAATTTTCACGCCAGCAATAGCAATCAAGCCAAACACTACGATAGAAGCGCCGCCCAATAATGCTGGAGGAATAGTCTGAATAATAGCGCCAAACTTTGGTGATAGTCCTAGTAAAATAGCGACTAGACCCGCTATGACAAAAATAGTCGTACTATAAACCTTGGTTACTGCCATTACGCCGATGTTTTCAGCATAAGTCGTTACACCAGTACCGCCAAAGCCTGCTGAGAATGTCGTTGCCACGCCATCAGCAAAAAACGCGCGACCCATATAAGGAGTAACGCGTGATTTGGTCATTCCCTCTACTGCTTTAAAGTGTCCAAGGTTTTCAGCGACAAGAATAAATGCTACAGGTGCAATCAAGATAATAGCGCTCATCTCAAAGCGCGGTGCATGAATACTTGGCAAACCAAACCATGAAGCAGCAGCCACACTAGTAAAATCAATCGCCGTGCCAAAACCTAGCACGTTCGTCATCACAAAATAGGCGATATACGATAATACCAAACCAACCAATAATAACAAACGTCTCAGCATCCCGCGTGTGAATACTGCCACGCTACTGATTAGTAGCACAGTCAGTGCCGCCATCCATGCATCGAACTGATTAGCCGATACGCCTTGGATAGTAACTGGTGCTAGATTAAGACCGATAATCATTACAATCGCGCCAGTGACGATAGGTGGCATCAGGCGCTCAATCCAGCCCGTACCAGTCTTCATCACCAATAAACCTATTAGCGCATAGATAATACCACAGGCCATAATGCCGCCCAAAGCGACATCTAAATTGCTATTGAAGCCTACGCCTGCATAAGCAGTGACAGCAATTACTGGACCAATAAAAGCAAAGCTTGAGCCTAGGTAACTAGGCATGCGCCCACCGGTAATCATAAAGAACATCACCGTACAGATACCTGACATCAAAATAGCTAGGTTGGGATCAAAACCCATTAATAGCGGCGCAAGGACGGTCGCGCCAAACATAGCAAAGGTATGTTGAATACCAAGCAAGATACTCTTAGAAGGTGGTAGATACTCGTTAATACCGACAGGATTGTGGTCAAGATCGCCACGGTAAGGTTGCCATGTAGGGAACCAACGCCCATTATCAAAGTCTGGATTATCTGTTAGTTTCATAGTAGGGGGAGTTATACCAGCTGCTTCTAGCGCCGTTAAAGGATTCTGTTCTTGAGAGCTACGGTCTGTTTCAGAATGCTTTGATTGAGAGGAGTGCTTTGATTTAGAGGGGTCTTCTGAGGGGGTTGCCATGCGCGCGTGTCCTATGTGGCCGAGAATAATAGCTAAAAAGGATGAATAAAGAATTAATGACGCAAGCACCATCCTATCCAGTATATCGCACCATACTACCCAATTCATCTAGCGATAATTATTCAGCTCAACTCTCATCATCAAAATAATTGATAAAGGGAATTTGTTTATACAAATTTGTCATATTTTGCTAGATGTCTGAGTCCAGATATGTTCTACTAAATCTACCGCATCGGTTGCTCGCCTCTTGATATTTATGATAGCTGCAACCATTTACAGGATGTTACATAAGCGTCGATGCCGAGCATCATAACGGAATTTAATAATAAACAAAAGCTATTATTCTCCCGTCATCCGTACTACTGCGTTTAAAAATTTTCATAGACGATGCTCCAAACTTATTAAGCAGTACCCTACATCTATTGTTGCCTGTCATATCTATTATGCTAGCACTATGAATTAGGCTGCAAATGCGTTTATGTTATAAAGCTGTTTAGAATGCAATGTTTTTAAAAGGTTAGGTTTTTAAAATGAAAAACCATGCTCACTCACTTTTACTGTTTTGGTAACTTATTATGATTAGTGTATTTGATTTATTTAAAATTGGTATTGGCCCTTCAAGCTCACATACCGTAGGTCCTATGATAGCAGCTAACTTGTTTTTGGCTTCTTTGAGTAAGCAATCTGAGTTGACTGATATCAAGAGATTAGAGATTGAACTATATGGTTCACTCGCTGCGACAGGTAAAGGTCATGCTACCGATACAGCTATTCTCTTAGGCTTACTTGGACACACCCCAAGTACTATTGATACGCGATTGACCAGCCAATATCTTACGCCGATTTTTTCAGATAAAGAGCTGAATGTTGCAGGTTCGCACGTCATTGCCTTTGACACAGAGCGTGATATCTACTGGTACGATGATACTGTCCTACCCTACCATCCTAATGCGCTAACAATTCGTGCCATATTGGCAGACGATACTCATTACCAGCAAACTTATTACTCAGTCGGCGGTGGCTTCGTTATTAATGACGATGATGCTCATAATCCAGATGAGGATCATGGTACACCAACGATTGATATAGTCCCTTACCCTTTTAATACGGCAGCAGAGCTTCTTGAGCAATGTCGTCAACATGACTTAAGTGTTAGTGAGCTAGTATTAGCAAACGAATGCCATTATCGTGATAAAGAAGAAATTTTTGCCTATCTAGATTCTATCTGGGAAGTGATGCAAGAATGCGTTAAGCAAGGTTGTCAAAACAGCGGTATATTACCAGGCGGCTTAGATGTTAAACGCCGTGCTCAAGCGCTGCACTTACAGCTGTGTGCAGAAAAAGATCAGCCGAGTACAAAAAACGATAAGCTTGCAGCAATGGATTGGGTTGATTTATATGCCCTAGCAGTTAATGAAGAAAACGCCAATGGCGGTAATGTCGTAACGGCTCCAACCAACGGCGCTGCTGGCATCATTCCTGCCGTCATGTGCTATTATCGCGACTTTTTGGCGAGCTACAGTCAAGAAGGTGCTCGCAAATTTCTATTAAACTCTACCGCAATTGGTAGTTTAATCAAACAAAACGCTTCAATATCTGGTGCTGAAGTTGGCTGTCAAGGCGAAGTTGGCTCTGCTTGTGCAATGGCCGCTTCTGCATTGGCAGAGATTATGGGCGGTGACCCTGCCAAATGTCTTAATGCCGCTGAGATTGGGATTGAGCATAATTTAGGTCTTACTTGCGACCCTGTCGGCGGTCTAGTGCAAGTACCTTGTATCGAGCGCAATGCGATGGGCGCAGTAAAAGCTATTAATGCTGCTCGTCTTGCCTGCCGTGGTAACGGTCAGCACTTTGTCTCACTAGATAAAGCTATCGAAACGATGAAACAAACTGGTGCTGATATGTCGGATAAATACAAAGAAACAGCGCGTGGCGGTCTAGCTGTTTATGCCGACAATCGTATACCTACTGCGACTCACGGCGTCAGTGTTAACTATAGCCAGTGTTAAAATAAAATTTTAGCATCGAAGCTTATAATCGAAGCTCGATAAACGCCAAAAAAAAAGCCTCTAACGAATTAGAGGCTTTTTCTATGAAATCTTACTAATCATTCAATAACTGCAATCAGAAATGATTATTCAGCAGTTTTTGAAATTACTTCATTCAAGATCCAAACAGGCTTAACCACACCAGACGCGGTATCAGCAAGCGCTTCTTGACGTACGTCTAGCATATAACGATAGTTTGGCTCATACGTAAAACCTTGGATGTTACCGTTTAACGTGTTGTAGTTCTTCTGATAGCTCTGACGATATTGTAGGCACTGAGTTTCGACTGTATTACCAGTAGTATCCATACGCTCACAAAGCGCTTTACGTGGTGCGATTTCTACTTTGAAGCTTGGAATATTAACTACTTTGACATTTACCGCTTGGCCTTCCACAACCATGGTACGCTCGTCGTCTAAACCCATCGTAGAACAACCTGCCAATGCAAAAGTGGCTGCAAATGCTGCAATTGCTAACTTTTTCATTCTTATACCCTCAATTAATTATAGTTAAATCGTTACTATCTTATCAATTCAATATCATCCTCTTATTTGTTATTAATATAAATAAGGAGGTACGATATATCATCTTCAGATAAATGCGTCAATAATGAGTACTGCTAAGTAAAAGCTAAATTAAATAGCCAAACATAGGCAGTACTGCTTATTGTTGTACTGCAATTAGTATAGGTCGTGAGTAAGCTCTGCCTCTATAACTGCTTTGTAACGTAACGTCAGTATTTGCAACTGATGTTAACTAATCGTACTAACTGCTGATTGTGGTATTTTCTTATGACTGGTATTTGATAACGAAACATACTTTAGTGAAAGACTCAAACTAGCTACGATAGTCAGCATTAATTTTGACGTAATCGTAGGATAAATCACAAGTATAGACAGTATCGCTAGCATCGCCACGTGCTAAGTCAATATGAATGGTAATTTCAGGGCGACTCATGACTGTCTTGCCCGCTTCTTCCGTATAGCTAGGCGCTACACCACCGTTTTGACAAATCATAACTTCATCTAGATATACATCGACTTGCTCTGTATCTAAATCCTCAATACCTGCATAACCAACTGCCGCTAAGATACGCCCCCAGTTAGCGTCGCTCGCAAAGAATGCTGTTTTTACCAATGGTGAATGCGCGACTGCATAAGCCACATCGCAGCATTCCTGAGTCGTTTTTCCACCAGTAACTTTTACAGTCATAAATTTCGTTGCACCCTCACCATCACGCACAATTAATTGTGCCAAACGTACAAACACTTCAGTTAGAGCGCTAAATAAAGACTGATAATGTGGATGTTCAGGGCTGTCGATTACCTGTGAGCTGGCAGCGCCTGTTGCTATCAATACGCAGCAATCATTGGTTGAGGTGTCACCATCGACGGTAATGCGGTTAAAAGACTGCTCATTAATAGCAATCAACATCTCTTGCAATAGATCAGCAGCGATATTAGCATCCGTTGCGACATAACCTAGCATCGTCGCCATATTAGGGCGAATCATGCCTGAGCCCTTTGAGATACCAGTAATATGATAGCTAGTACCTGCAATATCTACCTTTTGGCTCGCCAGCTTGGGGATAGTATCAGTCGTCCGAATTCCGTTAGCTGCTGCCAACCAGTTATCAGCACCTAAATTGGCTAGAGCCTTATCTAGCCCTGCTATGACTGCTTCACTATTTAACGGCTCGCCTATCACGCCAGTAGAAAACGGCAATACCGTATTGGTATCTACGCCAGCTTTACTAGCTAAGGCAGCACAAATCTCTTCTGCGCGACGTTTGCCATCAGCACCTGTACCCGCATTAGCATTACCTGTATTGGTCACTAAATAGCGCGGACTGGTCTTGGCAAAGTGCTCGCGCAATACACGTACGGGTGCAGCGCAAAATGTGTTTTTAGTAGTCACAACTGCGCTGGTTGCAGTCTCAATAATTTCGATTACCACTAAATCATCGCGATCTTTATAACGCACGCCCGCTGCGGTAGCACTTAATTTGATACCGTCAATGGGATAAATAGTATTGGGTACTGCAACGTTTCCGACAGCCATAGCTCAATCCTTATTAGTTAATTTTTAGAGTTATTTATTAGAGATGCATTTATCAATATTACTTTTGCGCACGCACTAGTCTTGACCTAAATCAAACGCTGACCAGATGGGTGCATGGTCTGAAGGTTTTTCCATTGCACGTAACTCATAGCTGATACCTGCATCGACACACTGGCTAGTTAAGTCAGGGGTACATAGAATATGATCAATACGTAAGCCACGCTTTGGGTCATCGTTGAAGCCGCGACTGCGATAGTCAAACCAGCTATATAACTCAGTGCTTTCTGGATAGTGCAGACGATAGGTATCGATTAAGTCGCGTGACATTAAGTCCGCATACCACTCGCGCTCTTCTGGCAAAAACGAAGTTTTTCTATTTTTGAGCCAGCGTTTAGCATTAGCCTCACCGATGCCAATGTCTATATCTTCTGGCGCAATGTTCATATCGCCCATGATAATAAGCGAGCGCCCTTCTGCCTTTAGCGTATCAATATAAGCTATCAAATCAGCATAGTAGGCGCGCTTCATTGGAAATTTAGTCGGATGATCTTGGCTCTCACCTTGCGGAAAATAACCATTAAGCACATCAATCTCGCGTCCTTGCAATTCGTAGCGTGCGTGGATAAAGCGTTTTTGCGCTTCCTCATCTTCTCCAGGAAAACCTTTTTGTACAAATATAGGCGCAACCTTGGATAATAGTGCCACCCCGTAATGTCCTTTTTGCCCAAAATACTCAATGTGATAACCAAGGCTCTCTACATTTTCAAGGGGAAACTGGTCATCATGAACCTTAGTTTCTTGCAACCCCATCACATCAGGGTCGATTACTTCTCGCACCGCCTCAAGCTGATGTTGACGGGCGCGAATACCATTGATATTAAAACTAACAAAACGGGTCATGCGATATCCTATATTGATTCGAGTTTAATTACTTTTGATAAATTTCTGCATATAATGCGGTAATAAATAGCTATGATAACAGACCTAAGCTGTCTCATCTGTTGCGTGATCTCAAATCTTAGGCTACAGTGGAAAATCTTACTTTATTGGTCGTTATGACATAAACACCAATTTAATACTTTGATCCTAATAATTTTTATATTGTATGCATTAGTAAGTATTGAAGCACTTTTATTGAACAATTCTATCAGCCAAACTATATGAGCCAAATTATGACTACAGAAACATCAAATTCTACAGCTACACCGCTATTTTCTACTGATTACCATGTATATATCAACCATACTGACGCTGGCGGTATAGTCTATCATGCCAATCACTTAGTATTTTTTGAAAACTGCCGCCGCGACTGGTTCAGCAAGCTTGGATTAAATGGCTATTTTATGCATTCTGATGATGGCCAAATTCAGCATTTTGTAGTGAGTCAGGCACAATTACAGTATAAAAAAGCTATATTCTTAGATGAAATCATTGATGTACGCATTGATAAAGTTGAGCTAAAACCTGCCAGTATTGTATTCTATCAAAGTATTCATCGTCGTGTGGCAGAGGAGGCGGATCAAAAAAACCGTACCTCTGCAGAAACTCTATTAAGCAGCGCTAAAATCGTCATTGCTTGCGTGCAAAATCAGACAAAACCAGAACCAACAGATCCAACTACTAACTCTACTACCCCAGCTAGTGCTGCGCCCATACGGCCAATAAGAGTACCAAAGAATCTTCAAAATAGTATTCAGCAAGCTATTACCCACCACGCTAATGAGCAATGATATCTACCTATGACTGTCAATAAGAAGCCTTTGCTCACTTTCGAAAATATCTGGGTATATAGCAAGCGTTCTACAATGGTAAGTCCGAGCGGTGAAGAAAGTGCTGCTCTAGCTAGTGAGCCTGCAACGCCTAAAAAATGGCTGACGACGATAAAAAGCAAACTTAAATCAGCCTCGGATAACTCTCTATCTACTCATAAACGGGCGTTGATAACTGGCGTTAGTGGCACCTTACAAGAAGGACAAGTGACAGTATTGACCGGTCATTCTGGCAGTGGTAAATCTGTATTACTAAGAGCTCTAGCTGGACTGTCACCCATCACCACAGGCGATGTTTGGCTACGTCAAGACGGTAGCAGATATAAAGATGGTAGCGGACAAAATAGCAATGACTATCTTAGTATTCATGACACCTCACCTACACAGTGGCGCGCGCAAGTTGCTTTACTTGCCCAGCATCCACAGCTGCTAGAAGGTAGCGTCCTTGAAAACATGCAAATGCCTTACCGGCTACAAGCGCATCAGCATAGGCAGTTTGATATCGACTGGCATATAGAGCAGCTTGCGTATCTAAAGCGTACAGCAGACTTTTTACAGCAAGAGGCCAGTCACTTATCAGGCGGTGAGCGACAATTGGTTAATACCCTGCGCTTATTACAGTTAAATCCACAAGTACTGCTATTAGATGAGCCTACGGCGGCTTTAGATGCTGATACGTCAGCGAAGCTTGTACACTTACTAATCAGCTGGTTACAATCAAAACCTCAACGCACTCTATTATGGATAACTCATGATACGCAAGATATTATGCCATTAGCAGATAAGCATTGGCATATGCAAGCAGGCGTGTTAACTGAGATATTTTAATAGCATAACTAACTTACTCTCTATAAGCCTGACTGCTCCAACCTTTATTCGCTCTCTCCTGTTCACCATTAATTGATTTTATGACGAGCACATATGATTCGTACAGATGATATCCAAATCTTACTGACTTACGGTGACATTGCACTTGCCAGCAGCTTGATTGTCATTGTGCTAATCGTGTCATGGCGACTACGCCTAAAACTGACTAAAACACTTTTAATCGCGGCTATTCGTACAGTAGTCCAGCTCAGCTTTATTGGACTGATACTCGCTTGGATTTTTGCGCGTGAACAATGGTATGAAGTATTATTAATTTTAACCATTATGACTCTCATTGCAGGAGTAGCTGCCAAAAATCGAGTCAAACGCATTTATAAAGGTTTGTTTACTGACACTCTTATTGCAGTCGGCACATCAGCTGTACTGGTTACCATTATCGCCATTGGCCTTATTTTGAGGGTAGAGCCATGGTATACACCGCAATTTGTTATTCCAATATTGGGTCTGATACTAGGTAATTCTCTGACTGCTATCTCCTTGACCAGCAATCAACTTGTCGAATCGTTTCACGAGCAGCAGGGACGTATTGAGATGATGTTGAGCTTATCTGCCTATCCGTTTGAAGCTGTGCACGAGCAGATACGTGCTGCAATCGTCAATGGTATGACTCCCACTCTTAATTCTATGCTAGTCGTCGGTATCGTCAGTCTACCAGGTATGATGACTGGTCAGATACTCGCTGGCGCAGATCCTACCCAGGCCGTACGCTATCAGATAGTAACCATGTTTTTAATCTGTGTAAGCAGTACACTTGGCTGTACGATAAGCGCACTTCTCATTTATAGACGTTTCTTTAACCGCAGAAAGCAATTTATCCTACCCCAGTGACCATTGGTCTTCTTTGTTTTGCATCATATATAAATATAATTGTCTACTTTTTTTATATACTGTTTAGTATTCCTACCGCAATATAAACATCAATTACAGCTATGTTAGTCTACTGTTAAATTATACAACTAAATTATTTCAATACTAATTTTAGTAATAGTGATGAATCTCGGTTAGGTTTTTGCTCAGAGACCAAGTTTATTCTAGATTTACAGATACAAAGAACAACGTCCACAAAAAAGCCCTCTACATTATCGTGTAGAGGGTTATTTGTTATCTAAATAAGTGTCAATTAACCGACTAGCTTATTTTATTGACTACATTAAGTGGCAAATGCTTCATCGCCTGTCCTACGATTGACCATGGTAGGCTTGGTACACATGCTTCTGCAACACCTGATTCAATGGCAGCTACGATAGATTTAGTACCGGTATCAGCATCAACTTCAAACGGTAGTGGCTTGGCGTTGGTATTAATTTCAGTACGGATATAACCTGGATAAATAGTAGAGACTTTAATCGGTAATTTAGTCAGCAACATATCAGCACGAATACCTTCTGCTAAATATGCCAAACCTGCTTTACTCGCCCCATAAGTAGTCATATGCTTAGGTAAACCGCGCATCGCCGACATACTAGATATCACTACTAGGTGACCATTATTCTGCGCGCGAAAGATTTTCATCGCAGCTTCACACTGTGCCAATGCAGAGACAAAGTTGATCTCAGCGGTACGGCGATTGGTCTCAAAACGACCTTTACCAATACGGCGACTCTCACCTACTCCAGCATTGACCACTACCCGATCTATGTGACCAAAATCTTCAGCGAAAGCATCAAACACTTTAAATATTGCGTCATAGTCAGTGACGTCTAGGACACGATAAGCCACTCTTATCTCAGGATACAGCTCTGTCAACTCAGCTCTAAGTTGATCCAAACGATCGGTACGACGAGCACAAATAGCTAAATTGTAGCCCAGCTTTGCAAATAACCGTGCCATCCCTTCGCCAAGACCTGAACTGGCACCTGTAATCAAAACAGTTTTACCTTTTCCAACTTGAGATGTGGTCAAACCTTTTAAATAGCGTGCCGGTTGAATGGCACTTAATGCCTGATCCTTGCCTTGCTTAGCCGTCTGCGTTACTAGGCTTATTAATTTATTTTGCATAAGCAGTCCCTTATCTATCAGTGCATTAATATAAATATAAAAGAGTGTTTCTAAAAAATACCTATTATAGTAGATATGTTTGAGCAGATGGGTGCCGGTTGTGTATCAAAACAAGTAATAACGCGTTTATAGCTCAACTGGCTCAACTATTCAGTTATTTATATCTTTATTATACTTACCGTAGTAACTAGAGTCCTCAAAACCAATTATAAAACGCGATTAGCGCCAAGTAACATAGCGCTTACCATCAGCAAATAAATGACTATATTCATTTAAAGATAGTAAACGCGGGGCTTGCTCTTTTAAGGTAATAGAGGTAACGCCTGTATTGACAAGACTTCTATTCAATTGATAGGCCGTCTGACTGCCTTGCTGCAATAAATGAGCAGTAATAGCAGCGATTACTCCACCTGAAGTAAAGACTAGTATAGTGCTATCACGCTCTAAATGGCTCAGTTGCGTAGCTTGCGTGCGTACATGCTCAAGTGCTTGTTGTGCACGTACGTTAAACTGCGGCCAACTTTCCAGATAGTCTGAATCATTATCGCCAGCATGCCAGCGCTGCATTGCAAGATTAAACAATTCAGCTAAACGAGCCTTTGGTGTATCAGACTTAGCAAGCTCTTGGGCAACAGCCTCTTGAGTAGTAAAAGCCGGGTCAGACTTGATAAAGACATCTTTATGGTTAAACTCATTAAATGCATCGATGACATAGCTATCAGGAGCCGACAGATCCAATGCAGGTTTAGCATCGCTAGTAGTTACAGAAGGTTGATAGGTCTCCCAAAAATAGCGTGCAGAATCCTGTTGCCGTGATAGGCTGCCTGTAAATATCGCATCGATACGGCGCTGTGTGGTCGCATAATGCTGACCAAGCAAGCGCGCCTGCGTACTACCCAACTCTGAGAGCTGATCGTAGTTTTCTTGTCCGAACGATGCCTGACCATGGCGTGCCAACAGAATAGTTGTCATAGCACTATTACCTTTTATTATATTCTAAAGTTTTATTTTTCAGATGAGTTAGCTTTTTGATCAAAATAGCCTTTTGGCAATATACCTTTAATAACGTTTCGTACAGGGCTTGGTAACTGCTCGATGGTAGCAGCATCCATGCCCATATCTTGCAAATGTGGCTGTACATGAGTCATAAATAGCGCATCGCCTTCATGCTTTGCAATCAGCTTCAGACACTTAGCATGCAGGACATGGACGATAATCCAGAAGTTTTTAAAAGCAGGATTTTGCGTCTGCTTATGATAATAGCGATAATAGATTTGCTGCACGATACCCGCTAAGCGAAATAACCCAAATACCTCATAAAACGTCCAGTTTTCTATCTGTAGACCAGTACGCTCAAGATAATATTCAACCACTTCATCACGTGTCATCATGCCTTCTAAATGCGTCGGCTGACGGCGTGACTGTTGCATAATGATATTATCATCTTCTTCAATCCAATAAGCCAATGCGCTACCCAAGTCCATCAATGGATCGCCTAAAGTAGCCATCTCCCAATCTAATACCCCAATAACTTTGGTAGGATCAGCGGCATCTAAGATAACATTGTCAAAACGCCAATCATTATGAATGACACAAGTAGTGCTGTCGGCAGGCGTATGTTTTCCAAGCCATTGTCGCACTAGCGCAAAACTTGGCACGTTAAGGGTTTTGGCTTTCACATAACGCTTATCCCAGCCACTGACTTGCCGCTCGCAGTAGCCGTCACCGCGACCCAGCGCTACTAAGTCAGGATGTTGTTGATAATCAACTTGATGCAACTCAATCAAGGCATCAATCACATTGGTACATAGCTCACGCGTCTGCGTAGGATTAAGTTCAATCTCTTTTGGTAAATTGGCACGCGGAATAATACCTTCCATACGTTCCATGACGTAGAAATCTGCTCCGATTACATCTTCATCCGTGCACAAAGCTACCATCTTTGGTACATAAGGATAAGCATCCATCAGCGCATTCTGTACGGTATATTCACGTACCATATCATGGGCAGACTTGGCTTTGGTACCTTTTGGCGGACGGCGTAAGATGAGATCTTGGCCTTTATCACCGCCATATTGTAGACGATATGTCCAATTTGAAGCACCGCCTGAGAACTGCGTAACGGTAGGCTCGCCTGTGATATCAACGCCCTGAGCACGCAACCAGTCACTAACTGCTTGTGCATCAAGCGCCTCACCTTCTCGTACTGGTCCGCCTTTATCTAACACCTTATTATTGGTCGTCATATTATTGTTATCTGTTGCCATGTGATATTCCTTATCATGTGGTCGCTTAGTAGCCACTTATTAATAATAATATTTTTAAGAAAGACCGACCTTGACAATTATTTTAAACTTAAATGGTTTCAAGAAACTATTTCAAAGTCGGTCATCTATTGTTCTTAAATTAAACTTATTCCTGCTTAGGCTATTTTAATTACTCGCGAATTATTATTTAGCGTTTAAGGCGAAACCCTTGACGCTTTAGTTCTAATTTGGCAATCATAGTTTTGTGCACTTCGTCAGGACCATCGGCTAAGCGCAGCGCGCGCGCTTGTGCAAAAAAGCTTGGCAACAGCGTATCTTGGCACACGCCCATACCGCCATGAATTTGAATCGCCATATCGACAACTTCTTGTAATACTGTTGGCGCTACAACTTTAATGGCTGATATCTCAGTCAATGCGGCTTTAGTGCCTTGTGCATCCATTTTTTGCGCGGCATATAATGTAAGCAGACGTGCTTGATCGATTTTGATACGTGCCTCAGCGATACGCTCGAGGTTGCCACCTAGTTGTAATAGCGGCTGGCCAAATGCGGTACGTTCCATGCCGCGTTTCACTGCCAATTCTAACGACTTCTCCGCTGCACCAATACAACGCATGCAGTGATGAATGCGACCTGGCCCTAGTCGACCTTGAGCAATCTCAAAGCCCATACCCGGTCCGCCGATAAAGCTATCGACAGGTACGCGAACATTGTCAAAGCTAACTTCGCCATGACCATGCGGTGCATCATAATCACCGAATACTTTTAGCATGCGCTCGATATTGACCCCTGCATTTTTCGCTGGTACCAATACCATAGAATGCTGATGGTGACGATCTTTACTCTCGTCAGGGGTATAAGCCATCACGATTAACACATTAACAGCAGGATCACCAAGACCAGACGACCACCATTTGCTACCATTAATAACGATTTCATCACCTTCAACCACAGCAGTTGCCTGCATATTGGTCGCATCACTTGACGCTACTTCAGGCTCAGTCATACAAAATACCGAGCGAGTTTTACCCTCTAATAATGGCGTCAACCATTTGTCCTGCTGCTCCTCAGAACCATAACGCCATAGCAGCTCCATATTGCCACTATCTGGAGCATTGCAGTTAAAGACATAAGGCGCTAATAAGCTATGTCCTGTCAACTCTGCAATCGGTGCATAATCAGTAACAGACAGCCCAGCACCTAAGGTATTATCAGGTAAAAACAGATTCCATAATCCAGCTTCGCGAGCTTGCTTACGTAAGCTTTCGTATTTTTCAGGCCATTGCCAGTTTTTCCAATTGCCATCAGGATTTTGCTCGTGACAATCTTGCCAAAACTGCGCTTCTATCGGCTCAATTTGAGTAGCGATAAAGTCTTTGACTTGCTCATACATAGCTTGGCCATGTGGCGTTGCGGTGAACATAGCAGTAGATGTGTTGGTAGACATTATTATATCCCTCTTCCTTGTTATATTTTAAATCAAACTCTAGTTTAGCTTTTACGGTGTACGTACGTTTACTCTTTCTTGTCTGCTACATTTATAACATAGGCATTATGAATAAACAGCAAAAAAGGCGCGACCGACTAGGCCACACCTTTATATTTACTAAACGAATTTGTTAAATCAATACACAGTTTTAAGCAATAATTTTGTGTCTTATGATTGCATCTAGTCGCTAATATTCTATTTCAAAATATTTAAACGGCTGTTAAAATCAAAGCGCATCAAAGCATCAGGTAGCTTATCAGCAGCCATACTCAAAGTTGCTTCTGCCGCTTGCGACAGCCCTAATTTTTCTGCCAAGGTTGGCTTTTGGCGTGAATGCAGTGCATAGACTTCATTATTATCCATCAGCTCTAAAAGATAGCTATCCGAGGTTTGGAGTTTATCAACCAAATTGAGATGCAAAGCATCTTCACCATACCAATGCTCGCCGGTAGCCACTTTATCTAAATCTAGTATTGAGCGATAGCGATTGACAAAATGTTTAAATAGCACATGCGTTTGCTCGAGCTCTTCTTGATATTTGGCTCGATCTTCTGCATCGTTTTCACCAAAGACCGTTACCGTACGCTTGTAGTCACCTGCCGTGAACATCTCATAATCAACATCGTGGTTTTTGAGCCATTTATGGAAGTTCGGTAGCTGCGAGACTACGCCAATCGAACCGATAACAGCGAATGGTGCTGCGATAATCTTATCAGCAACACAGGCCATCATGTAACCGCCGCTCGCAGCTACTTTATCCACACAGACGGTCAACTTAAGCCCCACATCTTTTAGACGAGCTAACTGCGCTGCTGCAAGCCCATATCCATGCACTAAGCCACCACCTGATTCGAGACGCACAACGACCTCATCACCTTCATTAGCCGTACTTATTAGCGTACTAATCTCTTCACGTAAATGCTTAACAGCAGTTGCTTTAAGATCACCATCGAAGTCGAGTACAAATACTTGCTGGCCTTTATTTTTACCTTTGGCTTTATCTTTTAGAGCTTGCTTGGCTTTTTTGGCCATGCGCTTTTTTAACTGTTTTAATGCAGCTTTGCCTTGCGTCGCTTCCATTAAATCTTGGCGACGTTGTTCTTGGCTTTTATTTAGATGAATAATTCTTAACTCAACAGGGTTTTTAGAAGGATGAAATAGCATGAAGCGGTTTCCTTAAATAAGATGCTAGCTTGTTTACATTATAGGGTTAGCGTTAGCTTGATATGTGCACGTTATAGATAGTTTTCAAGCAAGGTGGCAATATTTAATCACTTTATGAGCTAACGGTATAAGAGTACTGTAATAATCTTATGTCACCTCATCAGTAATGATTGATTGTACTAGGATTGCGCGAGGAGAGTTGTATAACAAAAGCACTTTAGGCATAATATGCGCTTACATCTATTTTTATGCAGCCAACGCGACGAGGATTTGTCTTGATCGCGTTTTATTTGCTATTTTTTAATGACATGAATACAACATGCATTAAGATAGCGGCGCCATTTGAACCAATAATTTCAATCGACAAACTACGCCAAGCTTACTAAATGGCTATAGTTGCCACAATAGTTTGTACTGGGTTAATCAAAAAATAGCGATGGTTGAAATCACATAGCGATGGCTGCATTATTGTACTTTGAACTGGGCTGACAACTGGATAACTAATATTATGACGCAGAGTATTACAACGGATAGCGAAATGGCGATGCACAGCGAATACCGAGACGAATATTGTGGTGCTGTCACTGAAAGCTTGCTGGAACAAACTATTAGTATCGTAGGCTGGGTACATCGTCGTCGCGATCATGGTGGGGTGATCTTCTTAGACATGCGTGACCGTGCAGGCCTTCTGCAGGTAGTGGTTGATCCCGATACCCCAGAAGCATTCGCCACTGCTGATGCGGTACGCCCTGAATATGTACTTAAAATCACTGGCCGCGTTCGTCGTCGTTATGAAGGTACTGAAAACGCTAATATGACCAGCGGTCAAATTGAGCTATTGGGCAAAGAGATTGAAGTATTAGCCAAATCTGAAACCCCGCCTTTTCCTTTGAATGATGAAAATACAACGGTTTCAGAAGATTTGCGTTTAAAGTATCGCTATCTTGATATGCGTCGTCCGCAAATGCAAGAGCGTATGGTGTTCCGCGCCAAAGCCACTTCAGCAATTCGTCGTTATTTAGACGATCATGGCTTTTTGGATGTTGAAACCCCTATTTTGACTCGTGCTACGCCTGAAGGTGCTCGTGACTATCTTGTACCTTCACGTACGCGCCCAGGTAACTTCTTTGCCTTACCGCAATCACCGCAGTTGTTCAAGCAATTATTAATGGTGTCAGGATTTGATCGCTATTATCAAATCGCTAAGTGTTTCCGTGATGAAGATTTACGTGCTGACCGTCAGCCTGAATTTACCCAAGTCGATATTGAGACTTCTTTCTTAAACGAAGAAGAAATCATGAATATCAACGAAGGTCTTATCAAGCATCTATTTAAAACCATGATGGATGTTGAATTTGAGCAATTCCCACGTATGACTTATGCTGAAGCAATGCGTGACTATGCGTCAGACAAGCCTGACTTACGTATTCCATTAAAATTGGTCGACGTTGCAGACTTGATGAAAGACGTTGAATTTAAAGTATTTTCTGGTCCTGCTAACGACCCTAAAGGTCGCGTTGCTGCCCTACGCATTCCTGGTGGCGCATCATTAAGTCGTAAACAAATCGATGCTTATACCAAGTTCGTTGGTATCTATGGTGCGCGCGGTTTGGCGTACATTAAAGTCAATGACGCCAGCAACATCAATAATGGCGTGGAGCAAGAATCTGGTCTACAGTCTCCTATCATCAAAAACATGACTGATGATGTATTGGTCAGCTTGATTGAGCGTACTGGTGCTGAAAGCAACGATATTATCTTCTTCGGTGCGGATAAAGCCAGTATCGTCAATGATGCAATCGGTGCACTACGTCAGAAAATTGGTCTAGATTTAGAAATGACAACTTGTAAGTGGGCACCACTTTGGGTGACTGACTTCCCAATGTTTGAGCAAACTGATGATGGTCGCTGGACATCAATGCACCATCCGTTTACTAAGCCTAAAGGATCAGTGCAGGAGCTAAAAGATAGTCCAGAAAACGCGCTATCTATTGCTTATGATATGGTACTGAATGGTACAGAAGTTGGCGGTGGTAGCTTACGTATCAATACCTTTGATATGCAGCAAGCCGTACTTGATGCTTTAGGTATCGGTGAGCAAGAGGCTGAAGACAAGTTTGGTTTCTTACTTGACGCATTAAAATTTGGTGCGCCGCCGCATGGTGGCTTGGCCTTTGGTTTAGATCGCTTGATTATGCTTATGGTCGGTGCGGACTCTATTCGTGATGTCATTGCCTTCCCAAAAACCAAAACTGCTGAGTGCCCATTGACCCAAGCACCTGCTGAAGTCGATAGCAAGCAGCTACGTGATCTTGGTATTCGTGTGCGCGAAAAAGCACAAGCTGATACCAATAAACCTGCTCAATAAGTGGTTCAATGATGCACAGCTTTTGTTTACATTGCTTATTATGTGATTCATCACTATGTGAATGGTCATGAATCCGTATCATATTTTCAAATACGTGCCATTGTCTGTATTGCAGATGTTGGCACGTTTTGTTGCTTGGATCATAATGTGGCTGCCAAATTCAAGTTTGGTGCGCACTATTAAAATCAATATGGCACTTATCACCCCCAAATTATCTGAATCTCAGAAACAAACTTTAGTTAAAGATATTGTTCGTCATCAGTGCTTAAGTAGCGTCGAATCTATCAAAAGCTGGGCAATGTTGCCCGAATGGAGCATTGCTCAAATTTGTGATGTCCATAACAAAGAGCTTCTTTTAGAAGGACTTGCCAATCCCAATGGGATGCTTGCTATCGTACCGCATTTGGGTACATGGGAAATGATGAACGCATGGCTAAATCAGTTTGGCGCGCCGACTATCATGTATAAGCCTGTTAAGGGCGATATCACTAATGAATTTGTCCTACAAGGCCGTGCACGTCTTAATGCAACGCTAGTACCTACCGATGGTAGTGGTGTCAAAGCAGTATTTAAAACCCTCAAACAAGGTGGTTTTAGTATTGTACTGCCTGATCACGTTCCTGATCCTTCAGGTGGTGTCGTTGTGCCCTTCTTTGGTGTTAAGACTTTGACCAGCACGCTTGCCTCCAAGCTTGCCAGCAAAACCAAATGTGCATTGGTCGGAATATCTTGTATTCGTCGTGATGACGGACGTGGATTTGATATCTATTGCTATAAGCTTGATGATCCAGCCCTCTACGATCGTGATGCCTCTATTGCTGCAGATGCACTAAATCGGGCTATGGAAAATATGATTACCGATAACTTTAACCATTATATGTGGGGTTATCGACGTTTCAAAAACTTACCTGTCTTGGGCAATCCTTATCGCGCTAGTGAGACTGCTCTAGCTGATTTTATTCGTGTCAATCAGGCTGAGCATCGTAACGATAGTGTAGATACCTAGTACGTACGCTTAAGCTTGCTAACGTACAGATAATCACATCTATGCTAAGATTAGCAGCATTCTCAATCCTTCCTTGATATCCATACGAGTCTATTATGGCAACTGACACAACTGAATCCTTATCTACCGTTCAAGTTCATACCAGCGATAGTAAGACTGAACAGCGTTATATCATCTGTATGAAATGGGGTAACAAGTATGGTCCTGAATACGTCAACCGCTTGTACAATATGGTCAGTAGGCATCTGACTTTAGACTTTCAAATGGTTTGCCTAACTGATGATAGTAGCGGTATTGATCCTGCAGTAAAATGCTATCCTATCCCTGAACTTAATCTACCAGCTGGGCTACCTGAGCGCGGCTGGAAAAAGCTCACTACTTTTAAGCCTGAATTATATGGTCTAAAAGGTATCGCGCTATTTTTAGATATTGATATCGTTATCGTCGACAATATTGATAGCTTCTTCACTTATAAAGCCGAACATGATGATAGTGTCGTGATTATCCGTGACTGGAAAAAGCCATGGCGCATGGTGGGTAATAGCTCAGTGTATCGATTTAAAATCGGTCAAAACACTTACCCCAACTTACTAAATAATTTTGAGCAGAATTTTGCTAAAATCAGCTCGGAAGTACGCCATGAACAGGCTTATCTATCTAACTATTTACGTGAACATCATCATTTAGAATACTGGGATAAGGAATGGTGCGTCAGCTTTAAATATCAATGCATTGCGCCCATTCCTTTTAATTTTATGCGAGCACCAAAACTTCCTGACGGTGCAAAAATCATTATCTTCCACGGGGAGATTAATCCACCAGATGCGATAGCTGGAGGCGGTGGTAAATGGTATCGCCATGTGAAGCCAAGTCCTTGGCTAAAAAAGTATTGGCTGTAAAAATATTTAGGCGCCTATTATTACTTCCTTATTCAACGCGATATAATTGATCAGTATTATAGCTATCAAAAAACAATGACATGAAGCGGTTGAAAGTAAAAATTGGAAAATAATATGGCGCTAAATTTGGCACTACCTTCCACCGTTGACTTTGATATTGACAATCAGACCATCACTATCGAAGCTTTTAATGCCAAGGAATCAAAACAAAGCCTGCATAAGCAAGCCATAAATATTATCGCCTCTGGCCCTTCTATTACTCATTTACAACTCTCAGATTTACTAGATATACCCACTATTTTTGTCAATGGTAGTATTAGTCTAACTAAGCAATATTGCTTTACTGATGTCGTCGGCTATGTGATTAGCGATGCCTACTTTATCAACCATCATCCTGAAATTTTACAGCAGCATTATACGGGTCAGCCCTTATATGCGACTTTAGCTGTGTTTGAAGCACTGGCCGTAACACATCCTGATATCATGCGTACTTATCATAATGCAATGCGTATACTATACCCAGTAGATAGACCTTGGGGAGTCAAATCAAATAAGTTTTTGTTTAGTAAGTTAGCTTTTAAAAAAAGATGGTTTAATAGAAAAAAACCTTTATCCTACTTTGCTAAAAATCCTAATTTTATCATTGAGGATAGTCATAAACCTACTGCTATCGGAGTATCTCTTGATGTTACCTATGGATTTGTAGAAGCAGGCACAGTGGCTTATGTGGCAGCGCAGTTAGCATTTTCTCGTCACGCTATCGTCATTCATCTTTACGGTATCGATCTACTTAATAGCAATGAGCCACGATTTTATGAAAATACAGACAATAGCGCTCCAAGTAAACTTGATAAGGCAATTAATGGTCGTATTGTGCCATCGTTTAATTTATTAGGCAGAGTCTACAAAGAACATGGAGTTATTGTTTATAATCACTCTCCTATTTCCAGAATCTTATTCAATAACCTCGATTTACCTCATTTTTAACTTCAATAATTTTGACCGAACCTTAGATATTGACAAGCGACGTGGTTGGGCAACATCTGCTGATTTAAAGGCGCTTTGTATTTGCTCAGATTACTCATTGCTTCATTAATTAGTGTTGTTAATGCATCAATATCTCCGACAGGTACTAAGTTTTGTTCTGGCAATAGTTCTCTTGGACCAAATGGACAATCAGTACTAATTACTGGCACCTCTAACGCTTGCGCTTCTACGATGACATAACCAAATCCTTCAAACTTTGATGAAAGTACCAGCAATGCTGACGACGAAATCAAAGAGTAAGGATTGGCTTGAAATCCCAAAAATTTCACACAATCTTCAATACCAAGTTGAATGGATAACCGTTCAATCTCATCTTCAAGCTTGCCCTTACCGACTAGTACCAACGGCAGCTTACGGTCTGTCCTAGCATAAGCTTGCAACAAATCACAATGACCCTTCATCGTATCTAACGACCCTACGTGAATTATATATCCTTTAATGGCTAAGCCAAATTGTTCAATATCTGGCATCTGTAAGGCTGCCTTTTTAATGTCATCAACATCACATGGATTATAAATCGTTGTTGTCCTACTAATATTGCCTATAAGCGCTATTAAATCTTTACGTGCACCCTCGCTCACGCAACTGCAAGGATGAGTACCATATACAAATTTCAAGTGTGCGATAGTATGAACTGGCGCTCTTGACAACTTATCTTTGAATTGTCTAGATAATGCCGTATGCAATACATTTATTATATTCGGTAATTGGCTGTAAGCCATAATCCAATTTAGTTTATAGATATTGACGAGTATTAAATCTGGCTTTCCTATATTTTCAACAACATAACAATCTATGCGCTCAGCAACTGCCTTGTATGCGGCTACTTGTTCAATTTCTTGTTCAAAGAGAGGCTCATTGTACGAAACCATATGATGCTGAACGCGAGAGTCTAATATCATCTCCTGCGTATTCTCTAAGCAAAGTACATGAACACGATAGCCCATCTTCACATAGGCACGAGCTAATGTGGTGACCATACGTTCAGCACCGCGCCCCTCTAGTGCTTTTAATATCAGGAGAATAATAGGTTGAGTCATAATTGCCTTGATATAGCTTTCTTAATATCTATTAATAACCAACCAATCCGTTAATTATTGCAGCAAACTTACTTTATATGATAGTCTCATCTACTTTCATAATGACGCTATTCATAAATTAAATTTTATGCGCATTCTGTTTTCCTGCCTATAGAAAAATCATTATCTTTTATGGTCAGATTTGTCCGTTAAGAGCCGTCAATGACAACACTGGTAAAGGGTTTAACTATACCAGTCTAAGCCTTTGGTTGTAAGAATATTAATAATAGAACGATAGGATAAGATATGAAACAGCAGGGTGAAAGGAAAATAGATGTTGTAATTGCATGGGTAGATGGCGATAGTCCAACACTTAAAAAGAAAAGAGAACATTATAAGAAAACAGAAAACGTAGCCTCAGGTGCCGTAAGTGCAACACGCTTCGCAAGTAATAATGAGATCTATTACAATATTGCCTCTATTATTAAATATGTTCCTTTCTGCCGCCATATATATGTTGTTACTGACCAACAACAACCAGAGTTTATTAATGAATTTTTCAATGAAGGTCTTTGTCCAAAGGATAAGATTCGCATTGTAGATCACAAAGATATATTTTTAGGTTACGAGCAGTTCTTACCTACTTTTAATACCAGATCTATCGAAACTATGTTGTGGAATATTCCTGAACTATCCGACTACTTCATATACATGAATGATGATTTCTTTTTTAATCAGCCTGCAAAAATTGGAGACTTTCTAGATGATGATAGTATTATTATCCACGGTCATTGGAGAAAAAGCTCAGCTATAAAGGCTAAGCTTAAATATAGAAAATCCTTACAAAAAATATTAGGAACAAAGGTTCAACCTAAGCACACTACTGCTCAAATGCTAAGCGCTCAGATCCTTAACATGAATCAGTTTTTCGAAATTCATCATTATCCGCATATAGTAGATAAAACCACACTAAAAAATTATCTTTTAAGCAACGTACAATTACTAAGCGAGCAAATCAAGTATAGATTTAGAGATGTCGCCCAATTTAATCCTATTACCCTTACAAACCATTTAAAAATTCAACAAAAGGAGGCTTGTTTAAAACCTCCTACAACTATAAATTATCTAAAAAATAAAAGTGGTGTTGAGAACTTTATAACAAATTTACAAAAAGATGAGGTTAAATATGGCTGTATACAAAGTCTAGATCTTCTTGATTCAGATTCCTATCAGAGAGTTACTAGTGCTATGATGCAGAAATTTTCAGCGCACTTGCCATCTTTATTATTAGATACCAGTGAATAGAAACAAACCTAGAATAATAAATTAAATGTATATTTGGATTTTTTATGAAAATAACAGTAGTAGGTACAGGCTACGTAGGCTTATCAAATGCTATGTTGCTTGCTCAACATAATAAAGTGATTGCAGTTGACGTTGTCCCCGAAAGAATTGAACTGCTCAATTCAAAAAAATCTCCTATCGAAGATAAAGATATCGAAGATTTTTTGTTGAACAAAAATATTGATTTTACAGCGACCTTAAATGCTAAAAACGCCTATAAAGACGCTGACTTCATTATTATTGCTACGCCTACTGATTACGATTCGAAAACTAATTATTTCAACACTAGTAGTGTAGAAGATGTTATCGAGCAAGTCATTTCAGTAAATCAGAAAGCCTTAATCATTATTAAATCAACCGTACCAGTTGGATATACTAGTGAAGCAAGAAAACGTTATTCAACAGAGAACATTATTTTTTCTCCTGAATTTCTAAGAGAAGGGAAAGCCTTGTACGACAATCTTTATCCTTCAAGAATCGTCGTTGGCGAACAGTCCAAACGTGCTCAACTGTTTGCAGATTTATTGCTTGAGGGAGCTATAAGAAAAGATGTGCCACAACTCTTCACTAAATCTACTGAAGCCGAAGCTATCAAACTATTCTCAAATACCTATTTAGCAATGCGTGTTGCGTATTTTAATGAATTGGATACTTATGCACAGATATTTGGACTAGAAACCAAACAAATTATTGAAGGGGTTGGTTTAGATCCTCGTATAGGTGATCATTACAACAATCCATCATTTGGTTATGGCGGTTATTGCTTGCCAAAAGATACCAAGCAACTATTAGCGAATTACGATGAAGTGCCAAGCAATCTTATTAAAGCCATCGTTGACTCTAATGGAACTCGTAAAGACTTTATCGCTGATAAAATTATCGAAAGAAAACCGAAAATCGTTGGAGTGCATCGGCTGGTAATGAAAAGCGGTTCGGATAACTTTAGAGCCTCTGCTATTCAAGGAATTATGAAACGTATTAAAGCAAAAGGTATTGAGGTTGTTGTCTATGAACCTGTCTTAAAAGAAAAGGATTTCTTTAATTCGCGCGTGATAGAGGATTTGGCAGAATTTAAAGCGATGAGTGATGTCATTGTCGCAAATCGGTTGTCATCCGATATACAAGATGTCTCGCACAAAGTATTTACTCGAGATTTATTTGGGAGCGATTAATGAAAATCTTAGTAACTGGTGCAGCAGGTTTTATCGGTTTTCATCTCATAAGAAAATTATTAGATAAGAACTACTTTATTGTTGGTATTGATAACATCAATAACTACTATGATGTAGATTTGAAAAATGATCGCATAAAAATGCTAGGTGAAAACTCATCAGCAGATATATTTACATTTATTAAGCTAGATCTTGCCGATCGTGAGGCAATGTCTACTCTCTTCTCTAACTATAAATTTGATATTGTCATCAATCTTGGGGCTCAAGCTGGTGTACGATATTCTATTGAAAATCCAAATGCCTATATTGACTCAAACGTGGTGGGATTTTTGAATGTTCTTGAAGGATGCAGACACACTAACGTTAAGCACTTGATATATGCCAGCTCTAGTTCTATTTATGGTATGAATATAAAGCAGCCATTTACAACTGCTGATTGTGTTGATTTTCCTATCAGCTTATATGCAGCCACGAAAAAATCTAACGAATTAATGGCACATTCCTACAGCCATTTATATAACCTTCCTACGACTGGTTTACGCTTCTTTACGGTTTATGGTCCTTATGGTCGACCTGATATGGCTTATTTTTCCTTCACTAAAAAGATATTAGCTGGTGAAGAAATTGATGTATTTAACAATGGCGAGATGCAACGCGACTTTACCTACATTGATGATATTGTAGAAGGTATCGTCCGTATAATAGATAAGACTCCTTCTCCTCAGACCTCTTCCATAACCACAGCAAATGCGCCATATAAAATTTATAACATCGGTAATAATCAGCCTATTACTTTGCGCCGTTTTATTACAGCAATTGAAAACGCCTGTGGTAAAAAAGCCAAAGAAAACTTATTGCCAATGCAGCCAGGTGATGTACCGATTACCTATGCGGATATAAATGAGCTTATAAGTGACGTTGGCTTTAAGCCTGAAACCAATATTGAAGATGGAATTGCAAGATTTGTCGCGTGGTACAAACAATATTACTCAGTTTAAGTAAAGAATCTTCACGTTTTACTTAGCCTACTACCTGCATATACGCTCTAACTGTTTTCAGTTATGCTTTATAAAATTTCACTAAGAAGCCATGTAGTCGATATATTGCTGAGCAATATTTTTAGGTAGGAACTGTTCATCAAAGCTAACTACAAATTTCTGCGGCTCTGCCATCAATGCTGTCATTTTATTCGCTAGAGCAGGTACATCATCTACAGGTACAAGATTATAAATCGGTAACATCTCACTTGGACCTGACTGACAGTTAGTACTTATCACTGGAGCGTTCAGAGCCATTGCCTCGGGTATAACTCTAACGAAGCCTTCGGAGCGTGAGGATAGCACAAATCCCTTTGCATCTTTCATAAAGGGATAAGGATTTTTGTTGAACCCTAAAAATATAACTTTATCAGAAATTCCTAATTTTTTAGCCAACGCTCTCGTTTGGTCAAGCATTTTTCCTTTACCCAGTAACACTAGAGGATATGCCATAGATGATTGAGCATAGGCATTTAATAGCACATCATGGGCTTTTTCAGGTTTAAAGCTACCTACATGCAAAAGATATTGATTTGATCTTAGTGCTTCATGCTGCAAGTTGAGTGGCTCGCTAGCCAGCTTCTCAATTAACTCTTTGTCAAACGCATTATAAATTGTGGTGCTAGAAATACACGAACCCAAACTGGCTTGCAAATCCTTCTCGACACCTCTTGAAACACAGACGCAAGGATGCTTCCCATAAATATTCTGTAGCTTTTTAACTTTATTAACTTCAGAATGGTTGTTTAATTCAAATTTATTAGAAATCGTATTTCTAATAACATACATAAGGTTAGGTAATTTACTATGGACCATAACTCGGTCTGAAGGTATAAGGTTAGATAAAATAATATCTGGCTGACCTATATTACTTAGAATATACCTATCAACAGTACGTGCAAACAACTGATAGCGAAGTTGCGTATTTGGTATTAATTTATATGGCTTAGATCGTAGCACATGATAGATTAGATTTGGATTGAGATCATACTCTACGAGGGGCTTGAATCTCAACACATGTACTTCATAACCCAGCTCATAGAAGCCTTGTCCCAAAGTAAGGACGGAGCGCTCTGCACCTCCACCTTGTAGACAGTTAATGACAAGTAATACCTTTTTTTGAACCATTTTGTCACTACTTTCTTGTTTTTCTATAATATTGTTACTCATGAAAAACCTTGTTAACTGAGTTTTAATGTCACGAGTAAGTAGAATTTTTACGCTAAAAAACCTATAACTTCCTCTGCTCTTTTTACAAATATATTTACTTTTATTGTCATAACTGTTTACGTCTTAAGAAACTACTTAGCATCTAAGTAATCAACATATTGCTGAGCAATATTCTTAGGTAAAAACTGTTCATCAAATCTAACTGCAAATTTCTGTGGCTCTGCCATCAATGCTGTCATTTTATTCGCTAGAGCAGGTACATCATCTACAGGTACAAGATTTTGAACAGGTAGTAGCTCATTTGGTCCTGACGGACAGTCGGTGCTCACCACTGGAGTTTTTAAAGCCAATGATTCCACTATTACACGTCCAAAACCCTCAAAATGTGACGATAAAACCAATCCTTTTGCATGTTTCATAAAGGGATAAGGGTTTTTATCAAACCCTAAAAACACTACCCTATCAGCGATACCTAAGCTTTCGGCCAATTCTTTAGTTTGGTCAAGTAATTGACCTTGTCCTAACAATGCTAGAGGATATAATCTAGATGATTCTGCGTAAGCTTTGAGCAGGACATCATGGGCTTTTTGAGGTTTAAAGCTCCCAACATGCAAAAGATATTGTTTAGATTTGAGCACTTCATGAGAGCAACTAAGCGTCTCGTTACCTAGTTGTTCAATAGCGCTTTTGTCAAAAGGATTGTAAATTGTAGTAGTAATGATATTAGAACCTAAATTAGCTCGTAAATCATTCTCAACCCCTTTTGAAATACAGATACAGGGATGTTTTTCATATATTTTTTGCAACTTTCTAATTTTATCTTTAGCTTTAGGGTTGTTAATTAATCCAAATCTATGAGAGGTATTATTTCTGATCACATACATAACATGAGGTAATTTACTATAGACCATAACTCTATCAGAAGGTTCTAGATTAGATAGAACAATATCTGCCTGCCCTATTTTACTTGAAATGTACTTATCAACTGCACGTGCAAATAACTGATGACGAATCTGTCCTTTTGGGATTATTCGATAGGGTTTCAAGTTAAATACATGATAGTTTAAATTTGGATTAAGGTCATACTCTGCTATAGTTTTGAACCTTAGGACGTGAACCTCGTAACCTAACTCATAGAATCCTTGTCCTAGAGTAAGTACAGAGCGCTCTGCACCGCCTCCTCTAAGATTACTAATAATAAGCACAGCTATTTTAGGATGTTGGTTCATATTTTATAACTTATTAGCAAATTGATAATTAACTTGATATTTTCAGGAGTAATATCTAACTATTCCTTCCAATACTTTTCAATCCAGCCTACTGGCAAGATAAAATGACGTAAATGACGTAATGGACTTTTTAGATTTTTGGGCTCAGTGAGTCTTTTTAAATGATCTTTAGCATTATTGGCAGCATTTTTATTGTATCTACCTTCAATAGCGTGCGTAGGATATAAATCACCTGGGAAGATGACGATACGAGCACCTTTAGGAATCTTTGGCTCCTTAATATAATTAAGCGGAAATGGCTGACGGCATTTACGTCTAAAGTGTGCCACCCATGCCTTTGGAAATAGTTCTACACCGCCTGGTGCATTACGCGTCACGAAGCGCTGTTCAAAACGATACTCGTCAGCGATTCCTTGTGGATCTGCCTTGAACTTCTCTTGTAGCGATACCAATGAGCCTACCTGAAACCTAAAGCATGATGTCTGTCCTAGACGCTCCAGAGGGTTACTTGGATTATAAGATAAAATAACGTCATCTGGTTCGCCATACTCAAAGAATGGATCAAGACTATCTACTATAATGACATCCAAATCTACAAATAAAACCGTACCCGATAAATCACCTAACTTTTCGCCCCAAAGCCGTGACTTTGGCCATTTACCTAAGGTGTTAGTTGGCATCGTAACATCTAGAGGTGGCAGTTCTTGACACTCAATCTCTGAACGTACGTCTGTTGTGTCATCGGTAAAACAGACAAAACGAAACGGCGGGGTAATGTTGCGTGACACCATACCATATAGCTTATTAGCATAATCAGCACCATATTTTGTGCCCCATTTAATACAAATAATTTGCTTAATGTTTTTGTTATCTACTGTTTTAGTACCTATCGACATTGAAACTACTCGCTTAAATCAGGTGAATAAATAATACGACGAGTATATTAGCATAAAAGAAAGACTGAACAATTATGTTCAGCCTTTTTAGTTTCTTTAAATGAATTGATAATTAATCAATAAAGTCTAACCAATCCATATATTTTTCATTGCGGCCATGTACTACGTCAAAGTATAAGGTTTGCAATTTCTCAGTCAACGGTCCACGGCCGCCGTTACCAATAGTACGATCATCATATTCACGGATAGGTGTTACTTCAGCAGCCGTGCCCGTCATAAATATTTCATCTGCTAAATAAAACTCATCACGAGTGATACGACGTTCAGTAACTTTAATACCTAGGTCGGCAGCGAACTGAATAATAGTGCGACGAGTGATACCGTCAAGTGCACCACCAGCTAGATCTGGAGTATGTAACTCACCATTCTTAACCAAAAACAAGTTCTCACCTGCACCTTGACAGACATAGCCTTGCGGATCCATCAAGATAGCTTCGTCGTAACCATTACGAGTAACCTCTTGGTTTGCCATAATAGATACTGGATAGTTACTAGAGGCTTTTGCTTTGCACATCGTGACATTAGGCAAGTGATGTGTGTACGATGATGTCTTGACGCGGATACCGTTTTGGATACCTTCGTCGCCCAAATAAGCGCCCCAATGCCAAGCAGCAACCATCGCATTGATACTGTTGCCATGCGAAGATAGACCTAGCTTTTCTGCGCCAACCCAAATAAGTGGACGAATATAAGCTTCTGCTAAGTTATTTTGTTTAACTACATCTTTATGCGCTTGTTCTAAAGTAGCGGCATCAAAAGGTACGTCCATTTGGAAGATTTTTGCAGAACCTAGCAGACGGTCGGTATGGTCTTTTAAACGGAAAATCGCTGTGCGCTTGTCAGCGGTCTGGTAGGCACGTACGCCTTCAAACACAGCCATACCATAATGCAAACTATGGGTAAGTACATGAACTTTGGCATCGGGCTGTTCAACCATTGTGCCATTCATCCAAAGCTTGCCTTCCTGTGTTGCCATATTCATGTAAAGATCCTTATGTTAGTACTGACGACTAACTTTTTTGTTGAGTTTTAAGTAAGTATTTTAATTAAAATTGCATGCTTACACTGAGTCCGTATTAGTGTGCAAATGATTATATCATCGGCAGGCCAAGCAAATGAAATATTTTGGTTTGTCACTGCATGGCTTTTGTTTATATCACTTTTGGTAGAAAAACTTATTTCTCTTCTCTTGGGGGAACACCCATAAGATGTTGCCACTGAGCTTGCACCAGCGCACGCGTCTCTGTCCACAATGACTCATCCACCAACAATGATTGCTCAGCCAATGCTAACTGATGGGTGGCAGCGCGAATACGCAAATAAGCATCTGTCAAATCTTGACAGACTTGCTCCTCCCAAATGCCAAGCAGCGCGACCTCTTCAAAGATACGCACGTTGTCGCTCCACTTAGTCAGGCTTGGATACTCATGCGAATACGCGAGTACCGCAAATTGCGCTAAAAACTCAATATCAATGATGCCACCAGCGTCTTGCTTGAGATGGAACTTGCCTGCTTGTTGCTGCCACTGGCTAGTGCCCAGATGCTTTTGCATCTTGATGCGCATACTTGTTACTTCTGTACGCACTTCATCAAGCGTACGTGGCAGTGATAATATTGTACGGCGAATATCACAGAAAAGTGCCGTTACACGTTTGTCGCCACATATTGCCCGTGCTCGAACCAATGCTTGATGCTCCCAAGCCCATGCTTTTTCACGCTGATAAGTCTCAAAGGCATGACAAGAAACCACCATCATACCTGCATTACCCGATGGTCGCAGACGCATATCAATCTCATAAGCGCGTCCATCACGCGTTTGCGTATTGAGATAAGTCATGAGCTTTTGAGCCAGGCGTGCGGCGAACTTCATCCCGCTTACTGACTTTTCACCAGTCGTCATTCCCTGCTCTTTTATCTTGTGTAAAAACACCAAATCTAAATCAGAGGAATAAGACAGCTCAAGGCCACCAAGCTTACCATAACCAATAATAGCAAAACCACAATCCGCTTCGGTTACTGGATCACCGTTTTGAGCGATAGGATAACCATAACGCTTGACCAATTCTGCAAAAGCACGTTCAAGTGCGGCTTCTAGCACGACGGCTGCAATGTAGGTCAAGGAGTCTGATACTTTCATAATGGGCCGTTCAGCCAAAACGTCACTAGCCGCAACGGCCAGTACTTGGTTCTTTTTAAACAAACGCAACACACTAAGCAACTCTTCTTCGTCATCAGGCTCTACTCGCAAAAGACGCTGACGCAAGATGTCGTGTAGCTCTAGCTTGTCCGGCAGATGACGATAGCGCTGCTGTAAAAAGGTATCAAGTAACACAGGATAACGTGCCAGCTCATTGGCAATCCAAGGGCTGGCAGACAACATCGGAATCAACTCAACCGTGGCATTAGGGTTTTCTGCAATCATTACTAGATAGATTGAGCGCCGACAAATTGCCTCAAGCAAAGCGATCAGGCGCGGTAGTGCGCTATTGGCCAACTGCTGTTGTTCTTGATGCGCAAGCAAAGCATGAATGATTACTGGATAAGCATCATCTAGACGCGTTCTAGCTTCATCGCTTAGGTTGGCTACCATTTTCGATTGCCAGAAAGTTTCTAGTTTTGCGCGGTTCTGTTCTGTCAATACCGTGTCAAGCTTTGCAATTTGCTCATCAAGATTAACAGGCTCAAGCTTGTTATCTTCTTGAGCTGGTACTTGTCGTTCAGTTACCATACGTTCAAATGGTACGTTTACATTGTCTCGATGATGATTAAGCGTTGTTAATAATGCTTCCCAATTCTCAAAGCCTAAGGTAATGGCCAAATTGTGCTGCCACTGTAGATCATGTGGCAGGCGCTGGGTCTGCTGATCATTAATCGCTTGGATGCCATGCTCAAGTCGACGTAAAAACCGATAAGCCGCCTGTAGCTGCTCATAGGTAGGAGGCTCAAGATATTCAAGCTCACATAGTGCCTCCATTGCTTGCAGGCATGACTTAACCTGCAGTTGTGGATGACGACCGCCATAAATAAGCTGAAAGGCTTGTACAATAAACTCGATATCACGAATACCACCGGCACCAAGCTTAATATTATCTAAGTCTTCTCGCTGTGCGACTTGGTTTTGAATGAGCGACTTCATCTCACGCAGCGCTGAAAAGGCACTATAATCAACGTAATACCGAAAAACGAATGGCTTGATGAGCGACTGTAGCTCGTCATAAAACGGCGGCGTAATCTGACCAACTACGCGTGCTTTTAGCCAAGCAAAACGTTCCCATGCCCGACCATGATTGGCGAAATACTTTTGTAATGCTGACAGATGAATAGCCAAATCACTACCATCACCCCATGGACGCAAACGCATATCTACTCGGAACACAAAACCATCTGCCGTACAATTATCCAAGAGCTTAATAATGCCTTGACCAAGACGGGTCATAAAGCGCTTATTATCAATACTTCGCGTGCCCTGTGCCTTATCTCCATCAGTCTCGCCACGTGCTTGATGGACGAAGATTAAATCAATATCGCTCGATAAATTTAGTTCATGCGCGCCAAGCTTACCCATGGCCATAATTGCCATATCGTCCATGTGCTTTACACCTTTTGCATCAATAAAAGTCGGTTGACCATATTGGGCGACTAGATGCTGATAAGTATAATCCTTGGCAAATAAAATACAGCCGTCAGCAAGCTCAGAAAGCTCATCAGTCAACTGCTCAAGCTCAATCATTCCCAATGCATCTTGCCAAATCCAGCGCATCATTAATAGATTTCGCAGATTGCGCAGACCTCTCATCACTGTTGTTTCATCACCAAGCTGATAGTTATCATCTAAAGTATAATCCTGAATAAGGTCATCTATCTGCTGACGCGTCAACGTTTGATTAAGTGAATAACTGCGCAAAAACGTCTGGCAAGAGATCGTTCGACTTTCCCAAATCTGATAGGCAAAAGCACTTGCAGTGCTTAAGACTTGTATCTGTTCGGGTGTGGGCTGATAACCTTGGTTATTAGATTTATTAGATGGCATAGCTGGTGACATAATGATAAGAGCTCCGTACAGCATAGGACTATAAGACTACCTGAACCAAGCATGATTGTTCATAGTTTTTTCTTACGAGATGGTCACACTAGATAAGTCGTTGTATTTTTATAAGTTTGCTTATTAAAACACATACAGCATTTGACTGGGTCAACTTTATGGTAGCATGAATACTTAAAACTTAAACTAGGGACAACTCTTTTGATAGTAAGATGTTGAAGAATACTAGATAGACAACTAAAATGCATGATAATCAACATAAATGCAAAGCTGAATAGAGATAAAATCTCGTTATTTATATTCAACCATCTTTCTTTCAATATTAATAATAACCGATAACTGGCGATACTACGTATATGACCATGCCTACAATTAACAAACCTACCCCGCTACTCCTACTTACTACTGATCCGAGCCAGCCGCTTGCTCAGTTGGCGCTGCGTTATGCCCGTGCCCTTTTAGAACAAGTAAAGCTGCAACAAATACAACCTGCTGATAAGAATAATGAGCAGGAAGTCGTTGAAAACGATACGCAGTCGTTAAATGTCTTTTTTTATGCTGACGCGGCGCATATGGCCAATCGTTTACGCTGGCAGTCAGCTGACCAGATCGACTTAACTCAAGAATGGCAAGCGCTTGCTAAGCAATACCAGCTCTCGCTACCTGTATGCGTCAGCACCGCGCTTAGTCGCGGTATTAGTGATAACGATAACAGCGCACGCCATCAGCTGAATGGTGAAAATATCGCCGATGGCTTTCATTTAGTTGGACTTAGCGAGCTTGCGATGATGATGCAAGGCAACTGCCGTCTAATACAGTTTTAAGTGCCAATTGAGCACGAATATTAATCATGAATAATGAGAAGTAACCTATGAAATTACTCATTCAGCTGCGCACTGCAACGGAGATGGCAAGTTATGAAGGCTGTGCCCTCGCCTTGACGCTTGCAACTTTCGGTCATGAGGTACAGCTTTATTTAGACGCCCCTGTCTTTGGATTATTAATGCAGCCGAAGTCTCGTTTGCACGGTATGATTCAATCTCTTGAACTATATGACATGCCACCAGCTTGGCTACCTGAGGATGTATTTAGCGGTTGGCTTACAGGAATGGTACCAAGTGACTTGGCCTCGCAGCTTACGCTAATACCAGAAGTCGTTAACTCACAAGATTTTGAGCAGATCCTAGCTTTTTAACGATATCTCTCTCTAGATACTAACTTGCTATCTGCAATCATTCGGAAAATTAATATGGCAACTTTATACCAATTACACAGCACAATGGATAGACTCAGGCGCAGCACAGAAGAAATGGCACTAACATGGCGCGCTGGTGACAGCATTATCTTGTTAGGCGCGACTGTCGCTTTTATTGAATGGCTTCATGCCTATTTAAGTGATAGTGATATAGAAGGTATCGCTGGCATTTATGCTCTAGCTGATGATGTCGCACAGCTTAGTAACAACACGACTGCCAAGCTAAACTTAAACGCCAAGCTAACTGGTGTTTTAACTGATGATGATTGGGTAACCATGACCCAAGACCCACAGTTTGATAAAGTAGTGACAATCGCCTTATGACTGTATCTAATATTACTATATCTAACATCGCTCTAGATCAAGACGGCCATCTTTGTGACCATAGTATTTGGACACCTGATATCGCTCAACAATTGGCAGATACATTAGATGTAAGGCTAAACGACGAGCACCTAGCCATCCTACAACAAGTACGTGCTTTTTTTGCTAAGTTCAATCACTCGCCAGCTACCCGTCCATTAATTAAATGGTTGCAGAAGACTTTGCCTGATCATGATATCAGCAACCAAAAACTGCAGCAATTATTTCATACTGGTTTAGTCGCCCGTCATGTCAATCGCTTGGCTGGCCTACCAAAGCCGCCTAACTGTTTATAAAAACCACTTCTTTATAAAGTACTATTTTGGATCATAGACAGTGAGGGTCTCATAGCCAATACTGCGACCTTCATCGCCATTAAAGCCTTGCTGCCGCCATACCTCATAGAGGCATATTGCCACACTATTAGACAAGTTAAGACTGCGGGAGTCGGGCAACATCGGCAATCTTAACCAGTTATCAACACCAATATCTTCACGTATATCATCCGCTAGACCTGCAGTTTCAGAACCAAAAACCAGTGCTACGCTAGGCGCTACCGTTGGTGTATTGTCGGTATTAGTATTTGTTTGCGCCATGAAATTATAATCATAAAATGGTTTACTAAGTTTAGTCGTCAACGCTGTGATTGCTTGACAACCTGACTCAAGTAACGCCTGCTTCGCTGCCGACCAATCAGCGTGTACTTGCAGGTGTGCGTATTCATGATAATCCAATCCAGCACGTCGCAACTTTTTATCATCCAGCTCAAAGCCCAATGGCTGCACTAAATGCAGCTGTGCGCCACTATTGGCACATAAACGAATAATATTGCCAGTATTGCTAGGCATTTTGGGCGCTACTAGCACAATATGAATGGTCATAGATTTTCCATAAATAGGGTTAGAGAAGATTGATTTTATTCACGACATCTACAGGCTATTACCCGCTTAAATTATGTTTCATTAGCTCTTATCAAATAACAGATAGGTAAAATAGATTGCTACCTTTCGTAATTAAAAGTTACAGTTTATTGTCAATAATTACATTTTGATACTGTGCACAGATTTTAACTTTGATTATCATGGCTGCAATGGATATCAAGACAGTTTGATGACATCAGAACAGCATTTATATCAATGTTTGGCTGATATCATGATTTTGCAGTTTTATCCTGTATCTAGTTAGTAATACTTAGCCAAAATGCTTAGTGTTACTACTTCCATCGTATGAATCTATTCACTTTGAGGACATTATTATGAAAAAAGTAATTATCGCATCATTGACCGCTATGTTTGTATTAACTGGTTGCAACACTTTCAAAGGTCTAGGCCAAGACGTATCAAGTGCTGGTAACGCTGTTAGTGGTAGTGCTCAAGAAGTTCAAAACAAAATCTAAGTTTCACATTTTAGATTAAATGTTTGAAGGGCTTGCCATTTGGTAAGCCTTTTTTTGATTCTTAATAACAGTAATTGATGAATCACTGTCATTATAAGCACATATATAAAATGTTAAGCATGTAAGCCTTATAAAAATGCGTGCAATATCTGATTTAAATAGCGACGACCTAATAAAGTTGGTTGTAACAGCTCAGTATTATTCATTAATAAGCCTTGCTCGACTAGCTTATTCACTTGCAGCGCTATGCTCTCATAGCTCAGTCCTGTTCTCGATTCAAATAGCGACCATGTCACTCCATCGTATAAACGTAGCGCATTAAGCATAAACTCACTGACCAACTCATCATCAGCAATTGGCAGCCAATTGACCATTTTTGGGATATCTTGATAAGTCATATAGTCTTTCGGAGAGCGTGATTTGCTAAAACGGTAAATACCTGCTTCTAAGAGCGTCTCATTATCTTTTGATAAACCTGACACACTGTTATCTAACGAACCATCATTTATGGTTATTTTACCGTGCGCGCCAGCACCAATTGCTAAATAATCGCCAAACTGCCAGTAATTGACATTATGTCGACATGGCTTATCTGACTCACCTGCCCATGCTGATACTTCATAGTTATCATAACCCAGATGCTGTAGCAGCGCCTGTCCTGCATCCTCAATATCAGCCAAGCTATCTTCATCAGGTAAGATAGGCTGACTGCGATAGAATACGGTATTTGGCTCAATTGTCAGCTGATACCAAGAGATGTGCGTTGCGCCAGCATCGTGCGCTGTTTGGATATCATATAATGCCTCGCTGAGTGACTGCTGCGGCAAACCATGCATTAAGTCTACATTTACCCGCCCAAAACCAGCAGCGCGAGCAGCATGAATAGCTGCTGTTGCCTGCTTAGGATCGTGAATACGTCCAAGTGTTTGCAACTTATCAGCAGCGAAGCTCTGTACCCCAATAGATAAGCGATTAATACCTACTTTTAGATACTCAGCGAATGGCGCATGTTCCAAAGTTCCAGGATTCGCCTCCATGGTAACTTCAATATCATCCGCAAATTCAAAGCAGGCTCGTAAACCTGCAAATAAACGCTGATATTGTACAATCGGTAATAATGACGGTGTACCACCACCAATAAATATTGAGCTAATCTGGCGCCCTTGAGTTAGAGGCTGCTGCATCTGCGCATCTAGCAAGAGCGCATCTACGTACTCATCATACATTGATAACTGTACATCAGCGCCCAACTCGTGCGAGTTAAAATCACAATAAGGGCATTTTTTCACACACCACGGAATATGAATGTATAGAGCCAACGGTATGACTATTGCTTCTATACAAGAAGTACTCGTAGCATTAGATGGCGTTGTAATATTATCGAACTCAGATCTGGACATAACGTAAACTTATTCAATAAAAAGCGGCGGCAAACCGCAAAAAATACGGCTAGGATAACGGCTACGTACATGAAAGAAAAGCACTGTCTTTACTAATTTACTCTATTAACGTGTCTTTTTTATATTGAACTAACTATAACTATTCATAAACGCTTGTATCAACAAACGTTACTATCACCAATGCCATCTGACAGGCAAAATATATAAACTTTACTTATAAGGCGCAGGTTATAGAAAATCGTGCAAACACTCTTATAACAACCTACGTAACAGCTTTAATATCACATGACAAATATTAGGATACACGATATGGCATATTGGCTAATGAAGTCTAATCCAAGCTTTTTTGGAATTGAAGACCTACAACGTTTGGGTACAGAATGTTGGGACGGCGTACGTAACTACCGCGCTCGTAACTTTATGCGCGACGATATGAAGGTAGGTGATAAGGTGTTTTTTTATCATTCAAGTGCAAAACCATCTGGCGTCGCTGGCATCATGACCGTAAGCCAAGCTGGTTACCCTGATCCGACCCAGTTTCATCCTGAACATCGGCATTACGACCCCATCGCAACCGAAGAAGAACCACGCTGGTATATGGTCGATGTGACTTTTGAGCAAGCTTTTAAAGAAACCTTACCACTATCTGAACTGAAATTTATCCCTACACTTGAGGATTCATTACTACTTAGAAAGGGCTGCGAGCAATTGACAGTTATACCGCTTGAGCCCAAACACTGGCAGGCTATTATAGATATGGCGGAGACACTGGAGCTAGTGCCAGATAGTAATGAGTGCGAGTAATGAACGCTTGTATCGACAATATATAATTTGCATATATAAAAAACAAACAAGTTTTTTACGTAGTTATATGAGATAAAACCACTTTAAGGTTTTTCTATCACTATCTTATCAAAGTTTGCTATATTTACGCCCTAGATTTACGCCTTAGTTCTTTTGTCTAAACTATTTTCACATCCTAGGACTCATTTATGAGCGCACCCAAACTCGTACTATCTGTATTAACTGTCAGTATATTGGGGCTTACGCTAAGCGCCTGTGGCAGCGATGGTGATAAAGTCAAAGAAGAGTACGACCGTATCGAAGACCAAGTTAAAAACGAATACGATCGTGTGGAAGATAAAGTCAAAGAAGTCGAAGACAAGCTGACTGATGATGAAAAAAGTATGGCTGAGATTCTGGAGTCTGTATTTTTACCAGAGGAATCATTGGATAATTTCTTAGATAAATTAACACCAGAGGGTGGTCGTGGCGGTCTCTATGTCGGTCACTTCGTCGAGCTCAATGATGGTGATAATAGCGATATTGATATCGGGGCGATATATTTCGATATTAGTAACGATGGCGCTGGCAGTGTTGATGGGCGCATTAGTTATCAACAGCAGATTTGCCAACAAAACCGCACACTCGATGTCAATACAGGCTTTAAGGTAGATAATTATATTACAGGTAAGGTAACTGGTAGCCTCGATACAGCAGAATTTTTAGATATAAAATATATCAATGATTTAAATCTTGAAACGCCAAACTTAATGACTACATTTGCAGGTAGTTTTGAAGATAAGCAAACAGGTAAACCATGGCGCGGTAGTTTTGAGTATCAAGATAGTCTAGGTGGCACTACCCTCTCAGCTGCTGAAGATAACTGTAAAGTGACTTATACCCTCAGTGATCGTTCTAACTTTACCACCTATGCGCTTGATTATAAGCTGGGTACTATGATGCTCGACATCACTGGTAATGGTAGCCAAAAAACCGTTACTTGGCAGAATCCAAGTAATACCAAACAGGTATTGGTCAGTCAAATCGATGTCAATAAAGCAGAGTCTGGTGCTAACGGTTACGTACAGAATGTTGTTTTGACCAACCACGAAACCCGGTTTACGCCTGTGATTCCAAATGTTTCGACTAACTACGCTATTGTCGTGCAAGCATTCGATGCGAGTAATAAACTGATTGCTTATCAAGCAGTGGTACAAGATTTACCTGAATCCTTATAGGCTTTGGTTTTAGAAGTATAAACATAGTGTTAAATTTATAATTATTCTAAAAAATGTCAGACGCTTCTTAAGCGTTGATATCATACCCTAGCTCTTTATTATCCTATCTACTTTTGACCTGTCAATGCATCTCTTAGATTGACGGGTTATTTTTGTTTTAGCATCTGCATTTCTTTCATACTCTGCTTATATAGACTTGCTCATATTATTTATCGGAGTATTATCATCGACACGATTCCTATGTTACTGCCTCGCTAACGATTTACTGATCGCAGTACTTGAATATTAACAATAACCAACGTGAATAATGAAAAGTTGCTAACTATGGTTTTGCCATTATCCTTTATAGATTTTAAAAGCTACAGCTTACGTTTAGGCGTGCTGGCGCTACCGATTTTGATTACCCAATTTTGCCAAGCCGCACTGGGTGTCGTTGACTCCATTATGGCGGGACGCGTCTCAGCGCTCGATTTGGCTGCTGTCGCTGTTGGCGCTGGTATTTGGCTACCGCTGTTCTTATTGGCAACAGGTATTTTAATCGCCACCACTCCTCTAATTGGGGAAGCGATAGGGCAAAACAAACACAGCCAAGTCCCACATATCACTCAACAGTCGATATGGACGGCTAGTGTTATCGGTCTTTGCGGTTTTATTATCGTCAATTTGATGCCAAATGTCCTAAGTATAATGGGCGTCCCCGAAAATATCCAACCGATAGCCACTCAATATCTGCATGGCGTTTCTTTTGGCTTCCCTGCCCTTGCCATTTATGCTGTGTTGCGTAGTTACTGCGAGGCGCTCGGTCGACCTGAACCAGTCACAGTTATTAGTATTATTGGTCTATTGGCAGATATTCCGCTCAATTATATTTTTATCCACGGGCTATTTGGTATGCCAGAGATGGGCGGTGCCGGTTGCGGAGTTGCAACGGCATTAGTACTATGGATTAACGTGCTACTTTTAGGCGCTTATACTACTTTTTCTAAACGTCAGCAATTTGCTAGCACACGTTTCTTCTATAGCTTTACGGCTCCCAATCGTGAGCAAATAACTAAGCTACTTAAGCTTGGTATTCCAATTGGTCTTTCTATCTTCTTTGAGGCCAGCTTATTTAGTTTAGGCGCATTGGTTATTAGTCCATTAGGTGAATTAGCCACAGCGTCACATCAAGTCGCTCTTTCGGTGACCTCGCAGCTATTCATGATTCCTATATCGGTTGCAATGGCATTGACTATTATGGTCTCTAATCGCTTTGGCGAAAAGAATTTGCTGGCTTTACGCCACGTACAAGCAACGGGACTTATCTGGACAGTGCTCATTGCTCTTGTCTGCATGCTTGGGATATGGTTGTTCAGACCACAACTGGCTGCAGCGTTTACGGACAATCTTGAGCTGCGCGCACAAGCCATGCACCTGTTAATTTTTGCGCTGGCTTATCAGCTGTTTGACGGCTGGCAGGTCAACGTAGCCGGTATATTACGCGGAATGCAAGATACAACGATACCGATGTGGGTAACGCTTTTCTGCTATTGGGTAGTCGCTTTGCCACTGGGGGTTTACCTAGTGCGTTTTACAGATGTTGGTGCACAAGGGTTTTGGATGGCATTGATTACTGGTTTATTCCTATCTTCCATTCTACTCACCCTGCGCTTACGCTACCAACAAAAACGCTTAACGGCAATGTGGGCTTAAACAATTCGTTTTGTTTATTTTGATAACAAGCTAATGACTGCTTTTTAAGATAACATTAAGAGTGGTTTTCAGCTTTCTAGCATAATTTTCTATCGTAGCTTCTAGTAACCAATGCTAGCGCTCATTAGCGACATCGATTATGATGAACAACGTACCTTTTATAAAATGGATCTTCCTTTTAACGCTATATCTAGTACGTAAACAGTAATCAAAAGACTGTTAAGAGAAGCTCAATGTTGTCAAAAAAAGCTCGATAAAAATAAGACGCATGTTACTAATACTCGCCTTAAAGTCAAAAATATGTAAAAATTCCAGTTAACAACTGTACATTGATTGCTCATTGCGCCGAATATAGGTATCATTAGCAATCAATTACACAATATTTTGTTACACTATTTCTTTCTTCAATTTTAGAAAAAGGCATCATTAAAATTATGGATATCGAAAAAATACGCACGCTAATCGCCCTCATGGAAGAAAACGAACTAGTCAATCTAGAAGTTAGTTCAGACGATGAGCATATCAGTTTAACCCGTCACTACGATGCGCCAGCCCCAACGATGATGGCAGCGCCTACTGTTGGTGCAGCACCTATCGCTACTGAAGCCAAAGCAGCTGTCAAAGCCGGTAGCGTTGAGACTTCACCAATGGTTGGAGTATTCTATTCTGCTCCTAGCCCTAACGATCCACCGTTTGCCAAAGTTGGCCAAAAAGTACAGGCTGGCGATACGCTTGGTATTATCGAAGCGATGAAGATTATGAATCCGCTTGAGGCCACTCAAAGTGGTGTCATCGATGAAATCTTAGTGGACAACTCTGAGGTTGTACAGTTTGGCCAGCCAGTTATACGCTATAAAGCCTAATTGTACTGCTATACCTTACTTTGTTACGCTCAATATCTCGTTAATATTCATACTATATGAATAATCCATAACGATTGAATTGATCAACGCCGCTTTGACAAGGATGACCCTATGATAAAAAAACTGCTCATCGCCAACCGAGGTGAGATTGCTCTACGTATCGTACGTGCGTGTAAAGCACTTGGTATCGAGACTGTCGGTGTCTACTCCACCGCTGATGAAAACCTCATGCATCTACGCTTCGTTGATGAAGCCATCTGTATTGGCAAACCAAATGCTAGCGAAAGCTACTTAAATATCAATACTATTTTGACGGCTGCTGAAATCTCTGGTGCTGACGCCATTCATCCTGGTTATGGTTTTTTGGCTGAAAATGCTGAATTTGCTGAACGTATTGAAGAAGCTGGCTTAACCTTCGTAGGTCCTACTGCAGATCATATTCGTCTGATGGGCAATAAGGTTTCTGCTATCAATGCGATGAAAAAAGCAGGCGTACCGACTGTTCCCGGTTCAGTTGGCGCCGTTACGATGCACAATGCTGAAGAGCAAGCACGTAATATTGGCTTTCCGCTAATAGTTAAAGCGGCTTCCGGTGGTGGCGGTCGTGGTATGCGTGTCGTTGAGCGTTTCGATGACCTTATCGGTCAGGTACAAGCAGCGAGACAAGAAGCTGAGCTTTGGTTTGGTGATGATACAGTCTATATGGAACGCTACCTACAAAACCCACGTCACGTTGAAATTCAAGTACTTGGCGATGGTAATGGTAATGCTATTCATCTGTATGATCGTGATTGCTCACTACAACGTCGTCATCAAAAGGTATTAGAAGAAGCTCCTGCTCCTGATATCCCTGATGATGTGCGCGAACCTATTTTACAAGCTTGTGTCAAAGCTTGTAAACTGGTTAATTATCGTGGCGCTGGAACCTTTGAGTTCTTATTCGAAAACAACGAATTCTTCTTTATCGAGATGAATACACGGGTGCAAGTTGAGCATACTATCACCGAGATGATTACTGGTATTGATGTGGTCGTTGAGCAGCTCAAAATTGCAGCAGGGTACGGTTTATCGTATCGTCAAAGCGAAATTGAAGTCCAAGGTCATGCGATAGAGTGTCGTATTAATGCTGAAGACCCAGTAACTTTTATGCCATCCCCGGGTAAGGTCACTCAGCTATATACTCCTAGTGGGGCTGGTGTTCGCTTTGACTCCCATCTATACCCTGGATATGACATTCCTAGCTATTATGACTCACTGATTGGTAAGCTTATTTGTCATGGACAAACGCGTCAACAAGCGATTGCAAAGACGTTGCATGCGCTTGATGAGCTTGTCATTGAAGGGATTAAGACCAATATCCCCATGCATCGTGATGTAATCTTAGCTGATGAAGATTTTGTCAATGAGGCTCAAAATATACATTACCTTGAAGAAGAGCTGCTCAAATCGCAAAAAACTAAAACAGCGAAATAGCCAAAACTTTTTATCGGTATTGTGGCAAACATAAAAAACCCGCTTTCTGATAAG